>JAZNQE010000032.1:0-65648 GCA_045590015.1 Candidatus Onthomorpha sp. | reverse complement strand
GATTTCTTCACTGCCTGCTGTAATGGTTCCGTTCAAAGTTGCTGTCGCATTGGTGATTTCGGTTGCTGCAAGGGTAACTACTGTTGGCGGTGTTACAACTATTGGTGCCGCAGTTGTGGTAAAGGTCATTGTTTCGCCTTCAACAGTACCTGTGGCTGTAGTTGCAAATGCCTTGAATGTGTATTCGGTTTCAGCAGTCAAAGCTGTAAGCGTTGCAGTGATTGTTGTTCCTGTTGCGTTAACAGTTGTCCAATCTGCTGCTGCAGTTGCTTTGTACATGAATCCTTGTGCTGTGATTTCTTCACTGCCTGCTGTGATTGTTCCATTCAATACTGCACTTTCGTGTGTGATTTCGGTTGCTGCAAGAGTGGTTGCAACAGGTGCAATGATTTCTGGGGTTTCTTCTTCAAGGGTTGTGAATGTTGTTGTAACCCAATCTGATGTTTGGTCGTCGCATACTGATCTTACTTCAACGGTGTATTGAGTGTTTGCTGTCAAACCTGTCAATGCTTTTGTTGTTGCTGTAAGTGCTTCTGCCGTGCCGCCGTTTAGCTTGAACTCATAGCTTGTTGCTGTACCGTTCCAGCTGATTTCTGCTGTTGTTTGTGTGATATTGCTTGCCGCAAGTTCTGTCGGAGCGTCGCATGGTTCAGGATCCGGGTCTGTAATTTCTCCGTTGGTATCGTATATTTCAACCAAATCAATTCCCGCTCCGTTACCATTATGACCTATAACAAGAAATGCGAATTGGTATGTATCACTTGGATTAGGCAACAACACAGAATCGATGACCCAATTTTGATGAGGAGTTGCAATAGTCATTAGATCTATCCATTCTTCTTCTGCATTCGTTCTATATTGTACTTTCAAATCTTCACTTACATTTGAGTAAGGAGGAATTACATGTGCGAATTTCAAATATGGACTTTCCATTGATGTCAAGTCAAATATAGGAGAAGTCAGTCTTGCACTACCTGATGTGTAATTAACCTTCATCATTTTCATTCCTTCGTAAGCATTAACTGCTCCCAAATATGTACTGTTTCCCCAATTTGAATATCCGGACAACAATTCAGCACTCCAACAAACAACAGAATTTGTTTCAAAGCTTTCTACATAAGGGAAGTCTGAAATTGTTTCGCATGCTGTTACGATAGTTATATGATCGGATTCTCCTGATTCTTCATTTTCACAAACTGCCTTAACATAAACTTCGTATGTTGTCGCAGGCTCAAGATCTGTAAGTATGTGCGGGTTCTCATCTGTAAGTATTGACGAATATTCTGTGTCATTTTCAGATTTATAATATATCATCCACTGTGTTGCATTGCCTGTTTCGGTCCAACTCAATGTAACTTCATTGGCTGTAACAGCACTTTTGGTAAGTTGAACAGGTCTTCCGCAATTTAATCCGACTATTTCGATGTTATCAATTGCCGCAGGCGGATTCTCTCCCGAGGTACCATCATTCTTCCAATAAAATACTATTTGTTTCATGCTGTTGGATACTCCTGCCAAAGGAAAAGATACCGTTGTCCAATTTTGCACACTCGATGTTTTATCCATCAATTGAACAACTCCTTCTCCTGTTGGTTCTCCATTTGCAGGTATAACCACCGTGCTGTTGCAGATAAAGACTTTCAAATAGTCATAATTGTTCTCTCCAATAACTTTGTAATCGAATGATAAGGTGTATTCAGAGTCGCCACCAAACAATACCGGCATTACAGCACTTGCATATGAAATTGAATTCGTGCTATAGTTATTGTTTGCTCCATTATCATTTGATATATACAAAGATGAAAGAGTTTGTGTCGGATCATCTTCTGTCGCATGACCTATCGCAGAACCTACAACCCACTTATTGGTATATTCATTCTTGAATTCCAAATGAGATGGATTGCTTTCCAAATCCTCAAAGTCTTGATAATATGGAAAATCTGAAATAGGAGTTGCAGTGGTTCTGAATGTGAATATGTCTGTTCTGTCAACATTATCCGGAGTTCCGCAATCTGTTTTAACATACACAGAATATTGAGTAGTAGGAAGCAAGTTTGTCAGGGTTATTGTTTGATCTGTCGCTTGAACTTCTGTGTATTCGGCTTCGTTGTCTGCTTTATAATACACCAACCATGCTGTATGTTCGGCATTTTCGTCTGTCCATGAAACGATTGCTTGATTATCGGTTATATCTGATATTATTACTCCCGTTGGAGCAGGACAAGAAGGAATTGGAATAACCTTAAAATCATCAAGATTCCAAGAGACACCATTTCCATTCTCAATAGGAGTGTAACGTAATGCAATTCTTCCTTCCGTTTCCTCGAATTCATCAAAATCAAATGGTCCTACCATAACAGAGGAAGAACGATTCAGACCAACAGGTGTAACGGTTGTCAACGCTACAAAAGAAGATGTGTCATCCAAGTCTGTTATTATACCAACCTCCATTGTACCGGCACCTTCTATTGTTGAAGCAGTGGTTGTCGAATAGAATGAAAATCTCAATGTATTCAAATCTCTTTCAAATTCAGGCAAAGCCAACATGCCCGGACCTTTGAATTCGACAGTCACTGCTCCGGAATAAGCTGCCGGAGAATAACCTTCCCAATATATTCTTGGGAATGTTCCGTTGTTTGCAGTGAACGAATTCAAAACATTCCAACATCTGAATAAGTCATTAGCCGCATTCTCGTTAGCATGTACCGACTCGAAATCCTCAAACCAAATATCATCTGTCACAGGTCCGCATTGAGTGTTAAAGTTTATTGGTTCTGAGGTTAGAGATGTATCTTGATCACATAGGGCAAAGATAGTAAATATGTATTCTGACGAATGAGTCAATTCTGTCAATATTATGCTATTTGTAGTCACAGTTTCAGTCAATACATTGTCAGGAGTTGCTGCATTATAATAGCTAATGTTATAAGAATCTGCTGTTCCTGCCCATGCTATTTCAGCAGAACTTTCTGTTATTCCTGTAACAATAATATCTTCAGGTGATGCACATGCGGTTTTTCTAATACTTATGTTATCGATTGCAGCAGGGGGACCATAAGAAGCGCTACCATCGTCCCTCCATGCAAAAACGATGTTCTGGGTTGTCCCAATCAATTCTTGCGGGAACACATAAGAGTAATGCGTCCAATTGTTTATGTTTACCAATTTGTTGGTTATTGCTGTTCCGTTTGCATATTGGGAAATCGGTAGTGAAGCATCTACAAAATAAACCTGACAATAATCATAAATATTGTAAGATCCTTCTCCCTTACCTTTGTAATCAAATTCCAAAATATAATCACCTACTTCTGCAAAATCAACAATTATCGATGCCAAAGTATTAGTGTTAGAACTTGAATATTGATTCGACACTCCTCCGTCATTTGTTACATATATAGAACTACCGGTTTCACCTTCTTCTATAAAGGCTGTTGCACTTCCGATAGCCCAAGTGTTATTTCCACTCAAATTAGTTATTCTTATTCCTGTATTTCCTTCAATATTTTCAAAGTCTTGGTAATACGGAAGTTCAACAGGAAGTGTTGTTGTTGTGAATTCAACCATATGGGTTCTGTCTGAGTCATCGCCATCTCCACAATCGGTTACCACAAACAATTCATAAGTTGTTTCCGGTTCCAATTCATCAATTACGGCTGTTTGTTCTGAGACTGCTGTTGTTGACCATGTATCACCGGATTCTGCTTCTCTGTAATAAACAACCCATGCTTCGTGTTCGTAATTTTCATCGGTCCAAGTAACTGTTGCACTCGTACTTCCCGAGGTAACAACAACACTGTTCTTATCAGGTGAAGGGCATGACGGAATAAGACCTACTTCAATATCATCTAAATATATGGTAGTATAACTATCACCTACTACCCTGAATGCTAAATGATAATCGATTTCATCTACAACAGGAACATTGGCAAAATCAACTATTTTTTCATACCAAACATAGGAATCATCGAGAATCATTGTGCCTGCAGGGATAAACGTAGTAGGATTTGTCAAGTCGGTTACCAATCCGACTACTATTGTATCCGGATTATAAAATCCTTGAGTTTGTCCACGATAAATAACTCTCAGATTATTGATTGGCTCTTCGAACAAAGAATTCAATGCGATCATAGCTTCTCCTGATTCAAAGGTACAGATATAATCACCTGATATATTCTCCAAAACAGGACCAACCACATTACCATAGCTGACTTGTTGAATCAAAGATGTCCAACAATTCATGTTTCCTGTATTGAATGACTCTGTGTATGGCAAATCCGAAATATATTCGCCACATGCCGTATTGAATGAAAGTTGCATGTATGTGCTTGAGTCACTTCCGCAATCAGACATAACTCTGAAAACATACGGTGTTGCAGGCAACAAATCATTTATTGTCAATGATGTTGAAGTTGTCGTACCTCTGATTACGTTTTCATCATTCCAATCTTCACTGCTTTGTCTCAACTCATATACAAATGAAGAAGGTGTGTCATAATCCCATTCCAATTCAACAGAATTTGATAATACTTCAGTGATTGCAAGATCTGTCACAGGGAAACAAAAATCCTCTGACAATTCTTCATAAATAAATCTTGTGTTTGCTCTGTAAGCATTATTTCCGTTTTGAATAGAATTGTAATCAATCGGAGAACCGTCAGAACCTTTGAACCATCCTTTATTAAGAATGCTCGGATTATACTTACAAGCTGCCATACAGCCACCGGATGTTGAGCAACCTGTTCCAACATAAACAATCAACAAATTTCCGGAACCTGTATATACAAACGGACTTTCAAGCAAGAATTCATTCCATGTATCAGATGCAACATTGATATTGTTTACATCATAAACCAAAACAGCATCTTCCAATAATGAAGCAAAGGTCAAAGAAGTTGCCAAGGCTGTATCTGCAACCTCTTTCATGTAGATCTTCAAGTCTCTTCCTGTTGCAGTTGTCACACCTGCTGTTTCAATAGATAGTGATGTAATTACTCCTCCACCTGCAGGCAATTCATCGGCTGTAAACAAATTCGCAGAATGATGGAAACCGAAATAACCAGGAATAGCAGAGCTATTGGTACTCTCCGTTCCGTTTCCTAAGGTTATCGTATCTTGGGCTTGTAGCCCGGATAGCATAAAAAATGCCATCAATAATGATAATATCCTTTTCATTTTTTTATTTTTTAAGATTAATTTTTGATGAGATTTTATCGGCTATTTCTTTCATTTTATCATCGGATAGTTTTAATTTTTCTTTTGCAAAATTCAAATCTCCTACTTCTTGCAAAGGAACAAGATGAATGTGAGCATGTCTCACGTCCAAGCCGATTACAGCCATTCCCACTTTCTCACAAGGTATGGCTTCTTTGATTGCCTTGGCTACCTTCTTGGAAAAAACATGCAAATGTGATAACAACTCGTCATCTATGTCGAAAATATAGTCTATTTCTTGCTTTGGAACGACTAAAGTATGTCCTTCCGCCAATGGTGAAATGTCTAAAAAGGCATAACACTTGTCATCCTCGGCTATTTTATAGGAAGGAATCTCTCCGTTTATGATTTTGGAAAATATTGATGCCATATCAATCTCTTGTTATTTTTGTTATTTGTAATTTCATTATACCTGCAGGAACTTCTATCTCTGCTATATCGCCAACCTTTTTGCCTAAAAGTCCTTTCGCTATTGGAGAGGTAATCGAAAGTTTGCCAACTTTTATGTTTGCTTCACTCTCGGGAACAATCTCGTAAGTCATAGTTTTCTTCAAAGCCAAATTGATAAATTCTACTTTTGAAAGCAACAACACCTTTGAAGTATCTATTTTGGTCTCATCCAATAGGCGTGCATTAGCTATAAGAGCCTGCAATTTGGCAATTTTAGCCTCCATCAAGCCTTGAGCTTCTTTCGCTGCATCATACTCTGCATTTTCAGATAAATCGCCTTTGTCTCTCGCCTCTGCAATAGCCGCAGATATGGCAGGACGTTCCACTGTTATCATGTGGTGCAACTCGTCTTTAAGTTTTTGAAGTCCTTCTTTTGAATAATATTTGATTTCTGCCATTAGTTGTTCGTTTTTTACCGTATTTAATTTCCTAAAAATAAATCGAAGACTGCTCTATAACAGTCTTCGATTTTTATTGTTTATATCGTTTGTTACGCTACTCTTACAAAGCTAAAGATGCTCCGATTGAGTGAATACCACCCATAACCTTTGTAGCTCTGAAACTGTAATCAAATGATATATCTATACCATTTTTACCGTTTTTAGCCTTTGACAATGGTGCTACAACCGATGCACCACATGCGAAACCTGACATCAAACTGGTTGAACCGTTTTCATCAAATATACTTTCTGTAAGGGCTTCTTCGTATGTGTAAGATGCTCTCAACATAAAGTATTTCATGAATCCGTATTCTAAACCTGCTGTATAAAGGTCTCTTCCAAATGCCATAGATGCAAAGTTACCTGCTATAGTTACTCTGTGCTTGTTTTCTGCAAACAAGAAGTCATAAGACATACCAATATTCAAACTTGAAGGCAACTCAAACGATGCAGAACGTTGTTCCAATGTTTGATAGTGATTTGAATATTGGAAAAGAGCATTGGTTGACAAACCGTCACCAGAGAAGCTCATTGAAGGTCCCCAGTTTTTCAACGCAATACCAAATTTCAACTCATAGTTGTCTCCTGTGATGTACTTAACACCAGCGTCAATCGCAACACCTGTTCCCGTTACGTTATCGATACCTTCGTTTACAATCTTAAGTGTAGCTCCGGCATAAATTGTGTTTGAGAACGCTTTGGCATAAGACACTGCTATGTTCATCATGCTGATCTTGAATGTTCCGTTGTTTCCCATCTCAGGGCTACCAACTGTCGTCTTTTCAATAGTTCCAAAGTTCATTGAATTAACCGACAATCCCAAAACACCATAATCACCCAAACTTTGTGCCAAACCAACCGCAATGTTGCTTACTCCTGAATTTTGCAACCAAGAAGTATATCCGAAAGTTGTCTCTGTTCCTGTGGTATGTGCCAATCCGGCAACGTTACTGAACAAAGCATCAACTCCGCTACCACATGCAGTGTTTACTCCACCCCAACCAGAACTTCTTACCCAAGGGTTAATCAAGAGTTCCGCAGCTCCGGAGGTTCCACGTCTGTCGTCATTTCCTGCATTTGCCGTCATGCTTGGCATCAATAAGATGCCAAACAAAACGCATGTTAATATTCTATGTATGTTTTTCATATTCTCTTTATCTTATAAATTATTTACGTTGTCGATTATTGAAACTATTGGAATGAATTCAAATCTACTGGTCTTAGTGCACCAAACCATTTAATCAATTTCTCACCAACGCCATCTGCTTTGATATGAATTAAATATACACCTCCGGATATTGGTAATCCCTTGTGGTTCTTCAAATCCCAATCAACAGAAGTAAGTGCAGTACCACCTCCTGAAACCAATGATGCTGAAGGTCCTCTCAATTTTCTCACAACAGTTCCGTCTACAGAGAAGATTGTGATGTAACAATCAGGCGGTAGATTGGTTATCTTCACAAGATTTTGGATTTGATCACGTTCGTACAACGATGCAGCATAATAAGGGTTTGGTACAACTGTAATGTTATCCAACGCACTTTCAGCTGTCTCTTTATGTCCGATGATTGTTGCCAATCCACCATCGATTGTGAATTGATACATAGGATTGTTATCATTCATCGGTGTAGCAGACATTGCTCCGCCACCCAAATTTGACCAATTCTTATTGTATGGCTTTCTTACTCTTATCGAAACAGTCGCATCTGTAGGAATCAACGATTGTGATTTCTTTTCAAGCTCTACGTTCGCACTACCATATTCGAAACAAGTTGCCAACGGCATACCTACCCACATAACTGATGAGAACAATTGATGTGCTCCCTTGATAGCTCTTTGGTTGTTTTCTCCATCAATACCACTTCCGTTCAATGCAGTTACATTTGCAAGCTTTCTTAAGATTTCATATGCCCATGCACCTTCATCATAACGAGTAGGAGTAACAGTTTCGTTGTTTAGATATTTAACTTGAGAAGTTCCCAATACATAGATGTAGTGCATACCTCCAAATACTACACCTCCTTGGTCTACATCTACCGGTGATGGGTTCCACAACAAGTCACGTCCATTGTGATGTCCCAATGAAGAGTTCTCACCAAATACCAAGTTAAGTCTTTCACCTGTTTCAAGATTGATAGCATATCCTGGGAACCATCCCATACCCTTAGTACCATCGGTTATTTCATTACCTTCTTTATCAACTGATGGATGATTTCTTAGAGCAAATCTCTTAGCACCACCTTCTGTCAAAACAGGGTCTATACCCATTTCGATAACAGGACATCTTGTCCATTTTGATGTATCGTTAGTAAACACGATATCAACAGAAGCTAAGTTGTTCATATCATTGCATATCAAACTTGGAATCTTAGATGCATCAGTCAAATAAGCTGAATCCGCTCCAAACATAGCATCATCCGCTGTAAAGAAATGAGCTTCTACAAATGCAGGGTGCATGTGTTGGTTTGCTGCAGAAGTCAATCTGTATGGTGCCCACCAACCACCAACGCAATTTTCATATTCTGATCTTGCATCCATTGGTGATTTGATTGCCATACCATTTGAGTTCATAGTTCCTTTATGATAGTAGTCTAACCAAGTAGTTTGTAGTGTTTGGTCGTCAGCTCCCATAACTCCACCGGCTCTGATCCAGTCAGTTCCTTCTGCTCCATCATTATCGGCAATTCCTCCTAACCATGTCTTAGCCGGATTTGCAAAGGTGATAGATGATGCCAACAATGATCCTTCTATCAAATCACCACCCAATGATTCTTTGCCAGAAATAGACGCAGCATTACTGTTTGCGACAGCTTTAGGGTTGGTCAATTGAACTGATATACCTAATTCAAATAAGATCTCCTCGTTAATTTCACCAATAGGACGAGATGAACGTATTTCCATTACATCATCGTAAACAGGTTGAGTTGGATCTGCATTAGTCAATACCCAATCACTTTCGTTCATTACTCCGGATACAGATGGTTCAATTCTTATTAAATATGAACCGGTACGAAGTTTCAATGGATCTACAATCTTAATGTTCAACGGCCCGTAGTTGGTTGCGTACATAGGTGTTTCAACAAAGTTGTTATATTTACCACCAACTCCATCTATACCTTCTGTAGGGTTTTCACCCGGTGCTCCCATCAATTGAGCAAGAGTTGATTTGTCAAAGTTCAAAATCATTCCTCCATTACCTTGTCCTTCAAGTCTGATAATTTCAGGAGACATTCCGTATGTAGATTGAAGCAAAGTACCATTTTGTTCAGAGTTTGTCATGTGCGGAATTGCCACAACCGGTTCGATTGCTCCACCACCGCCAACTTTTCTACTTGCCAAATAAGGTTCTTTTTGACCATCAAGTTTAGTAGGGTCTTCGTTGTTATAAGGCTTATAGTTGTTGTAAGCGTATGCAACTGCTATGTAGTAGTACTTTTGATTGTTTACAATTCTCTTGTCATTGTTATTAGAGAACTTATCTTCTGTGATAAGGAATGAGTGTCTGATTCCTTTGTTTTCTCCGCTAACCATAACTTGAGAGCTCAAACGACCATTAACTTTTGTCCAGTTAACCAATTCTCCGATAGGTTGATTGTTTTGAAGTGAATCGTAGTTTTCAATATCACATTGTGCTATCAAACGAGATTTGTCTTGGTCATAGATATCTGCAACAGAAACGCTTTCATCCTTAACTTGGAAGATTTGATAACCTTCGAATCTGTAGTTTCTATCATAATCTATTTCTATACTATCTTGTCCATCAGCTCCTTTCAATGTATAAGAACGTGGAATTGTAACATCAGTAACATTGAATGACTCATTTACATTGTTACCAGCTTCGTTTGTAAGGTAAAGTATGATTTGTCTGTCAAGTTCTTGAACTACTACTTGTGGAGCATCAGGTCCTTCCAATACGTTAAAGCAGTTATCGAACAATGCTTGACATTTATCATCTATTTGTCTCAACAATTCAACTGATGCGGCAGGACCTCCTGTTGTTGCTTGTGCAAAAGGAATACCAACTGTAATATAGTTGATTGCACCTGGTTGAAGTGTGAACGGACCTGCAGATTGCATGAAACGTCTGTCATCTGCAGAGTTTCCTGCTGTTTGCTCTGTCCATTCTGTTGACTTACCTACATTCTCGTTTCCATTTGAAGCAGTTCCCCATCCCCAAATATCAGATGTACCAGGGAACATGAAGTCAGAGTAAATACCTTCTTGATATCCTGCAGAACCTGCATTGTAACCATCACCACCATAACACATTCTCTTACCATCTCTCCAAATACCTCTCAAATAGTTGTAATAGTCCGTAGCCTTATCAGGTTCTCCGTTGTTTGCTGTACCGTCATTGTTATAGTAGATAAATCTACGCATACCAAAACGTTCATCATCAACAATACCATTACCAAAGTTAACACCATTGATAGCACACGCATCGATAGGGTCTTTTGATTTTGGATACCATGCATTTTTCCATTTGTAAGCATCATCTGACAACAATATTGGATTGATGTTACCTACTGAGTCTCTATAAGCATCCAATGCTGCCGCTCCATAGAAATCAATGAACGCATTTGTATCTACTTTAGGGTTATCTCTTCCGTCAGGGTCCATGTATGGTCCTTGGAAGAAGTCGATTCCAATCGCAGGAGGGTTTCCATCATATGCTCCTGTTCCAGGACCATCAGTTGCCTTTCCGTTATAGCAATATCCTAAACCTCTCTCAACATCACAACCAACAAAGTCATCAGCTGCATATCCCAAGTCTGGGTCAACCCATTGAGAGAAATAAGTATTTGTCAATACGAAAGTAGAACGGTTGATAATTTCATATGAGTAGAATGTCATGTTGTTGATTTCATCACTCATAGTAAACGCAAACGCTTGTGCTCTGATTTCAAGACCGATTGGGTTCTCTGATTTTGATTCAGTGTGAGCATTTCCTTTGTCATTGAATACCCACCAAATAGTTTGGTCTCCCTTAAGAACTTGGTCAACCAACAAACCACCATATGCTTCCAATGATCCACCAGTTCCATAGTTCGGATTTTCTAAATTAGATTCGAATGTAGGAGTTGGTGTGTAAGTTGAACCAGCAGGCAATTCTGCTTTAATCTTTGCTGGACACAACTCTCCTGACAAGTCATAATAAGGATAGTCTCCCGCTTCCCATTCATAAACACCATTACCATTTTGGTCAAAGAAAGGTGCCAAGAATTTAGATTGGTTCTTAGAAACATCCCCGTGAGCAGGCCAATTTTTAATAGCATCTGTTGCTCTTGAAGCATCTATACCTATAACTGTTTTGTTATCTGCAGCATATTCAAATCCTGCTACAAAATACTCAACTTCTGATCTTGTGATTATAAAATGCTTATCCCATTTTTCACAAACAGATTTGTCAATTGATGCATTTCTGTCAACTGTCAATGGTCCCGGCCAAAAGTCGTCTCCATCTTGACCGAATCTCAACGCAGCAACACGCAACTGATCGTTGGCATCCATACCACCAATCCACAAAGCTGCACAATACATGGCCGTGCTGTTACCGTCTTTTGGAACAAAGTAACGTGCTGTAGAGCCATCATACCACATATTTCCTGAAGTATTGATACGTGCTCGAACATTGTTTATGTTCAATTCTGCAGAACCTTGTCCTCTACGACATCTTTCCAATTCTGCTTTCTTTGCCGGCTTTTGTTTTACTCCTTTAACAGCCTCAGCTTGAGCGATGCCACCGACAAGTAACAAGCACATCAATAACAATGATACTTTACTGCTAATATATTTCATATGTTTTCTATTTTTCCGTTATACATTTTAGAACTGATAAGACACTCCCAAGTAAACCATTCTAGGTGTTGAATAGAAGTAGTTTGCCATATCCATATACATTGCATAATAATCTCTGTATGATTGCTCATTCAATTTACCTGCAATGATGGTTTGTGTTTCAGGGTCTGTCAAATATCCGTTGTCATCAGGGTCTCCAGTAACTCCGTAAACACCTCTGATGTTCTTAACATTGAACACGTTGGTTATTCTCGCAAACAAATTCAATACTGTCAACTTCTTACCAACATTGATATTGTAAGATTTATCAACGCTCAAGTCAACACGGAATGACCATGGCAAACGAGCTCCACGATAACTACCTACGATAGTTTGTTGCAAGTTGCTATGATATTTTGTGTATGGAGCACCTGATTGAATAACTCCTGTTACGTTAAATCCAAAGTTTTGCAACCAACGGAAGTTCTTAACAACTTCATTACCATCTTTATCAACAGAAACTCTTGAAGACACAGGTCCGTTGTATTTGTCACCACCCAAATAACGGAAGTCTAAGTTCACCTTAAACTCATGTCTTCTATCATCTGAGATAGGGAATAACATCTTGATATTCGGATAACCTGCTTTAATCAATGAAACAATTGTTGAAGAAGGAAGACCTGTTGTACCTTCTGCATATTGCAATGTATAGTTTGCATTGATTCTAACATTCTTAGAACGTCTCAAATCGTATGAGATAGTGAAACCTTTTGTAGTTCTGAAATCTTGGTTGTCATAAGAATAGTACAAGTTTGTAGGGTCAGCACCAACATATTGAACTAAGGCAATCAAATCTCTTGTTTGCTTGTAGTAAGCTGTAATACCCAATGCTGAAGATGAAGACAACACTTGTTGGAATCCTAACTCATAGTTTGTGATCTTTTCAGGTTTCAAATTAGGGTTCGTCAAAGCAGCTCCTGCCATCTTTTCCATATATAGATAACTTGCATAGTCTGCTTGCCAATATCCAGCACCTGGTCTTCTTGCAATCACATCATAAGAAGCCTTGAACTCAGACTTATCAGATACAGGGAAAGAGAACGCGATACGAGGCATAACTACGATTTGAGGTTCGTAATCTTTGAACGCATCTGTAGATATTACACTTGGCAAACCTGTTTCAGACAATTCACCCTTTCTGAATGGCAAAGGTTGTCCTGAAGAACCAGAAATGTCATTAGGGTTTGAAACAACCTCTCCATTTGCATTGTACCATACATTACCATTTTGGTTACGGTAACCTTTGATATCAACATTTTCTAATGAAGAATTAGATGATAGTTTATCAACATATACTATATAGTCATCTCCGATAGTAGATACAATGTCTCTTCCTGCTGCTCTTAGTTCTCCTGCAGTGTAAGAAGAATACAACAAATAAGGGTCTTTCAAACCTTGTTGGTTTCCATCGAATCTATCCACACGAACACCTATGTTGAAGATCAAATCATTGAAATAGAACTTATCTTGAATGTAACCTGCTGCATAAATAGGCTCCCATGCACCGATATTTCTTTGACCATTTGTTCCATTGAAGAATTCTTGCAATGATTGTTTACCTGTGATTTTATTTCCTCTATGGTCATAACCATAATAGCTAACCAATGAAGAGCTTCCTCCTGTATTATACAACTCATCTGCAGAGAACATATCCAAAGAGAATGTTGATGGATCATAACTATCAATATCGATATATTCAGTACCATCTATAGCCAATCCCAAATGTTGACGAATTTGTTTATCAAAGAAAGTTTGGCTACCTGCATCATACTTACGATCGTATGTTACTATAGGATACATTCCGCTTTCATCTATAATTGGATTATCCAAATCTCTATACAACAAGTGTTGGTTTGCTTCTTGCTTCATTATAGTCCACAAAGCTGAAGCTGCCAAAGAATAGCCTCTGTTTATTGATTGGTCATATTGGAATCCCAATTCGATAGAATGTTTTCCGATATCAGCTGAAACTCTCGCAGCAGCATATATGTACTGTGCTTCTGATTTAGAATAAGATGAGCCAACAACACCTACGTTTGTAAACATACCATAAACTGATTGCGGACCATCACCATTAACCAAACCATTGAAAGATCTGATGTAATTATAGTTTATCAAATATGGTTGAAGTTCGCTGAATGATTCATCGAAGAACAATTGCGATGTATATGCAGACAAACTAGGATTGTATTCAGATGGAGTGTAATCAACTTGATAATCCATCCAACCATTGTGTTCGTAAACATATTCTTTTGTACCATCACCATCTATGTCCATTCTGGTCAACTCATACATAGGTCTCTTATGTGTACGGAAAGTTCCAACATGTCCATAACGGAAGAAATCATCACCATGATCCTTGTTATATGCTTCACCATACTCTTTAGAATAAGATGCTGTCAAGTTAAAGATAACATCTTGTATTAATGAAGAACTATCTGTTGGGAATTTTTGAGTAAAATCTCCCATTATTTGATAGCTGTAGCTTTTACTTTCTGAGTTATTATAGTTATTCATCAACATAGAAGAAACTCCTCCATTCATACCTATACCAGTTACATATTCTGCATTGATTTGTAACAAGCTATTCTTAGAGAAGCGGAAATCCAATCCTCCTTCTACATATATTGAATTTGACCACAAATTAGGTTTACGTCCGACTCTTTCAAAATCTTGCATTGTCAAGAACTCTGCAGCATAATTTACTGCACCTGTATTTGGATCATAAACCAACGGATTTTGTTTTAGGTTTTCCAAAACATCATCCTTTATCATATAATATCTTCTGTCCTTTGGTCTGATATATGCATCGGCTGCATAAGTAATAAATCCAGACAAACGATATCCGATAACACTGTTTGTAGCTCCAGATTCATCTTTCTTCTTCCACAACGGACCTGTAAAATAGAAATCTCCTCTGTGGTATCCACGAGTATCCAAAAATTCAGAAGTTTGATACTGCAAGAATCCTTGGAATTCATTTTGAGGTGGTTTCAATGTAATGTTAGTACTACCTCCAATCGCTTCACCTATACTTGCAGGTGTACCACCCAAGATAACTTGGATTTCGGCGATAGCTGTTTTCGGAATATTAACACTACCTTTTTTGGCAACTCCATTTACATAAGTTACCATACTTCCTTCACCACGCGCACTACCTGCTCCACCATCTGAGTCAGTAATACCACCGACATTGGCGATAATAGCATCCACTGAGTTCGCTGTCATTTTATCCAACTCCTCAGCAGAAATACGCTTACCGGATTCGGATGTTCCTGATTCCAACAAAGGAATGGCATACTCTACGATCTCAACAACATCCAACATTTCGGAAGTTGGCGACATCTCAATATTACCTCCTCTTGAGAAACCGGAAGCATTAACTTTTACACCTGTCTTTAGTACAGTTTTGTACCCCATGAAAGACGCCTTGATATCATATTCGCCAGGTGCCAACGGCTTAATCTGATAATTACCATCGATGTCAGTTGTCGATCCGCCCATTTGCTGACCGTTTTGCTCAACAATGACATTAACAAACGGTAATGGCTCTTTCGTTGATGCGTCTGTGATTGTACCTGTCAGTACTCCCTGAGAATACAACATCAGACTGGTTGTCAATAACAACCCGAGAGTGAAGAATAATTTTCTCAACATACCCATTTTAATGTATTTTCTTGATTTATAATTTCACTTTTATTATTTGTAAGGTCTATCTAATATACTCGAATAAATAACGGCATCTCGCAAAGAAAATTTCCTATCATTCTCTTCTACTGATACTTGCTCTTTTTCTTCATAAGTTTCAACCTTTGCCTGTTTCACAACGACAGAATCAAATTCCATTTTTTTATCTTCAAAAGACAATTCATCCGTTTCAAAATCTTGTGAAACAGAAGAGTCAGAATCGATAACATTACCTGATTCCACTTCTTTCGGATTTCTGATTTTCCTATATAGAACGAAAATCACTATTAACAGAATTATGATAACTTTCATACCAAAAACAAAGTGGCAAATTTAAGCTAAATATTACTCCTTACAAACTTTTTTTCAAAAAAACTTTACAAGAGAACACTCAACACATTCTCTTGTAAAGATTTATGTTTTTATTTTTTCACTTCCTTAACTAATGCTTTTTTCTTCTCTGAACGAGTTATCAAGGCATAAGCAACAGGACAAGCAACGCACAAAGATGCAAATGCTCCAACTGCAACACCGATAAACAATGCAAATGCAAAGCCTCTCAATACCTCTCCTCCGAAAATAAACACTATCAACAACACTAACAAAGTTGATCCCAAAGTATTGAACGTACGACTCAATGTTTGATTCATCGCATCATTCATTACTTTGCCATACTCAGCCTTCGGATACAATCTTACATTTTCTCTGACACGGTCAAACACAATCACGGTATCATTGATTGAGTATCCGATAACTGTCAATATAGCTGCAATGAATTGTTGGTCTACTTCCAAGTTAAATGGTAATAATCCACTGAACAAAGAGAATACTCCTATTGTTATAAGTGCATCAAACGACAACGAAAGCAAACCTGCCAATCCGTATTGCCACTTTCTAAATCTCACTCCTATATAAATAAATATAAGGACTAAGGATATTAAGACAGCGATAACAGCAGAGCGTTGAATATCTTCAGCCATCGTTGGTCCGACTATTTCAGAACTTATGATGCCTAAAGGACTTTTCATTGTCGATTCAAATTGCTCTACAGTAATATTTTTATCTGTAAAGAAATTCTTGGTTCCTTTATGAAGTTTTTCTATAACCTCTCGTTTTACTTCTTCACTATCCTCCTTTACCTTATAATCTGTTGTGATTTTAACCTGATAAGCAGGACCGAATGTTTTAACTTCCGGAGCTGTTCCAAACTCTTTTTGCAATTCATGTCGTACATCAACAGGATTAACGTCTTGATCAAATCTCACAACGTAAGTACGACCTCCGGAGAAATCTATACCATAATCCAATCCTTTGAATGCCAAAGAACCAACTGCTATAAGAATCATTGCAATTGCCGCTATGAACTGACCTTTGTGAGTTCCAACAAAGTTAACCTTAGGATTTTCAAGAAAATGTTCCGTAAGTTTATTATAGAACGTAATTTTCTTTTGACCTTTCTTGCTACTCAACATTGCCTCGAATACTAAACGAGATACAAATATACTTGAGAACAAAGATGTCAAAATACCTATACACAAAGTTACAGCGAAACCTTGAATAGGACCGCTTCCAAAGTATGCTAATACAATACCGGTTAACAAAGTTGTAACGTTTCCGTCTATGATTGCTGAATACGCAACTTTATAACCATCTTTAATTGCAGCACCTACACTTTTACCGGAACGCAACTCTTCTTTTATACGTTCATATATAATAACGTTAGCATCGACCGCCATAGCCATTGTAAGCACTATTCCGGCTATTCCCGGCAAAGTCAAGACCGCTCCAATGGATGCCAAAACTCCAAATAGGAAGAACAGATTGACAAGCAAAGCACAACAAGCTGCAATACCGGCCATGTTATAGAAGAATATCATATATATGAATACCAACGCAAACGCAACTATGAATGAAATCAAACCTGTACGTATTGACTCAGCACCCAAAGACGGACCGACAACTGACTCTTGTACCATTTTAGCAGGAGCAGTCAATTTACCGGATTTCAAAATATTTGCCAAGTCTTTTGCTTCTTCCACGGTGAAGTTTCCGGAAATTTCAGAACGTACTCCTGTTATTTCATCGTTTACTCGTGGTGCAGAATAAACAACGTTATCCAACACAATAGCTATGCAATTTCCAACATTGCTTCCTGTAATCTTCGCCCACTTATGTGCAGCCTCATCTTTCATTACCATAGATACGATAGGCTGTCCTTGTTGATTGAAATCACTTTTTGCATCAGAGATTACATCTCCATCCAACAATGCAGTCTTTGCTTTGTTGGTATATTGCAATACGTATAATTCGTACTCGTTTGTTTTTTCTATCGGTTTAGCTCCCCATAAGAATTTAACGTCTTGAGGAAGTAATTTTGCTGCTTTAGCCAATAATTTATCGATTTCAGCTCTGTTCGCAGCTGTTGCCGTTCCTACCACACAACTTTGAAGAGTTCCATTATTCAAATGAGCAAACTTAGAGAACAATGGGTGTTCCTCTTGAGCATTTGCAAGTTGCTTTGTCTCCGTTGTAACAGACTGAGTTGTCTCACTTGCAGAACCTGCAGCCAAAGCAACATCTTCTTCCATACCTTCAACACTTGCCAACCATTTGTCTGCTGCGTCCAAAGCAGAACTTACTTTTGCCAAATCACCTGCCAACCAGAATTGAAGTTGAGCAGAACCCTCCAACAATTTACTTACTCTCTGAGGATCCTTTACACCCGGCAATTCGATTGCAATTCGTTCTGTGGCTTCCAACTTTTGAATAGTCGGTTGTGCAACTCCGAATTTATCAATACGTTTCGACAAAACCTGGAAAGTTCTATCGTATGCATCTGTACACTCTTGGCGAATAGCCCTGATAACATCCGCATTCGTCGAATTGGCTGTAATACCCTGCTCTTTCAACTTAACTCTGAAAAATGCCGAAAGGTCGATTTTAGAGTTTTGAGTAGCTTTATCGACAACTCTTTCGAAGCAATCAATAAATCTGTCTCCAGTTTCAGCATGATCCTTCTCAGCCAAATCAATCAATTTGGTAAGTTCCGGATCATTCGGATTTGTTGCCAAATTTTTAAGAACGTCTTTCGTGGAAACTTCCATCATAACGTTCATACCACCTTTTAGGTCCAAACCTAAATTCACTTCTCTCGCTTTACATTCCTTGTAAGAGAACTTTCTCATCCATAGAAAATTGTAGGCAGTTTCTTCAGATACCGAATCCAAATAGAAGTTCTCCCTAGCCATTGCAATGGAATCAAAGATTTCCTGCTCACGTAAAGCATCTCCTTTTGCTAAGCTTTTGGCAGTATTTTTCACTGTTTGATTAGTCGCATATTCTTTCGCATCGCTTTCAACACTCTTAGTGAAGTAAGTGAAAGACAGCTGATAGAGACAAATCAAAGCGAAAATTATCGCCACAACTTTAATAGCACCTTTGTTTTGCATATCATCTATATATTATAAGTAAACATAGTATTTTGAATTTGCAAAGTTAGAATTTTATTTGGTATTTCCATAATCACAAAGCATTTTTTTTCGAATAAAGAACAAAAAAAATAGATTCAAGATTCAAAAAAATATCTTCAGAAAACAGAATTTCAACTCTTTTAATTAGTTGTAAACAAAGCAAATAAGCAGTATTTTTCCCACTACTTTCAGACATTATATTTAATTCTTTCACAATTGCCTTCAAAATCAGTTTTTGCAAAGAAATATGGCATAAAAGTCTTTCTTTGCAAAAATTTTGATAGTTTTGCAGTCTGAAATCTTAAAAACCATAATAATAATGACAGAAAAAATTCAAACTTTGAGAGATAGTGCATTATTTAGGTGGATTGCACTATTATTGTTGGCACTTGCCATGTTTTGTTCATATATCTTTATGGACATTTTATCACCTATACAAGCATTGATGCAAAGCGAAAGAGGCTGGGATCCAACAGCTTTCGGAACAATGCAAGGTGCGGAAACATTCCTTAATGTGTTTGTTTTCTTCTTGATTTTTGCAGGTATCATTCTTGACAAAATGGGAGTTAGATTTACTGCCCTTTTATCTGGTGCAGTAATGCTTGTAGGGGCTGTAATTAAGTGGTATGCAGTAACTGACAGTTTTGCAGACAGCGGTTTACACACTTGGTTTACAAATAACTTAAACTACATTCCCGGATTCGATGAGTTAGGCGTTTCTCCATTTTACAGAGGTATGCCTGCATCTGCAAAATTGGCTGCAATCGGATTCATGATTTTCGGTTGCGGAGTTGAAATGGCAGGTATCACAGTATCACGTGGTATAGTTAAATGGTTCAAAGGCAGAGAGATGGCTTTGGCTATGGGTTCTGAAATGGCATTGGCAAGATTAGGAGTTGCAACTTGTATGATTTTCTCTCCATTCTTCGCAAAACTTGGTGGAGATATTGATGTTGCACGTTCAGTTGCGTTCGGAGTTGTTTTACTTTGTATTGCCTTGATAATGTTTATCGTGTATTTCTTTATGGATAAGAAATTGGATGCACAAACAGGAGAAGCAGAAGAAAAGGACGATCCATTCAAAATCAGCGATATAGGAGCTATATTAAGAAGTGGCGGATTCTGGTTGGTAGCTTTACTTTGCGTACTTTACTATTCAGCAATCTTCCCTTTCCAAAAATACGCTGTAAACATGCTTGAATGTAATTTATCTCTAACTCCAGGAACAGGATTTTGGGCAAGCGAAAGAGTAACTATCGTACAATATTTAATAATGTTAGTTGTGGCAATAGGTTCGTTTGCAAGCAATTTCTCTAAAAATAAAACAGCAAAATATGGCTTGATGGCAATGGCTGTGGTTGCATTGATTGCTTATTGTTATATGGGATACATGAGAGGTTCTGCAGAATCTGTATTCGCAGTATTTCCATTGCTTGCTGTGGCTATCACTCCTATCTTGGGTAATTACGTTGACCATAAAGGTAAAGCAGCATCCATGTTGATGATAGGCTCATTGCTTTTGATAGTTTGCCACTTGACATTTGCGTTTGTTTTACCAATGTTCAAGGATAGTGCAATCGGAGGAACTATTGTGGCGTATGTAACCATCTTGGTTTTAGGAGCTTCATTCTCATTAGTGCCTGCAGCATTGTGGCCAAGCGTTCCAAAATTAGTAGATCAAAAAGTAATCGGTTCAGCTTATTCTTTAATATTCTGGATTCAAAATATCGGTTTGTGGTTGTTCCCTATGTTGATCGGAAAGGTGTTGGCAAACACAAATGAAGGCGTTGCAAATCCATTGGAATACGATTACACATGGCCTTTGGTGATGTTGGCTTGCTTAGGTATAGCTGCATTGATTCTTGGCTTCGTTTTGAAAGCTTGGGATAAGAAAAAAGGTCTTGGATTGGAAGAACCAAATATTAAAGACTAAATAGAAATTTCAGTTTAACTAACTGCAAAATAGGGATTTGTTAATTCAAATCCCTATTTTTTTGTTTTTTGCCACCAAAACTTTAAGCCCTTATATTTCAAAAAAACACGACCAAGTCATCAGTTGCTTTCAAATTTCGCAAGCATTAAGGCTCAAAATCGCATTTTTTATTCATACCAATCTTATTTGCAGTAGATTATACGATTTTTCGTTTTTTCGGATTTTTTGCGTATTTTGAGACTTATTTGCCCGTTTCAGGCAAATCCGACTAAAAAAATACCTTTTTGAAGTTTCTTTTCACAATATCACCCATAAATCCCACATCAACCAAACTTGATTACATTTTTTTCTTTCAAAGAAATAAATCTGCGAAATCAAGAAAGAGAAAAATAAAACAAAGAATTATTTCAAGCAATCAAAAAAAACACAAAATCAAACTGCCGTCTGCAATATTCATTACAAACGACAGTTTGATTATATTTTGTAGATATTTTGCTTAAAAGTTAAATCCCAATCCGATTTCCAAAGGGAACATGTTCAATGTGCGACCTTCTTTGATTGCTGTTGAGTTTTCAGAATTGCAACTTTCGACCGTCATATCTATATCAAAAGCTCTGAAACGGTAAGTCGCGGATAAAGACACTTTCCCAAAGAAGAATTTCACTCCGACAGGAACATAGAAAGCGTGTTGCATGACTTTTGAATCCAAAACCATGGCATGTCCTTTCTCAGCTTTGCTTAGGTGTAATTCTCCGTAGTCATATCCGAATCCGGCAAAGATACCCATTCCGTTTCTATGGTTTCTTGTGAAGAAAACCTGACCGCCAAATCCCAAATCCACAAAAGCAGAATGCGTAAGCGTTCTTTGAGTTGACAAATCGGCGAAATTTTTCGTGTAAGTCCTAAATCCGAACGAGTATCCAAAATTACAATTCATTGTAAAATAGTCTGTTCCCAATGGAACAACCGTTCGCCACCCCAAACCGATACCATGTTTAGGCATATCTGCACCCAGGTCTTTCCCGATTTCGTTATTGGCCTCCATTGTCAGGAACGAGACGTAGAAATCCGAAAAATCATGAAATCTTATAGGACTTTCCCTGATTTCATCTACATAAAATTCTTCTGTAATCACATCTTGTGCTTTTAATCCGGTAAATGCGAAAAGCGAACACATTGAAAAACAAATCAATGTCAATTTAGAATTTTTCTTCATAAACTTACGATTTAATATGTTAATACTTTTTGACTGTGAAATTCAGAAACATTTCACCATAAGCAACAAACAAATCGCGAATTTTGTTTTATGCAAAAACAGAACTTTGACTTAAAGACCTCTTCACACAAACTGATTTAAGCAGAAAAAGAAAAGAATAAAGCTTTTTTTTTGCAAGACTCAAACGACATGACATTACAATATATTGAGTTTCACATCTGTAAGAGGAATTCTAAAAATCAGCGATTGCAAACAGGAAAGAAAGAAAAAAATTGCCGTTTGCGATTCAGCATCACAAACGGCAAAATCATTATGTCTTATTTCCGCTATCTTAGAACTTCAATCCTATCGAAATTTCCAATGGGAACAAATTCAATGTCTCGTTTGCAGGAATACGACTAATCGGTTGGCTAAGCATTGATTCAACTGTCATATCCATATCAAATGCTCTCCATCTATATGTTGCAGCAATCGACATATCTCCAAAGAAGAATCTGATTCCTACAGGAACATAAAACGCATGTTGAATGATTTTTTGGCTTGCAACCATAGCATAACCCGGTTCTGCTTGACTTAGATGCAATTCTCCATAATCATAACCGAATCCTCCAAAAATATCCATTCCGTTTTTCAAATTCTTAGTAAAATAAAGCTTTGCCCCAAGAACAAAATCCACATTTATATTGTGTGTAAATGTTCTTTTAGAGCATTGAATTATATTAGGATTCGGCTCCTGTTCTGTGTAAGTTCTAAGTCCGTAACTATAACCAAAATTATAGCCTAACAAGAAATGCTTAGTCGGATTTATCATCCATCTGAATCCAACACCTATTCCGTGTTCCGGCATATTTGCTCCTAAAGCATCACCTATTGCTTTGTTCGGATTCATGGTAAGATAGGAATAATACACCTCCGCATCAAAGAAATCGCTTGTTGATTTTTTCTCTACCACTTCATCGACATACTCATCTGTTTCTACAATTACTTCTTCAGTAACAACTTCTTGTGCTTTCAATCCTGAAAACGCACTTAACGAACACAAGCAAACAGCTGCAAGTGCCAATTTCAAATTTCTTTTCATAAGATATTGTTTTTATGTTATTAAAATTTTACAATGGTGCAAATTTAAGGAATTTAATCGATTTGACAAAATATTTTTCCAAATTTCATATAGGGGGGGGTAAAACACTAATTTGCAAACAATTATACACAACATTATTTTTCTTTATTTAAGCTTCCATTCAACGAAATCAAGTTTTAATTTAGTAAAATCAAGAATTAATTTACTGAAACAAGGAATTAATTTACTGAAACCAAGTTTCAACAGTCCTAAAACAAAAATACGGATTCCTTTTTCAAGAAATCCGTATTCAATATTGTTATCCGATTTTGATTATTCCTTTGGTAATAAAGCTATTCTTAACTCATCAAGTTGCGAAGGTGCAATTTCGGAAGGGCTTTCTATCATTATATCCCTTGCTTTGTTGTTTTTAGGGAACGCGATGAAGTCTCTGATGGTTTCAACTCCTGCAAACATCGAACACATTCTATCGAATCCGAAGGCGATTCCTCCATGTGGCGGTGCTCCATACTCGAAAGCATTCAGCAAAAAGCCAAATTGCTCTTGTGCTTCTTCATCACTGAATCCTAATGCTTTGAACATATCTTTTTGCATCTTGCGATCGTAAATTCTGATTGAGCCTCCACCAATCTCGGTTCCGTTTACGACAAGGTCGTATGCGTTTGCCCTGACTTCGGCAGGCGAAGTGAACAATTTGGAATAGTCTTCCGATTTAAGAGATGTAAAAGGGTGATGTTTGGCATAAAAACGCTGTGTTTCGTCATCCCATTCCAAAAGCGGGAAGTCAACAACCCATAACGGCTTGTAGTTGAACGGATCTCTCAATCCCAATCTTGTTCCCATTTCAAGGCGAAGTGCACAAAGGGCTGCTTGTGTTTTCTCCCTGTTTCCTGCCATGACCAACATCAAATCACCAGGCTTTGCATCGAATGCCAAAGCCACCTTCTGCAAATGCTCTTGCGAATAGAACTTATCGACAGAAGATTTGAATGTTCCGTCATTGTTGTATTTTATATACACCAATCCGCTCGCTCCGACTTGAGGACGCTTTACGAAATCAGTCAATTCATCTAATTGTTTACGAGTATAATCTGCACATCCTTCTGCACAAATTCCCACAATCAGTTCCGCCGAATCGAAAACCGAGAAACCATTGCCTTGAAGCACGTCATTGAGTTCGACAAACTTCATTCCGAAACGAGTATCCGGCTTATCACATCCGTAATACTTCATTGCATCTACGTAAGTCATTCGAGGAAAATCTTCCAACTCCAATCCCTTCACTTGTTTGAACAGATACTTCATAAGCCCTTCAAACATCTGCAAAACATCTTCCTGTTCCACGAAACTCATTTCGCAATCCACTTGAGTGAATTCAGGTTGTCGATCTGCTCTAAGGTCCTCATCTCTGAAGCATTTCACAATCTGGAAATATCTATCGTAGCCCGCAACCATCAATAACTGCTTAAAGGTTTGAGGGGATTGAGGAAGTGCGTAAAATTCATTTGGATTCACTCGAGAAGGTACAACAAAATCTCTTGCTCCTTCAGGAGTTGAACGAATCAAAAACGGCGTTTCAATTTCCATAAACTTCTTATCATTCATGTAATTTCTGATAAGAATCGACAATTGATGCCTTAGCTCGAGATTCTTTCTCACACAATTTCTTCGAAGGTCCAAATAACGATACTTCATTCTCAATTCCTCTCCTCCATCTGTATTATCTTCTATCGTAAACGGCGGAGTCTTTGCCTCATTCAATATCGTTATTTTCTCTACTAAGATTTCGATGTCTCCTGTTGGAATGTTCTTGTTTTTATTACTCCTTTCAGATACCGTTCCCTCGACTTGCAATACATATTCTCTGCCAAGAGTTCTGGCTTTTTCACATAAATCCGCATTTGTCTCCATGTTGAAAACAAGTTGCGTTATTCCATATCTGTCTCGCAAGTCAATGAAGGTCATGCCTCCAAGATCTCTTGAACGCTGTAGCCAACCTGCAAGGACCACTTTTGTTCCGCAGTCTTTCAAATTCAGTTCGCCACAAGTATGAGTTCGTAACATACTGCTATTTTTTGTTCTGATATTGTTTACTCAAATTAAAATTTTCGGGATACTTTGCAACCTTATCCTTGTAAAAGTCTTGGATTTTTTTCAAATCAGCTTCGTAATCTCCGGTTGGATAAAACTTGACGCCACTTCCTCCTTGTTTTTTCTCATAATCCAACCATGAGAGATAGATCGGCCGTTCGGCTTTCATGGCTATATGATAAAAACCTTTTTTCCAATGATCGGTGTATTTACGAGTTCCTTCCGGAGTTATTATTACCGAAAAATCTTTGTTTTCTTTAAGCTTTTGAACAGCCTCATCAACAAGCCCTGCTCCTTTTTTCCTATCAACAGGAACACCTCCAAGAGCCTTTAAGATAGAACCTAAAGGAAAGAAAAATAATTCTTTCTTTATGAAAAAGTGAGCATTGACTCCCAACTTCCATAAGCCACATCGTCCCCACACAAAGTCCCACATAGAAGTGTGAGGTGCCTCTATAAAAACGCAATTCTTCATTTCCGGTTCGGGCTTTCCGATAAGTTCCCAACCACCAAGCCACATCAAAAAATCCGCGAAACGTTTCATTTCACTATTTTACGATAGAATAAGTATCTTGTGCAATTACCAATTCTTCGTCTGTTGTTACAGACAAGATTTTCACCCTGCTATTTTCTTTAGATATGATTCCGTCTTGACCTGCCATTGCTTCATTTTGTTTTTCATCGATTTCAGCTCCCAAGAACTCTAATCCGCGACAAATTTCCTGTCTTTGCCACCAAGCATTCTCACCTATACCGCCTGTAAACAAGATTGCATCAACACCACCCATTGCTGCAGCATAGGCTCCTATGTATTTCTTAACTCTATATGCAAACATATCAAAAGCATACGTCTCTCTCTCTTTGCCTTCTCTCTTTCCTGCCATTATATCTCGCATATCGACAACTCCTCCTGTGATTCCGTTCAAACCACACTTCTTATTGATGAAATTATTCATCTCTTTGGTTGTCATATTCTCTTTTTCAGCTATATAAAGCAATACTCCCAAATCCAAATCTCCACATCTTGAACCCATTATCAAGCCTTCAACAGGAGTGAATCCCATTGATGTATCAACAGATTTTCCATTCTTTACGGCACATATTGAAGCCCCTGATCCCAAATGGCAAGAAATGATTTTCGAATTATTGATATCCAAACCTGCCATCTTAGCTGCTTTTGGTGCAACAAATCTATGAGAAGTTCCATGAAAGCCATAGCGACGTACTTTATCATTTTGATAATATTCGTATGGTATTGCATAAAGATAAGCCTCTGCTGGCATTGATTGATGGAAAGATGTATCGAATACGGCTACTTGAGGCACATTAGGCAATATAGCTTCCATGGCTTCGATTCCTTGAAGGTTTGCAGGATTATGAAGAGGTGCTAAAGCGAACAAACTTCTTATTTGTTCTTTTTCCTTTTCGCCTACTAAAACTGATTGTTTGAATATTTCCCCTCCGTGAGCCACTCTATGACCACAAGCATTGATTTCCGTCAATGAAGAAATAACGCCTATCTTTTCATCAACCAAAGCATCTAATACCATCTTTATACCTGCCTTATGGTCAACTATAGGTTGTTTTACGTAGTATTTATCTTTTCCAACAGGCTTATGAGTAAATTCTCCCATTTCCAAGCCTATTCTTTCCAATAAACCTTTTGCCAAAAGTGAGGCATTGTTATCCATATCTATCAATTGATACTTGATAGAGCTGCTTCCGCAGTTTAATACCAATATTTTCATATCTCTTTTATTTAATTTTTATTTTCTATTCCCAATCTCTTATACACTTCCTGCAAAGACTCGTAGTCATCTGTCATTATAAGCAATTTATCTTTGACTTGAAGTTCTGTTTTTCCCGTTGGAACAAAATATTGTTCCTCTCTCTTAACCATAACCGCCAATGAGTTTTCAGGGAGTTTTATATCCATCAACCTATTTCCGGGTTCGAAAGCATTTTCTGTAAGTTCCACTTCGGCCAAAACAGTTTTTATATCATTCGAAACGTCTATATCGAAATTTCTTAGCTTGGAAATCTTTCTCGATTTTTCAGACAATTTCAACCAACGTGCCACTATAGGCAATGAAGTTCCCTGAATAAGTAACGAAATCAAGGTGCAGAAAAATACTATATTGAATATCAACCGAGCATGCGGTATATCATTTGCCAAAGGCATTATTGCAAATATTATGGGCACAGCTCCACGCAATCCGACCCAAGAAACGTAGGTTTTTGCTCTAAGAGTCATTTTTCTGAATGGCAACAAACACAAAAACACAGACAAGGGACGCGCTATGAAAATCATCAACAAACTTATTATCAAGGCAGGAAGTGCTATCGGAAGTAACTCATGCGGATTAACAAGCAAACCTAAAGTGAGGAACATCACCAATTGAAACAGCCAAGCCAAACCTTCAAAAAATTTCAATGAAGAACGCTTGTGTACAAATTTGGAATTTCCAATCACCAATCCCCCGATATAAACAGCCAAATATCCATTTCCTTGAAGAAAATAAGTCGCCGAAAATATAAAAATGCAGAATGTCAGCACCAATATCGGATACAATGCATCATTACCTATCTTTATCTTATTTATTACAAAGACTGCCAACTTCCCAAACAAATAACCGGCGAATCCTCCTATAACAAGTTGCATCAGCAATTTGAAAGCAATCATCCAACCGCTTACTTCCGTCCCCATTTTCATTACATCCAAAATAGTTATCACAAGCATGTAAGCCATCGGGTCATTACTTCCACTTTCCAATTCAAGCATCGGACGCAGATTTTGCTTCAAATTAACCCCTTTCGAACGAAGTATGGAAAACACAGATGCAGAATCCGTCGAAGACATTGTTGCAGCCAATAATAACGAAGTCAAAAAACCGATTCCGGCTCCCTGCATTGTACAGTCCAAAACAACCCAAATCAAAACTCCCGCACACAAAGCCGTCAGCAATACTCCGAGCGTAGATAATACAAAGCCTTGTAATATTATCGGTTTTATATCTGAAAACTTGGTATCCATACCTCCTGAAAACAGAATGATACACAAAGCAATCGTTCCTATGGTTTGTGCGACATAAATGTTATCGAATTCTATTCCAATACCATCTGAACCGAATAACATCCCAACTCCGAGGAATAGAAGCAAGGCCGGAACTCCATATTTCGAACTTGCCTTACCTGCAAACACACTCAGAAAAAACAAAGCCGAAAGGACCAAAAGTAACAACTCTATCTGTATAACCATAACTCAAACTTTATATTGCAAAGATAAGAAAAATTCTCATTTATCTTACATTTATTTTAGATACATCACAATTTCATTGACGAAAACAGCAGGTTTATCGACAAAAACCCAATGAGAAGCGTCTTTTATCTCAATTATATTTGAATTTTCATAAACAGACGTGAATAAACTCCTATCTTCTTTCCTTGTAAATTCACTCTCCGAACCGCAAATCAGCAAAGTTTCGACTGAATTTTTATTCAAATTCACACTTCCTGCGACTTCATTCATGCTTTCTGCCAACAAAACAGCATTACTTCGCCAATGCAGACTCTTTTTCTTTACCTCAATATTCTGCATCAATAATGCCAACCACCCTTTATCAGAAACAAATCGCTTAAAATGCTCAAACAACTCATGCCTGCTTTGAAACAACGTCAAATCTGTTTGTAATATTACATCGGCAATTGAACCTTTTTTGCACAATTCGGGATAAGCCATCGGCAATATATCAACCACTATCAGCTTTTCATAATCCGTGGGGTAAAAATCAAGCATCTTCATCGCAATCTTTCCACCCATCGAATGCCCAATAAGTATAGGTTTCCCGTTTGAATGATTCGCAAGAAAATCATGTAAAAACCTTGCCATCGAATCATAAGTGAAAATCTCGGTATGAAAACTATGTCCATGATTTGGCAAATCCGGAATAATTACATGATAACCGCAGTCTGCCAAGAACTTACCTATGTTTAACCAATGCTCACTGCGTCCCAGCCAACCATGATTTATCATTATCGTATCTGCATCCGGATTGCCCAATTCTCTAAAAAAAAGTTTCATATTTTGATTTCTATATTTTCCTTGCAAAGATACAAAAATCCAAACCTTGAAACAGATAACAGAATCGTCATTTTAACACACCCAAATACCATTCTGTTTTTCAGACATTTAGAATTACAAAATTCTTTCTTTGTTTTAATTCACTGAAATCAAGAAACAATTTTCTAAAACAAAGATTCATTCAAACGAAATCAAGATTTATTTTCACATGTCCAAATAGTGAGTTTTTGAGCATTGAAGATGATTTATTCTTTTTATCATCTCGCTTTGTATGTGTGTGTTACATCGGAATAAAATAAAAAAAGACTTGTCTTTGTTTGCGAATTGAGAAAAAAATGTTAGCTTTGCAAAAATAAAAATTAAGTTCAAAAGCTATGGAATACATAACTATTATCATTTTTGCAGTATTTGTAAACAATGTTATCTTATCTCAATTCTTGGGAATTTGTCCTTTCTTGGGTGTATCTACAAAAGTAAGCACGGCAGCAGGCATGGGTGCGGCTGTTGTTTTTGTGATGACTCTTTCAACAATAGTAACATTTTTACTGCAAAAGTTTGTGTTGGTACCTTTTGGTATAGAATTTCTGCAAACGATTGTTTTCATTTTGGTTATTGCCGCTTTGGTGCAAATGGTTGAGATTATATTAAAAAAAATCAGCCCATCACTTTATCAGGCTTTAGGAGTATTCCTACCCTTGATTACAACAAACTGTGCTGTCTTGGGTATATCGATTTTGGTTGTGCAAAAAGGATACAATCTTTTGGAAGGAATAACATACACCATAGGAATATCACTCGGATTCACCCTTGCAATGGTTATTTTTGCAGGTTTGAGAGAACATCTTGAACTTGTAGAGGTTCCAAAAGGAGTAAAAGGTATTCCTATTGCATTGGTTACGGCAGGAATCCTTGCAATGGCCTTCATGGGTTTTGCAGGCTTGGTAAAATTATAAGAGAATAACAACTCTAATTCCATTGTCATGATAGACAAACAGACAAACAAACAACTATCCAAAGGATTAAAGGATAAGCAACGCAAACCGGGTTGGTGGGCAAGAAGAAGCAGAAGAAAGCTTGTTGCAGAGATTTTGGAAGCTCTTGAAGACTATGAAATAGAATCAGTTTGGGCTCATAAGGCATTTGTTTCTGCTCAAGAGAAACGCCCTAAGAACATAACTCTTTACATAGAATTTTCTCACAAAGCACAGGAAGGAATCGCCGAAAAGGTGGGTATGGAAATGGATAAAGCGATTCCGAAAAAGCAAATCGACATAATAAACGTAAATACCTTGCTTCCATCTGTCAAAGAATTCGTTTTCAAAGACGTTGAGAAGATTTTATAATCCTTATGTTTATTTCTGCAGTCATTATAACACTAAACGAAGAGGCTAATATTTCGAGATGTTTGGCTTCTTTGCAGGGTGTTGCAGATGAAGTTATTATTGTCGATTCATTTTCCAAAGATAAGACGGAAGAAATATCCAAGAATTTTTCATTTGTAAAGTTTTATCAGCAAGAATGGTTGGGGTATTCCGCTCAAAAGAACTACGCAAACACTCTTGCTACACATGATACAATTCTATCAATAGATGCAGACGAGGTTTTATCGACAGAACTAACAAAAAGCATATTACAAATCAAGCAATCCGAATCTGAATCATCTAAAGTTTACGAGGTATCAAGGCTTACAAACTATTGTGGCAGTTGGATAAAACATTGTGGTTGGTATCCCGATAAAAAGATTCGTATTTTCAGCAAATCCACAATTAAATGGCAAGGAGACTTTGTTCATGAAACGCTTGCATTGCCTGAAAACATAGAAATAATCCATCTGAAAGGCGATTTGTTGCACTATTCTTACAATAACACATCTTCACACTTGCAACAATTAGATAAATTCACAACTTTGACTGCACAAGAAGCCCATAGCAAGGGTAAGAGAACGAATCTGTTGGAATTGTATTTTCGTCCCAAATGGAAATTTCTGAGAGACTATATTTTCAAGTTAGGGTTCCTTGACGGTTATGCCGGCTATCAAGTGTGTAAACTTTCAGCCACTGCAACCTTTTTGAAATATGCCAAACTCAAAGAATTAAATAACAATGACAATACTTGTAAGTAGAACAGATTCTATTGGAGATGTTGTATTAACCTTACCTTTGGTCGGAGCCATAAAACGTTATTTACCATCGAGTAAAGTAATCTTTCTTGGCAAAAGCTACACCAAAGCAGTGATTGAACTATGCGATGACGTAGATGAATTTTTGAATTGGGACGATTTAAGAGACGATTTGAATAGTTCATGTAAGATTCTGCAAAACAAAAACATAACCACTGCAATTCTTGTATTCCCCGACAAAAAAATAGCGAAATTATGCAAGAAAGCCAAGATAAAATATCGCATAGGCACATCTCACAGAATCCATAACTTACTATTTTGCAATCGTTTGGTAAATCTTTCCCGTAAAAACTCGAATGAACACGAATCTGTCTTGAATCTAAAATTATTAAACAAAGTTCCGGGCTTACAGAACAAGATTTCATTTGACAATATCACAGAATTATTGAATGTATCTGTGAAAAGGAGTGATTATCCCAAAGGTTACATCTCTGAAAACGAAGATTTCAAGTACGTAATATTGCATCCGAAAAGCAATGGCAGTGCAAGAGAATGGGGATTGGAAAATTTCAAAACATTGATTAACTTATTAAATAAAACCAAATTCAGGATTTTTGTTTGTGGAACAGAGTCTGAAGGAGAATTATTCAGACAATATTTATTTGATAACAAGATTGATAATGTTTATGATTTGAGTGGACAATTATCTTTGGAAGAATATATCAGTTTGATTAATGATTCAGACTTTCTGATTGCGGCAAGCACAGGTCCTTTGCACATAGCAGCTATACTAAACAAACATGCAATAGGACTTTTCCCTCCTATAAGACCGATGGATCCAGGACGTTGGCGACCAATTGGAAAGAACGTCAAAATATTCTGTAAAGAAAAATATTGCAACATCTGTAGAAAAGACACCAACTGCGAATGCATTAAAAGCATTCCTCCAAAAGATGTCGCAGATTATATAATAAGCACCTGCAAACCGAACAGTTAGGCTCACTTTCCATTAAACATATTCATGGTTCTATCCATGCCTATGCTCACAAAAGACTTGATTATATCGGTACAAAGATCGAGTTTTTCCTCTGTTGTTTTCCAATCCTCACCTTCTATTTTCCCCAAAACAAAATCAACTTGTCTACCTTTCGAAAAGTTATTCCCTATACCAAATCTCAAACGATTGAATTTGTTATGCCCTAAAGATGCAATTATATCTTTCAATCCGTTGTGTCCACCATCACTTCCTCCCATTCTCATACGAATTGCACCCAAATCCAACGCCAAATCATCTACAATAATAAGTAGATTTTCTATCGGAATCTTTTCTTTATCCAACCAATACTTTACTGCCTTTCCACTTAAATTCATATAAGTTGTAGGCTTTACAAGCACCAATGTTCTTCCTTTTACTTTAGTTTGTGCCACATAAGCATGTCGTTCTGTTGAAAACTTACATGAATTAGCTGGATTTTCGCTATTTATATTCTGAACAAACTTATCCAATACCATATAACCAATATTATGGCGTGTTTGCTCATACTCTGCACCTGGATTACCAAGTCCTACTATCAAATACTTCATATCTCAAAAATTAAGGCTGCACAGATACCGTACAGCCTTAAGAAACAAATATCTTATTTCGAATTATTTTCCTGAAGCACGAGTTGGTTTTACCCAAACAACAATACTTGACTTCACGTCTAACAATTCAACGTTTTCAATTTGGATTTGCTCAATCTTAACTCCTTGACCAATTCCCAATTCGCCAATATTAACTTCTGCATATTGTGGTATTGCATCAGGCAATCCTTTAACTCTTAATTTACGTATTTTAGTCATCAACTTACCACCTTGCAATACTCCAGGTGCTGTTCCAACTGTTTTAACAGGTATTGCAACTGCAACTGGTTTGTCGTCAAATATTCTAAGGAAATCTGCATGCAATACTTCATCTGTTACAGGATGGTATTGGATTTCTTGAAGAATCGCTCTGAATTTTTGACCATCGATTTCCAATTCAACATAATTGGTGTCAGGAGTAAACAATATCGGTTTGAATGCCTTTTGTTCAACAGAGAATCTTAATTGACCTTCTGTTCCTCCATACACTACGCAAGGTACTAAGCCTTGTTTACGCAATAATTTTGCATCTTTTTTCCCTACGTTCTCTCTTCGAGAACCGCTCATAGATACTGTGTACATTTTAATTTTATTTTATTGTTATTAAATATAGGTGTATTAGAATCTTTCTACAACACCTTTTTGTTTAACTGCTATTTCGTAAAAATCTGCTATCGATTCGTAATTTTCAACTCTTCTGATTGCTTCAGCAAAGATTGATGCTGTTGAAAGCACTTTTATCTTCGAACTTTCTCTTCTCAAAGGTATTGTATCGGTTACTATCAATTCTTCCATACATGAAGCTTCCACTTTTTCCATTGCCTCTCCGCTCAAAACTGGGTGAGTAATCATTGCTCTCACACTTGCTGCTCCGCAAGATTTTATCAATTCTGCTGCCTTACAAAGTGTGTTTCCAGTATCGATAATATCGTCAACCAAAATCACATGTTTACCTTTCACATCGCCAATAAGCTGCATCGTTCCGATTTCATTTGGTTTGTTTCTTTGCTTGTAGCACATCACAAAGCCCGTTCCCAAAGTCTTTGCATATTGACTTGCTCTTTTTGTTCCTCCAACGTCAGGTGAAGCAAATAAAAGGTCTTCTGTCGCAACGTCTTGCCCTCTTAAATAAGGTATAAATATGGAAGAAGCCAACAAATGGTCAACAGGGATATTGAAAAAGCCTTGAATTTGGTCTGCATGCAAATCCATGGTTATCACTCTGCTGACTCCTGCTGTCTGCAACAAATCTGCGACCAATTTTGCCGCAATCGGAACTCTTGGTTTATCCTTTCTGTCTTGGCGAGCAAAGCCAAAATAAGGAATAACTGCAATAATTCTTTGTGCAGAAGCTCTTTTAGCTGCATCAGCAAGCATTAACAATTCCATCAAATTGTCAGATGGAGCAAAGGTTGATTGAATTATAAAAACATCACAGCCTCTTAAATTTTGCTCATAAGAAGGCTGAAACTCTCCGTCTGCGTATTGCAAAACGATAGAGTTACCCAATGGTTTTTGATACACGTCGGAAATCTTTTGTGCCAAGTAGCTTGTCGCTCTACCTGTAAAAAGAGCCGTTGTGTCTTTTTGTTGTGTTCCTGACATAATTTTCCTCTATAAAGAATGACTGATTTTGACAATGCAAAGGTACATACATTTTCTTAATTTGAAAAAAAAAAGCAGAATTATTTGCAGAATTAAAAAAAAGTCGTACCTTTGCAATCGCAAATCAGGAGCATCTGTGGCGGAATAGGTAGACGCGCTAGACTCAAAATCTAGTGGGATAAAACCCGTGCCGGTTCGATTCCGGCCAGATGTACAAAGGAAGGGAGCGATCAAAGATTAGCTCCCTATTTTTTTGCTTCTATTTTCATAAAACAAAGATAACAACTTGTAATTCACCATATTAAATACTCAAATCACAATTAAAATTTACCCTCTACAAACCTCACCAAAATAAAACAAAGAAAGAATTTTCTGAAATCAAGTTTCATTTTTCTGAAATCAAGATTCATTTTTTTGTTTCTTTGTTTCAGTTTTTCGTCTCCGAATTTGACCGATTTCTTTCTTTTTTTCGTGAAAACTATTTCTGTTTTTAGATCGTTTTTGCAGATTTTTTTAGCTTAAAAACTAAGAAATGTGATCGTTTTTTCTTAAAAACAGAGCATTTTTTGCCTATTTATCCGAAAAAATGTCAATTATTTTTTTCCCAATTAAAGGATGAATAAACTCAGGTATTATTTCTTTGAGCGGATTCAAAACAAAGTCTCGCTTTTCTATCAAAGGATGTGGAACTTTCAGCAAAGGAGTATCGATGATTTGGGAATCGCAAAAAAGAATATCAATATCTATGCTTCGGGAAGCATAACCCACATCATCGGAACTTCGTCTCCTGCCCAATTTTTCTTCAATCATATTACAGATTTCAAGAGCCTGCATAGGCGTTTTTTCTGTTTCAAACACAGCAACAGAGTTCATAAACATATTATCAGATGTAAATCCCCATGGTTCGGTCTCTATAAAAGACGATTTTGAAAGCATAACCCCTAATTCCTTTTCCAAAAGTTCGTATGCCTGTTCTATCGTCGCTTTTCTTTCTCCCAAATTACTGCCAAAGCCTAATGTTATTTTCATTTCCGAATATTCTGAATCAAAACAAAAAAAGCGAAGCACCGAATCAAGACACTCAATCGATGCTTCGCTATCCTATAAGAATGATTTTAATTACATTTTATCTGCAACTTCTCTTCCTGCTCTCAATGCTGCAATGTTTGCATCTATTATGGCATCGCCTTTTCTTGCAAAGTTACTTCTTACAGCTGCTTCAAGCTTTTCAATATCTATTCCCAAATATTTTGAAGCTGCACCAAGAACTACCATGTTTGTTCCCTTAGGGTTGTTGATTTCTTTTGCGATTTTATCTGCATCAAACAAGATATGGTTCTTGATTTTTCTTACTTCTGCCAACACTTCTTCTTGATTTGGATAGTTTGGAATATTGACAAAAGGATTTTGATTGGTAATCACCCAACCTGTTTCACGATTCAAGAATGGCAAATATCTCAAAGCCTCCATTGGTTCAACAGAAAGGATTATATCGCATTCGCCTTCCGGAATAAGGTCTGAAGCAATCGGTTGGTCAGAAAGGCGAAGGTGTGATTGTACATCACCACCTCTTTGACTCATTCCGTGAGTTTCGGCTTGCTTCATATACATTCCCATTTCAAGTGCTGCTTTTGATATGATTGCTGCCGAACTTAATGCTCCCATACCACCTACTCCGCACAATATTATATCTATTTTCATCTTTATAATCTCCTTTATTTGGTTTACTTCGATTATTTCTTAGCCATTTTACGCTTCTTGTTGGCCCAAACAATACATTCTCTTCTCGGAATTATAACAGAAACGCCTTGATATTCCAATTCCTCTTTTATAATTCTTACATTTTCTTCAAATCTGCTTGCAAGCGGATTGATTACTCTTATGTGTGCAGGGTCAACTCCAATACCTTGACAAATGCTTTCTATTCTGCCTGTTGCAGATGACTTTTGTGATCCGGTCATTCCTGTAATGCCGTTATCCAATATCATAACCGTTACAGGGACATTGTCAACACAACAATCCAAAAGGCCTGTCATACCGCTGTGTGTAAATGTTGAATCTCCGATTACCGCTACCGTAGGTCTTAATTCAGCTTCTGCCGCACCTTTTGCCATAGTGATAGATGCGCCCATATCAACTGTCGTGTATATTGCCTTCAATGGTGGCAACGCTCCCAAAGTATAGCAACCTATATCAGCAAACACCTTATATTCTCCATGCTCTTGCATTGCTTCATTCAAAGCTTTATAAGAATCGATATGAGGACATCCGTCGCACAATTTTGGAGGTCTTGGAGCAACTAACGAAGGTATAGGAAATCCTTCTTTAACATTCAAACCTAATGCTTTACCTACCAAATTCGGATTCAACTCTCCTGTTCTTGGTAACGCACCATCCAAACGGCCACTCACCTTTTTACCTTTATTCAACAAGCCTTTAATCAAACGTTCGTACAATGGCTGTCCTTCTTCCAATACCAAAATTGACTCACACTCATCATACAACTTATTCAACAAATCTTCAGGCATAGGATATTGGGAAATCTTCAACACAGGATAAGGACACTCTCCGTCTTTGTAGTTTTCCATCAAATAGTTATAAGCAATACCACACGCAACCACACCTACAGATTTGTCTTTTCCATCTATGTACTTATTAAATCCAGATGTTGTACTTTCAACCACCAATTTAGCTTGCTTTTCCAACAATTCTTTGTATTGAACTCTTGCATTAACCGGCAACAATATGAATTGATTTTTCTTTTCCGGCAAATTGATCGTGTTTTGCTTTGAAACCTCACGTCTAACCACTCCTGCACGAGAGTGAGCCATACGAGTGGTGATTCTCATCATTACAGGGACATGATACTTTTCAGAAAGTTCAAATCCATAATGCACCATATCGTAAGCTTCTTGTTGATTCGATGGTTCCAAAACAGGAATCAATGCAAAATCTCCATAAAATCTTGAATCTTGTTCATCTTGTGAAGAGTGCATTGAAGGGTCATCGGCTGCTATATATATCAATCCTCCGTTTGCTCCTGTGATTGCTGAGTTCATAAAAGGGTCTGCAGCTACGTTTATTCCGACATGCTTACAGCAGAACATTGCTCTTTTTCCTGCATAGCTCATTCCCAAAGCAGCTTCCATTGCTGTCTTTTCATTAGCTGCCCAATTGCTTCTTATACCTAATTCTTTCGCTTGCTTAGAGTCTTGAATATACTCTGTTATTTCGGTAGATGGGGTTCCGGGATAAGCAAATACTCCCGACAAGCCTGCATCTATTGCGGCTTGTGCTATAGCCTCGTCTCCCAATAAAAGTAATTTATCCATTATCTCACCTATTTTTATGTTTATATTCGCTATTTGATTTTTATTCTCTGAAATATCAGACTACAAAACTACTATTTTTTTTGCACTTAGCAAAACTAAACGACAACAAAAATAATATTATCGTATTATTTATTGATTTTTACCTTGTTTTTCAAAGTTTCGAAACACCTATTTCAAACTAAAATCACCTCTTTATTGACTCTGCTTTTTCAAATCTTGATTTTGAAAAATTATTTCTTGATTTCGGCAAAACGAATCTTGATTTCAGTAGATTCTTTCTTTGTTTTGTAAACCGCTGATTTTGACTTCCTCTTTCTGATTAAAATTTCATCCCCGGGCACTTGCTGCTTTTTGAGGCCAATTTAGTGGTAAGTGTGATTCCGAAGAAGTTATACCAATCTTTTGTTTGAGGATTTCCCCTCGAAAGATTGTGCGAATGATAGAAATCTTCATATCCGTCCAATTCATGCGTTCTGTCAGCAGCCGCAGCCGCCAATTCGCCTGCCCAATTTATCATTGTGCCGTGCTCAACGTAGTTTTTGCTGATGTCATCTATGTAATCGGTGAATGTTTTTCTGAATCCCCATTCTATTCCTATGCAAACATAATTGCCAAGTGAGAATTTAACTCCGAGACCGAAAGGTAGAGATAAACCATATTTGGAATAAGCATCATCGTATCCCTTCATACCTTGCCCTTCTGTATTAAGCACTCTCAATTCCACCGTTTCCATTTCGCTTGTTATCGGATTGACAATATCAGTTTTTGGATTAAAATAAAAGCCTGCAAGACCTGCGAAAATGTATGGCGTAACCCTATGTTGCTTACTTCCTGTGCGGTAATCAAAGAAGTTGAATTCGCACATTATACTTAATTCCCTCAACGGAGAATAAAAATCTAAATTACGAGGATTACCATAATGTTTGTCATCTCCTTCCAAGGTTGTAAAATTAAGCCGTCCGCTTACCGTCCAACGAGGAGAGAAATTATACCTTGCCAACAATCCGATGCGGAAATTGGTATTGTAAAAATCAAAACTTTGTTCAAACTGATTCCATAAAGCATTCCCATAAGCCGAATTAAACGACGAATTTATGTCTCCCACATAATTAGCACCTCCGACGGTAGCTCCAAATTCCCAATTATACAACTGAGCCTTTGAACCAAAGCTCAATGTTAATACAACTACGATTAAAAAAACTTTTTTCATCATTATATCCATTTCAATTAAACAAACGTACCAATATATTATCTGTTAAATTTATCAAATTCCATAACCTCAAGATCCTTTGCTTTCCCCTGATCAAGGCATAGACGAATCAGTGTCGCTTTATGATGAATCCCCTGTCTGCCACAAGCTCCGGGATTGATAAGAAGAAAATCCATTTCCTCATCATACATAACGCGTAAAATATGTGAATGTCCGCAAAAGAAGATGTCGCAATTTGCTTGTTGCAATTCTTCTTTTATCGATCTATCATAATGTTTCGGATAACCGCCTATATGAGTTACCATTATCTTTATGCCTTCAATCGTATCGTATTGCACTCTCGCTACATCGTCATAAGCATAGCGGTCGTCGCAATTCCCATAAACGGCAAGTACAGGCTTGAATAATCTCAACTCATCCAAGACATCGCTGCTTCCAATGTCGCCACAGTGGATTATCATATCGACATCTTTGAAGAAATCATAAACTTGTCGCGGTACAATGCCATGTGTGTCGCTCATTACGCCGATTCGTTTCATTCTTTCTTGATTTTATTTTGGTGAAACAAAGAAACAAGCAACTTATTCAAAGATAATTTCATCCGTAAACAGCCATGCCTTTTCTCCTGCTGATAAATGCCAAGACGGATTCTTCTTTATGTTTTTTGCAATCACCTTTATAAAACGGTGTTCGATAGGTTTGGAAGTATAGAATGTTTTTTGTAAGATTTCTTCGCTTCTTTCAGGCATGTCGTTCTTTACAACCTCCAACAGTTTGTAGTTTTTACCGTCGTCGGAAACGTAATATTCGACTTCGGAAGGAAGAAATATCCAACTCTTTTGGTCTTGTATGAAATTGGCTCCAAGTCTGCTCGGTATTCCGTCTTTGTTCACTTCCAACACAGCAACGAAATCCTCACCCCAATAGCCTTGCCACAATCCTAATTTCCAATTGTCTCCGCCTCTTTTTTGGTCTATCAATCCTTTATCGCCACCTGCGGTGTATTGATTGTTGTATTTGCTCAATACTTTCACTTTTCTGCCTTTTGGAATCTTGTAGAAACGAGCTTCAACCTTTTGAGAAGTTTTACCATTCTTCGAATACATTGACAAGGATTCGCTTTCGTTCAGTACAAATCTGCCTTTACCAACGAAACTCAAAGTTTTGCCGGATTCAAATGTCAATTCGATGGTGTCTTCGGGGTAAAACGCAAATGCTTCCACGATAAGGCTGTCGGTAAATGTCGCAGTGCCTTCGTAAGACAAGTATGGAGTGATTACAATGTCTGTTTTGCTGTTCAATTTTTTTGCTTCGATTACTTCATTTTCGATAACAGGGACGTTGCTTAAAACCATACGCAATTCTCCGCCCTTCATGATGTCTTCGTGTGAGATTCTGTAATCATTGATTTCTTTTCCGTTCAAATAAATCTCAGAAATGTATTTCTTCTTATCGGCTTCCGGTGCGATGATTGTAAAAGTCTTTCCATTCTCTAAATGAATCACGCTTTTCTCAAAAAGAGGCGTTGTTATGATATAGTCTTTGTCAACAGGGGATACGGGATATATTCCCATGGAGCTCATAACGTACCAAGCAGACATTTGACCTGCGTCATCGTTTCCGCAGATTCCTGCCGGTGTATCATCGTATAATGTCGTCAGAATCTGTCTTACGTATTTCTGAGTCTTGTGTGGTTGACCTGCATAAGTGTAAAGATATGCCGAATGTTGAGAAGGCTCGTTGCCGTGTGCGTATCCGCCAATCAAACCGGTAACATCAGCTTGATTTCTGCCGTTTGGTGTGGCTGATTTTGAGAAAAGCTTATCCAATTTCTTGCAAAATTCCAATTCTCCACCCATAAGATTTATCAAAGCAGGGATATCATGCGGTGCATAAAAGGTATAGTGCCATCCATTCCCCTCCGTATAATTTTGATCTATCTGTCTGAGATCGAAATTCGGTAAAAAACGACCATTCTCTTTTGGATGTATGAATCCGGTTGCAGGATTTATCAGGTTCCTATAGTATTGCGATTTTTTGATGTACTCATCGTATAAATCCATTCTTCCTTGTGATTTTGCAACTTGGGCAACGCAATACATGTTATAAGCATATTCCACCGTCTTGCTTACACCTTCGTGTTCAAATTCTGAAGAGATATAACCGTTTTTCGTAAAGTAATCCAATCCAAGCAGATTATGTTTCTTGTTTGTGTAGTTTCGTTTGTTTATCTCTCTCAATTCCGGATTTGCATTATTGATCATGGATTCCAAAGTAAGTTTCGGATATGCGTAAATGCCTTTCTGATAAAGTTCAGCCAAAACACTGATGCCGTGCATGCCTATCATGCAATGTGTTTCCGCAGATGCAAGTTCCCACATTGGTAATTCGCCATTTTGCAACTGCATATCAATGAATGTCTTTGCAAAGTCCATGCTGCGTTTTTGGTCGATTATCGAAAGCAAAGGGTGAAGTGTGCGATATGTATCCCAAAGTGAGAATACCGTATAACGGTTGTAGTCTTTTGCGTTTTGGATTTTGTCATCCATTCCTCTATATCGATTGTCCACATCACTATAAAGATTTGGTGCAATCATGCAATGATAAAGTGAAGTGTAGAAAATATCTCTTTGTTTTTGGGTTCCGCCGAATATTTCTATCTTTCCCAACTCTTTTTCCCATAAAGCAGTGTTTTTTGTCAATGCTTTGTCAAATCGAATGCTCTCTTCACTTGCAAGATTCTTTAATGCACCTTCTTCGTTTACGGAAGATATTGCAGTCCTTGCCTCAATTGTTTTTTTGTTGTTTTCTTCGGCCGGTTCAAACTCAAGAAACAATCTTTTGGTTTGTTCATCGAATTTATGCTTGCTTATTTTCGAGGAAAAGATTGTTGCAAAGAATATTTTTTGATTTTCATTCCACGATTTGGAACAACGATAGCCGACAACGGTTGAGTCGTTCAATATTTTGTAATCATAACCCAGTAATTCATCTCTCCAAAGCAAATCGATTATTATGCTTGTTAATTTGGCTGAAGCAGGAAAAACGTATTTGTGAAAGCCGACACGTTCGGTTGTTGTTAAGTATGCGTCTATTCCTTGTTTGTTCAGATTTTTTACTTTGTAGATTCCTGCCGTTGCAAACTCGTTTTTGTGCTCGAATGTCATGGAAAAGTCATTCTCGTTCCAATCTTTGATTGTGGGAATGAAAAGAATATCGCCGTAATCCAAACAACCCGTTCCCGAAAGGTGAGTGTGAGAAAAACCATATATCACTTTGTCGCTGTAATGATAGCCGCTGCAGCCGTCCCAGCTGTCTTGACGAGTATCGGGTGAAAGTTGGATCATTCCGAATGGCGATGTAGCACCCGGATATGTGTGTCCGTGAGCATCAGTTCCTATGAGGGTCTTGACATCGTTTGTCTTTTGTGCATTCAAAGTTTGAACACAAAACAAAAACATAACAATCGGTGTAATCAATTTAATCTTTGTCATATCTTATAACTATTTTATTTTTTCAATTATCAATACAATAGATACTAAAGCGACAAAGGTACGATTTTTTGCCGATAACACACGAGTAATTTCTAAAATTAAAGCTTTTTTTGCAATTAAGATGAAATCGGAAAACGAGTTCGTAAAAATAAAATCAAGAAACAATTTTCTGAATTCAAGATTCACTGAAATGAAATCAAGATCTAATAAATTCTTTCTTTGTTTCATAATCACCTGATTCTGAATAGGTGTTTTCAATCTATCATATTAAACAAAAACTATTGCTGTTTTGAATTGTTATATTACAAGACCGATTGATTAAATGTCGAATTTGCAGACCTGTTGTAAAACTCTGACAATTTGTCATAAAAAAAACCGAAGTTGCAATTTGGCACGGAACTTGAAGTATTAAGGGTGTAATTTGATGAAATGGATAAGAAATAAAAAAATATCAGAATCATGGGAAAAATAATAGGAATAGACTTGGGTACGACTAATAGTTGCGTATCTGTAATGGAAGGAAACGAGCCTGTAGTAATAGCTAACAGTGAGGGAAGAAGAACAACTCCGTCTGTAGTCGGATTCGTATCCTCCGGAGAAAGAAAAGTGGGAGACCCTGCAAAGCGTCAGGCCATCACAAACCCACATAACACTGTTTACTCCATAAAAAGATTCATGGGAGAGACGTTTGACAGAGTTACAAATGAGATTTCGAGTGTTCCTTACAAAGTTGTGAGAGGCGACAACAACACTCCAAGAGTGGACATCGAAGGAAGATTGTATTCTCCACAAGAAATTTCAGCAATCATTCTTCAAAAGATGAAAAAGACTGCTGAGGATTATCTGGGTCAAGAGGTAACTGAGGCTGTTATAACAGTGCCTGCATACTTTAATGACGCACAACGTCAATCTACAAAAGAAGCAGGAGAAATCGCAGGTTTGAAAGTAAGAAGAATAATCAACGAACCAACTGCTGCAGCTTTAGCATACGGTTTGGATAAAAAAGATCAAGATGCACACATTGCAGTATTCGACCTTGGTGGTGGTACATTCGATATTTCGATTCTTGAATTAGGTGATGGTGTTTTTGAAGTTAAGGCAACAAATGGAGATACCCACCTTGGAGGAGACGATTTCGATAAAAAGATTATCGATTGGCTTGCTGAGGAATTCATGAATGATTTCCGTGTTGATTTAAGAAAAGACCCTATGGCTTTGCAACGCTTGAAAGAAGCTGCAGAAAAAGCTAAGATAGAATTGTCTTCATCTACTTCAACTGAAATTAACCTTCCTTACATCATGCCTATCGATGGCGTACCTCAACACTTGGTAAGAACACTTTCAAGAGCTAAATTCGAGCAACTTTGTGATGATTTGATAAAAGCAACAATCGAACCTTGTAGAAAAGCTTTGGCTGACGCCGGTCTTGATAAATCTCAAATCAATGAAGTAATCCTTGTCGGAGGTAGCACACGTATTCCTGCAGTTCAAAAGATTGTTGAAGACTTCTTTGGCAAAGTTCCTTCAAAAGGAGTAAACCCTGACGAAGTTGTGGCAGTCGGTGCAGCAATTCAAGGAGGTGTTTTGACAGGTGAGGTAAAAGATGTGTTGTTGTTGGACGTAACTCCATTGTCTTTGGGAATTGAAACACTGGGTGGTGTAATGACAAAATTGATTGAAGCAAACACTACAATCCCTACAAAGAAATCACAAGTCTTCTCAACAGCTCAAGACAACCAACCTTCAGTTGAAATTCACGTTTTGCAAGGAGAAAGAACCAGAGCTACAGATAACAAAACTATTGGTAGATTTGTGCTTGACGGAATCCCACCTGCACAAAGGGGTGTGCCACAAATCGAAGTTACATTCGATATTGATGCAAACGGAATCTTGAACGTATCTGCTAAGGACAAAGCAACAAACAAAGAACAATCGATAAGAATCGAAGCATCAAGCGGATTGAGTGAAGAAGAAATAAAGAGAATGAAGGCAGAAGCTGAAGCAAATGCAGAAGCCGACAAAAAATTGAAAGAAGAAGCCGATAAAATCAATCAAGCCGATGCTATGATTTTCCAAGTTGAGAAAGCATTGAAGGAAAACGGTGATAAGTTGCCTGCAGACAAAAAATCAGAAATCGAAAGTGCACTTAAAGAATTGAAAGATGCACATGCAGCTAAAAATATCGCCGCAATAGATGCAGCAAGCGAAAAGTTGAATACCGTTTTCCAAGCAGCATCAGCAGATATGTACTCTCAACAAGGTGGAGCTCAAGGTGGAGCAAATCCTAATCAAGGACAACAAACCGAAAACAATAACAATAGCCAAGATGGTGAAGTTACAGACACCGATTTCGAGGAAGTGAAATAAAGAAAACAAAAAAACCGAAGTACATAATCAACAAAAGAGAGGGGCAAGTTGAAGTTTGCCCCTCTTTATTTTTATCTATTTAGGAGAAAATCAATATATTTTCAGACTCGTTAAAGCATTAGTATTGTAAATTCCTCCAATCATTGCAACTCCTCCAAAGCCTAAATCTTCCAAATACGCGATTTTATCAAACGTTACACCACCTAAGGCAATCACTTTCTCATCAATTATGCCATTATTTGAAGCGTTTTTCAATTCTTCTTTATTGAAATTTGATTTATAACCAACCTTAGAGATGCTATCAAAAATAGGACTCAAAAATAAATAGTCATAATCATTCTTATATCTTATAATCTCTTCAAAGGAATGACAAGAACGTGTCCTAAGTCCAGAGTATTCTTTCGGTAGACTTGAGATATTCCGATTTACATGAATACCTTTCAGAGAAAATTCAAAATATAATTCAGGATAATCGTGAATGATAATATTTTCTCTTTGATCTACGGTTAGTTTTGCAAGCAACTCACGACACTCTTCAACATTCGAATCTGGTTTTCTCAGATGCACTATATCGATACCTCTATTAAGCAAAGCTGTTATTATAAGTACATCTTCATCTATTACCTTTGGGGTTGTTATCGCAATGATTTTCACTTAAATTTCTCTATTATAAGATCTGCAACTTTTTTACCCGATAGAAGCATTCCTCCGAAAATAGGCCCCATACGAGGTGTGCCACTCACAGCTGAAGCAGCCATACCACAAACATAAAGACCAGGATAAATCTCTTTCGTTCCGTTTACAACCTCTTGCTCTCCCGAAACAACATCTAAAGAACGTTCTCCTATAACATCACCTGTGTCCGTAGCAAGACGAATACCGTTTTTACGAGCCACAGTACGGCACATTTCGCTATCATGTCCCGTTCCATCAATAACACATTTAGCCATAATGTTAAGAGGATCGACATGCATTCCTTCTCGTAAAACAGGCGTCCAATTAACGACAACCCCACTTACAGCATTGTTCTTGAATATAACATCTTCAACAGAATAGCAATTGAATATTGTAGCCCCTGCATGAACTGCCTTATACAATAATGCCGAAGTGCTTTCCACCGAATCCATTACATAGAGATTGTCATTGTATTGCTGATAGTTGATATCAAAATCTTTGATAATATGAAGAGCTTCTTCTTGTACGACAATTTGATTAAACATCATCGCTCCTCCCCACATGCCTCCACCAGGTGATAATTTCCTATCGAATTGAGCAACTCTCAAACCGGCTTTGGCTAGATAATAAGCAGCAACTATACCTGACGGACCTCCTCCAACAATAGCAACATCCAAGTCCAAATTTCTTTCTAACTTATCAAAGTAAGTACTGATAATACCGTGTGATACATTCTTTTCTATCATAATCTTAATTTAATATTTGTTATAAATCATATTTACTATTTCTTGCATTTCGTTTATCGGATTGCTTGCATTGAGAATACTACTACTTAAGGCTACCCCAGAAACGCCAAACTTCAATAATTGCATGACATCTCCTTTACCAATACCACCAATAGCAACAATGGGAATTTGAATATTGTGTTCAAGCATTTTCTGATTTATATCCAAATAACCTTCATAGCCAAGTATAGAAGCGAGATTCTTTTTTGTTGATGTATAGCGAAAAGGCCCACAACCAAAATAATCAGGGGTTATACCGCTTCTTAATATGCATAAAATATCTTCAAAAGAATTTACTGTGCTTCCTATAACAAATTCCTCTCCAAGCAACTTTCTTGCCTCCGTAATTGTCATATCATTTTTACCAAGATGCACTCCATCTGCTTCAATTTTCTTTGCAAGAGCAACATTGTCATTTATAATAAAAGTAGCTCCATATTCTTTACACATTTGTTGCACAACTATAGCAGTCTTCTCAAACATAACCTCATCAGAGTCTTTCATGCGAAGTTGCACCCAACGACAACCTCCCTTCAATGCAATATGTACAGAATCGATGTAAGAATAATCATCGTTATAGTGCGATATAAATTGCAGCCTATAATTATCCGACTTCATTAGTTAACATTTTGAGAGGATTGAAGCCATGATTTACAGGTCCATGTCCATGTCCAATTTCATATTCAGCTCCAAATTCAATAGCTTGTTCGATATATTTTTTTGCAGATTTTGCTGCCAATGTTAAATCTTCGCCTCTAGCAAGAGCTGATGCAAAAGCTGACGAAAGCGTACAACCTGTACCATGAGTATTTCTTGTTTTAACCCGCTTTGACGGCAACAAGGTTATCGTATTATCCTCAACATTATAGAAATAATCAACAAGACAATCATTATCAAGATGTCCTGCTTTCAACAATACAGATACCGATTTATTGAAAGATAGTTTTTTTGCAATTTGTTCAAAATCCTGTTCACTTGAAATTTTACAACCAGAAAGGATTTCCGCCTCCGGAATATTGGGTGTAATAACACGAGAAAGCGGAATCAATCTATTTTTAATTGATTCTATAGCATCATCTTCTATTAATTTATAGCCTGACGTTGAAACCATAACAGGATCAAGTACAACATTTCTTATACCATATTTTTCTATCATTTCAGCCACAAGATTGACTACTTTTGAGGAATGAAGCATGCCTATTTTTATAGCATCTGCTCCAATGTCAGAAAGGATTGCATCAATCTGTCCTTCCAATATATCTAATGGTATAGGATGAACTGCTTGTACTCCTAACGTATTTTGTACTGTTACAGCTGTAATTGCAGAAGAAGCATAACAACCCATAGCACTAATAGTTTTAATATCTGCTTGTATTCCTGCGCCACCACCCGAATCACTGCCAGCAATGGTAAGCACTCTAAAATATTTCTTTTTCATATTCATTATTGATGTTTTAACTCAATGAAATCTATATTTTCTACTTCATTATTTGGATTCAATTTATCCATTATTAGATTTACATAATCGTACGACTTAGAATCTGCGAAATATCCGTAATCCCAGAACGCATATTCATATAATGCAGCTTTCAAATAATAAAAATCCATTCTCTGTCTTGTTTCTTTGTCTGCTTTAGTAGCATATTCATTTACCATTTCCAGAACCTGATTTACACCTTCTGTGAATTCCTCATTACCATATTCAAGAATCCAATCTCTATATGGGTTGTTTTCAAGTTTAGCATGCTTGAGTATATCCAACCCTACACGATTATATATCCACATACAAGGGAGTACAGCTGCCAAAGCGATACAACAATTGCCTGTAGCAATACCTTCACATATATGTTTATTATAATCTTTCGTTACTTTCGAGGCTTCAACAGTTGTATTTATTCCATATTTCTCGATAAGCATGTCATGCATTGCTTTTTCTCCTTCCATACCGCTTTTGGCAAATGAAATAAACAATTCTTTACTTTGATTGTCTTCCATCAAATCCGCCAACATAAACATCTGATGGTAATAATTTTTCAGATATATTTCATCCTGTGCGATGTAACGGCCGAATATTTCATCGCTTAATGTTCCAAATGATAGCTCATCAATGAATTTATGCTTTAGAATTGCGTTATATATTTCTAGAGATTTGTTCCAAATTTCCTTACTCCACAATTTAGTTGCATTAGTATCAACTATCGTTTTAAGTTTCTCTGTTTCTACTTGAATATTTTCTGCTGAGCAAATCGCACTTACAACAGCTATTCCATCACAGCCTGTTTGCATTACATCTGCAGCCGTTTCCTTATTCATTCCACCAATTCCCACTGTCGGATGTATTGATTTTGCAACAGCCTTTCGCAATCCGTCCAATCCAAATGGTTCTGCTGTATCTGTTTTGGTTTGAGTGCCGAAAACGGGAGAAATACCTATATAATCAACATCAAGAGTATTAGCAATATCAATATCTTCAAGACTTTCAACAGAAAGACCTATTATTTTATCTTTACCAAGAAGTCTTCTTGCGTCTTCATAAGCCATATCACTTTGTCCTATATGCACTCCGTCTGCATTTACAGCAAGAGCGACATCCACCCTATCATTGATAATCAACGGAATATTAAGAGGATGAAGTATTTGCATAAGTTTGCGAGCCAATGATACAAATTCTCCAGTAGAAGCATCCTTCTCACGCAATTGCACCATCGTAACGCCCCCTTCAACAGCCTTTGCAACAACTTCCTCCAATGATCTGCCTAAGGTTAGATTTCTGTCTGTAACTAAATAAAGTGAAAGATCTAATTCATTTCTCATTGTCGTACTATTTCTAAAAGTTGGTTTTCTGTAATATTATATAATGTATCAACAAAATTTGTCAATAACGAACCTGGACCTGCAGAATTGCGAGTTGCGAGTTCGCCAGCAACACCCATCAAAGCCATTGCATGAAGAGAAGCTTCAAACAGATTATTTGGGTTTACGGCCGCAAAAGCTCCCACCATTGACGATGCAGTGCAGCCCATTGCTGTAACAAGTGGCATCATCCGAGAACCATTCCTTATTGTTTCCACTCTATTTCCATCTGTGATATAATCAATCTCTCCACTGATAACGACAATTGCCCTTGTGCGTTTAGCTAATTTTACAGCAGAATCAATCGCATCTTCCGAACAGCAACTACTATCAACGCCCTTACTCTTTATATCAGCGTTAAGCAATGCCATTATCTCAGAAGCATTTCCGCGAATAATATCAGGATGACATTCTTCTATAATCCTCCAAGCTGTTTTCGTTCGATATGAAGTTGCACCTACACCTACAGGATCAAGAACAATGATTCCATCGGATTCATGCTTTGCTTTTCCGGCAATAATCATCGATTCAATCCACTCTGAATCCAAAGTACCGATATTTATAACTAATGCACCTGCCATAAGAGACATTTCAGCCACCTCTTCCACTGCATGAGCCATCACAGGTGAAGCACCCACAGCCAATAAAGCGTTTGCAGTAAAATTCATAGCTACATAGTTGGTTATATTGTGCACCAAGGGCGATTTCTCTCTTACTGCACGAAAATTATCTTTTAGATTTTCTAAGTTAATCATAATATTTTCACTATAGTTTATATGCAGTTATCGCAACATACGAGCCTTTATCATAACCCACACAAGGCTCCTCAACTTTGTTGTGTGAATAGCAAGGTGAAGCAATTAAAGTTTGTGAAAATGAAAGATTTTCAAAACCAGCTTGTTCTATAAGTGCTATTTTCTCGGCAGTTGTTCGCCAATTTGCTTGCTTAACCAATTCTATCGGATAAGGCATCAAAGGAGTACAATCTTTCAATAGAGGATGCTCCCATGTGCCAACAGCAAGAGCAAGATTATATATAAGTCCGTAAGCACTCTCTTTTGGAACATCAATCACAACAACCTTTCCTCCTTTTCTCAAAGCCGTATATGCCTTAGACAAAGCAAGTGCTAGATTTTGCATATAACACGGACAACCATTGAAAAGAACAGTATCAAACTCTTCTTGTCCATAATCAGCCTCCTCTCCGGTAGCAACAATCACATCCATACCTCGTTTAACAGCTATTTCAGCCATTGAAGACGAAGGCTCTATTCCTTTATTTATGATTATACCATACTTGTCTGCCAAAATTTTCTCAAACAATCCGCTTCCACAACCGATTGATAAAACATCACCCGCATCTTTTAGGCAAGAGGCAACAAGTTTTACTTCACTCTCAAGTACATTTCTGTTTTCTATAAACCAAGAATCATATTCTGTAGCATAGACATCAAAACTTTCATATCCCATATTCAAAAAAAATAAAAGCCGTACTCCAAAAGGAATACGGCTGATTCATAAATAAGTTAAACTAATTAAATCAATAAAAATCACTACCGTTTCCCTGCGCTGTTATTATACATATCAGGTTCATAGGGTTTAATCTCAGCCATGCAAAAAAGCAAAGCACCCCCAACAGCACTGCAAAAATAGCAATTATTTTCTTACCGAATACGAAAATTACCAAAAATAAAAATCCTAAAATGAAATAAGATTTGAAATCGAAGAAGATGTTTGTCATTTTTTTCGTTAATTTTGTAACCTAAATAAATAAATCCAATGGAAAGTATCAAAGAGATATTCAGAATAGGCTACGGTCCGTCAAGTTCACATACGATGGCACCACGCAGAGCCTCAGAGTTATTTTTGCGAAATCATAAAGCAGCAGCACGATTCGAAATCACGCTATTCGGAGCTTTGGCTGCAACTGGTAAAGGCCACTTAACAGACAAGGCTATCTTAGATGTGTTGGGACAAGATAGGACAAAGATTATTTGGAAAGCAGATACATTTTTGGATTTGCACCCTAATGCCATGCAGTTTGAGGCTTTCGACAACAAAGACAAGCTATTGGATTCTCGAAAATATTATAGCATAGGCGGAGGAAAGATTATAAGAGACGATTCCAATGAGGGGTTGGAAATAAACGAAGTTTACCCGCATCATAGTCTTACAGAGATTCTACAATACTTAGATGAAAACGGCTTAACCTTCTGGGAATATGTACAAGAGTTCGAACACGCTGAGATTTGGGACTATTTGGCAGAAGTTCTCGCCGTTATGAAAAAATCTGTTGAAGATGGATTGAACGAAGAAGGGGTATTGCCGGGCGGATTACGTCTAAGGCGTAAGGCAATGTCTTATTACACGAAAGCAAGAAGCTATAAGCCATCATTGAAAGGAAGATGCCTCGTTCAGTCTTATGCACTTGCGGTGTCGGAACAAAATGCTGCGGGTGGATTGATTGTAACCGCTCCGACATGTGGCTCTTGTGGGGTAGTACCTGCTGTATTGTATCACCTGAGTAAAGAACATGAGTTTACAGACAAGCAAATCATTCGCTCATTGGCAACAGCCGGTTTGTTCGGAAGCATAATCAAACATAACGCTTCAATTTCCGGAGCAGAGGTTGGCTGTCAGGGTGAAGTAGGTTCTGCTTGCTCTATGGCAGCAGCGGCAGCCAATCAACTCTTTGGAGGAACGCCTCAACAGATTGAGTATGCTGCAGAAATAGGTCTTGAACACCACTTAGGCTTAACTTGTGATCCTGTCTGCGGTCTTGTTCAGGTGCCTTGCATAGAAAGGAACGCTTTCGCGGCTTTAAGAGCCTTGGATGCCAATCTTTATGCCATGATGTCAGATGGAAAACACGTAATATCCTTTGATAAGGTTGTTGAAACAATGAAGCAAACGGGCAAGGATTTACCTTCGTTATACAAAGAGACTGCCGCAGGTGGTTTAGCTGTTGTCGGCAAAGGATTTTGTAGCATTTAATTCGCTAAAAATAAAACAAAGAATCGTCGCAACGGATCTTGATTTCGTTGCGACGATTCTTTGTTTTAGAAATTCGGATTCAAGAATTAGAATTTCATTATCCGAAAGCCTAACATTCTCTCTTAGTTCTTCGTTTTAATAGTCTTGAAACCTCTCCGACAACCAAAACAAGCGAAGTCATTAATATCATTCCAATCCAATCACTCACTGCGATAGGAACCACACTGAACATAGTACCTCCGAAAGTTGTGATAATGATTTGTCCGACCAATATAAGAAGTGCTATTAACAAGAAACTATTGCAACCTTTGAAGTGAAAACAACTGCAACCACTCATATAAGCCTTTGCATTAAACATATTCCAGAACTGCAACAAGACAAAGATTGTGAAAAACATGCTTTTTTCGTATCCGCTTATGTCAGCCGTAGCAACATATCCTTCAAACATAAAAATGTCTTTTACAGATTGAATATCGTAATGTTGGAAAATATAAAGCAATCCCATAAGAAAGACAAAGAACAAAGCTCCTGTGGTAAGGATTCCGCTTTTCATCGATTTGTTTATAATGAAATCTTTTCTATTTCTTGGTTTCGATTGCATAACTCTTTCGTTTGGAGGAAGAGAAGCCAAAGCCATTGCAGCAAATGTATCCATTATCAGATTAACCCAAAGCATCTGAGTAACGGTTAGCGGTGGCTGATTGCCCATAAAAGCTCCAAATAAAACGATTAGACAAGCCACTACATTGACTATCATTTGGAATAAAATGAAACGTTGAATGTTTTGATACAAACTTCGTCCCCACATAACGGCTCTTCCTATAGATGTGAAAGAATTGTCGGTTATCGTAATATCACTTGCTTGCTTTGCAACGTTTGTTCCATCGCCCATAGATAAACCAACATGTGCCGACTTCAATGCAGGAGCATCGTTCGTTCCATCACCGGTTACGGCTACCACTTGGTTAAGTTCTTGAAGCGTTTCAACCAACAGTTTTTTATCCATTGGTCTTGCACGCGATATTACTTTGAGTTTAAGGATTCGTTTCTTAAGTTCTTCATGGCTTAATGCAGATAATTCTGTTCCTGTAATGATACACTCTTGCGAATCGTCCTCTTGCCACAACCCTACTTGTTCTGCAATCGCTTTTGCCGTAACAGAGGTATCTCCCGTAACCATTTTGATGTCTATTCCTGCATTCAAGCATTCCCTAACCGCAGTTGGAACATCTGCTCTCACAGGATCGACAATTCCTGTCATACCCATAAAACACAGATCCAAGTCTTTGAGTTTTCTATCCTCGATAACGCTTCCTTCCGATTCGATAAACTTATACGCAAACCCTAAGGTACGCATCGCTTTCTTTTGAAAACCTGCAAGAGTCTCCTTTACACCTTCAGCAGAGAAGCATTCATCAAAACTTTTGCACATTTGCAAGATTATTTCCGGTGCTCCCTTTACCAACAATACCTTTTTGCCGAGTGCTTTCGAAGAAATGACGGTTGTCATGTATTTATTCTCTGTGGTAAATGGAAGTTTCTCTATAACCTCTGTTTGTTCTCTAAATTTCAAATAGTCGATGCCTCGTTCTTTAAGCCACAACAACAATGCTCCTTCTGTAGGATTGCCGATTACTTTTGGCTTTTCCGCATCCGAAAGGTCTAAATTGGCAGATGAATTAAGAGAAAGACTCTCTGAAACAAAGCCATTGGCTAGGTATTCTTCAGAGAAAAATGCTTCAGTTACCCTCATCTGATTTTGTGTCAAAGTTCCTGTCTTATCTGTGCAGATAACGCTCACTGCACCCATAGTTTCGCAAGCGTGCATCTTTCTTACCAGACTATTACTCTTTAATAATCTGCCCATACTGTAAGCAAGGCTCAATGTAACCGCCATAGGTAGTCCTTCAGGCACGGAAACAACAACCAATGTTACCGCAATCATCAAGCTTTGTAGCATATAAGCCATGAAATCCATTATCTCAAACGGCTGACCTCCTACAAAATACAAAACACACTTGCCTATAACTATGAGAATTGCTATTGCATAACTGATTTTCGAAATAAGCCCGCCGAGTCTGTCCAATTGCTCATTCAGAGGCGTGCGAATAGAGCTATCTATTCGACTTGCCTCGAAAACTTTTCCTGCTTCGGTTTTATCACCTACTGCAAAAACCTCGCAAACTGCTTCTCCCTCCAAGACGTTTGAGCCTTTATAAACTCTGTTTGAAGGAAAGGTTGATTCTTTATCAAATTCTTCTTCGTTTATTGTCTTTTTACAACTGCTTTCTCCAGTAAGAGAACTCTCATCAACCCTCAATTCAACAGCTTCGCACAAGGTTGCATCTGCACAAATCTCATCTCCCGAACTTAAAACCAAAATATCACCGACAACAACCAAACTTTTGTCCAATTCGGTCAAGTTTCCATTTCGGTAAACCTTTACTTTCTCGTGGTCGTTTACTTTGTTCAGCAACTCAAACTCACCTTCGGCTCTGTTTTCAAAGTAAAACGCCAAACCAGTAGAAAGAAAGACTGCCACAAAGATACCTATCGGTTCGAAGAAAACGCTGGCATCTTCTTGCAATCCGAAGTATTCATAGAATGATATGCCGATACTCAATGCTCCGGCAATCAATAAAATTATTATAAGCGGATCTGTAAACTTTTCAAGCAACTTCAGCCATATCGATTTCTTTTTTGGCGGAGTCATTATATTGATTCCATGCTCCAAACGACTTTTTTCAGCTTGTTCATCCGTTAATCCGATGTAATTTTTCTTCATAATCTCCTGTTAATTAAAACAAAAAGTAGAACGCATCCAAACAGCGTTTTATTATATTTTTATACACAAAAAATAAATCTTGATTTCGCTCCGACGAATCTTTGTTTCAGTAAATTGTTTCTTTGTTTTATTTTACTGAAATCAAGAAAGAATTTCAGAAAACAAAGAAAACGGAAAAGGCGATATAGTGTATCAAAAAACCATACCGCCTTTCTATTTATACGATTCAAAGCGAATCGTATTCAGTTCCAAAATTTGCTTATATTGTTCTTCCTGGATATACTTTCAAAGCTTCTTCCAAGCATTTAACTGCTGCTTTCAAGTCTTCTTCTTTCAAAACATAAGCCATACGAGCTTGTTTTCTACCTTTTTCAGGGTTAGAATAGAATCCTGTTGCAGGAGCTAACATAACTGTTGCACCATTGTAAGAGAAGTCTTTCAACAACCATTCGCAGAATTTATCAGAATCGTCTATCGGCATTTCGATTATCGAATAGAAAGCACCTGTTGGCATCGGACAACGACAACCCGGAATATTATTAACTGCGTTTATCAAAGTTTTACGTCTGCTATCATATTCGGCAGCCACTGCATCGAAATATTCTTTTGGTGTATCAATTGCCGCTTCTGCAAAAATCTGACCGAAATAAGGAGGACACAATCTTGCTTGTCCCATTCTTAGGGCAGCTGTCATAATGTCTTTATTCTTTGAAATAATAACTCCGACTCTCGCTCCGCAAGCAGAATATCTCTTACTAACAGAATCCAAAAGTATAACGTTGTTTGAAATTTCCTCAAGCTCCATTACAGAGAAATGTTTCTTACCATCGTAGCAAAATTCTCTGTAAACCTCATCGGCAAACAAATACAAGTCATGTTTCTTTGCCAATTCAGCCAACATTTGTAGTTCTTCCTTGGTGTAAAGATAACCTGTAGGGTTGTTAGGGTTGCAAACCATGATCGCTCTTGTCTTAGGAGTGATCGCTTTTTCAAATTCCTCAATCGGAGGTAAAGCAAATCCATTATCGATAACTGAAGGTATCGTTTTGATAACAGTATCCGACAAAATCGCAAACGAATTATAATTTGTGTAATATGGTTCTGGTATCAACACTTCATCGCCAGGATTGCAACAAATTGTGAATGCAATTTGCAATGCTTCACTTCCTCCGTTTGTAACTACGATATCTTCCGGTGTTATATTGATATTGTGTTGTGCATAATACTCACACAATCTTTTTCTATAGGAAACATTTCCTGCCGAATGAGTATATTCAACTACATTCATATCTGCTTTTCTCAAAGCATCAACTGCTCCTTTTGGAGTTTCGATATCGGGCTGTCCTATATTGAGATGATATACTTTTATACCTTTTGCTTTGGCTGCTTCTGCAAACGGAACCAATTTTCTAATAGCCGAAGCAGGCAATATCTTACCTTTATTTGATATTTGTGGCATCGCTTATTCTATTTTTTAGTATTAAACAATTATTTCTTTACTACCTTTCCTTTGATTTTCAATATCACACGATTGTTAGAAGCATTCGATTCAACGGTTACATTCTTATTGATTACCCCTACGTTATTTGTGTTATATTTAACGGTAATCGATGCAGATTGTCCAGGCATCAAAGGTTCTTTACTCCAAGAAGGAACGGTACAACCGCAAGATGAACGCACCTTCGACAACATCAAAGGAACTTTTCCTGTGTTTGTGTACTTAAATTCCGTTACTCCGTTTCCACCTTGTGGAACTTCACCATAATCATGCTCCAATTTCTCGAATGTGATTTCTGCTTGTGTTGCGTTGGTTGCTTTTTCTACTTTTTGTGCATTAAGATTTGCTCCAAATACGAAAGCAAATACCAAAACCAATGTTGAAATTAATCTTTTCATGTTATTAATCTTTTAATATTTATACTGTTTATTATTCTTCTTTGACAACATTACCTGTGATTGTTAAAAGAGTTCTTGTACGTTTTATGTCATTTGTTTTAACAACAACGCTTCTCTTTATCGCACCCACAATATTAGAATTATAGGATACTTTAATCTGCATCGTATCCTGTGGCATCAAAGGTTCTTTAGCCCATTCAGCTATCGTACAACCACAAGAGGCCGTGATATTCTCAACAACCAACGGAGCCAAGCCTTGATTGACAAGCAAAAAGACAGCCGTTGCATCCTCCCCTCTTTGAATTTCCCCGAAGTCATGCGAAAATCTATCGAACTTTGCCAAAGCATAACGCACATTTGTCGAATCACCGTTTATCGATTGCGAAAAAACACTCGAAGCAATACAAAACAGAGTCAGAAACAATCCGATTCCACGTACCTTTAACCCAATATATGCACTCACAGATTTCATTTCCTGCTTTTATATCTAACGGGCAAAGATACAATTTTAGTTTTAATTGGAGCAGAAAAAAGAAACTTTATTGCATTTCTTTCGATTCTGCGTGCTGTTTCTGAGATAAATTTCACCATTTTTTTCATCGCTAAAATAAATCTTGAAAAGGATTTGACGAAATCAAGAAACAATCCGACGAATCTTTGTTTTATTTTTCTCTTTCTTTGTTTCGCTAACACTATTGAAAGACAAAGAATTATGAAACACCTTTAGAACATCTTTTTTCAAAGCAAAAGCTCGCACGAACAAACGAACAATTTTCTCTTTTTGCGATATGAACTTTTCAAACATCATTTATTGCATCTTATTTTGTATCTTTGCCCGATAATATTGAGTTTGCTATGAAGAATATTTTGGTTATATACACCGGAGGTACAATCGGAATGGTTAAAGACAAGATTACTGGTTCTCTACACCCTTTCGACATGAAGAAAATCTATGAAGCCCTACCTGTGTTGAAGGAATTGGAATGCAATATCGACACTTTGCAGTTTGATCCGATAATCGATTCATCTGATATGAATGCCGAAGTTTGGATAAGGCTGGCTGGTTTGATCGGACAAAAGTATGATGATTACGATGGCTTTGTTGTTCTTCACGGAACCGACACTATGAGTTACACAGCTTCGGCTTTGAGTTTCTTATTGGAAAATCTTGCAAAACCGGTTATCATAACAGGAAGTCAATTGCCACTCGGAATGATCAGAACCGACGGAAGAGAAAACATAATCTCGGCAATAGAGATTGCAGCCAACGAAGAAGTAGCCATAGGTGAAGTTTGCATATTCTTCGAAAACAAACTATTCAGAGGAAACAGAACAACAAAATTCAACGCCGAGCATTTCGAAGCCTTCTATTCGGGAAACTATCCTTCATTGGCAAAAGTCGGAATAAACATTGTGTATAAGCAACATCTCTTACGCCCTTTTGCAAACCTACCTCTTAAGGTCTATGACAAGATGTGCAATAATGTTGCGATAATAAAAGTACACCCTGCATTGAGAAAAGAATACCTTGAAGCCTTCCTTTCTGTTGAGGGGCTTGAAGGGGTAATCCTCGAAACATATGGCAGTGGTAATGCACCAACTTCCGAATGGTTTATAAACGCAATAAAGAAAGCTATAGACAAAGGCATAGTCGTGTACAATGTAACTCAATGTAAGGCGGGCAGTGTGGTGATGGGGCATTATGAAGCATCAAGAGAATTGCTCAACATAGGAGTTGTATCGGGTGGAGACATAACAACCGAAGCCGCTTTGGCAAAATTGATGTTCGTATTGGCAAATTATAAAGGCAAAGAAGAGATTGTGAAAAAACTTTCTTCGGATTTGAGAGGCGAGCTAACTGAAAAAGGAACTGTTTAATGAATTACGCAGAAATTTTCAAACGATTCGAGTCGCTAAACGTCATTATAATCGGCGATGTTATGATAGACTCATATTGGTGGGGAAAAGTAGATAGAATATCTCCAGAAGCACCCGTGCCGGTTTGTACGGTTACAAAAAAGGAACATCGATTAGGTGGAGCAGCTAACGTAGCCCTAAATATAGTTGCAATGGGTGCCAATCCGATTGTTTGTTCGGTAATAGGCAATGATGCAGAGGGAATATTACTTACTGAATTGTTCGCAAGCAATCAAATGTCTGTCGAGGGCATTGTTGCAAGCAAAAACAGATGCACAACGGTTAAGACGCGAATTATCGGAAACAACTCGCAGATGCTTAGAATTGATGAAGAGAGAAACGATTCTCTAAGCGAGAATGACCAAATTATTCTTATTGAAAGAGTCAAACAAATTATCGATTCAAAAAAAATAGATGCTCTTATTTTTCAAGACTATGACAAAGGCGTGATTACTCAAAGCGTTATAGAGAAAATAACGTCTATGGCAAAAAACAAATCAATTCCTGTTTGCGTCGATCCTAAGAAACGCAACTTTTCGGAATACAAAAATGCGGATTTATTCAAGCCAAATCTTAAAGAGTTGAAAGAAGGCTTGAAGATAGACAACATTCTTCCTCAAAAGGACTCTTTGAAAAAAGCAGCCGACATATTGCATTCAACAATGGGAATAGGCAAAGTGTTTATCACTCTCAGCGAATACGGAGTTTTCATTGCCGATTATCAATCCCAAACACCGAATGTTCATTTGCTTGATGCACAACTGCGAAAGATTGCCGACGTAAGCGGAGCAGGTGATACGGTTATAAGTGTTGCCGCTTTGTGTATGGCATTAGGGATACCAACTGATGAATTGGCAAAAATAAGTAATATGTCCGGCGGTTTAGTTTGCGAATCTGTCGGAGTAGTTCCAATAGACAAAACAAGATTATTATCAGAACTTCAACGATATGAATAATTTGAACCGTTTATTTTTTATTTTGTTATTTGCATTGTTTGCAAACAATGTATTCTCTCAAAGTTCTCCGCCGAATCTTCCTCATTACGATGACAAACTTATTCATTTTGGTTGCATTCTTGGCTACAACCAACTTTACACAGACTTGATAGAGAAAGAGAACAGACCATACATGGATACCGTAATGGGATTCAATTCGAGTCGAAACAGCGGTTTTACGCTTGGATTCGTCATTTGCGATTTGCGAATGAATAATTACATGCGTTTACGCTTTCAACCATCGCTGAATTTTGCAGACAGACGGCTAAATTATCTGATAAAAGAGGATTTGAAATACAAAGAGACAAGCATCCCTTTTGAAGTTGTCTATTTGGAATTGCCTTTGGAATTAAAACTTCAGTCAAAGCGTTGGCGGAATTTTCGTCCCTATCTTATCGCAGGGGGAAAATACAGCTACGACCTTGCTTCCATAAAAAGGAAGAAAGCAACACCCGACGAGATAATGATGAAAATCGATAATTCGGAGATGTTCTACACTCTCGGATTCGGATTTGATTTCTATCTTAACTACATCAAATTCGGCATTGAATTGAAAACATCATACGGAGTAAGCGATATTCTTGTCAGAAGCTACAAAACAATGTTTTCTGATGTGTTAGACGGAATTAAAACACAGATTTTCTACATCAATTTCACATTCGAATAACGATGAACAAAGAGATAGAATTGTTTTTGACTCCTTCGGAAGCTGCAAACCAAGACAAAACAAAACGAGCGATTGCAAAAAAATGCGGAATCCCGTTTAAGGATGTGGCATATTATAAAATACTCAGACGAAGCATCGATTCAAGACGCAAACCCTTGTATCGCTTAAGAGTATTTGTTTCAACCGAGCAACCAAAGCAAGAGAAAAAAATCAAGAACTATCAAGACGTTTCATCTAAAAATACAGTCATCGTTGTCGGATCAGGTCCTTGCGGTTTGTTTGCCGCTTTGAAACTTATCGAGTGCGGATTAAAGCCGATAATCGTTGAAAGGGGAAAAAGGGTTGAAGATAGAAAAAAAGATATTGCCGCAATTGCCCGAAATCAAGAGCTGAACACAGAGTCTAATTGGTGCTTTGGAGAGGGCGGAGCAGGCACATTCTCAGACGGAAAACTATATACGCGTTCCAACAAAAGGGGAAATATCAATGAAATCTTAGAAACCTTTGTCGAATTCGGAGCCGATGAAGATATTCTCATAGATGCACACGCCCATATCGGAACAGACAGACTTTCAAGAATAATCAAAAACATTCGTGCAAAGATTCTCGAGTGCGGAGGTGAGTATCATTTCGACACAAAAGTGATTGACTTCTTGTTGAAAGGAGATTGCGTTTACGGCGTCAAACTTGCAGACGGCTCAACGCTCGAAGCAAAATCTGTCATTCTTGCTTGCGGTCATTCGGCAAGAGAAATATATGAATTGTTTGCAAACAAATCGTGGGCAATCGAAGCAAAGCCATTCGCAATGGGCGTAAGAGTTGAACATTCTCAGGAGTTGATAAACAAAGTTCAATACAATTCGGAACATTATTCCAAACTCCTGCCTGCTGCCTCTTACAGTCTTACTCACAATGTGGGCAATCGCGGAGTATTTTCCTTTTGTATGTGTCCCGGAGGTATGATCATACCATCATCAACCGAAAAAGGACAACTTGTCGTCAATGGAATGTCCTCCTCTTTGCGTAATTCGCCATTTGCCAATTCGGGAATAGTTGTCTCGATAACAGAAGCCGATGCAACGAGATTTGCTTCCGAAGGAGCTTTGTCTTTGATGCGCTTCCAACAAGAGTGCGAACGAAAGATGTACATCGACAAACAAATCGCTCCTGCTCAAAGAATAGGTGATTTTATGGCAAATCGAACTTCTCAAAACCTGTGTCGCTCCTCCTATCCTTCGGGATTGCATGCATGCAATATGAATGAATTTTTACCAAAGATAGTTTCAGATACATTGCAACAAGGATTTGCAGTTTTTGATAGAAAGATTGCAGGATTCGTTTCAAATGATGCTCTTATGATTGGCTTGGAGGCAAGAACATCTTCCCCTGTCAGGATTCCAAGAGACAAAGACAGCATGCAACATACTCAATTGAAAAATCTTTATCCTTGCGGAGAAGGTGCGGGATACGCAGGTGGAATCACTTCTTCTGCAATCGACGGAGTGAATGTCGCAATCAAAATAGCCGAAACCTTAGCTCGATAAATCCCTTTCCAAAAAGAGCTTTTTCCAATTTTTCGTTCCAGAAAAATAAAATCAAGAATCAGCCGAGCGAAATCAAGAAACAATTTTCTAAAACGAAGATTCAATTTCTTGAAACAAAGACTTATTTTGCTATATCTTTTTTTTGAGAGCAATAGAAACTTGTAAACGGAGTTTGAAAATCTTTTTTCAAATGATTCTTCCTTGTTGATATACTATTATCGCCGAGTGATACGACTGTACCGGTAAGCAGGAAAATCCTAAAAGTAAGAAAAAATATTAGAAACCGCTTTCACAAATCTCGCGAATCTGCACGGAACTTTCTTTTTTTTGACTTTGGCTATTGGCTGTTAGCCCCTTGGCTTTCTGCTGACGCAGTTTTATTTCTACCAACAGCCAATACCAACAGCCAAAGCTTCTTTGCGTTTTTTGCGATTTTGCGAGAGATAATTTTGTATAGTTGAAAAGTTTTTATATTTTTGTAATCGGAAAGCGTAACAAGGCTTTCGAGTTTTTAACCCTTTGAAAAAGAGGAATGCAAGGAGACAAAGAATAAATTACACTGAAACTTAGCAATTTAATTGTAAAATATTAAAGCGTTTTTACTTATACTAAGACGTACGAAATCTGGAAAATTTCATACAAATCAGTCAATAGATAAGCTGAAAACGCTCACGATGATTCTTCGTGGGCTTTTCTTATTTGACTGATTAGGTATTCCAAAACCTCGTACTTCGATAAGACAAAAGTTTCACGACTTTTTTATGCTTTCTTTTGAACATTAAACAATTTATTAACAAATAAAAAGTACAAAAAATGAAAAGAATTATTTTCGCAATCTGCACAATCCTATGTGCAAACGTGCTTTTCGCACAAACAAGGTTCTGGATTGATGATTTACAATATGAAGTAACTTCAACAAATCCACCGAAAGTAAAAGTTTATGATGCGGCTTCATCAATTACAATAGCAAACATTCCGGCAATAGTAACGTATAACGAAACATTTTATAGTGTTACCACTATTGGCTACAGAGCGTTTTTTATTTGCAGTAGTTTAACTTCAGTTTCTATTCCTAACAGTGTTACCACCATTGAATATGAGGAATGGGGTCCAGGGGCTTTTTATGAATGCACAAGTTTAACTTCTGTTACATTTGAGGAAGGAATTAATTTGACGAATATTCCTCCGTCTACTTTCTGTGTCTGCAGTAGTTTAACTTCTATCGATATTCCTAACAGCGTTACTTCTATTGGAGAATCTGCGTTCCGTGGCTGCAGCAGTTTAACTTCAGTTACTATTCCTGAAAGTGTTACTTCGATTGGTTATGGTGCGTTCTCCGATTGTTGTAGTTTGACAACCATGAACTTCAATGCTATAAATTGTAATGAGTTTGGTGGTGAGCTTGCTACTTGTAATAACACCTATAATGAGGATGGTTTTCAGATTACTTATTGTCCAATAACTACATTAAACATTGGGGAAGGTGTGCAAAAAATACCTGCATATTTTGCTACGAATTCTTTGATAACTTCTATCACGATTCCTAACAGTGTAACTTCGATTGGCAGAGCTGCGTTTGATAATTGTGAATATTTAACTTCGGTTACTTTACCTGAGAATGCGACAATTGACACTTCTGCATTTTATCAATCCGGCTATTCAACAATTGATACTGTTGATAATGTGGTTTATTGTTTATCTCACGAGACACTTGCAAATATCGGCAACTATACTTTTGAAAGAGTTTTTAATGTTACATTTACTATTGGAGATAGTATTTATGCTCCGAATAGTGCAACGGTTTGGAGTCATACTCCGGAATTAAGCGGAGATTTAGTACTTACTTCTTATGTATATAACGGAGTAAGTTATCCGATTACTTCGATTGATTATGGTGCATTTATGGATTGCAGCGGATTAACTTCTGTCATTATTCCTAATAGCGTCAAAACCATTGATACTGACGCTTTCTATGGTTGCATAGGATTAAATACTGTTACCTGTTTTGCATCTATTCCTCCTATTTTAGGAGAACCGACTTCTTTTGGGAATTCACCTTTTTATAATACGCCATCGAATAAGATACTAAATGTCGGTTGTGAATTGAGAGATGATTATGCTATAGTTTGGACTGATTTTGCTCCTAATAATATTTACGAAATTCCTTTTAATGTTACTGTAACTGCAAACAATGATGTATTTGGTTCTGTTACTATTGTCAGCGAATGTCCTACTGCAACTCTTACTGCTACAGCAAATGATTGTTATGAGTTTATAAGTTGGAGTGATGGCAACACAGACAATCCAAGAACGATTAATCTTGAAAGTGATACTGCTCTTACTGCTATTTTTAATGGTATATTAAACTCCTCTATTACCGCTACTATTTGCCAAGGCGAAGTTTTTCAAGAGCAAGGCTTTAATGCAAGTGAGGCAGGTATTTATACTCAAATATTAGAAGCTAGCAATGGTTGTGATAGTGTTGTTATGCTCACCTTAAACGTTAATCCTGCATTTGACACAACTATCAATGCAACAATAAATATAGGTGATGTTTATTCGGAATATGGTTTTAACGAAACAGAAGACGGCACTTATGTCCAAAATCTTCAAACCATAAATGGTTGTGATAGTACTATTACTTTGAATCTTACAATTAACACTTCTTTGCAAGATATTGCGGAGTTGACAGAAATCACCTTCCACCCTAATCCTACAAGCGGAATGATAACGTTCAGCAAGGAGATTGAAAGGATTGAAGTGATTGATAACATCGGTAAAGTCGTTATGCGTTTCTTTGAGACTGAGCAAATCGACATCGATGCTTTGCCTGCAGGAGCTTATTATTTGCGAATGACCATCGAAGATAAGACAACGACAAGAAAAGTGATTAAAGAATAACTCCGTATTTCAGTTCATATCGTATATGATGCAACTCTTTTGCACATATTGTAAAGAGCAAGAACGAGAGTTCGAATGACAAAAACCGGACTTCGAACTCTCGTTTTTATCTTCCTTTGATTTCGTTTTCTAAAGCTAAGATTCTCTACTGCAAAATCAAAAATCATTCAGCTGAATCGAAGACTTATTTCGCCAATTCTTCGATTTGATGAGCAGAAAGCTTGTAAACGAAGTTTGAAAGTCTTTCTTCAAATGATTTTCTCTTTTTGATAAGAAATTATCATCGGCATGAGAAAAAATTATCATCAGCGTGATAAAAGATTGTCATAGGCGTGATAATTTCTGAAAGCCTTGTTTTGCGGTTTTAATCCTTGATTTCTGAAATCTA
>JAZNQE010000031.1:0-40518 GCA_045590015.1 Candidatus Onthomorpha sp. | reverse complement strand
GTCTCTGACTTCTTCTTTTATCAATGCGATACCGTCGGTTACAAAGTATGGCTCTGCAACTCCTGTTGTAGCAAACATCTTATTTGCATCTAAGATATCGTATCCTTGTTCTGCATCTTCGTTGTGTGCAAGGTAAACTCTAACCTTATCGTTACCGTTTTGCAAAGTCAATTCGATGAATTCGTTTGCAGAAGCCTTAGCTCCTGTTGTGTTTGCTGGTGTAGGATAATCTTTCAATTGAGATTTAGAGAATGTAATTGTATTATTACCTGTATTTTGGCAATTCACAAAGAATCCTTCTGTTATTCCAATATTTCCAGTTGTTGCATCATCTATATCAAATGAACTACCATTGAAACGATATGTACATCCACCTTGTAAAACAGAATTATTCGTTGTCAAGAACTCGTCTACATCCAATATTGCAGGATAAGGGTTAGACAAAGCCATCCAGTTGCCTTCAGCTGAAGTAACTATCTGTTTTGAAACTATAACGTCGTCGTTGTTCAAAGTATAATTTGCAGTTGCGTCCGCTGGATATTGGCTATCTGTGCTTGCACCAAAGTTGTAAGTAGAGAAAGTAATCTCTCCATCATAGAAAGGCCAAGCGAATATACCCTCTCCTGCTTCCATAAGAGTTTCGAATGTTGCCCAATCATCGCTCCATTTTCCTTGTGGATAATAGTACTTAACCATCGCAACGTCAGAACCTGCAACAGGCTTAACTGCTCCTAAAGTGTAACCTGCAAATGGAGCACCAACAAAATGCCATTGATTTCCCGCAAGATCCGGTGTTTGTACCTCAATCACTCCGCCAATATTAGTATTTGTTTCGTTTATCAATTGTCCACCTTGTTCTATCACCAGAACACCCTCATTGATTACTTTTCTTTTGTTTGTAGTCGTAATTAAAAAATCATTATTTAAAGTTTTTGTTTCACCTTCTTTTATTTTATAATTAACTTCTCCCCAAGAAGTGTAAGCCTCCCAAGCAGAATAATCGCTACCAAAAGGAACAGTTAAAGTTTTAGTATCAGGTGTAGAAGAAAAAACATACCATATACTTGAAAGAGAAGGTGCAGTTTCTGCAAGAAAAGTAACAGACGTCAAAATACTACAACCACTAAACGCATAACTTTTAACACCAGTAACTTTTTTGGGGATAATTATAGAATTCAAACTACTGCAAGAAGAAAAAGCTGAACCCCAAATAGTAGTGAGTTCACTATTTTCCTCAAAAACAACTGTAGTTAACGCACTACAACTACCAAATGCATAACTTCCAAGACTAGTAACATTCTTCGGAATAGTAATAGAGGACAAACTTGAACAATATTGAAAAGCATAATCGCCAATATCAATCAAATTACTATTTTCTTCAAAACTTATTGACTCTAAATTTGAACAATATTGAAAAGCTTTATCACCAATAACTTCAATTGTATTAGGAATATAAGCAGATGTTAAGTTTGTACAAAAATAAAAGGCATTATTTTCAATTTTAGTTACCGTGTATGTATATGTATTCCCATCATTCACATACTCTACTTGAGAAGGGATTTCCAAATTCTCAAATGTTAAATTTTGCGCGCTCTTTACGCTTACGTTATTTCCTCCTATTACCGTATAAGTAAGTTCTCCTATTGTAAACGTTGTTTGTCCCATTAGGGTAACTGAGAATACTATAGACAATAAAGTCAATACTATTTTTTTCATTCCTCACCTCCTTTCTTTGAATTACGATAAACCATTGTGCCGATAGTCGTTCCACCTAAGCCCAAAAGCAAAAGCGTTGCGGGTGCAATCGGAGTTCTTCTTATGCCATACGTTGTGCGAATAAGGTTGGCATCATTCTCCGGATCCTCAGTTGGCGTTGGCTGTGCCATAATATCGATGCATAACATGGATATTGTTAACATAAAAATTCCTTTCTTTACCATTGTTAATTATTTTTTATTATTCTTATACAATTCTTCTAATCGGCGTTCTCGCTCTACCAAAACGGCACAAGTAACGCAAAACACCTTGCAAAGTTATATAAATTTTTTTTCCCGCAATTTTTTTTTGCAATAAAAATGAGTTATATGTCTATTTTATTTTTTTCGGATTTGATTTTCAACTTTTTACACAAAGAGAAAATTCACAGGAATTTCATCATTTTCTTCCTGTTTCAGCTCTACAAATCGCAAAAATCGACTCTGCAGACCTCTCTTAATGGTCGCATACAAACAGAATAAATTGAAAAGAATGCTAAGAAAAGTTTAGCGAAAACAAAACAAAGATTCAGCGGAACAAATCTTGATTTCAGAAAATTAAAACGAAGAAAGGGGAAATCGTTTCTTTGTTTTAGAATCTGGATTTCTCAAAAAAAAATAAAGGCACCCGAAAGTGCCTTTATCATTATTGAATTTCTTCGAAGTCTTCTTTGCCTACTCCGCACAAAGGACAGGTGTAATCGGCAGGAAGGTCTTCCCATTTTGTTCCCGGAGCTATTCCGTTATCAGGATCTCCAATTGCTTCGTCATAAACGTAGCCACATACTTTGCATTCAAACTTTTTCATGATTCTTTCTTTTTTTAATGTTAATTATTCTCTTTTTTCAAACAATCAGGGCAATACCCTTTGTGATAAACCTGTGTATCAATGTCGGTGAATCCTTTTGTTGCTTCCGTCTTTGGAAATTCCACGTCTTTTTCAAGAGGAATGTCGAAGATTTTTCCGCAGGACTGACACAGAAAATGAGCATGTCTTTGTGTGTAACCGTCATAATGAACCATTCGTTCATCGATTGTAACGTTCACTATGGCTTTTTTGTCGCCCAAAAGCTTCAAGGTATTATACACAGTGGTTTTTGACAGGGTCGGTATTTTATCTTGCAGTTCTAAGTAAATCTCATCAACCGTCGGATGCGTGCGATGCTCAAGCAGATAGGTCATCACGGCAATCCTCTGAACGGAAGGTTTTATTCCCTTCTCGATGAGATATTGTTTCACTGCATTTATCGGCCACTTATCAGTCATAAAGCTCTATGTTTTAATAATTTTCGGCTCTGACTTGGAAATACGATTGTGCATGTTCGCATACAGGGCACATCTTAGGTGCTTTCTTTCCTATCACTATGTGACCACAATTCACGCATTGCCAAACCGCATCATTCTCTTTCGAGAAAACGACTCCTTCTTCTATGTTTGCCAAAAGCTTTCTATAACGTTCTTCGTGTTCTTTCTCGATTTTGGCTACCATTTCAAATAGTTTTGCAATCTTTGTAAAGCCCTCTTCTGCTGCTTCTTTGGCAAAGGTTGCGTACATATCGGTCCATTCGTAGTTTTCGCCTTCTGCCGCATCTTTAAGGTTGGTCATCGTATCCGGAACTTCGCCTTCGTGCAACAACTTAAACCATATTTTTGCGTGTTCTTTCTCATTCAAAGCTGTTTCGGTGAAAAGGTTTGCCATTTGTACATAACCATCTTTCTTTGCCTTTGAAGCATAATAAAGATATTTTGTATGAGCTTGTGATTCGCCTGCAAAAGCGGCTTTCAAATTTTGTTCTGTTTTACTTCCTTTTAATTCCATAATAAATTTGTTTTTAATCATTTATTCTATTTATTGTTCTATCAATTCAAAATCCGCAACCCCGTGTTTGCACCAAGGACAGATAAAATCCTCAGGCAGATTCTCATCTTCGTGAACATAATTACAAACCTTGCAAACCCAAACCTTTTTCTTGTCTGTTTGAACACGAGGCTTTATATGCTCATGATAATATTCGTATGTCAAAGATTTCTTGTCCGACAACCCGCTTGAATCGGTTACATCTGCCAAAAACAAGGTATGCGTTCCCAAATCAATCTTCGAAAATACCTTTCCCGAAATGTAGGCATTGGAATATTTCTCTCCGATGTAAAGCATTCCGTCTTTATTTCTTTTTGCAAATTCGAAATCTTCAAACTTCGCTACATCTCTTCCGCTTTGGAACCCGAATCGTTTAATCAAATCCATCGGTACGTCTTGAGTTAAGATACTCAAAGTAAACATTCCTGTATTTTGAATCATATCGTGAGTCAAGTTTTTCTTGTTTACCGTAAACGCAATCCTTTCGGGAGAATCCGTAACCTGTACAACGACATTCACAATGCAGGCGTTATCCTTTCCATTCTCACAAGAGGACAATACAAATAAGCCGTATTCCAATTTTTCCAACGCTTTCATATCAGCAACTCTTCATTTGTTTATATCTCCTACAACTTCCTTGACCATTTCTTCCAATTCCGCTTCTTGCGAAGGCTTCATGCTCGATTTGATTGTAAAAGTGGATTCAACAATATTCATATCCTTCATTTCCTCTACCATAGAACGCATTTTGCAACCTGCAGACGGAGCCCACGTTCCGTTTTCAATTAGAGCGAAAGTACGTTTCTGCAAACCATGTGCCTTCAAATCGACAAGGAAGTTTTCCATCGGCGTGAAAACTCCTCCATTGTATGTAGGAGCTGCTAATATTATGTGGCTGCAACGAAATGCCTCGGAAATCAAATATGAAACGTGCGTTGCAGATACGTCATAACATCTTATGTCTTTCACTCCTGCTTCTGCCAAAAGGCTTGCTGTCTTATTCGCTACCGATTCGGTGTTGCCGTACATCGAACCGTAAACTATCATGACTGCCTTATCTTCAGGTTCGTACAAGCTCCATTTGTTGTATTTATCGATAAAATATCCCAAATCGCTTCTCCAAATCGGTCCATGCAAAGGACAAATCATCTGAATGTCGATTCCTGCTGCTTTTTTCAAAACTGTTTGAACCGAAGAGCCGTATTTACCGACAATGTTTGTGTAATAGCGGCGAGCGTCATCAAGCCAGTCTCTGTCGAAATCAACTTCGTCGTTGTATAAATTGCCGTTTAATGCTCCGAATGTGCCGAAAGCATCTGCCGAAAACAAGATTTTCTCGGTTGCATCATAAGTAAACATCGCTTCAGGCCAGTGAACCATCGGTGCCATTACAAAAGTCAGCGTATGATTTGCCGTTTCAAACGTATCTCCTTCTTTGACTGCAATGAATCTGTCTTCAACTTCGAAATCGAAAAACTGCTTTATCATCTGCAAAGTCTTAGCATTTCCTATCAGTTTCAAACCCGGATAACGCAAAACCATGTCTTCTATCAACGCACAATGATCGGGTTCCATGTGATTAACAATCAGATAATCCAAAGCTCTATTTTGCAACACATGTTTCACATTTTCAAAAAATTGTTGCGAAATAGAAGCATCTGCCGTGTCCAAAAGCACCGTCTTGTCTTCATCAACCAACAAATAAGCATTATAAGATACTCCACGCGGTATTGGCATCACGTTTTCGAATAAAGCCAAGCGGCGATCGCTTCCTCCTACCCAATGATAATCTTTTGCAATAATTCTTGTATTGTGCATAACTATTCTGTTTTTATATTTAACCCTTATTTTAATTATTTGTTTTTCATTTTATCTTTTCAAAATTGTAATTATTACAAATCTGATTTCGATGGCAAAAATAAGCGTTTTCTCTAAATCAACAAATTTTTTTGCAAGTTTTTTTTAAGAAAAAATCTTAAACCTCTTTATTTCAAGAAATTAAAATAAAGAAAAAAAATTACAATTCCAAAGAATTATCTTTCAATAAGAAGTCATAAATACTCATTGTTATAATTCCATTTTCATCTCTTATGAGAGGAGTTTCCTCTCCTATTATAACTATTTTCTTAAATGAATCATCAACTTTAAGCAAAGACGCTCTTTCTTGTTGAATCTTTTCTTCCGTTTCCATACGATAAGCAGATTGTATATAATATCGCTGATTTCCTAAATTACATACAAAATCCACTTCCAAATTTGCACGTTGTTGCTTACTATCTTCGTTTTTCAAGACCACAGGAACAACACCCACATCAACATTAAAGCCTCTTATTCTTAATTCATTATAAATTACATTCTCCATCAAATGACTTTTTTCATATTGACGAAAATTCAAACGAGCATTACGAAGACCTAAATCCATAAAATAATACTTAAAAGGAGAATTAACATATTTTCTTCCCTTAATATCGTAACGAGTAACCTTCTCCACAAGGAAAGAATCGCACAAATACTCAATATAATCCTTTATTGTATCGTATGATATATTAGATTTCTTTTCACTCTTGAAGGTATTTGCCAACTTATTCGGATTAGACAAAGCACCAATGCCAGAAGCTAAAATATTGATAAGCTCTTCCAAGTCTCCATCTTTCTTAACCCTATAACGCTCTTTAATATCCTTTATATAAGTTTCCTCAAACAAAGAAGTTAAATACTTTACCTTTTGTTGCTCTGTTTCATACATTAAAATTTGAGGCAATCCTCCATAAAGCATATACTCATTAAAAGCCGTAGTAACAGAACCTGAATAAGCAGACATATATTCCTTAAAACTCAAAGGATACATCTTTATTTCAAAACCCCTACCTCTAAACTCCGTAGCAATATCCTTTGATAAAAACTTCGCATTACTACCAGTTACATAAACATCTGTATTCCTCATTTTCAAAAAACCATTCAACACATCTACAAACCCTTCAAGCATCTGAACCTCATCTAATAAAATATAATACAAACCCTCATCTACAATTCTACTCTCAACATAAGAATACAGATTATCAGGATTTCTCAAAGCCTTATTTTTATAATCCTCTAAATCCACCACAATTATATGATCAGAATCAACACCACTTTCTTTAAGATAAGAAGTAAAAAGTTCAAACAAAAGAAAAGACTTACCACATCTTCTCATTCCAGTTATCACCTTTATCATTCCATTATTTCTTAACGAAATCAACTCGTTCAAATACTTGTTTCTTTCAATTCTTTTCATATCTCTATTCGGAATTTCTGTCATTTTTGACACTTTTTTCGACTACAAAATTAAAAATTCTTTCAATGCAAAACAAATTTCAGTCGGAATTTCTGTCATTTTTGACACTTTTTCCGACTGAGAGTATTTTTTTCTCTATTTTTGTAACCGAATAATATGGTAAGGGATTATTATAATAAAAGGAAACTAAATTTCAATGAGCGAAAAAGAGTATAAGAAAATAATTGAGCTTTATTCCGATGGGGTATTTGCCTATCTTGTAAAAAATTTACAGGATAGGGATTCTTCAAAGGATATTCTTCAAGATACTTTTCTTTCGCTTTGGAACAATAAAGAAAAGATTGAAAAAGATAAGGTAAGGAATTGGCTTTTTGTTACCGCTCACAACAATATGTTAAAACACTTTCGCTACAACAAGGTTAGGGAAAACGACTTTCAAAACGACTCTCCTATTTACTCAAACACCGATAACAAACAATTATTGGACTTCTTACTTGAACAACTCAGCGAAAAAATGCGTCAATGTTTAATGTTGAAAGAGTGGCAAGGCTTTTCGGTTAAGGAAATCGCAGAGATATTGCAATTAAGTGAGAGTGATGTAAAGGTAAATATATTTAGAGCAAAATTAAAACTAAAAGAAATATATGAAAATAACGAAAGATAATATTGAGGTCATACTTTTCGACTATGCAGAGGGCAATCTTGATTCGGGAATGCAAAAAGAATTGGAGTGTTTTCTCGAAAGCAATCCGCAATACAAGCAAATGCTTGCGATGTATTTGGAAAACGAAAGTCTGGAAAAACCTTTGGATATAGTCTTTGAGGAAAAAGACGAGTTGTTCACAAAAGCAACAGGAATCAAACTGAAAAAAGCTTTGATTATTCCGCCGTTTGCCAAATGGGCAGCTTCGATTGCGGCTGGTGTTGCACTCGTTCTGTTTGTCGGATATTTGTTTTTGGATAATCAACCGCAAGAACAAATCGCAAAATCGAGCATTCAAACAAACAATTCGGCACCTTCTATAACCACCTCAAACACAGAACCTAATGAAACAAAGAAAGAATCCGCTGAAATCAAGAAACAATCAAACGAAACAAAGAATCATTTTACTCAAACGAAGAAAGAGTTTTACTACTCGATTGAAGAGGAAAACACTGCGATAAATCATCAACTTGCATTCCAAGAGACAGAACTGCCAAGTGCAGAAATAGAGAAACAGGAGCGTATTTTATATATGAGATACAAAGAAAGCATAGTGATAAAAGATAAGACTAAACCTTCTCTTGCTGATAGAATTGCCAAAAGCATAGGTTTAGACAAAAAGATTGAGGAGTTTTATAATTCGGAGTTTGTTTCCAATACACGAAAAGCAATAAACACAGTAAGAAGTATTGGAGAAAGACAAGTGAAAACAACAACCACAACAATAAAAAGAGAAGAAAGTATAAATGTTTAATAAGTAAAAAGCATAAAGTTATGGTAAAGAAAATTGCAACCTTAGCAGCATTATTAGGAGTCTTTACAGCATTCAACGCAGTCAAGGCACAAGAGATGTTTAACAAAGAAACAATTCATCAAGGTGAAACATTTAAGTTAGAAAACTATGTTTCGGTAGTTTCAAAAGAACAAGCTAAAAATCTAAAAGACGTAAAAACTTGCTCCTCTGCCGATAATCCTATCCTACAACAATTAGGAGAAGAATTAAACAGCTATTTGTTATATGGCGATAACCATTCTGATGACACAATCTTTGTTCAGGCTGACTCTATTCAAATAGAGAAAAAAATATTTGACTACAAGGATAAAATTCTAGATGAAAGATATGTTGCTATTTTCACAGATGGACACAAATATTCTTTATCTTACGCAAAAGATGTAAGCATAACGGACGCTACAACTTATTCAATAGTAAGCGGAATATTAAAAGCTATTGAAAATGACTCAATAAAATTAGAAAATAACGACACTATAAGATTACCAAAAGAAGAAATAGAAAAAGAATTAACAAAAAATTTAAGCCAATTCATTACAACAGAAAAGGGAAATAAGAAAACAAAAAAACAAAATAAAGTTTTGTTCGAAGCAGATTTAGCAATTGGTTATAGTTATTTGAATTGGAGTGCTGAAAATCTATTTACGCTTCCTACACAGGCAAGCAATTATCATTTGAATTGGTCAAGCCGTTGGGATATTTTAATACCTATGACTTTCTTTCCTGAGCATCTTTTCACTATAACAACGGGTATAGGTTACCAAAGCAATATTTTTAATTTCAGCAATAAATTTGATAACTACGATTTCACAACAAATCCTACTACAAACAACTATTCAGTGGAAGAAAACAAACTTGTGGCTCGCTATATCACTGTACCATTGCTTTTAAGAGTTAATTTCAATAAAGATTTCAAAGTTTACTTTGGAGCAATGGGCGGAATCAATTATCGTTGCGACCACACCGGATTTAAGCGTTCTTGGATTGAAAACGGAGAAATAACAGAACAATACAGCGGTGCTTCATTTAGGGATTTCAACACCTTTAAGGCTGATGCTATGTTCGGATTTGGATACAAAGAGTTTTCATTCTACGTATCTCACTCCTTGACTGATATATTTTCTACAAACTTTCCGGAAGACAAAGCACCATTTACCTTTGGAATTTTCTTAGGTTTATAATTTACATTATTACAAAAAAATCAAAAAAGGCTGGATTTAATTATCCGGCCTTTTTATTTTAAGGGTACAAAACCTTTGGTTGTAATTTTAAGACTGTGATTTCAGAATTTGTTCCTAATCTTAGTGGGATTCCAAACGTGCCACTACCTTGGGAAACATAGATTTGAAGTCGGCCTTTTTTATATAGTCCACGATTATAAACGAAGTTTTTGTCGTTAATCAAGGTTAATGGAAAAATTTGTCCGCCATGAGTGTGGCCACATAGGTAAAGGTCGGCTCCTGCTTTTGAAATGTATTCGCTTCCTAATGGTGTGTGATGCAAAACTATTGTTGGAAGAGTGTCCAAAACAGGAATTGTTGGCATAATACTTTGAATGGTTTTTCTTTCTGCAACTGATAGCGGGTCGGAGGTTTGTTTGTTGGGACGCATATATTCTAAGCCTATAATTCTTAGCCCAAGTGTATCGACAAATTCGTTTTCCAATACCCTCACTCCTATTTCTCTTAGATTGTTTTTAAGTTTTTTTACCCCTACTTGTGCATCGTGATTGCCATCTACAAAATAAATTGGTGCATTTAGGTCTTTTATTGGTTGAAGTGTTTGAATATCGCTATTGTAATGGCTTTCTACTAAATCGCCTGTTATAAAAATTATGTCGGGATTTAGTTCGTTTACTTTGTTTACTATTTTTCTTAGGTGTTTTTCTCCTCTAAAATGTCCTAAATGTATGTCGGAGAGTTGCACTGCTTTGATTTCTTTTGTAAGGTGTGGGAATTGTATTTGTGTTTCTTTTTCTCTTATGCAAAAGGCGTTGATTGTGGTGTATAGAAAAAGGATTGTGGTGAGCGAAATTAAGATTGAAAGAAATGTTTTCTTTTTGAAACGAAAGATTAGTTTGAGTACATCGCACACAAGTAAGGATAATAGAAAGATTAGCAAAAATGACAATAAGTAGGCAAAGAATACTACTAATATATTCATAAAACGATTTGCTGTAAAGAGCATTGGAGAGAGTAACATTGAGGAAAGTGAAAGCAAAATCGCTAATGTGTAAAATAGGTATATGTATAGGGGTTTTATTTTTAGAAGTTGCTTTGTTCTTACTATTAAATAAATTGTACCTATCAAAACTACGGAAAGAAAAATCGGGACTACCATTCTATATTACTATGTTAAAAAAAGGCGATTCTCCGTTAAAGAGAACCGCCGATATGAAAAAAATCAAGATTTTAACTTTCTACAATAATTGTTTGTTGTAATTTGTCAAGCTTTCCAAAGCATTTGTTCTTACATTAACGTAATCTGTTACGCCTTGTGCGTTGAAGCTTTCCATTTGTTCAACAGGGTTTCCTGCTACAACGATATGTTTGAACGCTCCTTTTAGTATCGGCAATGCTCCTGCAACCAATTCTGCGTATTCTTCATCTGAAGAACATAGAACAACGATGTCTGCTTTTGATTCAACAGCTGCTTTTGCTCCTTCTTCTGCTGTAGCGAATCCTACATTGTCTATGATTTCGTAAGCTGCCAATCCGAAGAAGTTTGTTGTGAATTGTGCTCTTGCTTTACGCATTGCAAGATTTCCGTAAGTCAATAAGAATACTTTTGGTTGTTTTCCTGATTCTTCTGTTTGCATTCTGAGTTGTTCAAACGGCTCAGCCAAACGTGTACATGGCAATGTCTTGATTTCATTTGCCTTTTCACCGCAACCACAGCAAGTTTTCTCGATTACAGGTTTCTTTTCCGTCAAGTTTGGATATTGGTTCGTTCCAAGGATTGTTGTTTTACGCATTGCAACATCTTTTGCTCTTTTTGCAGCTATTGCAGCTATTGCGTCTTGTACCAATCCTGCCTTGATAGCTTCAACAAAACCACCCTTATCTTCTATTTCCTTAAACATCTCCCAAGCTTTCTCTGCAATGGCATTTGTCAAGCTTTCGATATAATAAGAACCTGCTGCAGGGTCTACAACTTTATCCAAGTAAGATTCTTCTTTCAACAAAATTTGTTGGTTGGTTGCTATACGGGTTGAAAATTCGTCTGCTTTCTTGTAAGCAACGTCGAACGGATATACTGAAATTGAATCAGCACCTGCAATAGCCGCTGACATGGTTTCTGTAGTCGTTCTCAACATATTAACGTATGGATCGTATATTGTTTTGTTGTAGAACGAACTTTCTGTGTGTATGTGCAATTGGTATGCAGTTTCACATTTTGGAGAGTATTGTTCCATGATTTTTGTCCACAAAAGACGTGCCGCTCTCAATTTTGCAATTTCCATAAAGTAGTTGCTGCCTGTTGCAAATGCGAATACGGTTCTGTATCCCACTGAATGAGCAGGTATGCCTTTTTGAGTCAAATTGTAAAGATAGTCATTTGCCGCAGCCAATGTGTAAGCCAATTCTTGAACGATTGAAGCTCCTGCGTTGTTAAATGCACGTCCGTTGATTGTAAGCACATCGAATGCTGGTATGTTTTCTTTTACCAAGTTCATTATCTCAACCAAACGATCATAACTCTTAGACAAATCTTCGTAGAACTTACCATTAGCCAAAGCGTATGCGTAAGCGTCAAAATCGATTGAGCCTTTTACTTTCTCTCTGTCTATGTTTTGAGATTTTACTTCTTCTATGAAAAGTTTCAATGTTTCAAGGTAGTCTTCTGATTTGAAGAAATTGATTTTAACTTCCTCCAAGTTGATACCTTTCAACAATGCTTTCATATCAGCAGATGTCTTTACGTTCTTTGCAACCAAGCCCAAAGAGTTAACTCCTCTTTCAATACCTGCCAAAGCTATTGCATTCGCAGTTGCAATGTCGCATTCCATAACATCTTGACGAACATCCCAAGCGTTTGTTGTCTTTTTATAACCTCTTACAAACGGAGCTTGAGCAGGGTTTCCGTTCAAATATTCCAACGTAGCCAAGTCTTCAGCTCTGTAATAAGGCTTTACATCAAAGCCTTCCAAGGTTTTCCAAATCAATTTCTTTTCGTAATCTGCTCCTTTTAAGTCTTTAATGATTACTTCTTCCCATTCTTGTGTGCTAACTTCGGGAAATTCCGCAAACAACTTATTATTTTCCATTATTTTTAGTGTTTATTTTCCATTAAAATCGGTCTGCAAAGTTATGAAGATTTTACTATATAACATAATATTTTCGAATAAAATTTCGCTTTCAAAATAGTTTTAATCCCATCTTTTGTCTTTTCGGTTGCTTTTTAGAGAGGAATGCTTGCGTTTGAAGGCTGAATTATGGGCTTTCTGCTTATGTTTTTCGCTTCATTTATTCGGGTAAAATGATTCTTTGTTTTAATTTTCTGTTTCTTTGTTTCGCTCGAACGATTCTTTGTTTCAGATCTCTGTTTTCAAGTTTCGCCACCAAGCATTCTTCACATATTTTCAATCTTCTCGGATAAGGACAAAAAAAATCCGTATGTCTGCCAATCGATGCAAACATACGGACTGCGGTTTATTGTTTTTATTTCGATGTTTCTTATTTAGCCGCTCCTGTAAGTTCTTTTACCTTTGCAACATCTGCGGCTTGTCCTGCTTTATCGCCAAGTTTACCTTTTGTATTGGCTCTGTACTTGTAAGCATTTACGTGTTTAGGGTTTAATTCTATTGTTTTGTCAAAGTCGGTCAAAGCACGCTTGAAGTCATTTGCCTTAAAAGCAGCCACACCTCTGCTATAATAATAATTAACGTTGTTTGGATTCAATTCAATCAAAAGAGTATAGTCGGCAACCTCCTCAGCATATTTCTTTAACATCTTGTTACAAGCTGCTCTTGAGGAATAAAGTTTCTCTGTTATCATTCCCAATTGTTCTGCTTTTGAAAAATCTTCTATGGCCTTAGCTATGCTTTCCGGAGTCTTCAAAGAGTATTGAGCAAATCCTCTATCGTAATAATAATCTGCCTTTTCGTTCAATGCAATGACTGATGTAAGGTCTGCTATTACTGCATTCCAATCTTTTTGTATTGCATAAGCTGCAGCTCTATTTGATAAAGCATCTATGTTTTTAGGATCTATTGCCAATACAGCAGTCAAATCGGTGATGTAATTCGCATAATCCTTCGTTATTAACCTTGCTTGAGCTTTGCTAAGCATTGTTGGAATGTCGTTAGGTGTTGCTTTCAAATATTCGTCATAGTCTTTTATCGCAAAAATAGGCTCTTTCATTTCCAAGTATGCGTTACCTCTGTAAAGGAAAGCTGCAGGTGTACTTTGGTTCTTTTGAATAAAACTTGTCAAAGCATCAACTGCCTTTTGGTAATTCTTCAAATTGAAATTTGCAACTCCTTCATAATAATCTGCAAATTCCCAATTCGGAACTTCTGCTCTACATTCTGCCAACTTGGATAGCATTCCATTCCAATCTTTTGCAGCATTCAAGCCTGAATAAGTGTCAATCCATTTGTTTGTGTTCACAGCTTCGTTGTTATCTTGTGCAAAAACACCACAAGCAAACAAAGCAAAAAACAGTAGTGAAATCGTTTTCTTCATCTTTCTTTTATTATTGGTTTTTACTAATTTTATTTACGTTTTTTGTTTCTTTATTTTATTTTTCTAACTCTTGATTTCGCTCTGACGGTTCTTGATTTCATTTTATTAAAACAAAGAATCAATCGGGCGAAAATAATATAAAACCCTCGTGATTAGAAACGCATCTGATGCTTTCTTATTGTTTACAATCTGAATTTTATATACGTTATCGGCTTTCCTTCTTTCAAATACATCGATTCATAAAAGGTTTGAATCTCTATTACTTCCTCATTAAAATCTGAATGATACAAATCTGCAGTATGGTAAATCACCTCTCTCGAAGAAGGAATCAAGACCTCGTTAAGAGTAAAATCGTAAAGCTCTGCCGAATCCGTCTTCAAGTGAATCAAGCCTTGCGGCTTCAAGATTTGAGAATATAACTGCAAAAAGCGTTCTGAGGTCAATCGTTTATTAGGTTTCTTTAGTTGAGGGTCGGGAAAAGTTATCCAAATCTCATCTACTTCGTTTGCATCAAAATAAGAAGTTATCATTTGTATATGTGTACGAACGAAAGCTACGTTTTTCATGTTTTCTTCGTTGGAAGTCTTGCATCCTCTCCACAATCTGGCACCCTTAATATCGATTCCGATAAAGTTCTTTTCAGGATATTTTCTTGCCAATCCAACTGTGTATTCCCCCTTTCCGCAACCAAGCTCCAACACTATGGGCTTATCGTTTCCAAAAAACTCACTTCGCCATTTTCCTTTGAAAGGACATTGCCCCAAATTCGTAATATCCTCATACGAAAGCTGTATCAGATTTTTGAATGTGGCATTCTCGGCAAATCGTTCCAATTTATTTTTTCCCATTATCTTAATCCCTTTACTTTAGATCGTACTGCAATAAAATCTTTCAAATAGTAAGGCTCGAAATACGCAGTATCCACAAATTCGTTTTTGAGATACTTCTCCCAAGCCAAAGTTGCCATAAAACGCGATGATAGTTTGATGGTATCATCGTAAAAATAATTCTGTTTGTTTGCGAACAGCTCTTTGGTTTTCGCAGCTCCGTCTCCGACTAACAACACTTTTTCGTCCTCTTTCAAAAATTCATCATAATAATTTTCCGTAAGCACATCTGCCGAACAATCTCTCAAAACTTCCATTTCCTTAGAGAAAATATTGGCATAAACTTCCATCCGTCTTGCGTCAATCATCGTTATCACGGAACAATCTTTGTGTTTCTCCAACGCTGCTTTTGCCAAAATGGAAGGCGTTTCCACAGCAATGACCGGCACATCCAACGCATAGGATAAGCCTTTTGCTGTTGAGGCTCCTATTCTCAGTCCGGTGTATGAGCCCGGGCCGAAAGACAATGCAACAGCCGATAAATCAGAATAGCCGATTCCGCAATTAGAAAGCAAGTTATCTATCAATATATTCAACTTTGCAGAATGCGAATTTGGCATTTCGGATTCGCTTATCGCAATCACAATGTCTTTTTTTGCCAACCCTACCGAACAAATCGAAGTTGCAGTCTCTATTAACAATATATAATCAGAACCTTTTTGGGTATTCATATTTTGTTACAAAGTTCCATTCGGACGGCAAAGGTAGAGAAAAAAAACGAATAAAGTTATGCCAATTCAAAACTTATTACTATTTTTGCAAAACTTAATGCCCGAGTGGTGGAATTGGTAGACACGCCACTTTGAGGGGGTGGTGTCGGTTTCGACGTGCAAGTTCAAGTCTTGTCTCGGGCACAAATTTTAATGGTTTTAATGTTTTATAACGCTTGTGTATGGATTGCCAAGCGTTTTTTTGTAAATTCTCCGATATGATTACTTATGGTGATACACTTGATCAAAAACAACTTAACAAGGTTGTTGATTCTCTGAAATCGGGTTGCGTAATAATAATTCCGACAGACAGTTTCTATTGTTTTGTTTGTGATATCAATAATCACAAAGCTGTACAAAGGCTTGCGAAAATTAAAAACAAAAAATTGGAAAAGGCATCTTTTTCGATATTATGCAGTTCGATTTCACAGGCTTCCGAATACACCAAGCCTTTTTCAAAAAATCAATTTATACTTTTGAAGGAAAACACTCCCGGAGCTTTCACTTTCATATTCCAAGCCTCAAATAAAGTTCCCAAAATCTTCCTTACAAAAAAACGAACAATAGGAATACGAATTCCAAACTGCAACATAGCAAGACAGATTGCAGAAGAAATGAATTCACCTTTGCTTATAAGTTCAGTCCCTCACATAGAAATTGACGAAAGCGAATATACAAACGGAGAATTGTTGCAAGAAAAATATCGAAACGAAGTTGATATGATTTTGGAGAGCGATGTACCGAATCATCTCCCTTCAACAGTTGTAGATTACACAGAAGAAGAACCACAGATTTTAAGGCAAGGTTTTGCAGACTTGATAGAATGAGATTCCTATACACATTGACATTGCTGTTTTTTTCTTTCAATATTTTTGCACAAACAAAGACATTGAAGACTTTGGCATTGGAATATGTGGATGCAAAACAATACATTCAGGCAATTGAATTCATAGGCGAGGCAGAAAGACTCAACATCGACAGTGCAGAAAACCTTTTACCAATAAAGCTATTCTGTCAATATAAACTAAAAAAGCACAAAGCGGTAAGAGAAACCCTACAAGCGATTGATGAATTTGATGTTGCCGAACCTGCAAGCGATATAATCCGATTCTACTATACTGCTATTGATAACAATGAAGAAACGCTTGCTGAAGAGAGTTTGGAGTTTTTGGAAACCGATCCGCAACAATTTTACAAGCAATTGCAAGTACTGAACAAAAAAGACATATCAATGATTGCCGATAAAATACGTTCTTATCTTGATACACAAGAGCAAGATGTAATTCCTGAATATAAATCCGCCCTTGCAGTTATTTATTTTGCCGATTCAAATTACATAGAGTGCTATAACATGCTTTCAACCGCAATAGAAGATTATCCGCTCGGCTTTTCATTTTATATGCTTGGTAAAATAAAAACACTGCAACAAGAATACATTTCAGCCATTTCATATTTCAATCAAGCAGAAAGCCACAACTTCAAAACCCTTTCTTTATATAAAGACAGGGGGATAGCAAAAGGATTCGACAAAGACTTCAAAGGAGCGATTGAGGATATGGACTTATGCATTCAAAACGACAATTCAGCCGAGCTATACTACCTTCGGGCTGTTTTTTACACAAATCTGCTACAATACGACAAAGCAATAATCGATATTAACACAGCAATATCAATCGATGACACCATTGCAAAATATCATAATCAAAAAGGCATAATCTTTTCTAATACAGAAATGTACGCAGATGCAATAATATGCTTTCAAACCGCAATCGCACTTAATCCAGAACTGAATTACATAAACAACAATCTTGGAATCGCCTTAGAGAAAGCAGGTTTTACATCCAAAGCAATCGAACATTACAACATCAACATAAAAAAACATCCATATTATGCGGACAGTTATTTCAATCTTGGCAGGATTGCCTACAATGCAAACCAATACAAACAAGCCATAAAACTGCTTTCAAAAGCCAACGATTTGAATCCGAAATACTCGGACATTCAATACTTTCTGGGAATGGCTTACATAAAATCCGAAAAGATTGAACAAGGATGTTTTTATCTCGAAATGGCAAAAGAAAACGGCAATACAAATGCCGCACAAGCAATTGAAATCTATTGCATCAAAGACTCATCACAAGAAAGTGAAGAATAAACAAAAAAAGAGCAGACATATAACCTGCTCTTTTGCTAATTAAAATAGTTTAACTATGAAAAAGTGATTGTTCGCTTTTAATCAAACAATCAATTACTTGCTGTGGTCATGCTGATGCTTACCATGATCGTGTCCGCAGTTGCTGTGGTCGTGCTGATGCTTGCTATGGTCGTGACCGCAGTTGCTGTGATCGTGTTGATGCTCACCATGGTCGTGACCGCAATCTGTTCCATGAGAATGTCCGTGAGAATGAGAACAATTACTTTCCAATCCCTTTGCAGTATTCTTGCAACAAGTTGGTAATTTCTCGATCATTCTCTTGTTAGCCTCGAAGTTAGGCGTTTCAAAACCTGATTTAGCCAATGCTTTTTCAATTTTCTCTTGACTAGTCTTTTTTTCCTTGAACGTAACTATTACAGACTTGGTAACAGGGTTGATTTGAAAACTCTCAACACCCTTTTCGTATGCCAAAACCTTTTCAATTATTGGATCCGACTCCGAACAACAATACTTAGGCAAAGAAATCTGAACGGTTTTTTCTTGTGCCATAACTCCAACTGCTCCTATCAAACTAAGCAGACAAAGTACAAACATTTTTTTCATCATATTCTCTTTTTATGTATTTTAACTTCATTTTTTCAATCGCAAATTCGCCTTGATTCTTTCTTTGTTTTATTTTTCTGAAATCAAGAAACATTTTTGCGAATCTTGATTTGAGCAAAACAAATCTTGATTTCGATAAACACTTGTTTTTATTTTATTTAGAGCGATACTTATCCGAGTAATTTTACTTGATATTTAACCTCAATCCAAGATAGAACAAACGTCCCATAACAGGTGCATAGACCACAGAAGCATCGAAATGTTGGCTAAAAGGTTGATCTGCTCCAAACACAGGCACGTCTTGTTTGTAGTCCGTAATGTTTTCAACCCCTACATACAAGTCAAACGTCTTGAATTTACGAGTAATCTGTCCCAACATATAGATGTATCCGTCCGCATACTCATTTTCGTAACCTACATTCAAAGGTATTCTCTGTCTTCCGTTGAACTGAGTTGTCAAATCAAACATCCATTTATCGTATTTGGTCTTGTATGACAACACGACCAAGCCTTTCCACTTTGCAACATAAGGTTTTTGTTTCAATTCGCCATGATAAGTTGTCTGAACATCGTTATAACGTCCTGCAAGTGTGATATTAAATCGTTCAATCGGTTCTATATTAATATCCAATTGTGCTGCATTAGAATAACTCTTGCCGTCAAGATTATAGAAGTAAACATCGTTAGTACTTCTATCTAAATCCATCACAACCTGATTTACAAAATTCGTATGGTAATAGTCTAAGGCAATTGTCATTTCTCTATCTCCGCCAAGTTTTATGGTTTGAGAGATATTCAATCCTCCGTTCCAAGCGTCCTCCATTTGAAGTGTATCTTCCACATGTATGTTTCGAGATGATGCAAGTATACCAAAATTGTCTGCAATAATGTTCGCACTTCTGTAACCCTTACCTCCCGCTCCACGGAATATCAAATCTTCGGTTATTTTCCAACGAAAATGCAAACGAGGTGTTAATATGTGAGCGTTATAGAAAGAGTTATAATCATATCTCAAGCCTGCAGTTGCCACAAACTTCTTATCATACTTGAAACTAAACTGTCCGAAAACGCCGGGTACTACTTCCTGTTTGAAGAAATTGTCTTTCACTCCTTCTATGTTTGAAACAAATCCATTCGCTCCAATATAAGGCATACTCAAAAGGTCTTCTCTTGTGTCAGAATAACGAAAACTTGCTCCAAAATCAACACTATGTCCGCCCCAAATCTCACTATTTACAAGTACATTTGCGTAAACATCTCCTTCTGTGCCTTTATAATTTGACAATCCATAGAAAGCATCTTGCTTAAAGTATGTTGCAGAAACCTGAGTTCCGAAAGAAGATGCGTTATTTATGGGAGCACCGTTTTTAGTAAAGAAATGGATTCTGTCAGTCGTTCCTCCAAGACCATAAATCGAATCACTGCCTCTCATTTCTTTTGTAAAATCCATCTGTCCCCCCACTCTGTCTTCATGAGTGTAGTTTATCATGGTTTGAGAACAAATTCCATCCGGCACTTCGTAAGTCCAACGATTTACAACGTTGAATTGGCTGTGCTTAGGATAATCCATAAATCCATCACCCTTGCTTCCATCGGCTTTTTTTCCAAGATGATCATACGCTTTGAACTGATTGGTTGTTCCATATAAGTAAAGACCGGTCGAAAGTTTGTCATTGATCATCCAATTCGTCTTTGCACTCAATTCGCTTTTCAATTCGTTGTTCACATACGCATTAAGCGAGAACAGATCGCCCTTGTTGGGTTTTTCATATTCCAAATCGATGATTCCGGTTATCGTTTCATAACCGTGTTTCACAGTTGCAACGCCCTTACTTACAGAAATACTTTCCATCCAGTTGCCCGGAACATATCCTAATCCGAAAGGAGCAGACAGACCTCGCAAAAACGGCATATTTTCCAATAAAAGCTGCGAATAAACTCCCGTAAGACCGAGCAATTGTATTTGTTTACTGCCACTAACCGCATCGGAATAACCCACATCCACAGAAGCAGAGTTCTCAAAGCTTTCTCCAAGATTGCAACATGCCAGATGCTTCAAGCCTTCCGAAGAAATGATTTCTTTCTGTTCAAGACTCATCTTCGACAAATAGGTACTCTTCACTCTCTCTTTGATTTCTACCATTCCTAATGTCGTACCCACCGATTTCAAAGCAACATTCACAGAAGTTTTTTCTCCAATTAACACCGTATCATTCGCATATCCGGTATAACTGAACACCAATCTAGTTTGTTTGTTGTTCTTTTTCTGTATCACAAACGCACCTTCATAGTCTGTAATAGCACCACCGCCACCTTCCAACCAATACACATTGCAATAAGGCAATGTTTCCTTGCTTTTCTCATCAAAAACTTTTCCGCTGATTTTTTGAGCCATCGCTCCGGACAAAGAAGCGGTCAACATCAACAGAAAAAAGATTCCTTTTTTCATATCCTTTCAAATATTTTCTTTCTGTGATTAGACAATCGATTCAAAAAAAACTTACACTAAATTCAAGAAATATTTTTCTAAAATCAAAAAACAAAAAAATAGATTCAAAAAACAAAACAATGAACACAAATAGCAGAAAATCATTTCATTTTGTGTTCATCGTTTTATTTGACACCAATGTGATTTATACTTCGATTGACATTATTTTTTCTTTACTTCTGTACTTTCAACATTGCTTCGGTAACATTTATTGCAAAGTCTGCCAATTTCTCACATTGAGCGTAAAGATTACTATAACAAATACCAGTTTGATAAGAGTAATCGTTGTTCTTTATTGCTTCTGTATGTTCGGTGCGAAGTTTATCTCTATAGTTATTAATCTTAGTTTCAAGTTCTTTTGCCTTCGAGCCATTCACATTAATATAGCTTTCCGACAGATTGCTATTCATAACCTCCACAGCTTCTCTAACAAAAGTAAACATCGTTCTCAAATTTTCGGTCATCTCATCTGTGAAAGATATATTTTGCTTCTTTTTTCCATCAATTGCAATCGACAATTGATAACAACTATCTCCTATACTCTCCAAATTATCCACAATTCTAAGCATCGCACTTATCTCGTAGGAAGCATTGACACTTAACTCATTTTCACCAACTCTCGCAAGATAGTTCGCAATTTCCAATTCCATTCTATCGGTTATCTCTTCATATTTACGAGTTCTGCTCATAAGCTGTTCAAACTTCTTTTCATCTTTTTCTTCGAACAATTCGGGAATGAAATTATACATTCTGAGAACTCGTTTCGAGAAAGACTCTATTTCTTTCTTTGCAGGTTCTATATTCAATTCTGAAGCCGCCATAAAACCTGTTGGAATAAATTTAAGGCGAAAGTCTTCCTCTTCATTGATTGGCACAATTTTAGATACGATTCTTTCGATTGATGGAATGAACCAAACAAGTACCGACGTATTTATTATATTGAAAATACTATGGAAAAGAGACAGAGCAACCGGTATTGAAAGAGCTGACAAGTGTATTCCGTTTCCGCTATCTGGTTCAACAATCCAACTAATGAGATATAAGAATGGATAGAACAAAACCAACATCCAAACAACCCCTATCACATTAAACATCAAGTGAGCCCTTGCTGCACGTTTTGCAGTTGCGTTCGCCATCATTGCAGCCATATTTGCAGTAATCGTAGTTCCGATATTCTCTCCCAAAACCAAAGCTGCCGCAACCTCAAATCCGATAAGCCCCTTTGCACACATAACCAAAGTAATCGCCATCATTGCTGAAGAAGATTGAACCACAACAGTAAGAATCGTTCCTATCAAAACAAACAACAGAATCGAAAGATAACCATATCCGGACATAGATGCAATAAATTCAAGTACGCCAGAGTATTGTGGAAGTGTAAAATCAGGCACTCCTCCCTTCAATGCTTCCAATCCCATAAACAAAAGAGCGAATCCGATTAAAAATTCGCCGACAGATTTTCTTTTCTCAATAAACAGAAATGGTGCCGCAATCGCAATTGCAGGGTAAACAAGCATGTTTATATTAAATTCGAAACCAAGCAACGAAATAATCCAAGCCGTAACCGTTGTTCCGATATTTGCACCCATTATAACGGCAATCGCACCCGAAAGTTTCAACAAGCCCGCATTAACAAAGCTGACAACCATAACCGTTGTGGCAGAAGAGGATTGAATAAGCGTAGTGATACCTGCCCCTGTCAAAACTCCACTAAAACGATTCGATGTCATCTTCGAAAGAACCGCCCTCATCTTATCGCCCGCCAACTTTTGCAACGAATCACTCATCAGTTTCATTCCAAAAAGGAACAAGCCTAAAGCTCCTACAAAATTCAATACATCAAGTAATGTCTCCATGTTTTTTCAAATAATCCTTTGATTAAAAAATTCTACTCCAATTTACTGAGCAAAAATAATACTTTATTCTTAAATCACAATGTATATCGCAAAAAATATTTCAACACATTTCAAACAAAACACACAATTACTTGTTTATGTCCATTTATATGTATAAATCGAGGAAATATCATTAAACAAAAACGCCTCAATACTCTGTTACAACAAAGCAGATTTTATTTTCAAATCACAAAAATACAGCACTGATTTACAAAATATTAGAAAGAGAAAAATCAACTCTTTGTTTCAGAAAATTGTTTCTTGATTTCAGTAAAATGAATCTTGATTTCGGTAAATTAAAACAAAGAAAGAGTATAGCGTTGTAATCAAAGAAAATACGAAAATACTGACTTCAGGCTTGTTTTTCGAAATTGCTTACCTCTAAGTCTTCAAATCGTTTCTTCCCTTTTAGCTTTGCCTCAACCACAATGCTTTTATAATACACACAATTGGGATAAGAAGCGACTGATTCTCCGCTTGATTGGTAATATTTTTTCATTTCACCGAATGCTTTGTAGGCTTTCCTAACTGCAATTGCTTCTTTAGGTTTGGCTTGCAAAAGAAAAACAACTGCCGCAACAAAATCCAAAAATCTACGTTTTTGCAAAACCGATTTCAATTCACTTTTAGGCAAATTCTTATAAAGCAACAAAAGATTGTTTCGAAAATTCAGGAAAGTTTTTCGAGCAGAAGTCTTGTTCAATGTACCGCCTCCAAGATGATAAACCTTTGATTGAGGAGTATAAACCACCTTATAACCTACATTTTTCAGTCTCCAACACAAGTCTATTTCTTCCATGTGAGCAAAGAATCTTTCATCCAATCCACCGAATTTATGATACAAATCAGCCTTTATAAACAAAGCAGCCCCACTTGCCCAAAATATTTCTCTTTCTGTTTCGAATTGTCCTTTGTCTTTCTCAATCTGTTCGAATATTCTGCCTGCACAAAATGGATAACCCAAAGAATCAATGTATCCACCTGCAGCTCCTGCATATTCAAACTTATCCTGCTCGCAATAAGACAACAATTTGGGTTGGCATGCTGCTATTTCGGAATTCTGTTTCAAAAGTTCCAAGGGGCGTTTTGTCCAATCGGAAGTTACTTTTACATCAGAATTCAACAGACAATAGATTTCGGCATCCACTTGTTGTAAAGCACGATTATAACCTCCCGTAAAGCCGTAGTTTTTATCAAGTTCTATGATTCGTATTTGAGGAAAGTGTTCTCTAACATAGGCTACGGATTCATCATTTGAGCCATTGTCTGCAAATATAACTTCGCTTCCGTCGGAGCATTCAACAACCGACGGAAGGTAAGTAGGCAATAAGTGTGCCGTATTATAATTCAGTATAACTATTGCGAGTTCCGATTTCACTATCTGTGGCCTTTACGGAACTGAACTCCAGCTTCACCCTCTATTCCTGGGCCAAGAGTGTAACGAGACAAAACATCCTCCCAATAGATTTCGTTTATCTCTCCTCTGGCATTTGAATGCAAAAGAGTGTATTCGCTAATGTCGTTTTGCTTTGCATAAAAGACAAACATTCTATTACTTTCTCCAAACGGCGTTCTATCATATCGCCACATCTGATAAGGAAGATAGTTCACCCCATCTGCACTTCGTTTTTCCATTCCCGGAGTTGCAGCAATGTCATTCAAGGTTCTCTTTTTCAAACCGCTTGATGCCTTAAATTTTTCATCGATTACATATGACGGAGGTCCGTAAACAAGATACACCCTTCCCATATCGGTAAGGTAACCTTGCTTTATGTTTGTTGTATATGTGCGATTAACATATTCAAGTCTTGTTCTATATTCCTGCCATGCGGTTTGAGGAGAGGTAGGATCTTCACTCCTCCAAAAGTTATAAAGGAAGAATTGCTTAACTTCTTTTGTTGCTGTAGGCAAATCTTTTTTGATAAATTCCTTTACAGCTTCACTTGCAATAGGTTCCAAAGTCTGGATATTCTCATCAAGTTGCTCTTCTGTCAAACCAAACACGAAAGCATCGCGTGGAATATCTGAATTTACGTTTTGTTTTTTGTCGCTTTGTCTGTAAAAAGGCTCTCTTTTGTAAGCATGAAGTATATTCTTAGCATCACGAACCTCCAAAGTCAAATAGTAACTACCTTCGGGCAACTCAGCAATATCCAAAGCACCTATATGAACGCTTACAGGCTTTGCCTTAACCCTTTCAATACGAATAAAATTCTCTACTTTGCGGTTTGTAGATATATCCTCAATCGATGCAGTCAAAAGATAGAGGCTGTCTAAGGCAAAATACTTATCTGCATTGTAAACCTCAACATAGTAATCCAATCTGTTCTTTCCTTTCGGAACGGCATCAAACGAATAAGGTATCAGTTCGTATCCGTGCTTCACACTCAAAGTTTTTGCATCGGATTTTTTAGGTTCATTGATTATCTGAATGTCTGAAAGAGCCAATTCTCCCTTAGGGTAATCCACCTTTATCGCATCTTTGATTTCGACAGCCGGTTGCGAAGAATTCAAGTCTCTAAAGCTCATGTAGAGCAGATAAATACCATCTTGCAACTTCACTCTCTGAATATCAAGCATTTGATTTTGGTTTAACATTTCGTTCGCTTTGACTTCGAGTATTCTTTTATCGACATAGAACACGCTGTCGGTCTTTTGCACATCACAAATCAAAGTTGTCAATTCCACTTGCAAACCTTCCGAATCCGAAACCAAACTTTGCAAATCTATCGAAGTGTTCAAATCAACATAATTTCCTTGTTCGGAAGAATATGTCGTGAATGAATAAATCGCTCTCAACCCTTGAGCAGACAGCATCATAGGAAGAAAACACATCAAAATCAATATTATCTTTTTCATATAAAGTTTTATTTTTTTCTTTTCAAAAAACAATTTAGCGAAATCAAGAAAGAATCTGACGAAACAAAGAAACAATTTTCTCTTTTCAAGATTCATTCGGGCTATTTTAGCACAAAATCACTCACTATTTAATAACGCAAACACTGAATTTTTAGTGTACAAAGATAATTCATTAAATCGAATCTGCCAAATCATGAAACGATTTAATGTTTTCTCTCACTAAAAAAAACAAGCGTCTGTATCGTAAGACACAGACGCTTTGTCATTTTCATGAATTATGGTTTGAAACTAATTATTTGCTTTCGTTCTTGTCCATTTCTTCTTTCAATGAAGCCAAAACATCGATATCGCCAAGCGTTGTTTTTTCCAAGCCTTCGTTTATCTTTTTCACTGCTGCGGCTTCCGTGTTACCTTTCTTTTCTTCTTTCTTAGGTTCTTCAGGTTGCCATACACGAGTGTGAGAAACTACGATTTTCTTGTTCTCTTTTGAGAATTCGATAACCTTAAATTCCAATTTCTCGTCAGCTTTTGCAACGCTCTTGTCTTCTTTCACCAAGTGTGATTTTGGAGCGAAACCTTCAACTCCGTAAGGCAAAGATATAACAGCTCCACCCTTGTCATTAACGGTCATAACTGTACCTTCGTGAACAGAGTTCATTGTAAAGATACTTTCAAACACATCCCAAGGATTTTCTTCCAATTGTTTGTGTCCCAAACTCAAACGACGGTTTTCTGCATCCACTTCAAGAACCACAACTTCCATTGATTCGCCTATCTTAGTAAACTCTGCAGGATGTTTAATCTTCTTACTCCAAGACAAATCTGAGATATGAATCAAGCCATCTACACCTTCTTCCAATTCAACGAAGATTCCGAAGTTTGTAAAGTTTCTTACAACTGCATTATGCTTGCTTCCAACAGGATATTTGTCTGCTATGTTTGCCCAAGGATCAGGAATAAGTTGTTTGATACCCAAAGACATTTTTCTTTCTTCTCTGTCCAAAGTCAATATAACAGCCTCTACTTCATCACCAATCTTTAAGAAGTCATGAGCAGTTCTTAGATGTTGACTCCAAGACATTTCAGTTACGTGAATCAAACCTTCAACTCCAGGTATTATTTCAACGAATGCACCGTAATCAGCTAAAACAACAACTTTTCCTTTTACTCTGTCGCCAACTTTCAACTCTGCATCAAGGCTGTCCCATGGGTGTGGAGTCAATTGTTTCAAGCCCAAAGCGATTCTCTTCTTGCCTTCATCGAAATCAAGTATAACAACTTTGATCTTTTCATCCAATTTAACGATTTCTTCTGGGTGTTGTATTCTTCCCCATGAAAGATCGGTGATGTGAATCAAGCCATCTACACCTCCCAAATCAATGAACACGCCATAAGAAGTGATGTTCTTAACAGTTCCTTCCAAAACTTGTCCTTTTTCCAATTTGGCAATGATTTCTGCTTTTTGAGCTTCAATCTCGTCTTCTATCAATGCCTTGTGAGAAACTACCACATTCTTATATTCGTTGTTGATTTTAACAACTTTGAATTCCATAACCTTATCAACGAATACGTCATAATCTCTGATAGGTTTAACGTCTATTTGGCTTCCTGGCAAGAATGCTTCGATTCCAAATACATCAACAATCAAACCACCTTTAGTTCTGCTCTTAACATATCCGTTTATTATTTCTTGGCTTTCAAATGCCTGATTTACTCTTTCCCAAGATTTCAATATACGAGCATCTTTGTGAGATAATTTTAGCTGTCCGCCTGCATCTTCTTTTTGAACAACGAAAACTTCTACTGTGTCTCCTACTTTCAAATCAGGGTTGTAACGGAACTCATTCAAAGGAATAACTCCGTCTGATTTGAATCCTATGTTGACTATAACCTCACGATTATCTTTTGCAACAACGATTCCTTCAACCACTTGTTGGTCTCCGACTTGGTTAAACGTTTTGTCATAAGCTTCAGACATTCTTTCTTTGTCTTCAGCCGCATAAACCATTTGCTCACTTCCCACTGCATCCCAATCAAAGTCCGCAAGAGGTTGTACATTTTTAATATCTCTCATTTAAGATTTTGTTTTTGTGTCCCTTACCGAACGGTTAAACATATGTTCACAAGATTCCTGCAGGCTTTTCTTTCACATGGTAAGCTGCGACAAGCTCGCAAAAATCGGGTGCAAAGGTACATCATTTTTTTGAATTGACAATCAAGGACTTTCGCAAAAATCATTTTACAAAAACAATGAATCGATTCAATAAACAAAAGTCATATTTCAATATTTGATTATCAGACGATTATGAATCTTTGTTTTAATTTTCTCTTTTCAAGAAACAATTCGGCGAATCTTGATTTCATTTTTTTCTTTTCAAGATTCAATTCTAAATATGTAAATTTGCAAATAATAAAGGCTGATGGAATGGAAACACACACAAGAATAATTCAACTGCAAAAAAGCCTCGTCAGGCAGAATCCTACAATCGATGTAAAAGAAAGAAGACAAATTTTACTAAAACTCCGCTCATTGATAACAGAAAATTGTTCCCTTATCGAGCAAGCGTTGTTTGATGATTTGCACAAAAGCAAAGAAGAAAGTTATTTGACAGAAATCGGAATTGTTTTGGCGGAAATAAATTTCGCATTGAAACACCTGAGAAAATGGAACAAAAAACGAAGAGTTTCAACACCCATAAGTCTGTTTCCTTCCAAAGCATACATTCTTCCGCAAGCCTATGGGGTTGTTTTAATCATAGCACCATGGAATTATCCTTTTCAACTGACGCTTTGTCCTTTGATCGGAGCAATAGCAGCCGGTAACAGAGTTTTGTTGAATCCCTCACCACAAAGTCCTCACACCACTTCCCTGCTACAAAAACTGATAAACGAAAATTTTTCTGAAGAAATCGTATATTGTTTTGACGGACAAACCGAAACAAACATTGGTTTATTGGCACAAAAGCCCGATTACTTGTTTTTTACCGGCTCTCCGCATGCTGCAAAACTGATAATGAAACAAGCATCCGAAAATCTGATTCCCGCAACTCTCGAACTCGGAGGAAAATCGCCCGTCATAGTTGACAGAGACGCCAATCTCAAAATCGCCGCTCAAAGAATATCTTTCGGAAAGTTTGTCAACTGCGGACAAACATGCATAGCTCCGGATTATCTTTTCGTTCACTCTTCGGTAAAACAAAGATTCATCAAACTGTTTATCAAATCTGTAAAAACAAAATTCACAGACAATGCTTTCGAATCAAAGTTCTACGGCAGAATTATCAACGATAAGCATTTCGAACGACTCAATGGATTGCTGAAAGGTCAAAATATAATCTTCGGAGGCGAATCTTCGAAAAACGATAACTATATAGCACCGACTTTGATTGAGAATCCGAAACTGACAAGTGCAGTGATGCAACAAGAGATTTTCGGTCCCATCCTTCCGATTCTTACGTTCGATTCCATAGATGAGCCGATCGAATACATTCAATCAAACGAACGTCCGCTTGCTTTATACTATTTCGGCAGTGAAAACAAAGACGTGGTAAACAAAACAGTATCCGGAGGCTGTTGCATCAATGACACGATAATGCACATCTTGCCTCACAAACTTCCTTTCGGCGGAATAGGCAACAGCGGTCAAGGTGCGTATCATGGCAAAGCCTCATTCGACACATTCACTCACTACAAATCTGTTTTGCAATCACATAAGAATATCGACATTAAGCTAAAATATCCTCCTTACAGCAAACTCGCATCAAAAATTTTCAAACATCTGCTTGGTTAAACGCACATTCATAACAACCTAATAAACAAACAACCGCATATAAAAAGAAAAGGGACATTGCTCTTTCGATAACAATGTCCCCAAATTGCGAATGCTTTATCTTAATCAAACAATAAAATCAGTCTATTCGTTCAAATATATTGCCAACTTCTTACATTGTTCGCTCGAACGCAAGCGTCTCAATGCTCTTTCTTTGATTTGTCTGACTCTTTCTCTTGTCAGATTTTGGGCAACGGCGATTTCTTCCAATGTCATACCATGTGACAAACCGATTCCGAAGAATTGATAAATTATACTCCTTTCTCTTTCGGTCAAAAGCGACAATGATTCGGATATATCATTAGACAAACTCTCTCTAAGGACTAAATCATCGGTTGTTCTCGCATCTTCTTCAACGTAAACATCAATCAAGTTCAAGTCTTCGTCTTGAATCAACGGTGCATCCATAGAAACGGCTTTCGCTCCGATGTGTGAAGTTTCTTTTATCTTGTCAAAACTCAAGTCCATCTCTTCCGCAAGTTCTTCATCTGAGGGTGCTCGCTCCAATTGTTGCTCCAAACGAGATGAAACCTTTTTCAATTTATTTATTGCACCGACTTGATTGAGAGGAAGTCTTACTATACGAGATTTTTCTGCCAAAGCCTGCAATATACTCTGCCTTATCCACCATACGGCAAAAGATATAAACTTAAATCCCCGAGTTTCATCAAATCTTCTTGCAGCCTTAATCAAACCGATATTGCCTTCGTTTATCAAATCTGGCAAACTCAATCCCTGATTTTGGTATTGCTTGGCAACAGATATAACAAATCTCAAATTGGATTTAACTAATTTTTCAAGAGCTTCTTCATCGCCCGCTTTAATTCTTTGAGCGAGTTTCACTTCTTCTTCAGGTGTGATAAGTTCTTCTTTGCTTATGTCCTGCAAAAACTTATCCAACGATCCTATGTTTCTATTTGTGATAGATTTTATTATCTTTAACTGTCTCATTTCCGTGTTTATTCGTCCCTAAATAATCAATTTAACACATCTATCATTTGTGCAAAGGTATAAACTTACTATTTATTATGCAAGAATATTGATACAAAGTTAATAACCAACTTTTCAACAATATAATTATAACCCTTACAAAACTAGTACAAAATAATATGTTCGACCATCGTTAGGATAAAACCCTTCGATGATTATTTTACCTTTTTTACTCTCCAATGCCATAAAATCAGACATCGAAATATTGTCTTTTTTATCTATTGAAGTAATCACAAATCCATTCCTAATACCCAATCTTGCAAAAGGACTTGCACCGACCTTATCAACAACAATACCGTTTGCAATTCCATAGAGATGCTTTTCTTCTTCATTCAATTCTCTGAAAGATCCACCAAGTACATTTGCAACATCTCCGATTTTTTTCTTGATTATATCGGTATTACCATTTGCATTGACCAACACCACTTCAAAACTTTTAATATCACCCTCTCTTTCCACCTCAATATTCACAACATCGCCTGGACTGTGTTGCAAAAGAATTTCATTCAATTCAGGATTTGAGTTCACTTTTTTTGAATCCACCTTCGTTATAATATCACCCACTTTCATTCCAGCTTTGTAAGCCGCACCGTCTTTTATGATTTTTGCAATATAGACTCCCTTTACACTATTAAGTCCCTTACTTTCGGCAAGTTTAGAATCCATTTCAGCAAAATGAACACTCAAATAAGCCCTTTGTGTCATACCATAATTTATCAGATCCGAAGTTACCTTCTTCACAATATTGGAAGGAATCGCAAAAGAGTAGCCTGCATAAGCACCGGTTGAAGTTGCAATTGCGGTATTTATTCCAATCAGTTCTCCTTTGAGATTAACCAACGCACCGCCACTATTTCCAGGATTTACGGCTGCGTCAGTCTGTATAAAGCTTTTAATTGGCGTATCGCTCATTTTTGCACCCAATATATTAAGATTGCGAGCCTTTGCCGAGACTATACCTGCCGTAACGGTCGAAGTAAGATTGAACGGATTGCCTATTGCCAACACCCATTCACCTATAAGAACTTCGTCACTGTTTCCATAATGTGCTGCCTCCAAATCTTCGGCTTCGATTTTCACAACTGCCAAATCACAAGACGGATCATTACCCACAAGTTTTGCAACAAAGCTTCGCTTATCATTAAGTACCACTTCGATAATATCCGCATCTTGAACAACATGATTATTCGTAATTATATATCCGTCAGAACTGATTATAACTCCCGAACCATAAGTTTCATACACCTCAGGCGTTGTTTGCAAAGGCATAAAAAACGAAAAGAAATCATCATAAAACAGAGACTTTCGAGTATTTTTGCATTGTATGCTCACAACAGAGTGAACATTTTTTTCAGAAATAGAAGTAAAATCGGGCAACCCATAATTCTGTGCCAGCAATTCAGTTTTTCCAAACAAGAATACTGAAAAACAAACAATAATTAAAAGAACTCTTTTCATAAGACAAATATTTGATTGCACAAAAGGATAAAATATGTAAGTGTACATAATAACAGATAAACTCAAATTATATTGTATGGGCAATCAAAAAAAAGATAAAAATTTTCTATCAAAACTGCATTTTTATGAATTTTTATGAGATAAAAACAAATCTTTGTTTCGCCAAATTAAATCAAAGAAACAATCCGACGAAACAAAGATTCAGTAAATTAAAACAAAGATTCGCTACCTGCAATTCCAAGAATCAATAAATCAAATTATTATCTTAATAAATCGACTCTCTTAACTCGGCTATCTTTTCATCACTTATATAGTCGTCATACTCCATCATTTTGTCTATACATCCCTTTGGACCCAACTCGATTATGCGATTGGCTGTCGTTTGTATGAATTCGTGGTCGTGAGATGCAAAAAGTATATTTCCCTTATAAGTAATCAAATTATTGTTGAAGGCTTGTATGCTTTCCAAATCTAAGTGATTGGTAGGCGTATCCAAAATCAAACAATTTGCATTGCATAACATCATCTTGGCAATCATACATCTCATCTTCTCTCCTCCCGAGAGCACCTTAACTTTCTTGTTTCCATCTTCGGTAGAGAACAACATACGTCCGAGAAATGTGCGAAGATAAACCTCATGTGTATCACTGGAAAACTGAGCAAGCCAATCCATTATATTCAATTCATTATCGAAAAACGCAGAATTATCCAACGGAAGATAGGCTGTTGTTATCGTTTGTCCCCATTTGAAAGTTCCACAATCTGGCTCTGCTTCTCCATTCAATACTTTGAAAAGAGCTGTCATAGCTTTGGTGTCTCGCGACAAGAAAACAACTTTATCTCCTTTGTTTACGTTCAAATTGAGTCCGCTAAACAGGATTTGTCCCTCTACAGAGCAACTCATATTTTCTATTTCCAAAATTTGGTCGCCTGCCTCTCGTTCAGGAGTAAAGATAATGCCGGGATAACGACGTGAAGACGGCTTTATATCCTCTATATTCAGCTTTTCAATCATCTTTTTACGAGAAGTAGTCTGCTTACTCTTTGATACATTGGCAGAAAAACGACGAATAAACTCTTCCAGTTCTTTCTTTTTCTCCTCTGCTTTCTTATTCTGATTGAGTTTTTGCTTCAAAGCAAGTTGGCTTGATTCGTACCAAAAACTGTAATTGCCTGCATAAAGTTCCAATTTTCCAAAATCAATATCCACTGTGTGAGTACAAACCGAATCCAAAAAGTGTCTATCGTGCGAAACTACCAAAACAGTTCCTTCAAACGTTCCAAGATAATTTTCAAGCCAAGAAACCGTATCCAAATCTAAGTCATTGGTAGGCTCATCCAACAAAAGATTATCAGGTTTTCCAAACAAAGCTCTTGCCAAAAGCACTCTCACTTTTTGCTTTCCGTCCAATTCACTCATCAATGAATAATGAATATCTTCCTTTATACCAAGACCGCTCAACAAAGCCGCTGCATCACTCTCTGCATTCCAACCATCCATCTGAGCAAACTTATCTTCTAACTCTGCAGCCAAAATTCCATCTTCTTCACTAAAATCTTCCTTGGCATAAAGCTCGTTTTTCTCCTGCATTATTTCCCAAAGAGTGGAATGCCCCATTAAAACAGTATCCAAAACCGTGTATTGCTCAAAAGCAAAGTGGTCTTGGGAAAGCACACTCATTCTTTCGCCCTGTCCTTGACTGATTACACCCTTGTTAGCTTGCAATTCACCACTCAATAACTTCAAAAAACTCGATTTACCCGCACCATTAGCACCTATGATTCCATAACAATTTCCGGGATTGAATTGAATATTCACTTCCTGAAAAAGAATCCTTTTACCAAACTGCAATTCCAAATTATTTACACTTATCATAATATCTGTATTTTTAAGCAAAAAAAATCGGTGCAATATTTCAGAAAACCAAAACAATGACGAAACATTTTTCATCTTGCTTAAAATTTCCAAGCACCTAAAAAGGGTATGTCAAAATTTGACTTCCGACATACCCTTTGTACCCCCAGTAGGACTCGAACCTACATTTAAAGTTTAGGAAACTTTCGTTCTATCCCTTGAACTATGAGGGCGTTTTGATTTTTCAACGGTAGCAACTTTATTATTTGCTTTTTGTGCTATCGTTGAAAAATCAAAATTATTTCAATGTACGTTTGATTTCTATTTCTTCGTATCCCTCTATGATATCTCCGACTTTGATGTCATTGAAGTTTTCGATGTTCAAACCGCAATCTTGTCCCATGACAACCTCTTTAACATCGTCCTTGAATCTCTTAAGAGATGCCAACTTACCTGTGTAAACCACAATACCGTCTCTGATAATACGAACATTTGTTTGACGTCCTATCTTTCCATCTATACACATACAACCGGCAATTGTTCCAACCTTCGAAATCTTAAACGTTTCTCTGACTTCAAGGTTTGCAACGATTTTTTCTTGTATTTCTGGCGAAAGCATACCTTCAATAGCGTCTTTAAGCTCATTAATAGCTGTATAAATGATTGAGTAAAGACGTATATCGATTTGCTCTTGCTCTGCCAACTTTCTTGCACCCATTGACGGTCTTACTTGGAAACCGATTATGATTGCATTACTTGCCGTAGCCAACAATACGTCTGATTCGGTGATTTGACCAACCGATTTGTGGATTACATTAACTTGAACTTCTGGAGTTGAAAGCTTCAACAATGAATCCGACAATGCTTCTACCGAACCATCCACATCGGCTTTTACAATCAAATCTAATTGTTTGAAATCGCCAATTGCAATTCGTCTTCCTATCTCGTCGAGCGTTATATGCTTTTGTGTTCTTAATCCTTGTTCTCTTTGAAGTTGTGTTCTTCTGTTTGCAAGTTCTTTTGCTTCTTTTTCCGAAGACATAACATTGAACATATCACCAGCTTGCGGTGCTCCATTTAATCCAAGCAACAAAACAGGAGTCGAAGGACCTGCTTCCTTCATCAGTTTGTTTCTTTCGTTGTACATAGCCTTTACTCTACCGTATGTAGAACCGGCCAAAACAACATCACCTTGTCTTATCGTTCCGTCTTGAACAAGAATCTTAGCAACATAACCTCGTCCTTTATCAAGCGAAGACTCAATAATTGTTCCTCTTGCTCGTTTGTTTGGATTACCTTGAAGTTCCAACATTTCAGCTTCCAACAATACCTTCTCTAAAAGAAGATCGATATTGATACCTTGTTTAGCTGAGATCTCTTGAGATTGAATCTTTCCGCCCCAATCTTCAACCAATAAATTCATATTGGCCAATTCACTCTTTATCTTATCAGGATCAGCACCTGGACGGTCGATTTTATTCAATGCAAAGATGATTGGAACACCTGCTGCTTGAGCATGATTTATCGCTTCAACGGTTTGTGGCATTATCTTATCATCACACGCAATCACAATGATAGCTAAGTCTGTCATTTTAGCACCTCTAGCACGCATTGCCGTAAATGCTTCGTGTCCTGGTGTATCCAAGAAAGTTATCTTTTTACCGCTTTCTGGCAAAACAACTTCATAAGCACCTATATGTTGAGTTATACCACCCGCTTCACCTGCTATGACGTTTGTTTTTCTGATATAGTCAAGCAAAGAGGTCTTTCCATGATCCACATGCCCCATTACGGTAACTATAGGCGAACGTGGTCTCATGTCTTCTTCTCTATCTTCCTCCTCTTCATTGGATAAGGCTTCCACAACGTCGGCACTGACAAATTTTATGGTATATCCGAACTCGTCTGCAATGAGTTGTATCGCCTCTGCGTCTAATCGTTGGTTTATAGACACAAACATTCCAAGCGTCATACAAGATGCTATAATCTTATTCACGGGAACGTTCATCATTGTAGCCAACTCGTTAGCTGTAACAAACTCTGTAACTTTTAGAACCTTTTGTTCTTCCAATTCTTGCAGTTTTTCCTCCTGTATATGTTGAGAAACGATTTGACGTTTATCTCTTCTGTGTTTAGAGGTCTTGCTTTTACCCATAGGAGACAAGCGAGCAAGAGTATCCTTTATTTGTTTTTCGATTTCTGCTTCGCTAAGCTCTACCTTCTTTACTGGTTCTTTCTTATTCTTATTGTGTTTAGCTTTATCCTTTTTAGGATTTGGCTGATTGTTTGCTTGTTGAGTTTTTTGTTCTGTTGGAAGAGGTGATGGTTTTATTCTCTTTCGTTTCTTTTTATCCTTATCCTCTTTCTCCACCTTACCCTTTGAAGATGTTGCAACAGGATTTTTCTTTTTCTTTTCAAAAGAAGACAAATCTATCTTTTCACCCGTAATTTTCGGACCTTCCAATTTAACATAGTTTGTCTTGATAAAACGATCGGCTTCTTCCTCTTGAGCAATAGGAGCCTTATTTTCTACAACCTTTGGAGCCTCTTGCTTCTTTTCTTTCTTATCCTGCTTGTTTTTATCTTTAGCCGGACGTTGTTTTTGCTCGTTATTCTGTTTCTTATCTTTTTGTTTTTGTTCTTCTGCCTTCTTTTTCTCAGCCTTTTCTTTCTCCTTTTGACTTTTAGTCTTTCTATCAGGTTTTGTTTTCGTGTTTAACGAATCCAAATCTATCTTTCCCAAAATTTTAACAGAAGAATCTTTAGATGAATCTCCAGAATCATCTGTATCAATAGGTGTTATTTCGATTTCTTTTTTGAGTTCAATTTTTTCTTCCTTCACTTCAGGCTCTTCAACCTTTGATTCTTCAACCTTAGGCTCTGTTTTAACCTTTGAAGTCTTTGGTTGTTCAGGCTTAAAGTCGATAGTTTTCGTCTTAATGAAGATTTCTTGAGTATCTTCATAATCCTCATCAGATTCCTTTTGCTTAGCAACTACATCTTCGGCATTAATAACCACAGCATTTGCAGGACGCTCCGGCACTATGTTGTCGCTGACATTTTTCTTCTCCCTATCATGAGGAAAAGCCTTTAACAGCATTTCATACTTATCGTTGTCAATCTTTGTATTTGGCGAAGTCTCTATCTTAATTCCCTTTTTGCTGAGATATTCCACAATGGTACTTATCCCAACATTCAATTCCTTCGCCACCTTACTTAATCTTAAAGTTTTATTTTCTGCCGACATATCGTTGCTTATAAAATTCTTACTCTTGCAATCAAAATTGCACCTTTACTATGTAGTATCCCAATGGGACTTGCTTAGTCTTCAAACTCAGCTTTCAATGTTTCCAAAACATGCTCGATGGTTTCAGCCTCAAGATCTGTTCTATTTTCCAATTCTTCTTTGGACAACTCCAACACATTCTTAGCTGTATCACAACCGATAGACTTCAATGTATCGATGATCCAAGAATCGATTTCATCTCTAAATTCATCCAATTCCACATCATCGTAATCCATATCGGCTTCTCTATAAACCTCTATCTCGTAACCGGTAAGCTTTCCTGCCAATTTAATATTGTATCCGCCCTTACCAATTGCCAAAGAGACCTGATCAGGTTGCATATAAACCGCTGCCTTTCTGTTTTCATTGTCTATTGAAACCGACATAACCTTTGCAGGACTCAATGCTCTTGTTATGTACAATTCAACATTCGGAGTATAGTTTATAACATCTATGTTTTCGTTTCTCAACTCTCTTATTATGCTATGAATACGACTACCTTTTACTCCTACACAAGAACCTACCGGATCAATTCTGTCATCATAAGATTCCACAGCCACCTTCGCCCTTTCACCGGGCTGACGCACAGCATTCCTGATCGTAATCAAGCCATCGTAAATCTCAGGCACCTCTTGCTCGAAAAGCTTTTCAAGGAATATAGGAGAAACTCTTGACAATACAATATTAGGAATACCATTCTTCATTTCAACCTTAAGAACGACTGCCTTGACAGTGTCTCCCTTACGGAAGAAATCGCCGGGTATTTGTTCGGATTTAGGCAATACAACCTCAACACCTTCTTCGTCTATAAGCAATACTTCTTTCTTCCAAGCCTGATAAACTTCGCAGATAACGATCTCGCCGACTTTGTCTTTGTATTTTGAGAATATGCTTGCTCTTTCGTACTCTTGAACTTTACCAACCAAGTTTTGACGAATTGCAAGGATGTCTCGACGACCGAAATCTTTCATTTTGATTTCCTCAGACAACTCTTCGCCAACCTCAAAGTCCGGTTCGATTTTCACAGCCTCGGAATAAGCAATCTGACTGTTCTCATCCTCAACCTCATCGTCGTTTACAATCATTCTATTCCTCCAAATCTCGAGGTCACCCTTCTCTACGTTTACGATAATGTCGATATTGTCATCAGAACCGTACTTTTTAACCAACACACCCCTGAAAACATCTTCCACTATCCTCATAAGAGTTTCAGTTTCTATGCTTTTGAATTCCTTAAACTCCGAAAACGTATCTACCAAGCTTAAATTTTCCATCGTCTTTATTGTTTTAGCACTTGCAAATCCTCGATCGAACCCATGCAAGCCTTATCCTATTATTATACTTATATGATTACTTTTATTGTTTTCAAATTTTCAAACGCCACATCGGCAGTTTCAACCGTTATCTTCTTGCCTTTGCCTTTCGTAACTTCGATTGACAAACCGCATTCGCCGACTTCTTTCAACACACCTTCGATGCACTCTCCCGAAACGCAGACCGCCTCAACTTTCTGCCCGATATTTTTTACGTATTGCCTCTTTAATTTCAACGGCTCGCCCAATCCCCACGACAAAACGCTCAATTCGAAATCTTCCTCTTCCCTGTCAAAACGCGACTCAAGGTTTCGGCTCAAGTCGATGCAGTCCTGAATCTTCACACCTTCGTCTCCGTCTATGAAAACCTCGATTCTGTTATCCCGACTTACCTTCACATCGACCAAAAACAACTTTTCATCGGTCAGAAACTCCTCAACGATTTCGCTTATCTTTACTTTATCGATCATATCTTACGTATATAAAAATAGGGAACGCCCCGCTCCCTTTGTCAAATCAAATTTGAACCGCCTCAACCCAACTTCACGCTGCAAAGATACTGCTTTTTTCAAAACTGACCAAAGAATTGGGAAAAAATAATGTCGAAACAAAACAATTCACCGCCTTTCCGACAGACGGAAAAGCAGTGAACGAAAATTCAAATCGGGATTCGGAACGCTCCGACAAAGCTTCGGAATCACTCTCTGCCGATATTGAAACCCAACTTGCGAATCAGCTTCAATGTTCCGACGGCTGTGTTGCGGTCATACTCCTTTTCTTCTTCCGGAAGCTCTTCGTAAGCCACCAAACAAGGGTGTTGTTTTTTCGCATCATCCCTTTGCTCGCCGTAAGTCCAGCCTTGCTCCATTCGGGTTTGAGCCCAGACCTCGTGAACGTTCTTTGCCATTTGTTCGACAAGCTCTTCCAAATCTTTTCCCAAAACCACATCGTCCGTATCGACGGGTTGAGGCACATAATTCTTGTTCATATCCGTTTATTTAAGTTTTTATCGTTATAGAATCAAAATTCAAGACATTTCTATCAAGTTTCAAAAAAATCTTTCTTCGTTTCGTTATTTTCTTTCTTCGTTTCAATCTTCCACAGCTTCATACTGGCATTCGCAATCCTCTTTCGATGTTTTCCAATCGAGATTTATTTCTCCCTCTTTGCCTCTGTCCAAAGTGTAATGGAAGCCTTGCGGATTTCGTTCGCAGCTTATGTGAACGCAGACCTTTTGTTTATCCAACGGAAGATTGATTTCGACCGTGTCGTTCTCGTCCGAAACAAATTCGACGCCCTCGACGAGAATCGGATAGTTCGAAAGATATTCGCCGACCTTGTCCGTGCCGAGTTTAAGCTTCGAATAACCGAATGTTTTCGCATCTCGCGAAAGTCCGATCGTCATCTTCTCCGACGGAATCAGCAGTGTGTCGATCGCAATCCAACCCTCGCAACTCACCCTCAGCCTTGCAGTGTCTTCAAGCGAAGAAAGAGAAATCTGCGGAAAGATCAGCGTATCCTCAAACGAGTTTATCGTCTTTTCGATTGTGTTTCCGCCTATCGTAAAGCTGACCTTGGCATCACGCAAAGGCGGAAGATGAGGATTATGCACCGTTTGCTCGCTCAGGCTCAGGCTTATATCGGTCGTTTTGTCCATTTTCCAAACCGCAAACAAGCTTATGGCAAAGGCAGACAAAAGACAAAACCAAAAGCACGCCTTTTCGATCATACGCCTGCGGTGTCTCCGCCAAATCGCATCAAACTTCACGTCGAGCATGGCGGCTATCAGTTGCACGTAAGCACGTTGGCGGTTGAGATAAGGCAGTTTGAAATGTTTTTCGTGAATGTTTGCCGCAAGCAGATCGTTGAAATGTTTTTTCAAATTGGGGTGAAAACATTCCGTATCGGGGTTTTTGCTTTTCGGTTCGCCGTCCACGATTATCAGATGCACGTTTTCCGAACGTCCGAGACTGCAAAAATAATCTATCTCGAAGCCTACCCAATACGACTTGGCGGATGTGGGCGAGCAAACGACGATCAGATGCTCCGAAGCCCTGAGATTCTCTTTCAAAACCTCTTCCAACTCTTTCGGAACGATGTCCGAAGGAGCGAAAAACAGCTTTT
>JAZNQE010000030.1:0-17551 GCA_045590015.1 Candidatus Onthomorpha sp. | reverse complement strand
TCCTATAGAATCGTTATTAAATAATTATTTTACTGCTTTCACGAAGCAAAGATAAGAAATCAGAATTATATTTCCAAATATTTTTGTGGAAAAATTTGTTTTCCGTATGCGAGATACAAGTAAAATAATGGTATTTCGATAAGAAAAATTCATGAAGCAAAAGCCTGCTTTTCAGATTCGCAGATTGATTCGACGGAAACAAAGATTTGTCGGACTTTTTCTTGATTTCAGTAAATTGTTTCTTGAAAAGAAAAAAATAAAACAAAGAATTAGAAAATTGTTTCTTGATTTGAGTAAATTAAAACAAAGATTCGCAAAAGGGATTGTTTTAACCCTTGTTGCGAATCTTCGTCCTGTTGCCTTGCAGGCTTATATTGTTTGTCTTAGTGTTTGTTTTGCTGATTTAGAACTTGGAACTCAACCAGCGATATAGGTCGTTGCCGTTTGCAAATATCAACAGAGCAAACAGTATTGCCATTCCGACAGCTTGAGCTCTTGCAAGGAATTTGTCTCCCGGTTTTTTGCCGGTTATCATTTCCCAAAGCGTAAACATGACATGGCCTCCGTCCAAGGCAGGTATTGGCAATATGTTCATGAATGCCAAAATGATCGATAAGAAAGCAGTCATATTCCAGAACAAAGCCCAATTCCATGTTTCCGGAAACATGGATCCGATCGCTCCAAAGCCACCTAATTGCGATGCTCCTTCTTTTGTGAATACTAATTTGAACTGCTTAACGTAGTTTACAAGGGTTTCGCAACCTTGATTTATGCCTGCGGGAATCGATTCCAAAATATTGTATTCCGTTTTCTCGGTTTCGTATATCAAAGCAGGATTCTTGCATGCCGCACCAATCTTTCCATCTGCTCCGAGTTGAATCGTAGCAACGTTTTCTTTACCTTGACGATAGTAAGTGATATCTATTTTTTGTCCTTTTTTGTTTTCGATTTCCTTAACGAAGTCAGAGAAAGACAATGTCTTGATTCCGTTCAATGCTGTTATGCTGTCGCCGATTTTCATCCCTGCTTTCTCTGCCGCACTTCCGATTACGAAGTTGTCTATTATGAATGGGAAACGAGGAACGGCGAATTGTTTGGCATTGGCTGCAAGCATCTGTTTTGCAAAATCTTTTGGAAGATCGATAGTTTCTCTCTTTCCGTCTCTCAATACTTCGATCTGTTTTGTGTCATCAAGCAAAATTTGTTCTACTGCATCGCTTAGTTGATATACTTCTTTGCCGTCGATTTTTGTTATTATGTCTCCGTTTCTGAATCCGTTGTTCAATGCCACTTCTGTGTAGTCGTAGCCTTGTGTTACGTTTTGCAGAGGAAGCGTTTCTTTGCCCCATGTGAACAAAATGCCCGAAAAAATCACCAATGCTCCGATGAAGTTCATCAAAACTCCACCTAAGACAATCAAAAGCCTCTGCCAAGCTTTCTTACTTCTGTATTCCCAAGGCTGAGGTTCGGAAGCAAGTGAATCAGCTGAAGTATTGCTCTCGTCAATCATGCCCGCAATCGAACAATATCCGCCGAAAGGAAGCCAACCCAAGCCCCACTCGGTTTTATCGGGGTGTTCGGCAAACTCTGCCGGTGCTTGACGACTGAAAAAACTAAAATGCCATTTTCCATTGTAGCGTTTCGCTCTTATCAATGAAAAATAAGGATTGAAGAAAAGGTAAAACTGTTCTACTCTTGTCTTGAATAAGCGGGCGAAAAGGAAGTGTCCCAATTCGTGGATAAAGACAAGGAAGGATAAACTGAGTATCAGTGCTAAAACTTTCATATTCTGTTTCTTTGCTTATTTGTATTCTTGTTCTAAACTTTGTCTTACTTCGGCGTCAGTAAGGAAATAATCCTCCAATGACGGCTTTTGCACATAGCTAAACGTATTCATGGCCCGTTCTATTATGTTTGCGATGTGCGTAAATTTGATTTTACCATCTAAAAAGGCTTGAACAGCCACCTCGTTTGCAGCATTCATAATAGCAGGAACGTTCCCGCCTCGCTCGATTGCTTGATATGCCAAACCAAGACAAGGAAAACGTTTCGTGTCCGGCTGCTCGAAAGTGAGAGTTCCTTGTTCAAACGGATTGTAAGCAGGAACGCTGTTCGGCAGTCTTTGAGGGTAGGTTAGGGCATATTGAATCGGAAGACGCATATCAGGCATTCCGAGTTGTGCTTTCAAACATCCATCTTCGAACTCAACCATAGAGTGAATTATACTTTGAGGGTGAACAACCGCTTTTATGTTTTGAGAATCTACTCCGAACAACCATTTTGCTTCTATCATCTCTAAGCCTTTGTTCATCATACTTGCAGAATCTATTGTAACCTTTCGCCCCATCGACCAATTAGGATGCTTCAATGCTTCGGCAACTGATACTTCCTCCATTTGTTTTAAGCTCATCGTTCTGAAAGGTCCACCTGATGCAGTCAAATAAATCGTGCGTATTTTGTTGTTGGCTTCTCCGCAAAGACACTGAAATATTGCCGAATGCTCAGAATCGACCGGCAAAACGGCAACTCGCTTTTCTACTGCTAAGCGACTGATATATTCTCCGCCGACTACAAGAGTTTCTTTGTTGGATAAGGCTATCACTTTGCCACTTTCGATTGCTTTAACGGTTGGTCGCAAACCCGAAAAGCCGACAAGGGCTGTCAAAACGATATCTACGCAATCCAATTGCACAACATCGTTTATCGATTCGCTACCTGCGAACACCTTAGTCTCTGTATCCTTCAATGCTTCCTTTACTTTAGGATACAAATCCTTGTTTGCAATGACAACGCAGTTAGGTTTGAATTTTAGGGCTTGAGCAATCAGTTCATCGGCTTGATTATTTGCTGTCAGCACCTCGGCTGTGAGTAAATCGCTATGCTGACTTATCACGTCCAAAGCTTGTTTGCCGATAGAGCCTGTTGAACCCAATATAGCTATTCTTTTCTTTTCAGTCATTTTTGTTTGTGTTTCTCAGATTGGTTCCCCACATCAATTTGTTCCTTATTGCAGAGAAAAAACTATTGTTTTCCATTCTGACCAATTTAAGCTTTTTCTCGGCTTTTTTTATCAAGATTCGTGCCGGTGGATTCAAGAGATAATTTTGTGAATCCAAGTGTAAACTGACTTGATTCTTTGAATGGGAAATCCTAAACTCTATTTCAGAATCCTCAGGTATTATCAGAGGACGATGAGTCAAGTTGTGAGGGGAGATAGGTGTAAGACATATACATTTGGATTGAGGACTTATGATAGGGCCTCCGCAACTCATCGAATAGGCTGTTGAACCTGTCGGAGTAGCTGCAATAAGCCCGTCGGAGGAATAAGTACTTAAATATTCACCATTAACAGACACTTCCGTCTCTAAAAGTTCCGAAGGTGACAATCCTCTGACACAAACCTCGTTTATCGCAAGATGTTCTTTTGTAGCACCTTCCCAATCTGCTTTTAGCAAATAATGCTCCTCTATCTTGAACAATCCATGTTTTAGTTTCTCCAATAAATTGTCGCAATCTTCTCTTCCGACACTTGTAAGAAAACCTAAATGTCCCAAATTTATACCTAAAACGGGCAAGTTGCCTTTTCCACAAATGGACAACGTGTCTAAAAGTGTTCCATCGCCTCCAAGGGAAAACAAAATATCGGCTTGCAAGTTTGAAACATCATCTAAGGAAAACGATTCAAAGCAATAATCTTTCGAAAGTTCGAATTGTTCGTTCAAATCTTTCAAAAAATCTTCGAAAATCAAAACCGAACCACTCTCATTCACAATCTGCTCAAACAGATTGCGAACATGAATCAAGTCTTCCTTTCTCAAGATTTTACCAAATACTGCTATCCTCATTCCCTTTCAGACTTTCGTTGAGATAAATGTAAGTTTTATTCTTCAGATGTCTTGCTGCATTGAAATACACATTCACCACAGCTCAACAACTCTCCGTTTAATCTTCGTTTAATCAAATCTCCAAGGCTTTCTTTCAACTCCACAATATCGCTTTTCGCCAACACCTCTTCACAAAATGCGTACATAAGTAACATTTTCGCACTTCTGTCGCTTATACCCCTTGATTTAAGATAGAATAACGCCTCTTTATCCAATTGTCCCACCGTTGCACCATGCGAACATTTGACATCGTCATTGTAGATTTCAAGAAACGGTTGAGTATTTACCTTAGCCTTGTCGGTCAATTGCATATTCTTACTCCTCTGAAGGGCTTCCGTTCCCTTAGCTCCATAATCCACGAAAATATGTCCTTGAAAATCGGCTTGCGAAACGTCGTCTGCAATTCCTTTGAACAACTGTCGTGATGTACAATCAGGAGAACAGTGCATTACTTTTACCTCTGTGGACGATTTTTGTTGCTTATCAATCAGGTAAAGCCCGTTCAAATCTGCCGAAGCTCCACTTTGCGTAAATTTTACGTTGATTTTGTTTGATGTTATTTGCCCATTGAGGCTCAAACCAAAAGTCTTTAATGCTGAATCTTTGCCAAGAGTGAAGTTTACACTGGTATAGATAGATGAAAAATCGTTTATGTTTTCCAATTTGTAGTAATCCAACGATGCACCGTCGTTCAATACTACTTCAAGTTTATTGTGTTGTTCGCAAACAGCATTTGGCAAAGAGTCGTCGCAGTGTACGAGTTTCAGGTGTGAATTTTGGTTTAGCTTAATGCTGTTTATGCTTTCTGCTTTGCTTGATATGATATTTTGAATCTGCAAAGGAATTTCTACAAAGCAGTTTGCAAGCACTTCTATGCTTATTCCGTTATCATTAACGCAGAATATAATCTTATCCTTTACTTCTTCAGACAGTTCAATCTTGCTTTCAAGTTTCCCATCTTTCAAAGGAATTTTCACAGTATTGAGTTCAGGACAATTACAACCCGAAGAAGTGAAATATTTCTCGAATCCCATCTTATCTTTCTTTTTCTAATTCTTGCTTTATCCACTCATAGCCTTTTTCTTCCAAGTCTAAGGCCAATGATTTGTCGCCACTCTTAACTATTCTGCCTTCATACAAAACGTGAACAAAGTCCGGAACTATATAATCCAACAATCGTTGATAGTGAGTTATAACTATGGTTGCGTTATCTTTGGTTTTGAGAGCGTTAACTCCGCCAGCAACAATTCGTAACGCATCTATATCCAAGCCGGAGTCTGTTTCGTCCAAGATAGACAAAGTAGGGTTGAGCATAGCCATTTGAAAGATTTCGTTTTTCTTCTTTTCACCTCCGGAGAATCCCTCATTGACAGAGCGATTAGCCAAATTGCTTGTCAGTTGCACCACTTTCTTTTTCTCTTCCATAAGTGCAAGAAAATCTTTTGCACTCATAGGGTCAAGACCTTTGTATTTACGTTGTTCGTTTATTGCAGTACGCATGAAATTCGTGATACTAACGCCGGGAATCTCGACAGGATATTGAAATCCCAAGAATATACCTTCGGCAGCCCTCGCTTCAACAGGCAGAGATAGCAAATCCTTGTCGTTAAACAAAACCTCGCCTTTTGTAACCGTGAAAGTATCTTTGCCGGCTATGACTGAGGCCAACGTGCTCTTGCCATTACCGTTAGGACCCATTATTGCGTGAACTTCACCTTTGTTTACAGAGAGATTGACCCCCTTAAGAATTTCTCGTTCTCCTATTTTTGCGTGTAAATCTTTTATTTCCAATAAAGCCATAAGTCAGATATTTTTTTCCTTGTTAAAAGAATCTGCAATATTACAAAAAAAAGCCCAATTAGAGAAACGAAATATCAAAAAAAAGTCTTAACCGTCAAACTTGATTTCAGACAAGAGTTTTTTACTTTACAAAAACATTTGCTTAAATCATGAAAAGCAAAAAATAAAACAAAGATTTAGAAAAATAGATCTTGATTTCAGCGGACTGAATCTTTGTTTTAATTTAGCGAAATCAAGAAACAAAAAACGCAAGGCAAACGATTGGTTTCATGTGCCTTGCGTTTGATAAATTGATATTAACGTCTATTGAACTATCATCTTCTTTTCCACGCTGCCCTTTACTGTGTTGATTTTCACTATGTACGTTCCTGCCGCAAAATCACTTACATCGATTAAGGCTTCGAAGTGATTGAGTTTCTCTTCTATCAAGAGTTTACCTGCCAAATCGAAGACCTGAACGCTGTTTATCGTGTAATGGCTCAATGCCTTGAAGTAATCGCGAGTCGGATTCGGAACCAAGTAGCACATCTTTTGCAATTCGACTTCCGTAAGCTGACTGCTTTGTTGCGGAACCATGATTATCGGAACCATTGCAATGTAAATGTTTCGCCAAATCTCATAAACAGGATCTTCAGAGAACTCTACCCACTCTCCATTATGCTTTAAGTACTTCGGATCAGGAAACGAGCAAAGCGGAACGTGATCGTTTGAATCTAATTGTTTTAAGTAGTCAAGGTATTTTTCATAAGCAAGACTATAAAAAGTCGGTGGATTTAATATATAATCGTTATATGCATCGGTATTAAAACGACTAATTAATCCCATAAATATAGTATCATAATGCAATCCTGCTTGATAAGGTCCTCCGAGTGCGTTGATCGAATCTCTTATACAAGGACTATAAACATTGCAAGTATGAATTACATGAAATTGACTTATGGTATCTCCAAACATTGGTACATCAAAAGCCAATCGAAAGTCGTTTATATTTCTCAAAGAATCGTAATCTTCTTGTGGAAAATAGTAAGTGTTCCATCCGCCTCTATTCCATGGGATTGTTATATACTCATTCTGACCTACGGCAGTCATCTTATTAACTGTGTGAAAGATTGTTTTTGATACCGTATCAAAATTTTGATTCAAAACACATAAACTGCGATAATTATCAAGTGCTGAAATTCCAATCTTTATAGCAACACCGACAACCACATAGTCATTATAAGGAATATCGCCTTGCTGAAATGTATATTCCTGAGCAAACGCTTCAGCGTAATGAGAATTATTATAAGTATTTGCTCCGATCACATAACCATCAGGAAGTGGAGCAGTGGGATTGCACCACTCTTGATTGATTCGATTATAGAACCCAAATTTACTATATACATATCCATATACTGGGGGGCAAGTTGAGTACGATTCAGTGAAAGGATTGTAAACTATCGCTTTTTCAGGATTATCAGTTAAGAAACAGTTAGTAATATAATTTGTATCAAAAACGTAAAGCAAATCATATTCACTACTATCAGGTGGATCTATGTAATTGTATTGTGCTTTTACATTTGAAAATAACGATACTACGAAAAAACTTAAAATTAAAATAATTCGTTTCATAATGATATTGTTTGTTAATACTAAATTCCAAATAAGCGATGTCGCTTTTCGACTACAAATATACAAAAATATCAGTCTTTTTCCAATAGTTATATGGAAAAATTTTGCATTAAAAACTGTAAAATAAAAAAACAACCACTTGGCAAATAAAGAAAAAAATCAAAACATCGATTAGAAAACACTAATACAAGAATTTTTCAAGGGAATCGAAGTATGGAAAGTTCTCGGATTTGGTTTTGATTCTTCGAAATTTGGTTTTGATTCTTCGAAATTTGATTTGAGTAATCTGAAACTTGATTTCAGTAAATCGTTTCTTGATTCCAGAAAATTAAAACAAAGAGTTGGAAAATCGTATGTAGGATAGATAATATGGAAAATTGAAAATCAGAATTCTATTTCCGATAAGACGGCAAAAAGCCTTTGACACGGAAGCCCCATTATTGTATAGAAATCTCCGTCTATCTTTTCTATTCCAACCAAACCAATCCATTCTTGAATGCCATAAGCTCCTGCCTTGTCGAATGGTTGATAGTGTTCGATGTAATAGCGGATTTCTTCTTTGGAAAGTTGTTTGAAATATACTTTTGCCGTTTCGTGAAATGTCATTTCGCTTTTTGCACTTCTAAGCGTACAAGCCGTTATGACCTTGTGGGATTTCCCACTTAAGAGTTTAAGATATTGCTCTGCTTGCTCTGCGTTTTTAGGCTTTCCGAGAGCTTTTCCATCGCAAAAAACCAAAGTGTCCGCCGTTACAAGTACAGAGCCTGCGGGTATTTCTTTGGTATATGCTTTGTTTTTGATAATTGAGAGTTGTTCTGCTTTTTTGTAATCCTCCAAGTCTTCATCTGTGATTTCTTCAACATCGATTTCAACCGTTTCAACTTCAAATCCCATCTGCTGAAGCAACTGCAGACGTCTTGGAGACTTAGATGCCAAGATTATATGTGCAGATAAAACCTTAGATAAGCCCATTTGTCATTATGTGTTTGACAGCTGTTGTTGCAAAAAGCAGAGATATGAAAATCATACCTAACAACTTGCCAAGGAAATCGTAATCTTGTATGGCATTTGCTTTACGCAATTCGTTGATAAAGTAAAGCATCGGAATATGTATAAGTATCGAAACACCATATACTATCATCATTTGTGAGGCTTCGTGATAGCGGAATTGGAAATAAACAACAGCGGCAATAAAAACAACACTCAAAAAATAGATTGTGCCTTTGGTTGCACTCTCTCCAAAATATGTTACAAAGGTTTTGCGGTTTATCATTCTGTCATCGTCTTGGTCTCTCAGGTCTTTTGTAAGTTCGGAAATGAATGTAAGCAAGAACGCAAAAGATGCAAAAAACGCAGCGATGTAAACCAATTGCATAACCTTCGACTCTCCAATTGCTCTAAACAAATCGGCTTTTGCATAAAGTATATTCAATTCAAGTAAAATCGGATACAAGAACAAAAGGGCATAAAGCAACGATATGATAAACTTGCCCGCAAAGTAGTTATGCTTGGCTTTAGATACATAAAGATACATCAGCACAACGATTATTGTGAATGAAAGAATCACTGAAGCGTCATTGCTAAATTGTATGAAGAATCCAAGAATCAAAGCAACAATGTAAAGGACTAAAGATAAGATAATGGCGGTTTTTCGTTTGATTAAAGTATTTATATAAGTAGTTTCCGATCTGATTTTCTGATAAACAGCGTAATTAGCTAATTCATCTGTAAGGCATGTCGCTATTATCATAAGCACAACCGACAAAACAAATAACGCATAGTGAGGAACCGAAATAAGCGGACTTATTTCCAAAGAAGCGTAAAAATAATCAATGATAAAAACCCTTGTTGCTATCAAAGCAAAAATTGCAATAAGGAGCGTTTTCCAGCGAATCAGATTCAGAATATCTTTTAGCATGATTTCAAAAAGTTTTACTTATTAACGGATTCTTTAATCTTTTTTCCGTCGCTGAAAGTTGTTGAAGACAAGACTTTGCCACTGCGATCGTAGTTTTTCCATGTGCCGTTCTTTATGCCGTTTTTATATTCACCTTCGGCAGATTTTTTATCGGTAGAATAATATTCAACCCATTTTCCATCAGGTTTGCCTTCGCTGAATTCTTGTTCTCGTTGTTTGTAGCCGTTTGCAGCATAGAAAATCCACTTGCCGTCTTTCTTGCCCATACTATAAACACCTTTTTCTACCAATGTGCCATTCAAATATTTCTCCCAAAGACCATTCAAAACGCCTTCTGAATAAAACGCTTTCTGATAAATATCTCCGTTTTCATCATAAAGGATTTCAACTCCGTTTTTCAAATCGTCTTTGTATGTTGTTTGTGTTTTGCGAACGCCATCAGGATAAAATACTTCCCAATTGCCATTCATCTTGCCCGAAACGAAGTTACCACGTTCCAATGTCTTACCATCTTGATACCAACTTTGCCAAACGCCTTCTTCTTCGCCGTTTACATAACTTCCTTTGTGATGTATCTTGCCGTTTTCATAATATGTAATCCAAAGACCTATGCGTTTGCCGTCGTTATATTCGCCTTCGCTCCACTTCTCTTTCGTTTCGTAGTAATATATCCAACGTCCGTTTTCTTTATCGCCCTTATAATTGCCTTCACTTCCCTTTTCTCCATTGCTCTTGTAGTAATACGTCCAATGGCCTTCTCGTTTGTCGGCTTTGAGTTCGCCTTCCATGTCTTTGTTTCCGTTTTCGTACCACCAGATTGCCTTACCCTCTAATTTATCATCTTTGTAGAAGGCTTGCGTTTTTTTGTTTCCGTTGGCGTAAAACTCTTTGAACTCTCCTTGTCTTTGAGAATCTGTTACCATATAGCTGTATTGCAACTGTCCGTTAGGGAAGAATGCTTTTACTTCGCCACTTCCGGAATGTACTTCGGTCTTTTGTGTTTTTCCATCTTTATAATAATATGTCCAAACGCCGATTTTATTGCCCTTTTCATCGTAAGAGCCTTCTGTTTGCAATTGTCCGTTGTCGTGATACCACTTCCAATCTCCGTAACGAATGTTTTTCTCATTTACATTGCCTTCTGTCGCTTTTGCTCCATTGCTCCAATATTCTGTATGTAGTTTTGTTTGAGCTTGAGCAGCAATACATACCAATGAAACGGCTATCGATAAAATCAGATTCTTCATTTTGTTGAAATTATTTTGCTAATTTTTGGAATAAGTTATCTTTATACTTGCTGGTTTCGTAGGGTGATTTGGTCCGTTCAAAATAACTCTTGTTGCTGTTGAGCGTCTCGCATCGGGAATCAAATAGATGTTCGGATCGCTTATGTTTCCGTTCAAATAGTTTGCCAAATGCATCGTAATTCTCATCTTATAAGACTTGGTTTTGTTGTCATACGTTCCGCCATATAACGCATCACCCGAACTTTGTGCATCATGAATTAATACCAAACTTGTGTCATTGCCTGAGATGTATTGTCTGTAGCATAGAATCCTTGAAGTAAAGTTAGGGTTGTTTATTTCGCTTTCATCATTCACAGGAAATTCCAACAGAGCTGAGTTGATAGCAACGTCATTGTTTGTTTGACCGTCATTAATCAAATCTTTCCATTCCTGTCTAAAGTCTTCGATGTTGATTTTTGCCATGGAAATTCCAAGATTCCCCAAATAAATCAGATCGTTTCCGCTAAGGGTATCTTGGATGTTGAATTGAGCAATGTCCGAACCTGAAAAATCATAATCGTAGTGCATAAATCGTCTTCCGTTTTGAGGGAATAATATGAGGTATTTTAGATTCTTTCCGCCTTGTTTGTAATATACGGTGATACAGGTTGATTTCGAGGTCATATCTATGTAAGCCATCGCTCCGTTTTGGTCGATTTTCTCAAGCGAAAACTTAAGTCCTTTGAATTGTGCGGTGAATGACGAGTTTTCTCCGCTGAAATTGCGAATCTTTTCGAAGAATGCTCCAGTCAGATTCACTCTCAGTTGCGGGTCAAGCGTATCTGAACCGAGTATAACATCGGAATTATAATCGATAAGTAAGTTTTCTGAAAATATAGGCTGAGAAACGATCGCTACATTATCGAAGCTGTATTTTTTTGTTGAGTCTATTTCCTCGCTTACCTCATAAATATTCAGCCTCATTTCTTTACCGTTTTTCAAAGTGTCTTCCGAAAAACCTCCTGCGTAAGAAAGCGAAAGCACAATCGAGTCTATTGCCTCGTAAGAGTTGAATGCAGCCGATGGCATCGATAAACAAATTTGAGAATATATTGATGAACTAACTTTTCCAAACTTATCGTCATAATACTCTCCCAAAGCATTATACTGATAGTTTGCTGTAGCCAACGAATCCTCTCTGAAAAATTTTGCATCCATTGAAATGTCGGAATAAGTTCCAACATTGAATTTGTCTTCTTCGTCAATAAGATCCATACCCAAAGTTTCGTCCTCATCAACACAAGAAGCAAACAAAAAAGGTAAAGATGCAATCAATAGCAATAGTTTTTTCATAATTATGTTTCTTTTAATCCTCATCAAGGATCGCTATTTTATCGTACAATTCGCTTAATTTGTCTGCCAATTCAGGCATAGGAGTATATTCGATTACGTGTTTCTTGTTCGAATATGCGAAATCGATCAATTCTTGGTTAACTCCCTCTTCAGCAACTACAACGGCATCTGCATAATTTATTGCCGCTTTCATAAGATTTAAGTAGGTAGGTTCTTTATACAACTTCCAATCTTTAACCGTTCCGCCATCTGCTTTAAGTTTCTTTGCAATGCTTTCACAGAGACTTCCTTCAAAATCTTCGTTAAACAAAGTTACAACGAGTTTTGTATTGGAAAAGAACGGGTGATTTTTGTATTCTGTTCTCTTAACATAGAAAGGAAGAAGTGCTGCAAACCATCCTGAACATTGAATCACGTTTGGCTTCCAGCTAAGCTTCTTTATTGTTTCCAAAACGCCTCTTATGAAAAATATTGAGCGTTCATCGTTGTCTTCAAAAAGGTTCCCGTTTTCGTCAAGCACGTTTGCTTTTCTCTGAAAGAAGTCTTCGTTGTCTATAAAGTAGATCTGCATTCTTGCAGCTTGAATCGAAGCTACTTTAATAATCAATTGATGGTCTGTATCATCGATTATGAGGTTCATTCCCGAAAGTCTGATAACCTCATGCAGTTGATTCTTTCTTTCGTTTACGTCTCCGAATTTCGGCATAAACGTTCTGACTTCTTTTCCTCTTTCTTGAATACGTTGAGGTAAGTATCTGCCTATTTCGGCTCTTGCTCCGTTGCCAAGATATGGCGTTATTTCTTGATTAACGAATAAAATCTTTGCTTTTGTCATAATATTACAACTTATCAACGTGCAAAGATACAAAAAAATCCTGAGTTTGCTGATACGGAATATTGCTTTTTGAAAATCCGTATCTTAATTCGTGAATTCGAATCAAAAAACTATTTGTTAAAACGACGTTCTTTTAGCATAGGAACAAAGCGAAAATCGCCAAAAGTCTCGTAAGTAATTTCGTTTTCGCTGACTTTCCTTATTTTATACATAGTTTGAGTGTCTGTGCCGATAGGAACCACCATAACGCCTCCGACTTTCAGTTGTTCGATAAGCGTTTGTGGAAAGTCCGGAGCACCGCAAGTAACCAATATCTTATCGAAAGGAGCAAACCCCGGTAAGCCTGCGTAGCCGTCTCCAAAATAACATTTTGGTCGAAACCTCAGTAGGTCGAATATCTCTTGAGCCGAATTGTGTAAAGGCTTGTATCGTTCGATTGTAAATACTTTTGCTTTCATCTGACACAAAATACAAGTCTGATAACCTGAGCCTGTACCGATTTCCAACACTGTTTCCCTCTCATTAAGCTCCAAAAGCTGGGTTTGAAACGCCACAGTCGATGGTTGGGATATGGTTTGATTACACAAAATCTCCAAAGCTCTGTCTTCATAAGCAAGAACGTCCAAAGAAGAGTCCAAAAAGAAATGTCGCGGAACTTCATTCATGGCATTCAAAACCTTTTCATCCGTAATTCCTTTCTTTCTTAAATTATCTACCATCAAACGTCTCAAACCTTTGTGCTTATAACTGTCCGTCCTCATAAAATTCTTTGTTTTGGGTGTGCGAAATTACAAAAACAAACCCACATAAAGGCTTTTGCAAAACAAAAAAGCGTACCTTTGCAACCGCATTTAGATTTATTGTTTCTTTGTTTTGTAATAATAAAGTGCGAATTGACGTTCTGAAAATAAAAACGAAAAATATGTACAATTTGAAAAGAATACCTCTTTTGTTGGCATTGATGGTTTTATTTGTGCAATGCGATGAGTTCAAAGGAGAACAAGAAATACCGGCGTATGTTAAGATAGAAGGATTCAACCTTGTAGAAAATCCGGAGTTGGGAATACCTCAAGAAGAAGACTTCCTGACAAGCGATATCAGAGATGTATGGGTCTATGTCGATAATGACTTTATAGGAGCTTTTCCTTTGCCATGCAGTGTTCCGATTTTGCAGAAAGGACGCCATAAAGTAGATATTCGTCCCGGCGTTTTATACAATGGAATGCACGCAACGCGAGAAGCCTATCCTTTTTACACTACAATAGTCGATACATTGGATTTGGTACCCGGCAAAGAAATCGTTTTTCCTCGCAAAGACATTATGTACAATGCAGAAAAGAGTCAATTCCCTAACCTTTACGAATTGTTCGAAGACCCATATCCTAATTTTCAACTTGCAACCAATGCAGCAGAAGAAACAGAGAAAATGGCAATGGTTGTTTCGCCCGACAGCGTTCGCTATGGCAATGCCTGCGGAGCAATATACTATAATTCAAATGGAAAGAATAAATACGTAACCATTGATTCTATTTACTGCACCAACAAGAACGGAACGGTATTGGAAATAGACTATCACTCGAATATTCCTTTTGAAGTCGGAGTGTACGGGAAAAGAACCACAGCTTCTGCATCCGAATACGTAAGTGCCATAAGGCTTAATCCGAATGCCGAGAAGGGTTGGCAGAAAGTTTATGTGCTTTTGAACAAAGTGTGGGGCATGTTGGACTATCCTCCTTACTACAAATTTTATTTTGAAGCCTTTAATCCGGAAGAAAAGACAAATACGTTCATTCATATAGATAACGTCAAGGTAGTTCATTATCCAAACCAATACTAAAACCCTGAATCATTTGAACGATGAATAAAAAACTGCAAGCGGCGAAATATGTTTGTTCGGACTTCTTTGCCGCACTTATCTCTTGGTTGTTATTCTTTATATTCAGAAAAAAAAGCATCGAAAACGGCTCTTTCGACGACATAAACGCAGTATTCTCTGACATGAATCTTTATGTCGGATTGTTGGTTATTCCATTGATGTGGTTGATGCTTTATTACATGCAGGGCAGTTACCAGAATGTCTATCGCAAATCAAGACTCAAAGAACTCGGACAAACACTTCTGATAAGCATAATAGGAATTGTGATTGTTTTCTTCACCCTTTTACTTGACGATCACGTAACAACATATCGCAATTACTACGTTTCGTTTCTTATGCTCTTCGTTTTGCATTTCACAATCACCTACATACCGCGACTATTCATCACTACAAGAGCAGCAAACAAGATTCACAACAACAAAATAGGCTTTCCCACGCTTCTTATCGGCAGTAAGACAAAAGCCGAAAAGACGTTTAACGACATCAAAAACCAAGCCTTGCATTCGGGAAACAAGTTTATAGGTTATTTGAGCATAGAGCCCGAAGACCGAAACGAAGCAATCGACTTGCCATATCTTGGTTCGAGAGAGAATATCTCCAAGATAATCGAGCAATACAAAGTCGAGGAAATCATAGTCGCCTTAGAAGATGAGCGAGAGAACGAATTATACGACATAATCAGCACCGCAGGACAAAATGTCGAAATAAAAATCCCCGCAGACCGCAAAGACTTACTCATGGGCAACGTTAAAATGAACGCAATCTTCAACACACCGCTCGTAACCATCACTCACGGAAAACTATTGCCCGTTCAGCAAGTCATCAAACGAGCTTTCGACATAGTGATATCGCTTTTTGCGATAATACTTCTTTCACCTGTCTATCTGATAACGGCGATAATCATCTACACAACGAGCAAAGGACCGGTCTTTTACAAGCAGGAGAGAATCGGATACAAAGGCAAGCCGTTCTATATGCACAAATTCCGATCCATGTACGTCGATGCAGAAAAGCATGGTCCGCAGTTGTCGAGCGGAGACAAAGACAGCCGAATCACACCCTTCGGTCGCTTTATGCGAAAGGTAAGATTGGATGAAATACCCCAGTTTTACAATGTCTTGAAAGGCACAATGAGTTTGGTAGGCTACCGTCCCGAACGCCAATACTTCATCGACCAAATCGTAAAGCAGGCTCCCGAATACAAACTCTTACACAGGGTGAAACCGGGCATAACTTCGTGGGGACAAGTCAAGTTCGGATATGCCGACAACGTCGATCAGATGGTCGAAAGGCTCAAATACGACTTGCTATACATCGAAAACATATCCCTCGCCACCGACATCAAGATTCTTTTGTACACTTTCATAATCATCTTTCAAGGACGCGGAAAATAGTTTCGTCATTCGCAAATCCCGCAGGTCTCTCCACGAATCTCGCGAATCTGCACGTATTTTTCTCTCGCAAAGATTCAAGGGGCTCTCGCAAAGACGCAAAGTCCGCAAATCTTGTTGTCTCGTTGTCTTGTTGACTTGTTGTCCTTTGAAGTCAGCCTTTGCGATTTTGCGGACTTTGCGAGAGAATTCTTCTTTCGAACTTTTAAGTTTTCTTAACGTGAGAATTCGCGAATTTGTCGGCAGGTGTGAGTTGGCGGTCAAGGATGCGATTTATCAGGAGTTGAGTAAAAAACTGAAAGACAAAGGATTAAAGATTTTTGTCCTGATTTTGGACAATTTTAACGGCGTTTCGGGCATTTCAAACGGCGTTTGAGAGTTCGCAAACGGCGTTCAAAATTTTTCAAACGGCGTTCAAAAAAATTCAAACGGCGTTTGGATTTTCAAAAACCCGATTTCCGACCTCTCGAACGCCTTTTCAGTGTTTTCAAACGAGATTTCAGCCCTAAAACACGCAACTTAAAGAATGTTAAATCTAATGTTAAGATTCGTTAACGACACCGCGTATCTCGCGAATCTGCACGTATCTTTTTCTCGCAAAGACGCAAAGGTCGCAAACCTTGTTTGCAATGAGCCGAAAGTTGCTTAAATTATTTTCAAAGCCCACAACTCATTGCTCAAAGCTCGTTGCTCAAAGCCCAAAGTTCGTCCCAAAAGATACGTGTCGATACGTGGGATTCGTGGAACTTCCTTTGCGACTTTGCAAACTTTGCGAGAGGTAAACCGAACTTTGCGAGAGATTATTTTGTCGGTTTGTGAAAGTTTTGTACCTTTGCTTTCGTAAACTGAAACCAAATAAAAAAAGGAGGAAACGGCAAACAGAAAGATTATTATAACGATTTAGAAAATTAAAAAGACAGATAAAAAGCGTTTTTGCTTATACTTAGTTATTTGAAACCTCGAAAATTTCAAATTATATCCTAAAGAGTTAAGTCGAAAACGCCTGCGATGATTTCGTGGGCTTTTCTTATTTTAGGATATAGGTAGTTTCGAGGACCTCAAATAACGATAGGAAAAATGTCCCACGCTTTTTTATTTAATTTAATCAAAAGAAAAACAATTTGAAATGCCTTTGGGACATAGGCAGAGTAAGAAAAAAGATAGTAAAATGAGAAAAACAAAATTTTTAACATCGATTGCGATTTTTGTCGCTTTGTTTATGAATTTCGGAACGCTTTTTGCTCAAAGCGACTCGATTTTAGTAAAAAGAGACTCGATTTTAGTAAAAATTAAAACGGATTTCAAACAAATTAAAATGACGAAAGGACATCACAAATCCGTTACTTCGGTCAGTTGCAGTCCCGACGGAAAATATGTATTGAGCGGTTCGACCGATTCAACCCTTATTATATGGAATCCGAAGAGCGGAGCAAGACTCAATCCCTTGAAAGGACATAATTCTTTCGTCGAATGTGTCAGCTGGAGTCCCGACGGAACACGTTTTGCGAGTGGTTCATTGAACGGAGGCGTCATTATATGGGATGCAAACAGTCTTTTAAGAGTTCACACCTTGAAAGGACATACCTTCGGCGTTGAATCCATTTGTTGGAGCCCTGACGGAAAATATTTAGCAAGCGGAGCATCGGACGAAACCATT
>JAZNQE010000029.1:0-93736 GCA_045590015.1 Candidatus Onthomorpha sp. | reverse complement strand
TTGCTTTGTACATGAATCCTTGTGCTGTGATTGTCTCACTGCCTGCTGTGATTGTACCATTCAATGTTGCACTTTCGTGATCTACAGCTGTTGCTGCCAATGTTGTAACAACAGGTGCTACGATAGGAGCTGCAGTTGTGGTAAAGGTCATTGCTGTTCCTTCAACTGTTCCGCTTGCTGTTGTAGCGAATGCCTTGAATGTGTATTCTGTTTCAGCAGTCAAAGCAGAAAGTGTTGCAGAGATTGTTGTACCTGTTGCGTTAACGGTTGTCCAATCTGCTGCCGCAGTTGCTTTGTACATGAATCCTTGTGCTGTGATTGTCTCACTGCCTGCAGTTATTGTACCATTCAATGTTGCACTTTCGTGATCTACAGCTGTTGCTGCCAATGTTGTAACAACAGGTGCTACGATAGGTGCTGCAGTTGTGGTAAAGGTCATTGCTGTTCCTTCTACCGTTCCGCTTGCTGTAGTTGCAAATGCTTTGAATGTGTAAGTTGTTTCAGCTGTAAGGTTTGCAACAGTTGCAGTCATCGTTGTTCCTGTTGCATTAACAGTTGTCCAAGTTGCTGCTGCAGTTGCTTTGTACATGAATCCTTGTGCTGTGATTGTCTCACTGCCTGCTGTGATGGTTCCGTTCAAAGTTGCACTTTCGTGTGTGATTGCTGTTGCTGCAAGGGTAGTAACAACAGGTGCTATAACCTCTCCACCGGATTCTTGTAGGGTTGTGAATGTTATTGTAACCCAATCAGATGTTTGGTCATCACATACAGCTCTTACTTCAACAGTGTATTGAGTGTTTGCTGTCAAACCTGTCAATGATTTTGTTGTTGCTGTAAGTGCTTCTGCTGTTCCGCCGTTTAGCTTGAACTCATAGCTTGTTGCTGTGCCTGTCCAACTGATTTCTGCTGTTGTTTGTGTAACATTGCTTGCCGCAAGTTCTGTCGGAGCATCGCATGGTTCAGGTTCAGGATCTGTGCCTCCTTGTCCACCCTCTGCCAATTCCACAGATAAATTATCTATAAACAAGTCATTATCTCCGTTAGAGGTAGTCGATTCACCATAGATTCCTATTCTGACAACTCCGGTGTATGGATTGCCTTCTGCATCTTGCAATACATAGGATACTCTTGTGAATGTGTTAGTAAAGTCTGAATAGTTATGTTCGGTATCACTGTCTCCATCAGCCCAGATCAAAGCATTGGCACTTGACCATGTTGTTCCGCCGTCGGTAGATACAACGATTGCAAATTTATCATCAGCTGCAGGATCAGGAATATTTGCAGGGTTGTTATAATCAGTAAGAGCTACGTCAAGAGAAACTTGATATAGTTCACTTCCATCTCCCAAATCGATTTGCGGTGTAATGATCCACTCTTTCTTTGATGTACCCCAGATATTTGCTTTAACTCTTCCGTCTATTACTCCGTCGATTGAACTTGTCGTATTATGAGACCAAGATGATGAAGTGGTCGATGTGAAGGTTACATTTGGAGCCAACAATCCCACAGCTCTGTTCCAACAATCTGAAGAAGTTACATTAGTGGAGAAACCTTCACTCCAAGGTGCAGAAATCACTCCGCAAGCAGTTTCAAAAGTGATTGAAGTAGATGGAGTAGATTCTTCATTACCACAATTTGTCGTTACATAAACCTGATATGAAGAAGATGGGTTAAGATCAGTCAGTTCAATCATTGTTTCTGTTGCTTGAACACTCGTATATGTTTCTTCACCTGTCATCTTGTAATAAACGGTCCATGCAGTCTGCGATTCGTCTGACGCTTCCCAAGAGATAGTTGCACCATTCGTTGTTATATTTGTTGCAGTCAAAGAATTGTCCACAGGTCTGAAACATGTGAGGGTTTCTCCTACTTCTTCAATCTCGAAATTGTCGATTATAGCTCCCGGTTGTGTACCAAGGCTACCGTCATTCTTCCAAAGGAATACAATCTTTTTCAATTGATTTTGTGAATTCGGTATTGTTATACTCAAATGTTGAGTACCAGACAACAAATTTACATAATTCTTCGTCGGATCGTTTGGATTAATTTTCAACACTCCTGAAGCGTATCCTGAAGCTGAAGGATAGTAAGCTGTAGAATTTGTAGCGTCAAACACTGTATCGGCAGAAAGCCAGAATACTTTCAAATAATCTGCAGAACTTTCTCCACCTACAGTAAGGTCAAAGCTTATTCTGATTGAATCGGATGCTCCTAATTGGAACAACTTTTCAGCAATGACAATACTAGATGCCGAAGATAATGTGTATGATGCATTAACTCCGTTGTCGTTAGATATGTATAATTCACCGCCTTCTGCTCCTGTAGGAACTCCAATGTACCATTTATTAGTCAAATTGCCGTTTTTCAACAACCATTCTCCGGATTCAACATCGTCAAATGTTGTTGAATATGGAATTTCAACAGGTTCTTGAAGTGTTGTGAAAGAAATAGTATAAGTGCCTTCTGATTCCTCATTTCCACAGTTTGTTGTTACATAAACCTCATAAGATGTCGCAGAAATCAAATCAGTAAGTTCCACACTTGGTTCTGTTGCTGATACAGATAAATACTCTTCTGTGCCTAACATTCTATAGTAAACGTTCCATGAACTGTGCGATTCGTCGTTGTCAGTCCAAGAAATGATAGCAGTATTTGTATTTACATCGGATACAACAACTGAGTTAGGTTCTGGTCTTATACAAGAAGGAACGTAATCTATCGATAAGTCATCTATATATACGTATCCGTTAGATGTATCTTGTCTTGCAAGAGCGATACGGTAAGTAGATGGCAACTCAGGTAAGTCAAATGTATATTTTTCGTAAGTAGTTGTGAAATTAGAAATTTCAACCAAATCGATGAAGTTTGCAGTATCCGCTGCTGAAGCTATGTCTCCGTTCTCTGTTACATCATAGTATTTGATTTTTATTTTACCATTGTATGATGTAGAGCCTTTCTTAGCATAGAAACGCAATCTTGCACCTCCCTCAACATCGATTACCGGTGTTATCAAGAAGTCATTGTTTACGTATGTATTCGTTGTAGCTGATGTATATCCGTAAGACTGAGCTGAAGCTAAACCGGCGTAAACACTTGATGCAGTTGTGTATCTTGTCCATTTGTAAGTAGTGCTGCTATATCCTCCATTGATGTTTATCCAACAGTCAGGTGCTGCAGCGTTACTTAATCCGCTTTCAGCCCATGCTCCTTCAAAATCTTCAACAAAAGGAAGCTCGGTTACATAACTGCAAGGTGTTGCGAATGAAATAACGGTTGTAGGTGCTGATTGTGAGCCTCCGCAATCTCCAACCACGTAAAATTCGTATGTTGTGTTAGATAACAAATCTACAAATTCAGTAGATGTTGAAGTGGTTGGGTATTCCGTGTATACAGTTTCAGATTCTGTTTTGTAGAATATCGACCATGCTGTGTTGAGTTCATCTTCTATGTTTATGGTTGCACTTGTCGGTGTGATGTCTGAAACATATATATCATCTGTTTCAGGTCTTTGACAATCCACAATATGAACGGACACTTCGTCTATTCTCAAATAGTTGCCCGGAACTGAGGCATAGAATGCCAAACGGTATCTTCCGGAAAGTTCAGACAAAGAAATATCGTATGGAACATAGTCTTCATTTGCCGGAATTTCGATTGTAGATAACAATTCGAAGTTTACGGTATCATCTCTCGAAACCATATCTTCGTATTCGTCAACATTGTAGTACATAATCTTCAATGTCTCGTTTGCTGTTCCTGCTTTGGCAAAGAATGAGAATGTTTCTGTTCCGTTCAAGCTGAATATCGGTGTAATGAACCAGTCAGATATTGTATCGGATGTAACAGAAGTACTTGAGAACATCGCCAATGAACCTGCAGATCCGTTGTAATTATTTGCAGCAGTCGTAACATGTCTCCAGTTATATGTAGTATGCTTTGCGTCAATGTTGAACCAACATTCAGGAGCAAAGTCATTGTCTGTTGTGATACTGCCACTGCGGAACCAAGTCGGTGCATCAAATGTTTCAACAAAAGGTTCTTCTTCCGAGATTGTTATATCCTCGCAAAGTGTTTGGTAAAGAACATAACCATTGTCGTTTGCAGGTGCAAACCATGAAGTATCTTCTCCACAGATTGAACGAACTCTGAATTTATACATTGTTCCGGACATCAAATCTGAAATTTCGATTCCCGTGGATGAAGAAGCAATATATGATTCCCAAGTTTCAGCACCATAAACCATGTATTGAATTTCCCATTCCTCGCCTTGCTCTGTTTCCAAATCAAATGTTATGGAGTTTGTTTGTATTCCGCCTTCTGCGATATTAACATCGGTAGGAGGTACACAGTCCAAATGTACAATGGAAATATCATCTATTTCAACGCCTATGCTGTTACCGAGACTGTTGTCTTGTTTCCATGCAAAAACAAGGTTCTTTATAGTTCCGTTTACGGCACTATCTGGAACAATTATTTCAGCGTAAGTGGTAGTCTCTTGTAAATTGAACTTGGTTCCTGTAGGATACAAAAAGCCTTCTTGTTCAAAATTAACAGTTGCCCAAGTAGGAACAGTGGTGCTTGCAGATATATCTTCGGATAAATCAAGCAATGCAACTTTTATGTAATCAAATGTGCTTTCTCCTCCACCTCTGTAATTGAAGCTTATTTTATAAGCTCCGCTTTCTTCAGGAAACTCAATAGGAATTGAAGCTGTAACAACATTTGTTCCACTTACGTTGTAAGATAATGTAGCTCCGTTATCGGAAGAAACATACAATTTGTTGTTTACTGTTTCTGTGGAAGTGTTGCCTATATACAACTTAGTAGCATGAGTACCGTTGTTTATCAACCAGCGGGAATTCAAGTCTTCATCTTCGAAATCACAAGTGAAAGGAATGGATTCTGCTGCTGAAGGCAAGGTTAGTGTAATAGGATCAGATTGTTCGCCACCGCAATCGTAAGCCAAAACAAATGTATAAGTAGTTCCCGGTGTCAAACCTTCCAAAATGTATGGCAACTCTGTGTCAGAAGGAATGTTTACCGTAGTTGCAGATTCTTCATCAAAAGTTTCACCTTCGTTGTAAGAAAGAACCAAATCATATAACAATTCTCCTACAAGAGGGAGTGAAACGCCGACACTTGAAGATGAAATAACATCGCAGTTGAAACTTAAAAGGTCTGCACAATCTACGTGTTCAACTATTTGGAAGTTATCGATGTGTATTCTGTTGTCTCCTCCTGATGCCACTTGTTCGCCATAGAAGCCAACCATTATCGTACCTTGATATTCCGAAAGGTCAACAACGACTCTTTGTCCTTGGGCAGGTATTGAAGAAATCAAAGGATTTTCCTGGTCAGCTGAGGTGCTGTCCCATATAATCGCATTTTCGTAATCCCAAGTCAAACCTCCGTCAGTTGAAATCAAGACTGCGAATTTTTGATTTTGAACAGTGTGAGCCGGAGCAGCAGAACTCCAATAAGTAAACGCCAAATCGAACTTCAAGTCGTAAGAAATGGAGCCGTCACCCAAGTCGATAGGTGGAGAAATCAACCAATCGGTTCTGGTTGATGAATAAAGTTCTATGGCAGCATGGTCATCGAAAACATAACTGCTGTAACTTCCCCAGTTGTTTGAGGCAATGGTTACTGAGGAATCAGGTTGCATCATGTTTGACAAAAGTCCTTTTGCTTCTTTCCAGCAATTCGTTGCAGCCGTTCCTGCCGGATAAGTATCAAATGTTTCATTCACAGGTGGCACAAGAGTCATGCAGGTGGTAGTTACGTTAACTATTCCATCAAGAGCAAAACCTGTTTCGTTACCATCTGAACAAATTGCCTTTATGTTTATGTCGTAGGCAGTTGCTTGTTCCAATCCTGTCAATGTGAAAGGATTTTCGGTTGCTTCAACAACGTTCCAAGTCGATTCATTCGAAGTTTTGTAATAAATATTGTAAGATGTAGCCTCATCAGACTCAGTCCAGGTCAAATCAACTGAATTTCCGGTTATGTTACTTGCTGTCAAACCACTCGGTCTGCTACAAGCAGGAGTAGGCATCACCGTAACATCATTCACATAAACGTATGCATGTCCGATGGTTCTGTTTCTTACGAATGCCAGACGGTATTGTCCGCTAAGGTCTTCAAGAGATATCTCAGTTTCCTGATTGGTTGTGGTCAGTGTTGTAATGGAATCTATCAAGAAAAAGTTGGAAGTATCCGCCAAAGAAGTGATGTCGCCATCTGTAACCTCATAAGCATATATTCTAAGCTCAGGTGAATAAGATGTACTATTCTTTCTGGCAAAGAAAGTCAAAGTTTCATTTCCCGTAAGCTCAAGAACAGGAGATACAAGCCAATCGGAGTTTCTGTAATCTTCATTTGTTGAAGTCGAAGAGTAGTAACCATACATGTAAGCTTCACCTGAATTCTGCTTCCAAATGTAAGAAGAATTTGCAGGCTTACCTGACATATTTATCCAACACAAAGGAGCAACACGAAATTCGGTTCCGGTTGCATAAGTATAATCCCAAGCGTTGTCAAATGTCTCTACCCAAGGGAAAGTGCTTATAACATCACATCCTGTTGCGAAAGAAGTTCCCATCCATAAAGATTCATTGACAGAACATATCGATTTGATTCTGACATCGTAATAAGAAGATGGCAAAAGTCCCGAAAGAGTTATAGAGGTTGAAGATGAGGTTTCTGTTATCACGTTCTCAGAATCCCAAGTTTCAGATTGCAACTTGCATTGTACCTCAAAGTTATTGTTATCGCTTGTCCAAGATATAGTAGCTTCATCAATTAAGATATCAGATATTGTAACTCCTTGAACAGGATAACAATAATCATCAGTGATAGGAGAATACACTATCCTGATGTTTGCTCTGTTGTCGTTGGTTCTTGAAATAGGGTTGGCCATGTCAGGAGCACTGGTATCCCAACATTTGTTCCATGCTTTGCTTGCTCCTGTTTGTCCGAGCACACTCACAGAACAACCACCGCTTGGTCCACATCCCTCTCCTTCGAAATAGATATACAAACTTCCTACTCCGTTATAAGCGAATGGAGACTGCAAAGTGATGCTGTGCCATGAGTTCGCGGTTACATCTTCCGTTCCATTGGAACTGTAAACCAAAACGGCATCATTTCCAAGTTGGTTGATGGTCATATTAGCCGGCAACGTGGTATCGGCAATCTCTTTCATGTAGATGCGTATCTGACGTCCGCTGCCTGCTGTTACCGTACCGATCTGCAATGAAAGGCTTTCAATGATTCCTCCCATAGGCATATTCAATTCAGACGCAGTGTACAACTGCACGGAACGGTGATTGCCATAATATCCGGAGATAGGACCTTGAGTGTTTGAGGCTGTCCCACTACCGATGCTCACAGAGTCCTGCTGAGCCATCATTTGTGTCAGCGACAATACCGTCGCCAACAACAAAAATAAAACTTTTCTCATAATGTTTTGTATTTAGTTAAAATATTACATTTGAACGCACAAAGGTAGGTTTTTTTTTCTAATTAGACAAAATAAAAAAGGGAGAATTGCTTATTCGAAATAGAATTATTGGTTTGCAAAATGCGATCATCGGTTTGCAGAGAAGAAAGAAATCAAGAATGAAAAAGAGTTTTCAAAACGAAATAAAATAAGAAATTGTTCGTTTTTCGGTTGATTTATAATATGATAAAACGTTATGAAAAGGTCAGTTGTGCTTAGTATATTTTTGATTGGTATTTTGTTTTTTACACAAGCATATTCCCAAACCAACGGTTGGTCTTTTCATTTCGGTAAAACCATGCCCGTAGGCAGTTTTGCCCGTTCGTCAAATGCGTTTTTGCAAAATAATATAGGAGAAGGTGCTGCCAAAAACGGCTTTGGCATAGGTGTAAAAGGGCAATGCTCTTTGCGTTTGCCTGTTTTGAGAAAATTGAAACTGATTGCGAGTGTAGATATCATGTATAACGGATTAAACGATGGGGCAAAGACGATGATAGAAACGCATAACAATCCATCGGATTATTTTACCGCATCGGCACCATCGTATTGTAATGTTCCGATTATGGCAGGGGTAAATCTGTACAGAAGTTTGTTTGGAGCGATTAAAATATATGGAGAAGTGGGAATGGGAGTCAATTTCAGAATGGTAAGTGATATGGATCGTGTCTTTATGGTTGAATCCGGCGAAGGAGGGAAAGAGTATTTCTCGGGCAAAATAAATTTTGACAATACTTCAACCTTTGCATTTCATCTCGGCGTAGGGCTTTGTTTTTTCAATCGTTTGAGTTTTGCTCTCAATTATTACAATCTTGGAACAGCAGAATTGAAAGGCTCATTGGAGTCAATCGAGAGTGTGAATCTGCTTTTTGAGTCTATCGGAGAAGAATATAGAGAGTTCACCAACGGAAAGGTCGGAACGTCTATGTTTGTTATGCGACTCGGTTGGCATTTCTAAAAAGCAAAACCGCCACTTACAACCGTAAATCAATAGAATATCCTTTGCTGATCTGAATTGCTTTTTCAGATTGTGAAAAAACGTTAATTTTAACTTTATATTCTCAAAATATGTCGGCAAAGCAAATTCCTCGGTCAAATATGTGAAAATTCAGTGCTTTGATAAAATTCAGTAAATCAATATCTTGGTGAATTTGTTTCAAATTTTGTAATAACGAAACGCTGTTTTGGAAGGTTTTTGACGGCATTTTGGCGTGATAAAACGGTGTTTTGGGAAAATGAAACGCTGTTTTGTCGAAATGATTCTTTGTTTTATTTTTTTTGATTCTTTGTTTTGTCGTTCTGAAACTTGATTTCGGTCTTATCAAAGCAAGTTTCTGGCAAATGTGATTGTGATTTACGAAAAATAAAGTCAAGGATAAAAATTAAGTTAATTGGTATTAAAATCCTGCTTTCGGAAAATCGCAAATCCTTTTTTGAACTCTATATCCCGAATCCTATGTCCGCAAAACTCAATGCCGATGGCGTGGAATTTCATTGTTTTGTTGTATCTTTGCGGATTGATATGAAAGTAGTAGGTTTTTCGTTCGTAAAGAACGCAGTAAGGTTTGACTATCCGATAGTCGAAGCAATAAAGTCGATTTTGCCGATTTGCGATCGTTTTGTTGTTGCAGTAGGCGATTGTGATGACGGAACGATAGAATTGATTGAAAGCATAGGCTCTCCGAAGATTGAAATCCTGAATACGGTTTGGGATGAGAGTTTGCGAGAAGGAGGAAGGGTATTGGCTGAAGAGACGAACAAGGCTTTTGACAGAATAGAAGAAGATGCGGATTGGGCGTTTTACATTCAAGGAGATGAGGTTGTGCATGAGCAATATCTGCCCGCAATTCAACAAGCGATGGAAAGATATAAAGACAACAAAGACGTTGAGGGCTTGTTGTTTAATTATACTCATTTCTATGGCTCATACGATTATGTGGGAGACTCTCGCCGTTGGTATCGTAAGGAGATTCGTATAGTGCGTCCTTGGAAAAACATACGTTCATACAGAGATGCACAAGGTTTTCGCATAGATGGCAGGAAATTAAAGGTAAAACCTATCGATGCTTGGATGTATCATTATGGTTGGGTTAAGTCGCCTTTTCATCAAGCAGAGAAACAAAAGAACTTCAACAAATTGTGGCATAGCGATGAATGGGTTGATAAAAATGTTTCGAAGAGTGATGAGTTTGATTATTCGACAATCGATTCATTGAAGCTGTTTGAGGGAACCCATCCTGAGGTTATGCGAAGAAGAATAGAGAACATAAATTGGCAATTCAGTTTTGACCCGACCAAAAAGAACTTCGGAACAAAAGCAAAAGTGCTTGCGTGGATTGAAAAGCACACAGGTTGGAGGGTTGGCGAGTATCGTAATTACGAAATATTGAAATAGAGAAAAATATCAGGATATGAAAAATTTTATTGAGGAATTGCGTTGGAGGAGAATGATTCATGACATCATGCCCGGCACAGAGGAGCAGTTGAACAGCGGTATGACAACGGCATATTTGGGAATCGATCCGACAGCAGATAGTTTGCATATAGGACATTTGGTTGGCGTGATGATGCTTACGCACTTGCAACAATGCGGACACAGACCGATAGTTGTGGTTGGAGGAGCTACGGGAATGATTGGCGACCCTTCTTTCAAGAGTGAAGAAAGAAAACTTTTGAGTCTTGAACAGATAAAGCATAATCAAGAATGCATAAAAAAGCAATTGGCAAAATTCATGGATTTTTCGGAGGATTGCAACAATGGTGCGTTGATTTTGAACAATTATGACTGGAACAATAGTTGGACATTCTTGGATTTTATCAGGGATATAGGAAAACATATCACCGTTAATTATATGATGAGTAAGGATTGTGTGAAAAAGAGAATCGAAAGCGGATTGTCGTTTACCGAATTCTCCTACCAATTATTGCAGGCTTATGATTTCAAATATTTGTTTGATAATTATGGTTGTCGTTTGCAGATGGGCGGAAGCGATCAATGGGGAAATATCACAAGTGGTACGGAATTGATACGCAAAACCACAGGTGGTGAAGCATTCGCTTTGACTTGTCCTTTGATAACCAAAGCCGATGGAAAGAAATTCGGAAAAACCGAGAAGGGTAATGTATGGTTGGATGCCGAAAAGACATCTCCTTATGCTTTCTATCAATTCTGGCTCAATACATCCGATGATGATGCGAAGAAATTCATCAGAATATTCACTTTGATGCCAAGAGAAGAAATCGAGGCATTGGAAGCCGAACACGACAAAGCTCCTGATATGCGTCTGCTTCAAAAAACTCTTGCAAAGGATATAACAATCAGAGTACACTCTCAAGAGGCTCTTGATGCAGCAATGGCTGCTTCGGATATTCTTTTTGGAAAAGGTACTAAAGAATCGCTTGCAGGATTGGATGAAGCAACTTTCCTTTCTGTGTTTGAAGGCGTACCTACTTTCGAACTTGAAAAAGCAGAATTGGAAAACGGAATAGATATCATAGAGTTGCTTGCAGGAAAAACACAAATCCTTGCTTCAAAAGGTGAGGCTCGCAGAGGATTGAAAGAAAATTCTATTTCAATCAATAAAGAAAAAGTAAAAGAGGGCTTTGTTGTCGATTCGTCATGCCTATTGAACGATAGATACGTTTTGGTTCAAAAAGGTAAGAAGAACTACTTTATTGTTCGCGTGAAATAACAACGGTTAGAGAGAATCGAACAAAATAAAAAAATCGGAGAGGTTGCAATTGAGCTCAAACCTCTCCGATTTTCTTTTGTAGCTATCGTTATTTATATAATGCTTATCAAGACATACGCCCAGTGAGCTATAATTCCGGCACAAAGACCTGCGATAGTGTGAGCTAAAAGTGCTTTTGAGATAAGTTTTCTATAACCTAATGAGTCTAACATTGCGGTGTGAGTTGATAAATAACCGCTCCAACACATTCCCATTGCAGTAAAGACTGCTATTGCGTTTGCATCTAAAATTCCGGTTTCTGCAAAAGTTGGCAAAAGTCCAAGAGCTGCTCCAACAGCACCAAGAGCTGTCATAGGGAATGCGATTAACTCCATGCTTTCAAAGCCAAATAACCATTTGAATACAAAATCTATTTTTTCTGCAAGCCAAGGCAAGATAGGAACTCCTTCGTATGCCACACCGGCATAACCGATTGTCGCATCTTTTGGTCCGAATGTTATCATCATTACAAGAGTTGAGATAATCAAAACACCGGGGATTATTTGCAAACCAAGATCAACACCATTCTTACCTCCATCTAATATTGCGTTCATTATTCTTATGAAAAGGCTTTCTTTCTTTTCTTCTTTTTCTTCTGCAACTTCTTCTTTGCTTTCTCCTTCTACCACAGGAGAATCCATTTCAGGATATGCTTTAAGTACTGATCTTTGCATAATTCTTGTAGAAATAATACTTCCAACAAAGGCTCCAAACAATCCGACTAATGCTCCTGTAATTTCTCCGTAGCCAATCATTGTGATGATTACAACAAAGCCCATTCCGAATGCTGTTCCGAAATTTGTCAATGAAACCAATTGATATTTCTTGAAAAATTTGCTGAAATTTTTGTCTTTTGCCAAAGAAATGATTGCAGGATTGTCTGAAAGGAATGTCATAACTGCTCCTAAGGCTCCCACACCCGGAAGTCTGAAAAGAGGTTTCATCAATGGTTTTAGTAGTTTTTCCAAAAGGGCAACAACACCAAATTCCGAGAATAGCTTACTTAGTGCTCCCGTCAATACTGTTATACCCATAAGGTAAAAGACGGTGTTAAGCAAAAGGTCATGTGCGGTGTTCATTATTGTTTTCAACATGTTTGATGCACCCATTTTGCTTCCTAAAGCAAGGAATCCACCGATGAGTATCACTAAAAATAGTAACGCACCCAGCGTTTGCTTTGTCGTTTTTTTCATTCTGTATTCTGAATTTATTGATTTATTTAATTCTCATATTCCATGTGATACCTGCGTTAAGGAATAGATTTGCAGGTTCTCTGTTATTTGAAGATATTATTGCGTGAAGTCTTACGTCTTTGCTGTTTTTGATCGGGAAATATTCAACTCCACCTCCATAAAGCATGTAATCTGTTCCCGGAGCAACGGTCATTGTCCAATAATCAGGAGAAACAAAACGTGAATATTCTGATTTGTTTTGATCAAAAGAAAGTTTTGCGAAAATGTTTAATTGAGGTAATTGATATTTTACTTGTGTTGCCAAGGTGAAATCTGAAAAGAAGTTTTCTTGACCGTCAATGTATTTGTTTGTATAGTCTAAGTCTATTACGAAATCGCCAAAATAGAATTGGTTTCCTAAGGCTATGTAGTTTACATATTGATTTCTTTGAAATTCTATAAGGTTTACAGAGTATAAAGTCTTCCAAAAATCAGTTATGTTGCCATTCCATAAAAAGTTATAGGCTAAAAGTCCGTCGAAAGGTTGTTGTTTGAAAATTGAATTGCTGATTTGGAAGGTTAAGGCTTGTCCTTTGATGAATCCCCATGTGAGTGATGTTCCAAACTCATAACAAGAAGGCATTATGTTGCAGAAATCAGAATAGAAATACACATCTATCGGAGCGTAATCATACTCAAAGCCTCCTATTGCTACGACTTGCTTACCTGCCGAAAGGGTTAAGTTATCATTTATGTGATAAGAAAGATATGCCCAATCGGTTGCTTCAAAGAAATTCGAAGTAAAGTTTGTACGATTCAGTCTTTGACGCCAATGATATTCGAATTTGTCATTGATCTTTCCGTCTAACATTATGTTAAGGAACTTTGCTGCAAAACCAACTCGGTCGTTAATGTTATTGTTATCAAAGTATTCGTAATCGAAATCGGCTCTCGTGTTGAATTTTAGCGAGAATTCGTTGTTTTGTGCAAAGCAAAGAATTGAAATTGCTGCAAAACAAATAGATAATAATGCTTTCTTCATAAATTTTTCCTTAATTTGAGTCTGCAAAGGTACGAAAAAACTCATATAGGAGCAAAAGTAAATGCAAAAGCAATGAAAAAAGACATAATTTATTTGCAGAGTGCGAAATAATAATTAACTTTGCAGGTTGTTTGGTATGCAGAAACGTCAGATGGATTACTAACTTAGATGTTGTTGAATATGGAAATGAAAGATTGCATTGTACGGGAGAGATTGCCTAAACATATAGCTGTTATAATGGATGGCAATGGTAGATGGGCAAAGCAAAGAGGACATGAACGTGTGTTTGGTCATAAAAACGGAGTTAATGCAGTTAGACAAGTAACAGAAGCATGTGCCGAATTGGGGGTTGAATACCTTACGCTATATACGTTTTCCACCGAAAATTGGAATAGACCTAAAGAGGAAATTGATGCTTTGATGTCTATGTTGGTTACAACCATTGCAAGCGAAGAAAGAACTCTCATGGAGAATGACATACGTTTGGAGTGCATTGGAGATGTTGGTCAGATAGCTGAAGAAACCAGAAATGCGTTGTTTAGATGCATGGAGCGAACTAAAGGAAACAAACGTATGACTCTTATACTTGCTTTGAATTATTCTTCAAGATGGGAAATTACGGAAATGGTTAAAAATATTGCTTCCAAGGTTCAGAGCGGGGAAATGGCATTAGAACAAATCGATCAGGAGTGTATATCCGCACATCTTTCAACAGCGACATATCCGGATCCAGATTTATTGATACGAACTAGCGGAGAATACAGATTGAGTAACTATTTGTTGTGGCAACTTGCTTATTCCGAGTTGTATTTTACAAAAACATTATGGCCGGATTTTACAAAAGAGAGTTTATATGAAGCTATAGTGGATTATCAAGGCAGAGAAAGACGCTTTGGTAAGACAAGTGAGCAGTTAATTGATAAAACAGTCGAGCAGTAAAATTAAATATAAGTTTGCACGTTTACTATTTTGATGTAAAGTATTGTTTACGAATGAAAGATATAAGAAGAATATTGTCCATTGTTGTTTTTGGGGTGTTGATTTACTTAAACGCATTCTCCCAAAGCAATAAGATTGATATAGATTATTACACTCCTAAAGAATATGAGGTAGGGGGAATTGAGATTCTTGGAGCTGATCATTTGGATCATAATTCTGTGATTCTTTTGTCAGGGATTTCTGTCGGTGAGAAGATATTTATTCCAAGCGATAAAATAAGCATTGCGATAGATAAGCTATGGAAACAAGGTATATTTGAAGATGTTCAGATACTTGTTTCTAAGGTTGAAGGGAAAACTATATTCCTTACGTATAAATTAGATACCAAGCCAAGACTTTTGGCGTTGAATATACTCGGAGTTAAACGTGCTGAAGCAGATAAGCTAAAGGAAAAAATGCACATTGCATCGGGTGATGTGGTAACAGAGAATCTCAAAACGAACTGCAAAAACATTATTTATGATCACTTTGCCGATAAGGGTTATTATTCAGTTAATACAGAAATTGAAGAAATCAGAGATACGACTGGTGAAAGAAATGAAGTGTTCTTAAAATTCCATATCGATAAAGGCGAAAAGATTCGCATCGGTAAGATAAACATAACGGGTAATAGCACGAATTTGGTAAAGTCAAGTAAGCTTTACGATTTATGGTGGAAGCGTTGGAAATCGGAGGAATCTCTAACGAAATTGGAGGATAGAAGAGTCAGATCAGAAATGAAAAACACCAAGGAACAGCGTTGGTGGAGATTTTGGAAGTCTTCTCGATTTATTGATGACGAATATCAAGATGACAAAAAGCTTGTGTTGAATGAATACTATAACAACGGATTTCGGGATGCTAAAATCATAAAAGACAGCGTTTATATTATAGATACTTACAAACGAACTTTCTTTGGTAAGAAGAAACCGGTGAAACAAATCGTGATAGACATGGAGATATACGAAGGAGATAAGTTTTTCTTCAGAGATATCACATGGGTGGGAAATACAAAGTACTCTTCAGAAGAATTATCCAAGAGATTACGAATAAACAAAGGTGATCCATATAATAAGGAACTATTGGATAGAAATCTGCAATATGATCCTACAGGAACGGATATTTATTCGCTTTATACAGACGATGGATATTTGTTTTTCAGAGTGATTCCTACCGAGATAAAAGTTGAAAACGATTCAATAGATATCGAAATGAGAGTTTACGAAGGAAAGCAGGCCCGAATAGGTAATGTATCCCTAAGTGGAAATACTGTAACTAATGATTACGTTGTAATGAGGGAATTGAAGACTTACCCGGGTGAACTTTTCAGTCGAGATAATGTTTATCGTTCCATAAGAGAGATTCAACAACTTAACTATTTTGATCCGGAGAAAATAAATCCGGACATAAAGCCTAATGCAGAAGGAGGAACGGTTGACATAGAATATCAAGTAGAAGAAAAAACAAGCTCGACTTTCGACGTTTCCGGTGGTTGGGGATCAAACATGGTAATCTTCTCTGCGGGAATTTCTTTGACTAATTTCTCAACTCAAAAATTCTTTAAGAAAGATGCGTGGAGACCATTCCCTACAGGAGACGGACAAAGGTTGAGTTTAAGAGTGCAAACCAATGGAACGTATTACACACTCGTCAATTTGTCGTTTACCGAACCTTGGTTGAGAGGCAGAAAACCTCAATCTCTTACGGGAGGTGTTTATTATTCCTACCAAGATGACGGATATTGGAACACCACAGGACAGAGAGAATACTATATGGGTATATTCGGAGCATCTATTTCTTTGGCTAAACGTCTTAAATGGCCGGATGATTACTTCATATTCAGCCAAGGATTGACATTCCAACAATATAACGTAAAGAATTTCCCTAAATTTGCCATGCCGACAGGCGTTTCCACCAACATAAACTACAACTTTACCATATCCAGAAACTCGATAGATCAACCTATTTATCCACGTCAAGGTTCGGAAGTAACACTTTCAACTCAACTAACTTTGCCTTACTCATTGTTTAATAACAAAGACTATTCATCAATGACCGCTGCAGAGCGATTTAGGTGGTTAGAGTACTACAAGGTTAATATAAAAGCGGCTTGGTATTTCAATGTAGTTGATGATTTGGTGCTTTCGACAAGAGCAAGATTTGGTTTCTTGGGACAATATAATAAGGAAGTTGGATATTCTCCATTTGAAAGATATTATGTCGGTGGAGACGGATTGACAGGTTATAGTTTGGATGGTAGAGAGTTGATTTCGTTGAGAGGATACGATAATACATCTCTCAATCCTACCGACGGAGCAACCGTATTCGACAAATACACTTTGGAGGCTCGTTATCCGATAACCTTGAACCCGATGGCATCGGTTTATGTTTTGGGATTCTTTGAAGGAGGTAACTCTTGGGCTAACTTCGAAAGCTTTGAGCCGTTCAAGATGTATCGTTCTGCAGGAGTTGGTGTAAGAATCTTTATGCAAATGTTCGGTACATTAGGAATTGACTGGGGTTATGGTTTCGATGAAATACCCGGCCTTCCAAAGGGAAGTGGATCTCATTTCCACTTCTCTATAAATGGTTCGATCGATTAAAAGAAATAAATTAAACAAATTTGGATATGAAGAAATATTTGGTTGTTTTATTGCTTTCCGTTCTTTCATTGGGCGGTTATGCACAAAAGTATGCGTGTGTTGATACTGAGTATATATTGAGTAATGTACCCGAATACAAGCAGGCACAAAAGGAATTGGAAGAAGTTTCTGTTCAATGGCAGAAGGAAGTTGAGGTTAAATTTCAAGCAGTTGACAGATTGTACAAGGCGTTTCAAGCTGAGGCTGTAATCTTGCCTGCAGATCTTAAAGCACAAAAAGAAAACGAAATCATAGCTGCCGAGAAAGAAGCGAAGAATCTTCAAAAACAAAGATTTGGTAATGATGGTGATTTGGCAAAAAAACGTTCCGAACTTGTAAAGCCAATACAAGATAGAATATACAACGCAATTGAAAAAGTTGCACAAGAGAAGAATTACTCCGTTGTGTTTGACAAGGCAGGAGGAGCGACAATACTTTATGTAGATAATAAAACAGATATAAGCGATCTTGTTTTGGCAGAGTTGGGTTACAAAATAAGTTCACAGAAACGATAGTCCGCTAAAAAAGCGTATCTTTGCAAACCGAAATAATAATAAACAAAAGAAAAATAGAATGAAAAGAACATTTCAAGTATTGGTATTGGTAGCATTGTGTGTACTTACAGGAAGTTTATACGCACAAAAATCAGTAAAATTAGGACATTTCAATTCAAGCGAATTGATGAAGAGAATGCCTGAAGCAGACTCTATTCAAACAGTATTGAAAAACTATGCAACAGAATTAGATACTGAGTTGAAATCTATGCAAGATGAGTACACAAGATTACTTCAAGAGTATGAAGCAAAGAAGGATCAATTGACTGACCTTTTGAAGAAGAATAAAGAAAACGAGATAAGAGGCGTTATGGAGAGAATGGAAATCTTCCAACAACAAGCGTCTTTGGATATACAAAACAAACAAACCGAGCTTATGAACGGTCTGTTTGAGAAAATAAAGAAGGTGGTCGCAGAAGTTGCACAAGAGAACAAGTATTCTTACATCTTCGAAAGCAATGGAATATTGTGGTATTCTGAAGATAGCGAAGATATCACTCCTCTTTTGGTTAAAAAAATGGGATTGAAATAGAGATAGTTAAGAATTTCGTTTGCAAAAACGGACAAAAAGTTTGATTGAAATTTTGTCAGAATCAAAAGAAGTACTATCTTTGCAAACGCAAATTCAAGCGGGTGTGGCGTAATTGGTAGCCGCGCCAGACTTAGGATCTGGTGCCGAGAGGCGTGGGGGTTCGAGTCCCTTCACCCGCACTTGTGGAAAGGAAAAGAGTTTCGGAGTATTCGGAAACTCTTTTTTTTTGTTTAAGAAAATTACCTCTTTGATTTATTTTTTATAACCTTGTTTTTATTCCCGTTACTTAATACGATAAATTGGAATTTATCCGTCTATGTAGTTTCATCTCCTGTTACAATATAGTATCCTTCTTGAATTGCTGCAAAAGTCGCAATTAAACATACTGCGAAAAGACTATATTCTAATTCGATAAACTGTATCGTTAAAGGGAGAAGAAACAAAACGAACCCCGTAACCTTATTAAGAATACTATGTACAGATATTAAAGATTTTGTTCTAATAAGCCCCCAAATAATATTGCTCAATTTGATGACGGCAATTACGATAATCCATATCCACTCCCACAGCGGTATATGAATTGCAGGAAGCAATTTATAGCAAACAACTATCATAAAAATAAAGTCTGCAACTGTATCGAATTTTGCTCCAAAACTACTATTACTATTTGTCTTTCTTGCAACAAATCCATCTATCATATCACTAAAACCACAGAAGAGATATGTGATATAAAACTCTAATGAAGATATAGGAAGAAATAGTAAGAATATACTGCCGAAAATGCGACAAGAAGTGAGTATATTTGCAATTTGCTTCGCCATTTGTTTACTTAAATTCTTATTAGAGATGTGAAATTAGGAAAATATTACATTGATTTATACAATACAGATGCTGTTATAAAACTCCACTTGCTTTATATGCAATTGATATAAGGCCTGATAATCAAGTAATCAACCTGCACAAGGAATATCAGAAATAATTCTTGATTTCAGGAATTTATTTCTTTGATTTAATATTTTCTTTTCGCAAATCATTTTGTTGAATCAAAGATCTACAAACTTATCTTATCAACCAAATCCCATAGTCTTTGTTTGTTGCTTTCTATGGTGGCAAATTCGTCTGTGAAAACTTTGTTGTTTCGTATCAAAACTTCAGTATCGAGTTCAAATGCTTTATGCAGATAATCTCCGAATTTGATTTCCTCGTCCGAAACCACCAAAGCATTGCGTCCATGCTCGACAAGACCTCGGTAAGATGGAAGGTCTGAAATCACAGGAATGCAGCCCGCACTCATAGCTTCAAGTAAGCTTGTCGGCATACTGTCACTCTGAGGAATGGATACAAATATTCTGCTTTTTGCATAATACTTTGCATTTTCTTCCCCTGAAAGCCAACCGACAAATTCTACTTTCTCCACTATGCCAAGGCTGTCTGCCAACTCTTTCAGCTTGTCTTCATTTCCTTCTGCCGCAACAACCAATTTCCAATCACTGTATTCAGATTTCGAAACAAAGGTTGCAAAAGCTTGAATTATGTTTTCTATTCTGTATAATGGTTTGTGGAGACGATTAGAAAAGACTATGTTTTCTTTTTTTTCTGCTTTTATTGGATTGATTCCAAGATGAGATAAAGCAGAAGGCTTTTCGCATTTGCTGTATCTTTTCATCTGCTCCATCAAATAAGGAGTGTTTGCACTGAATGCGTCAGAGTGATTGAGAGTATAAGTAAGCATTTTTTTGAATATCCAAGCTCGTTTCGGCATGATTAGAACATCACTTCCGATTGCAATAGCCATTGTCGGGATTCCTTTTTTCTTTGCCAAGGCTGCAACAAATGCCGTTATGTTCACTTGATACAATACAATGAAATCAGGACGGAAGTGTTTCAATAATCGTTTCACTTTGAAGAAAGCACCGAATAGGTTTTTGAAACTGAAATCTATGTTTTCTGTAATTTTGATTTCTTCGAATTTTTCTTCAAACATCTGTTTCAGACGTTGAGTGTTGATGCTTGAAGGCTCACCTACTATAAGAAGTTTCTTATTTTTCATTCTGTGTATCGAGTTTTTCGTAAATGCTGTTGTTGCTTTTGAAAGTTGTAACCAGATTTTTTATGTTCTGAACGATCAACATGTCGCTTTCTTCCGAGTTGGAAGCAAGAATACTCTTCAATTCCTCGATGCAATTGTTTATATGCTCTGAGTCGATTGTCTCTTGTTTTGCTATGAATATCTTTTTGTGATACGTAGGCAGAATATCTTCTTTCTTTGTCAGCAATTCCTCGTACAGTTTCTCGCCCGGACGTAATCCGGAGAAGACAATATCTATGTCTTCGTTTGGTTGAAATCCTGATAACATTATCATTCTTTCGGCAAGTGAGAGAATCTTGACCGGTTCCCCCATGTCGAAAAGATAAATCTCCCCTCCGTTGCCCATGGTTGCAGCTTCCAAAACCAAACGGCTCGCTTCGGGAATCGTCATGAAGTATCTGGTTATTTCCGGGTGGGTAACGGTTACGGGACCGCCCTTTTGAATTTGTTCTTTGAAGCGAGGAATCACGCTGCCGTTGGATCCGAGAACGTTTCCAAAGCGAGTGGTTATGAATTTCGTCTTATTGTCGGGTAGAAGGTTCAAATGCTGAATGTAGATCTCCGCATAGCGTTTGCTTGCTCCCATTACGTTTGTCGGATTCACTGCTTTGTCGGTAGAGATCATTATAAACTTTTCCACATTCTTTGACATGGAAATATCTGCGATGTTTTTCGTGCCGATTATGTTGTTTTTCGCAGCCTGATAAGGCTCTCTCTCCATCATAGGAACGTGTTTGTATGCAGCAGCATGAAAAACAATATCCGGCTTATAACGATTAAAAATATCATTCAAGTGTTTTACATCGGTAATAGAAGCAATGACGATTTCTTTCTCAGTATCCGGGAATTTATCATCAAGTTCGTTTTCTATAGAATACATAGGTGTTTCCGCCTGATCAAGGAGTATCAAACGCACAGAAAACTTTGCAAGTTGCCGAACAATTTCGCTGCCGATGCTTCCGGCAGCTCCGCTTATCAAGATGGTCTTCCCTTTGATTTGTTGCTCGATCAGATCGCGATTAATCGTTATTTCTGCTCTTCCCAACAAGTCTTCGATTTCAATTTCCTTGATTTCGTTATCTTTCAACTTGCCATCGGTCCAGGTTTTTATTGGAGGAACGGTCAGAACCTTTACTTTGTTGGCATGGCACAGTCTGAAAATTTCGTTTTTCCTTTCGGTGGAAATTCTGTTCGTCGCAATAATCAACTGATCCACGTCTTTGTATTTTATCAAATAGTCTTGCTTGTCTCCGGAGTAAATCTTCTGCCCCATGATTGTTTTTCCCTGAAGATTAGGATCGTCATCGATAAATCCCTTTATGTAATACTTACGCGAGGCACTCATAAGCGTGTTAGCCGTTGCCGTTCCCGTTCTTCCTGCTCCAAAGATGATAACTTGAGTATTAAGTTCCGTATTTATGCCTGCCTTATATGCTTTCTCGAAAAGCCAACGTACAAACATTCTGAACATAAATAAACCGATATAACATATGCATGCGTTTACCAAAATCAATTCTTTCGGAACGAAATCTTTGTCGAAGTTCAGTTTGTAGCATAGATTGATAATCATAATAATGATTGCAGTTGACGCAATGGCAAGAAAGATTCTCATCATATCGCTGAACGAAGAGTATCTTATGACACTGCGATGTATCTTAAAGATATTTAAGCTTAGAATGGACAAAACGATTGTCAAAACGAGAAATCGCCCCGAGTAACTGTCGAAAGGGAAATGAAACCAGCCCTCTTTTGCTCCTAAAAGGAAACCTGAAACGAATGCGGAAAAGATAACAATTCCCGCATCTATGGAAGCAACTACCCAAGCGGGTATATATCTGTTCGACATAAGTTTGTCGATTAATCGAAGCATATTGTGATAGATCTTATTCATAAATTTTAATTTTTTTCTTTATTAAGAGCGTTATATAATACCTCGATCGGGTGCAATGCTTTGCGAGAAGAGAAATGTCCGATCTGCTCTCTGCAACTTGTACCCGGAGCCGAAATTATAGTATCTTTGTCTGCCTTTTCCACAGCGGGAATCAAAACATTGTGAGCAATCTTTCGGCTCATTTCATAGTGCTTTTGTTCATATCCGTAGCTACCTGCCATTCCGCAACAGCCGCTTGGAATCACTTCAACGGTGTAATTGCGTGGCAGAGTAAGCATTTTCTCCATGAACTCGGTGCCTATGAGAGCTTTTTGCTGACAATGACCATGCAGAAGCACGTTTCGTTTTTCGTCAGTGAAGAGTTCCCTATCTATGTTGCCGCAATCGATTTCTCTTGCAAGGAATTCATCGAATAATAAGACGTTGGCATTCAATCCACTCAAATCCTGCCTTAACAGATCTGGATATTCATCTCTGAAACTCAAGACAGCCGACGGCTCCAAGCCGACCAAAGGCGTCGAATCGCCGATAAGAGGAGTCAAAAGCCCGACATTTTTTTCTGCAAGCCTCTTTGCACGTTTCAACATCCCTTTGCTGAAGGCTATTCTGCCGCTTTCCTTTATCGGAGCACGCTTTACCTTGTATCCCAAGGCGGAAAACAAACGTATTGCGGTCTTTGTGATTTGGTAATCTTGGAATCGGGAAAACTCATCGATGAAAAGATAAATCGTTTTTATGAACCCCTTCTTCTCACACCGCTTCATCTCTTTCTCAAAGTTACATACACCGATTTTCGGCAAACTTCTCTCGGGAGCAAAGCCCATCATCTTTTTTATCAACGAAGAACTGAATCCCCAAGACACCACACCATTATACACAAACGGAGCAATACTTGCCAAAGCCTGCAAACGAGGCAAAGCATTCACCAATCGGATAGAAATGTCATAGCCATTCGTATCTTGATAATGTTGTAAGACTTCGCTCTTAAGCTTAGCTATATCCACGTTTGAAGGACATTCGTTTTTGCAAGCTTTACACATCAGACAGTTATCAAGTACAACTTTTATCAATTCAGAAGATAAAGGGTTCTTTTCTTTGGAAAACGCAAGCACTTCTCTGATTATGTTGGCTCTTGCTCGAGGAGCATCGATTTCTTCACCGCTTGCTTTGAATGTCGGACACATCAATCCGCCTGATTCCTTGCTTTTGCGACAATCTGCAGCACCGTTGCACTGCTCGGCGGCACTTTGTAAGCCCATTTCTTTATCAAAAGAATAGTATGTGTCGATTTGTCTCTGTAAAGCACCCTCATAGCGTAAGCAATTGTCCATTGGCGGAGTTTCAATAATCTTTCCCATATTAAAAACCCCGTTTTCGTCCCAAATGCGTTTCATCTGTCGCATCAAGTCATAGACTTTTTCGCCATACATCAAAGGAATCCATTCCCCTCTCAATCGTCCGTCTCCATGCTCTCCACTTAGTGAACCGCCATACTTCTTTACCAGAATCGCAATTTCTTCGCTGATTGTTCTAAACAGCTTTACATCTTGCTCATTTTTGAGGTTGAGAACAGGACGTAGGTGAAGCTCGCCCGTAGCTATGTGAGCGTGATACACACACTTCAATCCATATTTTTCCAATATCGTTTGAAACTCTTCAAGGTAATAAGGGAGTTTCTCGGGTGCGACAGCAGTGTCTTCTATTACCGATACAGGTTTGCTACTGCCGGGTACGTTAGTCAGAAGTCCCAATCCAGCTTTTCGTAACGCCCAAACCTTAGTGATGTTTCCACCTTTGACAATGCTGAAATCGTATGCCGAACCATCTGCCTTAAAATCCGCAATCGTTTCTCCAATATTTTGCTCCAACGAAAGTTCATTATCGGAAGCAAGCTCGATAATCAGAACCGCTTTTGGCTTACCTTTAAGAAAGAAAGTGTTTTTCCGTTGTGCAGGATTGCGAAAAGCCGCTTCGATTATATTGTCATCCATCAATTCTACCGCCATCGGAGAGTGTCTTAGTGCAACAAGATTTCCCCTGAAACTGTCTTGTAATTGTGAAAAGTGAACGCAAAGTAACGCCTTGTGTTTTGGAGGCAATGGAACGAGGTTTAATTTCAATTCGGTAGCAAATGCGAGTGTTCCTTCACTGCCACAGAATAATTTTGCAAGATTTGGAACATCGTTTTGGCAGAGAAAATCCAACGCATAGCCGTTATTGCGACGTTTTACTTCTTTATCTGGGAATGAATCGGCTATTTCTTTTCGGATTTCGGGTTTTGAGTACACTTCTTTGAGATGTCTGTATATCTTTCCTTCCAAATCATCTTGTAAGAGTTTATTCTCAAATTCAGTTTCGCTTAATTGCTTCAAGACAGCCTTGCTTCCGTCTGCCAATATAACAGTAGCTTCCAATAAATGCTCTCTTACCGAGCCATAAACCAAGGAATGCAGACCGCAAGAATTATTTCCGACCATTCCTCCAAGACAACAGCGATTTGCAGTAGAGGTCTCTGGTCCGAAAAATAGGCCGTAAGGTTTCAAGGCCCTGTTTAACTCTTCCAATACCACACCCGGCTGTACTCTTACCCAATGTTGCTCGGGGTTGATTTCGATTATACGATTCAGATTCTTGCTTACATCGACCACAATCCCATTTCCAACCACTTGACCTGCAAGCGAAGTCCCTGCGGCACGAGGAATGATGAACGTTCCCTTGTCTTTACACCATCGCAACAGCGTTCTCAAATCTTCTTCGCATTCTTCGCAAGGGATAAATACTGCCAATGGCTCCTGGCGATAGGCAGAAGCATCTGTCGAATAAAGAATCTTGTGAATCGAGTCAAATCTCAAATCACCCTTGAGCCGTTTGCGTAAATCATCCAAATCTTTTAACATTGTCAAAGCATTTTAGACTACTGCAAAGGTACGCATAAAATCCCGCATATCGGCTTTTATCAATATGGAAACTTATGTTGACTATCGGTTGTTGTCTTTTTGCGGTTGTTAGACGTGGATTTATGACTGCAAATTTCTGATAGCTGATAATGAAAGCAAATTTTGTTTTTTTAAGTTTTTATTTTAAGATCTTTTAACTTGAAAACTCGTAAAAAAAGGTAACAAGAGAAAGTTTGTTGTTAAATCTTCGATAAATGAAGGTTTTAATAAAAGTCATTGAATCAATAAAATATGATAAATAATCTTTTGATTCGTATTATCCAAATAGCATTTTGTTGTAATTATATCGCGATTTTAACCGAGTGAAGCGGCGTTTTGAAAAAATGAAATGCTGTTTCATTTGAGCCAAACGCTGTTTTGTTTTTCTGTTTCTTTATTTTGGTGCACTCAAATCAAGAATCCTAAGTTTTAGATCAAGATTCACTCTCAAAATACGAAGAAAAATAAAAGTTGTTTTTTATGTTAAAAAATCATAATTTATATTATTGAATTTCTTCTAAATTTGCGAAAAATGAATCCTTGAAGATAGTATCTTATTATCTTTATTTCCAGAAGATTGAACTTTAGTATATATGAATGTAGTTAAGGGTTGAAATGATATGTGCTTATTTTATGTGTCTATTTTTTTTTTTTTTTTTGAATCGCTTGTCAATAGAGATATTTTGTATCTTTGCATTGCAGATTTGAGTGAGAGATGTAAATTATCCGAATTTAACTTTGGTTTGGTTTGTGTTGAGTTTCTCACTTTGTTTGCAAAAGTATTTTATACTACTTTAATACAATTCTTTTTCGAGTACGCTATCGCAGTGATGCAGACAGCGTACTTTTTTTGTGTTTTGTTGTTCCCTCGCTATATTACTTAGAGATAAATTTTCAGAATCAGAATCAATCAGTCTGCAAAGAAGTCTTCGGTAAAGTTTACAAGGTATAGCTTTTCTTTTGCACGAGTTACGGCTGTGTAAAGCCAACGGAAATACTCTGTATCAAGCATATCATCGGAGAAAAAGCCTTGTTGGATAAATACAGTCTGCCAGTCTCCTCCTTGTGCTTTATGACAAGTCAATGCGTTGGCAAATTTGATTTGTAAAGCGTTATAATGTTTGTCTTGTTTTATGGCTTGCTTTATTATTGCTTTGTTTGAACAGTCTTGAGAGTAGAAAGCGTACAATTCTTCATATAATCTGTTTTGCCTTTCTTCATCTAAAGATGCTCTATCGTCCAAAAGGGTGTCCAAAATCACGGTGAGCTCGATCTCGGTTGCCTCTGTACGGTCTGCAAACCTTACTGCAATATCTGCAAATCTGAGTCCGAATGCTTCTTCATAGCTGAATATTCGTGTGATTTCAAGCATATCTCCATTTGCAATAAAGTCTGAAAGAGCTGCTTTTTCTGTCCAGAAGTAGTTGTTTTTGACTGACATTATTGTTTCGCCTATGTCGATTTGATTTTCTTTTTCCAAGATTGCAGTTCTGACGTATTGGTTGATTCGATTGGCAAGTTTGTTTGTTCGAGTAATAATCAGTACCTCGTTTACGCCTTTTTCGCGATATTCACTGCGAAGTGTATCTTCCAAATCATAGGCTTCGACAATGCGAACATCGTTTAAGTCCTTTGTTTTCAAAATAGGTAGTCGGATTCTACCATTTGCAATTGCCCAACGTATGTTTGAGGCATTTCGAAGTATGCCTGATTGCAATGCTTGGCGGACTACCTGCGTCAGTCTTTGATATTGAGTGGTTAAAGCAAACTCTGTTTCGAGATATTCTTGTTTTAGAGCAGGTGAGGTAGAACTTCCTATTGGTGGAAGTTGAGCTGTGTCTCCCATAAAGATAACCTTGTTTTTGTATCCGCTAAGACAGTGTTGTAAAAGGTCGTCTAAAAGGTTGTGAGCTTCAAATCCTTGTTCTCTTGCTCCGATCATGGAAGCTTCGTCGACGATGTAGAGCGTTGAAGTGTTTTTGTTGTTTTTTAGTTTCAGGCTTATGTTGCCGTTTGTATCGATAGAGGAATAGTAAATGTGTTTATGGATTGTCGAAGCTGTTTTTTGGGAGTTGCGACTGAGGACTTTGGCTGCTCTTCCTGTGGGTGCAAGTAGGATTGTCTTAATGCTATAAAATGGAAGTACTTTTACTAATGCGGACATAAGTCCTGTTTTCCCCGTTCCAGCGTATCCGTCGATTATAAAAACCTTTGTTTCGGGCTGATGAAAGAGAAAATCGGACAACTTTTCGACCAACGATTGCTGGTCCTCGGTAAAACGATGTTGAAATGCTTGTTGAAGTTGTTGAAAAAACATTTCGCTATTCCAATGTTTCTATAAGGACTTTCAGATTTTCACTTATCAATGTTTTTGTCTTGCCGTTGCTATCGCAGAATATGAATACAGCTCCATATTGTGGATTATTGTCTAGAAATTCTTGAGCTTTTTCCAATCCCATTACCATAATAGCGGTTGCGATTGCGTCGGCAGAGGTTGCAGATTCGGCAACTATCGAGACGCTTAGTAGAGAGTGTTTAGCAGGTCTACCACTTTTAGGGTCTATGCTATGAGAATATTTTACACCATCTTCGATAATGTATTTTCTATAGTTGCCACTAGTCACTATGGCTTGGTTTTCGAGTTTTATAAAACTATTGTATTCTCGCGGAGCATCGAGGCTGTCGCTCGGCTCTTCGATAGCAACTCTCCATTTTTGACCATCAGGTTTTTTATCTGCGGCAAAAACCTCTCCACCAATGTCAACGATGTGTGAATTAATGTTTCGACTCTTGAAATACTCGCTTACTTTGTCAGCAGTGTAGCCTTGTGCTATTGCATTGAAGTCCAAACGTATTTGAGGGAAGTCTTTTTCTATTTTATTGCCATTTATACGTACTTTCTCAAAGCCGACAAATTGCATAATAGAGTCTGTTTGTTGAGCATCGGGCATTTGTTTCTTTTCATTGCCGAATCCGTATGCTTGAACCAAAGGACAGACGGTTACATCGAAATATCCGTCGGTCAGTTTTGAATAACGTTGTGATGCTTCGAGGTTTTCAATAAATATTTTGTCGAGTAAAACTGTTTCATTGCGGTTTACCTTGCTTAGAATTGATTGGGGATTCCATAAAGAAAGGCTTGCGTCGATTGCGTTGAAGATACTGTCGATTCCTGCTTTGATTTGACTTTCTGTAGGCAAGTTCTTTTTCTTTGCAACCTCATCAGAAAAATTGTAATAAACTATATGATAGTATGTTCCTTGGGTTCTTCCGTCGAGAGTGAACTTCTGCATTTTTTCTTCTTTTTGTCCACCGCAAGATGTAAAAACACAAATTACAGCTGTTAAAAGAAGAATTTTTTCAAGTCTATTTTTCATAATATAGAATCTGTTTTGATTTGATTGCAAAGTTAATATTTGCTGTGAGATTTTGAGAAAATAATTTCAAGTTTTATCTTAAATTATTGAAAATCAGCGATTGTTTTTATTAGATAAAATGTAACATTTTGTTTTTGAAGCCGTATATATTTGCAATCCGAATGGGAATTTTTGGAATAAAATGGTAAAAAGTTTTCAACAAATGGCTTTTTTTGGAATAAAAGTAGTAATTTTACAAACTGAAAAAAAGTAGTTTTTTATGTCATCAATCGTAGGAGTCGAATTTTGTAAAGCGGATTCAAACGGCAGGTTCAAGCTACCTGTTGCTTTGAAGAAGCAGATCATTGCGGGTGATGACCTACGTTTTGTTATCAGGAAAAGTATATATGGCCAATACTTGGAACTTTTTACTTACTCTGACTTCCAAAAAGAGGTAGAGCGACTTCAGGAAAACTTGAATCCTTACAATCCTAATGCCAAGAGATTGTTCAGACGTTTGACTCAGGCAAATATAATCGAGCTTGACGGAAACGATCGTTTACTTATTCCTGTAGAACAACGCACAACAGCGAACATAGATAAAGATCTAGTTGTCGTAGCCTCTGGAAAGTATATGGAAATCTGGGATGCCAAAACTTACAACGCAATCGACAACGATGATTTTGACTATGTTGCGTCAGCTGAACAGTTGTTGAATGGAGTTGTAAAAGGCATTGAGGATTTTTAATATATGTCGGAAGAAGTTTATCACATACCTGTTATGTTGAAAGAGTGTATTGAGGCTTTGGATATAAAGCCCAATGGCACTTATGTTGATGTTACCTTTGGTGGTGGCGGACATTCGAAAGCTATTCTTGAAAGGTTGTCAGAGGATGGTCGTTTATTTGCATTCGATCAAGATCCTGACGCAGTGAATAATGCAATCGAAGACGATAGGTTCTGTCTGATAGAGGAGAATTTTGACAAGTTAGAAGAATCTTTGAAACTTTATAGAGCTAATAAGGTTGATGGTATTTTAGCAGATTTAGGTATATCTTCGCATCAGATTGATTGTGCTGAACGAGGTTTTAGTACAAGATTCGATGGAGCGTTGGATTTGAGAATGAATTACCAAAAGGGATTGACTGCATCGGATGTCGTTAATTCTTATTCTTTGCAGGAACTTTGTAGAATCTTGAATGATTATGGAGAATTGCCGAATGCCTATAATATAGCAAAGGTTATAGTGAGTAAACAAGAAGAGGGGTTGTTTACTACTGCGGAATTGATAGAAGTATTAACCAAATCGGGATGTGTTCCAAGAGGAAAAGAGAATAAGTTCTTTGCGAAAGTTTTTCAGGCGTTGAGAATAGAGGTGAATCAAGAATTGTCTTGTTTGCGTAATATGCTCGAACAGTGTGCTAAGGTTATGGTTGCAGATGCTCGTTTGGTTGTTATGAGTTATCATTCTTTGGAAGACAGATTGGTGAAGAACTTTATGAAAGCGGGCAATTGTGATGGAGTTGTAAGCAAGGACTTTTATGGCAATGTAATCAGCCCTTTTGAAGTATTAACTCGCAAACCGATAATGGCGACAGAGGAAGAGATGGAGATGAATCCTCGTTCGAGGAGTGCCAAATTAAGAATTGCAAAAATGAAATAAGGTATGAATTTGCGAGATATATTACAAGGTCGATTGTTATTGGGTTCATGGTTGCATTCAAATATACTTTTGTGTTTGTGGATTGTATTTTTGAGTCTGTTGTACATAACAAATAGGTATGGAATAGAGACAACGGTTAAGGATATAGAATCATGTTCGAAAGAAATCAAGAATTTAAATTTGGAACATGTGGAGATGAAAAAGAAGTATCAGCAAGCTACGATGATGCGTGTTGTTGCGGAGAAATTGTCTCCGATTGGGGTTGATATTTCTAAAGAACCGATTAAAGAAGTTATTTTTATTTCGAAGTAATATTATGGATAAGAATATTGGAGATAAGGATAAACGATTCGATTCCAGACTTATATTTGTTTTCTTTATATTCTGGATTCTGTTGCTATTGATATTTGGAGCTACATTCAAACTAAAAGTTATTGAAAGGGAGGAATGGGTTGAACTGGAGAAGAAAAGGATATTGCAAAAACGTGAATACAAAGCAAAAAGAGGTAATATATATTCGATAGATCCCGATAATGGTGAATATCTTCTATTGGCTACAAATGAGCCTTTATACGATGTTTATGTTGATTTAGGGAAGGCAAAAAGGAAAGAAAAGGGCAAAGAGATTATCGACTATGTTATAAAAGATTCTTCTTATAATAAAGGTATAAATGCTTTGTGTGATAGCTTGGCATATATGCTTAAAGATAGAAAGAATGCAAAAACATCTACAGAATACAAGAAATATTTCAACGAAAAACGGAAGAAGAATCAGAGATACGTTGCGGTAGCTAAGAAAGTTTCAAAAGAAGAACTTGAAAGAATGAGACGCTTCCCTGTGATTGGCTATCAGAAACTAAATAGGAAGAAAAAACCAACGGGTATCTACAGATTCATAGGAGCAATTCATGTAGAAGAAGGGTACAAAAGAACCTATCCATATTATCCTTTAGCAAGAAGGACAATAGGTGTAAATGTTACAGAGGGCGGGTGTGATACTTGCTTTAACGGAATAGATGGAGCCTTCTCTAAATATTTGGCAGGAAAAAGTGGTTTTAGGCAAGAGAGAAAGATAAACCCGGGAGAATGGGTGCCAGTTAATATTAACGAAAATATAAAAACGATTGATGGCTTGGATGTTGTAACAACTATTGATATAAGCTTGCAAGAGTTAGCTGAGAATTCACTACGTACTTGTCTTGATAGTAATGATGCGGAGAGTGGTTGTGTTGTTTTGATGGAAGTAAAGACAGGCCATATCAAAGCAATATCTAGTTTGAGTCTAAATAAGGATGGAGAATATTTTGAGAATAATAATATAGCAGTTTCGGATAGTTACGAACCAGGTTCAACCTTTAAGATAGTTACCGCAATGATGTTATTAGATAAAGGATTGGTTGATACAGCGGATGTGGTTGAAAAGGGAGTTAAGACTTACTTTAATGGTTCTGTAACTGTTAGAGATGATAATGCTGTCGATGGTGTGGTTTCTTTTGCACGTGCATTGGAAATATCTTCTAATGTAGGAATCAGTGATATTGTTTATAAGCATTATGGCAATAAGCGATCTCAATTTGCTGAGGATTTGAAAGAATATTTCAGATTTGAACGTTTGGGGTTGGATATAGATGTTCACGAACCTAGACCGTATATAGGTTCTACTAAAAATCAGAAAGACTTATTATGGTCTAGTTATGGTTACGTTTCGCGAATGACACCTTTACAGATGCTTACTTTTTACAATGCAATAGCTAATGATGGAAGGATGGTAAAACCAATGTTCGTTCAATCAGTAATTAGGGACGGAAAAGTCCAAGAAGAGTTTGAAACAGTTGTTTTATCGGAAAATATTTGCAAGAAGGATACAAGAGATAAGTTACATAATATATTAAAAGGAGTTGTTCAAAGAGGGACTGGACGTAGACTTAGAAGTGCCTCTTATGGAATTGCAGGAAAATCAGGTACTGCTGAGGAGAATTATGGCAATAAAGGGATTAGCGAAAAGTATAATAGAGCATCGTTTGTCGGATATTTCCCTGCAGATGCTCCAAAGTACTCTTGCATAGTTGTTATAAGTAATCCGAAAAAGCATCATACACATGGAGGTGATTTGGCTGCACCTGTATTTAGAAATCTTTCGGATAGAGTTGTCGGATCAAGAATGGAGGTTGAAAATGCAAAGATAGAAGCCTCTCAAATCAAGTATCCTATCTTGAAATATGGAAATAATGTCAATTATAGTGCCTTTTGCAAGAGTATTGGCTTGAATAATTCTGTGCCTACATCGTTGTGGGTCAGAGGAAAAGAAGAGAATGGAATTTGTGTTGTAAATGAGCAAAGATTGAGTAAAGAGAAAGTCCCTAATGTCATAGGTTTGACAATCAAGGATGCTATATATATGCTGGAGAATATGGGAATGAAAGTTAAATTTTCAGGAAAAGGAAAAGTTGTTCGTCAAAGTATTGCTCCGGGAACGAAGTTTGATAAAAAGAATAGTGTAATCGTACTCAAATTGCAAAGTGCAGACAGAGTGAATTAGTAAAGATTATGGAATTGTTGTCAAGGTTATTAAACGGATTGTCTATTCAGCAGAGAGTAAATGAAAAAGATGTTCAAATAAATCAAATAGAGTTTGACTCTCGTAAGGTCTGCCAAGGAACTCTTTTTGTCGCCCAAAGAGGCGTTGTGAGTGACGGACATGATTATTTGGACTCTGCAATTTCGAATGGAGCAGTTGCCGTTGTCGTAGAAGAATTACCACAAAATATAAATGATGAGGTTGTTTATATTCTGGTAGAAAATTCATCATACGCTCTTGGAATTTTGGCAAAGAACTATTTTCATGATCCATCTTCAAAATTAAAGTTAGTTGGTATAACAGGTACAAATGGGAAAACTACAACTGCAACTTTATCTTATGATTTGTTTTCTTCATTAGGCTATTGTTGTGGTTTGATTTCGACTATCGTTAATAAGATTGCTGGTAAGAACTTCCCGACTGAAAGAACTACTCCAGACGTTCTAAGTTTGAATAAATTGCTTCTTGAAATGGTTGAAGCCAAATGCGAATTCGTTTTTATGGAAGTAAGTTCTCATGCTGTTGTTCAACATAGAATAGCGGGATTAAGTTTCTTTGGCGGAGTATTTAGTAATATTACTCATGATCATCTGGATTATCATAAAACCTTCACTAATTATATAAATGCTAAGAAAGGATTTTTTGATTCTTTGTCAAGCAAGGCTTTTGCACTTACAAACATAGATGATAAGAATGGCGAAAAGATGGTTGAGAGTACAAAAGCTCAAAAATACACTTATAGTTTGAATCGCTTAGCTGATTATAAGACAAAAATAGTTGAAAATTGTTTTGAAGGCTTGTTGTTGAATATCAATGGAAAAGATGTAAATACAATGCTTGTTGGAAGATTTAATGCTTATAATCTTACAGCGATTTATGCTATTGCCCGTCTTTGTGGACTAAATGACCAAGAAACCTTGGTAGGATTAAGTAAACTAAAAGCAGCTGCGGGAAGATTTGAACCTCATTATTTAAAAAATGGAGCGACTGCAATAGTGGATTATGCTCATACGCCTGATGCCTTGGAGAATGTATTATCTACCATAAATTCAATAAGAACGACAGGTGTTTTGGTAACAGTTGTAGGATGTGGAGGAGACAGGGATAAGACTAAACGCCCACAAATGGCGTCTATTGCCCAGAAAAGTAGTGATATATTGATTCTTACTTCAGATAATCCAAGAACAGAAAGTCCTGAAAGTATATTAAAAGATATGAGTTCGGGGATTAATGACTTTGATAAAGTATTTACGATAACAGACAGAAGAGAAGCAATTAAGCTGGCTGCACAATTAACTAAAGGGAAAGGGGATATAATTTTGATAGCAGGCAAGGGACATGAGACTTATCAAGAAATCAATGGAGTGAAACATCATTTTGATGATAAGGAAGAGGTTGCTAAATATTAGATAATAAGATAAAAAAGTAGGATATGTTGTATTATTTGTTTGATTGGCTGCATAATAGTTTGAATATACCTGGAGCAGGAGTGTTTCAGTATATTTCGTTTCGAGCAGCAGGAGCAATCATAACGTCGTTATTGATAACGATAGTATTTGGTAAAAAACTGATAGAACTTCTTAGAAGAAAACAAGTCGGAGAGACGGTAAGAGATTTGGGATTAGAAGGACAAAAAGCTAAAGAAGGTACTCCGACAATGGGAGGTTTGATAATATTAGCTGCAATATTGATTCCGACTTTGTTATTCGCAAAGCTAGATAACATATATGTGATAATAATGTTGATAACCACGGTTTGGTTGGGAGCATTAGGCTTTTTAGACGATTATATAAAAGTATTCAAGAAGAATAAAGCAGGTTTAAGTGGTAAATTGAAAATAATCGGACAAGTGGTTTTGGGAATAGTTGTCGGATGCTTGATTTATTTTCACCCGGACATAACAATAAAGGAAAAACAAGAGATAGAAAAATATGCGGAATTACATAATCTTCAAAAGGATTCTGATTACGAACAAGCAAAAGCTGAGTTCATGGAAGAATCTTCTCGTTCCACCAAGACCACAATACCATTTGTAAAAAATAATGAGTTCGATTATAGTTGGCTTATCAAGTGGGTGGGAGATGATTACAAAGATTATGCTTGGATTGTTTTCATCCCGATAGTCATATTCTTAATCACTGCCATTTCAAACGGAGCCAATCTGACTGATGGCATAGATGGTTTGGCCACAGGTACGTCTGCGATAATCGGTGCTTGTCTTGCTGTCTTGGCATGGGTGTCGGGCAATATAATATTTGCCGATTATCTTAATATAATGTACATACCGAATGTAGGAGAACTTACAATATATATAGCGGCTTTTGTCGGAGCAACGATAGGCTTCTTGTGGTATAATACATATCCTGCTCAGATCTTTATGGGAGATACGGGTTCGTTGGCAATCGGTGGAATAATCGCAGTATTTGCAATTTTGATAAGAAAAGAATTGCTGATACCTATTTTGTGTGGAGTGTTTATCGTAGAGAATTTGTCAGTTGTAATGCAAGTGTCTTATTTCAAATTCACGAAGAAAAAATATGGAGAGGGAAAACGTATTTTCCTAATGGCACCTTTGCATCATCACTATCAGAAAAAAGGATATGCTGAACCAAAAATCGTTCAGCGATTTATGATAATATCAATCATTTTGGCAGTAACTACAATCGTAACATTAAAACTAAGATAACAAGATGAATATAGAAGACTTAGCAGTTCAAGGAAGAAACTCCATATACGGAAATTTGGCAGAAAGAAATTATTCTGAAGTGCTTCGTTATCGAAACAATACACTTAAGAATATGTTTTCAGACAGCCAATCGATGAATCATAGAAATCAAGTTGTTGCAAACATAAAAGGAGTCAGCTATATCGATGACGCGAAAAGTATAAAGCCGAATTCCACTTGGTTTACATTCGAACAGACTAATAATCCTATAATATGGATTTTGGAAGCTGATAGAAATATGGGCAATTTAGCATCTTTGATTGGTGAAGTAAAACAAAAGGTTCATACTTTGATAATGGTGGGAGATTGTGTTGCAGAGATTAAAAAGACTTTCGCAGGATTGGCAAATTTAATTCAAGCAAATGATTTGGAAGAAGCGGTAAAGACTGCATACTTTTTTGCGAATGAGCCTGATGTTGTTATATATTCACCTGCTTCAGGCAATGAAGAGAATGTGGCAATAAACGGAAGTAGATTTTTGAAATTTGTAAACGATTTATAGATTATATCTTAGATTTAGTGTAATGAAGTTATCAGCTAATAGATTTAAGGTAAGGGGTGATAAGATCTTGTGGATCGTATATATTGTTTTCCTTCTGATTTCTCTGTTGGAAGTTTATAGTACTATGGGTAAGATGGTGTATGAGAAAAATGAAGGAGATCTTGTCGGTATGTTCTTAAAACATACCGGTATATTGCTTTCCGGATTACTTATTACATATATTGTTCATCTTATAAAATATAGATTCTATTCCGGATATACTAAGATAGCTTATGTTTTCTCGGTTGGATTATTGGCAATGACGTTGGTAATGGGGGACGGTAATGAAGCGAATCGCTGGATTCAATTGCCATTTATTCAGTTTCAACCATCAGAAATAGCTAAATATATCTTGGTTTTATATGTTGCCAATGAGTTGGCGATAATGAAAGAATCGGGGATAAGAGATCAGAAGAACTTTTTTGTGTTACTCGTTAAGATTGCAATAGTCTGTATCCTTATATTTTTTGATAATTTTTCAACTGCTGTATTGATATTTATAGGATGCTATATAATGCTATTCGTTGCAGGAGCAAGACTTAAAGATATATTGACACCAATAGTTCCTTTGGTAATTGCGATTGTTGCTATTTTATTGATTCAGCCTGATTTTTTGAAAAGATCTGATACTTGGAATAATCGTATAGAAATATTCTTGAATTCCGATAAGGAAGAAATAAATCAACCGAATATAGCAAAGATGGCGATTGCTACAGGTGGTATAATGGGTAAAGGAATAGGCAACACAACTCAGGGACGTTTCTTAAGCGAGTCACACAATGACTTTATATTTGCAATAATTTTGGAAGAGCTTGGAATAATTGCGTGTATAGTTATCTTGGGACTTTATGCGATTTTGATTCATCGGGCGGTGATTATTGCAAAAAAAGCAAAAGGCCTGTTCGGTCGTTATACCGCAATAGGTATTGGGTGTATGATTTTTTTGCAAGCTGTGGTTAATATGTTGGTTGCAACAGGTGCGGCTCCTGTAACGGGACAAACATTACCTTTTATTAGTTATGGAGGAACCTCTTTATGGATAACAAGTGTGGCATTGGGTATATTGCAAAATATAAGTGCAGGTAGTAAGGAAATAGAACAAAGTTCTGAGCAAATGGATCTTGAATCTGAAAAAATAGATCTTGAATCTGAAAAATTAGAATCGTAAAAGGGTAATTATATAAAACATAGGATATTATGAAAGCAATAATAAGCGGAGGTGGAACAGGTGGACATATATTTCCGGCAATAGCAATAGCGAATGCTTTGAAAGAACAGTATTCGGATTGTGAAATATTGTTCATTGGAGCCAAAGGAAAAATGGAGATGCAGAAAGTTCCGCAGGCAGGTTATCAAATCATAGGATTGCCGATAGCAGGATTTCAGAGAAAGAAACTATGGAAGAATTTCTCACTTCCTTTTAAGGTGCTCTACTCAACAATAAAGGCAAGACGAATCATTAAATCCTATGCACCCGATGTTGTTATCGGTGTAGGTGGATATGCATCCGGTCCGACTTTGGCAGCGGCTGTTGCCAAAGGAGTGCCAACTCTTATTCAGGAACAAAACTCTTATCCGGGTGTAACAAATAAAATGCTTGCTGATAAAGTGAATCTTATTTGTGTCGCTTATGATAAAATGGACAGATGGTTCGATCCGAAAAAGATAGTGTTTACAGGAAATCCTATAAGACAGGTAATAGCACGACTTTATGAGAATATAGACGAGAAAAAAGAAAAGGCACTTTCTACATTCGGTTTGTCAAAAGACAAAAAAGTTGTTTTGGTTGTCGGAGGCAGTCTTGGAGCTCTTACAATCAATGAAAGTATATTCTCAAACTTGGATTACTTCGAAAAAAATAACATTCAACTTATATGGCAGACAGGAAAATGGTTTTATGACAAAGCAAATGAAAAGGTAAATCAAATTCAGGCTTCAAATATTAAAGTTTTTGACTTTATTTATGAGATGGATTTGGCTTATTCTTTGGCAGATGTCATAATATCTCGTGCTGGTGCTATCGCAATTTCAGAATTGTGTATTGTCGGAAAACCATGTATATTGGTGCCTTCTCCAAATGTATCAGAAGATCATCAAACGAAAAATGCCAATGCTTTGGTTACAAAACAAGCTGCTGTAATGGTAAAAGACATTGAGGCAAGAGAACGATTGATAACAGCTTTGGATGAAATTATAAACGATTCTGATTTGCAAAAAGAGCTATCCGATAATATTAAAGGTATGGGAATCAGATCTGCAGACAAAAGAATTGTTGAGGAAATAGCTAAAATAGTAAAATGTTAGCAACGATGGAGATAAAGACATATTATTTCATAGGTATAGGTGGTATAGGAATGAGTGCCATTGCAAGGTATTTCAAGACAATGGGGCATAATGTTTTCGGATATGATAGAACTGCTACTCAACTTACAAAAGACTTAGAGTCAGAAGGAATTGATATAACGTACGAAGACGATACCAATCATATTTTGTCTGCCAATGTAGATTTAGTTATTTATACTCCTGCAATAGGACAAGATAATAATATACTGCAATGTGTAAAGGATAATAATATGCCTTTGAAAAAACGCTCCGAAATGCTAGGCATAATTACTAAATCAAAAAAAGCAATAGCTGTTGCAGGAACTCATGGGAAAACAACAACAAGCGGTTTGATTGCGCATTTGTTGAAGAAAAGTCATCTTGGTTGCAGTGCGTTTTTAGGAGGGATTTCGAATAACTACGACACGAATTATCTTCTTGATGTTGAATCAGAGTATGTCGTTGTAGAGGCAGATGAATATGATCGTTCGTTTTTACAACTTGAGCCATACGTTAGCGTTATTACATCCATAGCAGCTGATCATCTTGATATATATGGGAGTTTGCAAAACTTGGAACAGGCATTCTCAGAATTTGCATGGAGGACACAAAATCAAGGTTTGTTGTTTCTGAATAAAGAAATAGAAGATAAAATAAGCACAGGTGTTAAGTCTTGCAGCTATTCTTTTTCTACTGATTCTGATTTCTATGCAGATAATATAAGAGTTTCTAAGGGTTGTTACTATTTCGATTTTCACACACCTGATAAGGTTATTTACGATATGAAGATGTCTTATCCCGGATTGCATAATGTGGAAAATGCGGTGGTGGCATTGGCAGTTGCTTTCAGTCTTGGGGTAAATGAATATGAATTGCGAGATGCATTAGCTGATTTTGTGGGGATGAAACGTAGATTTGATTTAAGATTAAAGACAAATACAACAATCTATTACGATGATTATGCTCATCATCCACAAGAAATCGAGGCAACTATATCATCTTTGAAAAGTCTGTATCCCAATAAACGTATATGCGGAGTGTTTCAACCGCATTTGTATTCAAGAACTAAAGATTTTGCAGATTGGTTCGCAGAATCTTTAGAGATGTTGGATGATGTCATTTTGCTACCTATTTATCCGGCAAGAGAAGAGCCAATAGCAGGAGTAAGTTCCAAAATGCTTCTTCATAAAATCAATAAAATGGATAAGTATTGTGTAGATAAAGAACAACTTTTGCCTTTATTAAGTGCATTACAGCCTGAGTTGTTAGTTACTTTGGGTGCAGGGGATATTGATAAGTTGGTTGAACCAATAACAAATATGCTTAAGGATAATGAATAAGAAAATTCTACGCTTTATTCTGATTTTGGTAGCTATAGTTGCGATTGTTGTATTTGCAAATATAACAATGCGAAACCTTAATGTATCTGCCATAAATATAGAAATAGAATATGGAGGCAAAGATGAATTGATAGAAAAAGCGGATGTTGCTAAAATGCTTCAAAGTAAATTCGGAGATATTTCTAAAAAGAAACGTAAGGAAATTAAAAGTGAGGAAATTGAAGAATATTTGGTTCAGAGTAATTTTATTTCGGCAGCAAATGTTTACCTTACACTTGGAGGCGACTTGAAGTTGGAGATAATACAAAGTAATCCGATAGTAAGAATATGTACCTCTAACGGTTATCAATTTTATATAGATACAAACAAACAAGTATGTAAACTAAAGAAAGGACGTGCTGCAAATGTTATTGTTGCAAGTGGAGAATTGCAAGGACAACCAAAATTAAAAGAAGCAATAGATTCTGTCTCACATCCTATTTTTAACGACGTGTATAAAATAGTGGAATTGATAGATCAAGATGAGGTTTTGAGAAATCAAATAGATCAAATATATTATTCCAAAAAAGATAAGTTTCAATTGTTGCCTAAAGTTGGTGATTATGTAATTTTGCTTGGAGGAATCGATTCGTTGGAAGATAAATTAAAGAAACTGCATTATCTTTACAAGGATGGTTTTGTTAAACATGGTTGGGATAATTATAGTTTTGTCGATTTGACTTTTAATAATCAGGTTGTTTGTACGAGAAAGTAATAAAAAACATATAAATATGGAAAACAAGGAAAATATAGTCGTTGGTATAGATGTTGGAACAACGAAAATAGCTGTTTTTATAGGGCAAAGAGATTTGGAAGGTAAGATTTCCATAATAGGTATGGGAAAAACCGAATCCGATGGAGTTGAAAGAGGTGTTGTTAAAAATATTCAGTTGACGGCAACAGCGATCAAGGCTGCGGTTGAACAGGCTGAAACAATGGCAAACTACAAAGTAAATGATGTATATGTAGGTATAGCAGGACATCATATAAAAAGCTTGCATCATCGTGGCAATATAATGATTTGTGAGGATAATCACATAATAACGATGCAGGATGTTGAACGATTGAGACAAGAACAAAATAATTTGATGCTTTCTCCTGGAGAACAAATTATCCATGTTGTGGCTCAAAGTTATAGTGTTGATGGAGATACAAGTACAACTAATCCTGTTGGAAGAATAGGAAAATGTTTGGAAGGTGACTTTAATTTGATTACGGGTAATGTTACACACATTCAAAACATTTATCATAGTGTTCGCTTGGCTGGATACTCTGTAAAAGAGCTTGTATTGGAACCTATAGCATCGGCAGAAGCAGTTATCAATGAAACAGAAAAAGATGCAGGTATTTGTTTGGTCGATATAGGAGGTGGTACTACAGATATAGCAATATTTAAGGATGGAATATTGCGACATACGGCTGTTGTGCCATTGGCAGGTAATGTGATAACAGAGGATATCAAAGAAGGATGTTCAATAATCAAAACTCAGGCAGAAGCACTTAAAATCAATTTTGGAAGATGTCTTGAATCGGATAATTCACAAAACGAAATAATCTCAATACCTGGTTTTAGAGGAAGAGAATCAAGAGAAATATCTGTGCAAACTTTGGCAAATATAATCAAAGCTAGAGTTAAGATGATTCTGGATCAGGTTCAGTATGAAATACATAGTACCGATTATGACAAGAGATTGATTGCTGGAATAGTACTCACTGGAGGAGGAGCCAAGATTAAAGACATTGTTCAACTGACAGAATTTATTACAGGCTTGGATGCAAGAATAGGAATCTCAAATGAACAACTTAGTGGTACGATTACAGATGAGATGAAACACCCTATGCACGCAACAGGTATTGGTTTGGTTCTAAAAGGATTTGAAAGCATAGATAAGGAAAACTTATTGAACGGAAAAACTGACAATTCTGATGAGCCTATTGTTGAAAAAGATGTGGTGGAAGAAGAAACAAATGAAACAGGCGAAGTTTCTGAAGTAGATAAAAATAAAACCTCATTTTTAGATAGCATAGTTAATTTCTTTAGGTCAATAACTAGTGAAAAAAACGATTAAAACCGTTTTTAACAATAGGTTGTTGAGAACTTGATATTTTTTGTTGATTCTGTTTGTTTGAAAAGTAGTAATTTTACAAATTGATATAGTAACTTTCGGATTAAATATAGTAATGGATTATGGACGAGCAATTACAATTAACCAGCGTAATAAGCGAAAATAGCTTTGTTGTGAATGAAGAAGAAATTCTTGAAAGCAATTCTTACATCAAAGTGTTAGGTGTTGGTGGTGCAGGAACCAACGCAGTAAACAATATGGATAAAAAAATCAACGGAGTAGATTTGTATGTTTGCAATACAGATGCTACGAGTTTGAATGCAAGTCCTGTAAGAAATAAGATAAGTTTAGGAAAACTTGGAGCGGGAAACAATCCGGAAGTTGGACGTCAAGCAGCTGAAGAGAACAGAGATAAAATCAAACAAATATTTGGTGAGAACACAAGAATGCTTTTCATAACCGCAGGAATGGGTGGTGGAACAGGTACGGGGGCTTCTCCTGTTGTTGCGGAAATTGCAAAGAGCATAGAGTTGCCAGATAATAATGAGAAGATACTTGTAGTAGGTGTTGTTACATTGCCGTTGAGTTTTGAAGGACGCAAAAGAAAACAACAAGCAGAAGAGGGTATCAAGAGATTGAAAGAATTTGTTGATTGTATAATCATCGTAAACACAGATAAGTTGAGAGGTCGCAAAGGTTTGTCGCTTTCGGCTGCGTTTGCACAAGCAGATGATGTTCTATTGACAGCTGTAAAGGGCATATCCGAGATTATAACCAATGTAGGGTTGGTGCAAGTTGACTTCAGAGATGTTCAATCCGTTATGAAAGATTCAGGAGTTGCTTTGATGGGAATGGGAATTGCAGAAGGAGAAAACAGAGCAATGGAAGCTATAAAAGCCGCTACTACATCCGAGTTGCTAAATGACAATGATATTTCTAAAACAAAGAACGTTCTATTGACCTTTACTTGCAGTCATGATCATGAAATCACGATGGATGAAATCGAAGTAATAACAGATTATATCGCAGATCAAACAAACGAAGATGTTGATACTATTTGGGGTATAAGTTATAATGAAAGCATTGGAGAAAAGCTAAGTATTACTTTGATTGCAACAGGATTTGAATCAAAAGACATTGATATTCCGTCAACCAGAAGAATAGGTATGGATACCACTACATTAAAACCACCTACACAGACACCTGTTGCTGGTACAACATCAACTACTTCTTCAATGACTGAAATGACTATTACAACCAAAGCACCGGAGCCTGTATCTACTCCAATTTCTACACCTACACCTGTTGCTAAGACAGAAGAGAAAGTGGTGATTGAGGTTGATGTAAATATGAATCCGATAGAGAATAAGGCAAAAACTTTTGAGCAAGTTGAGACTTCTGGTATTCAGCCTGCTATTTCAGTAGCTCAACCTATATTCAGACAAGATCCGATAGCACAAATACAAGTTAAACCGCAACCAAGTTCAGATATCCGTCCAAGTGATCTGTCTACCTCACGAACTACAGCGAGCAAAGATTTCAATCAACGAATGGAACAAATAAAAAAGTTGAAAGAATTGATGTCAACAGAAGAGGGGTTGGAGCAAATCATAAATTCTCATCCTGACGCAGGAAACAATTATGATATATCACAAAATTTTTCTGCACCAAAGCAACAATCATCTTTTGCAATCAATAGTATGGGATCTGTAGGCATTACAGCAAATTCTGCAATCGATGCACAAGTTGATTAATTTGCGTACACATGAAAGTAAAAATCATAAATAAATCAAAGCACAGTCTGCCTGCCTATGAGACAATTCAGTCGGCAGGCATGGACTTGCGTGCAAATATAGACGAGACAATTGTTCTTCAACCTCACGAAAGAGTACTTGTTCCGACAGGATTGTTCATGGCATTGCCTCAAGGTTACGAAGCACAAATAAGACCGAGAAGTGGCTTGGCTGCAAAGCATGGAATCACCGTATTAAATTCTCCCGGAACGATAGATGCAGACTATAGAGGAGAAATCAAAGTCCTTCTTATTAATCACTCCGACCAAGCATTCGAAATAAAAGACTCTGAACGCATTGCACAAATGGTGATAGCACAATACACTCAGGTGGAATGGGAACAAGTTGAAGAATTGGATAGTACCACAAGAGGAGCAGGCGGGTTCGGACACACAGGAAAATAAACAATCACAATGACAATAGAAGAAGCAGACAAAGAATTTGCAAAGAGGGTGGCAACCCTAAGGAGGTGTCTTTGACATCGATAATTTGAAAACGCAGATTACAGAAGAAGAACAACAATCACAGGCAGATAATTTCTGGAATGACCCGAAGAATGCCGAAAAATTCCTAAAACAATTAAGCACAAAGAAAAATAAATTGGCGGATTTCGAGAAAGTGAACTCCGCTTTTGAAGATTTTCAAGTCATCAAAGAGTTTTTCGAAGCAGGCGATGTTGATGAAGCAGAAGCCGAAGAAAACATCGATAAACTCAATAAAGAAATAGAAGACTTGGAAATGAAAAGCATGTTGTCCGAAGAAGAAGACGCACTGTCAGCCATTGTAACCATCAACGCAGGAGCAGGAGGCACCGAGAGCTGTGATTGGGCGAGTATGCTGATGCGAATGTACGTTCGATGGGCTGAAAGAAACAAGTACAAACTTACCGAAATCTACTATCAAGAAGGAGATGTTGCCGGAGTGAAAAGCGTAAGCTTTCAAATAGACGGCAATTTCGCATACGGTTATCTGAAAGGTGAAAGCGGAGTGCATCGTTTGGTAAGAATATCACCTTTCAACGCAGCAGGAAAACGCCAGACCTCATTTGCATCTGTTTATGTTTATCCCGTGATTGACGAAAGCATAGAAATCAATATCAACCCTGCCGACATCGAATGGGACACTTTCCGTTCCTCAGGTCCCGGAGGACAAAACGTAAACAAAGTAGAAACCGCCGTAAGACTGCATTACAAACCCGACAACATCGTTATAGAGTGCCAACAAACCCGTTCGCAACTCCAAAACCGCGAGAAAGCAATGCAAATGCTCAAATCGCAACTCTACGAAAAAGAACTACGCAAGAAAAAAGAAAAGATAGCCGAAATAGAAGGCAACAAAAAGAAAATAGAGTGGGGAAGCCAAATCCGAAACTACGTTTTACATCCGTATAAACTCGTAAAAGACGTGCGAACCAACGTCGAAACAACCGATACCGCCGCAGTGTTGGACGGAGACTTGGACGCATTCATCAAAGCCTTCCTGATGGAATACTAAAACCAAGGAACACTACTTCTTTAACTGCTTTTTCTTATCCTTATACACCTGAGCGAGCTTGCCAATCATGGTTTTAAGCTCCTTTTTCTTTGCTTTCACCACGTCGGGATTCTTTTTAGCCCACTCCAACAAAGGTTTGGCACACTCATCTTCCGCCTTTTTCAACTCAGCCTTATTCTTTGCCGCCTTAATCTTCTGTTCGCATTGCTTACACATGGCCTTAGGCTTATCCAAATCCCCTTCCGCAAACGCAAACAAAAACGGCACAACCGCCAAAGCAAAAAATAACTTACGCATACTCATAATTCTTTTTTTTATATCGAAACAAAACCGTCGCATCGGTTCGCAAAAATAAATCCAATCAACCAAATAACGTGATAAACCCTTGAAAATTATTTAACCGAATCGCAATTTAAGAATCTCAAACTTCGTTTCGGGAAATTCTTTTCAAGAAATAATTTCGTAGAATCAAGATTCGTTTTCCTGAAATCAAGATTCATAAAACCAAAACGAGCGTTCGCAAATGCAAAAGCAGGTCGAACGCTCGTTTTTCTTTACTTTGGCTGTGAGCAATTGGCTATTGGCAAAAAGCAAATGGCTTTACCGCTCACATTCATCAAGTAAATAATCTATCAAACAACTTACTAGTTTACTATACGCTTTGTCTACAGAGTTATTATTCCATATAACAATTGGTATAAATATGATAGTTAACACTAGAAACAGCTTAATTAGTACTTCGAAGATATTAAAATTTGTAGAAACCTTAATTAAAAAGTGCTTATCATATCTTTTGACAATTTTAACCGTAAAGTCAGGAGTTTTTATTTTGTCTTTTTTTAGCGAAAGTCCTTCCCAGCCTTTTTCTGCCAATAAGTCAAGGATTTTATCCAACGTTATGTCAGTTATTTCCGTCGGTACAAGAATATCATAATAACATTTTTCGGCTGCGTCGTATGCTTTGGATCTTACAGAACCTGCATTTCCGGTTGCTTTTGCTTGTTTCAGACATTCAGCAAAGGCTTCGGCATATTGTCCTGTGGAATATAGTCGATTGTATCTTTTTTCGAATTCTTCCAAGGAGTTGTTTCCTCCCGTTTTTATGTTTTTCTCGATTTTTATATTGAGGCTGTAATTTCCCGGAACGATGTCTATGTTCAATCCGAAGTTTCTTTGTATGTTCGGACGTTCGATAGAGCGTGCCGTGATTGTGTGCGAACCTTTCGATAGTCTGATGTAAACAGCCACACCTTTCTTTGCAACTGCCACCGCTTTGTTTCCAACAATCAAATCGCAATCTGCGTCTGCCAAAACGTTGACTCTTGCCACTCCGCTTTGACTGTCGATTGTGTTTATGACCTTTCGGATTCTTTGGTCTATCATTCTGTCGAACGTAACTTTGAGATTGCCTCCTCCGTCTATGTTTGAAAATTGGTGCAAGCCGATTTCATCTTTCAAATCCTGCTCCAAATAATCGGGAATACCGTTTAGATTTCCGTCATAGTTGACAGGAATTATCACTTTCTCGTTTGCGATTGCACAATCGATTTCTCTGCGAACCCAATCGTTTTCGTCGTTGCATCGAGAGAAGTAATCGTTTGTCAGAACCATGACAAAAACCGGTGCATCGAGGATTGCATTTTCTATTCTCTTGTCGAAACGTCCGTCTGTAAGTTCTTCGAAATCCAAAAAAGGACGATAGCCTCTTTTTTCGAAGTTGTCGGTTAATATTCTTGCGATATGTTTTCCGTCGCTCCTGCGATAGGAAATAAAAACGTCGTATTGTTTTCCGCTCATAATTTTTTGATGATTTTAATCTTTCTTCTGCCCCGTTCCAAAGGCGTTTCAAATTATTTGTCTTTTGTTTCAAGGACATAAAAAAGCGTGGGACAAATTCTTATCGGAGTATGAGGTCTTGGAACTACCTAATCAACTAAACAAGAAAAGCCCACGAAATCATCGTGAGCGTTTTCGGCTTATAATTTAGTTGATTTTATATGAAGTGTTCCAAGTTTCATACGTCCAAATCTAAGCAAAAACGCTATTTTATGTAATTATAAATTAACTATGTCTTAATAATAATTTTGCTGTTTGCCGTTTCCTCCTTTTTTAATTTGGTTTCAGTTTACAAAAGCAAAGGTACAAAACTTTCATAAACCGACAAAAAAATCTCTCGCAAAGTTCGCAAAGTCGCAAAGGCTGATTTCAAAGGACAACAAGTCAACAAGACTACAAGACAACAAGATTTGTGGACTTTGCGTCTTTGCGAGAGACTACTGAATCTTACTCTCGGAATTTTACCGGTAAGTGGTAATGGTACTACCGGTAAGTGGTAATGGTATTACCAGTAAGTGATAATGGTGTTACCACGCCGTGATAATGGTATTATCTCTTTGTGATAATGATGTTATCACGCCGTGATAATCGGATTATCAAGCCGTGGAAATTTTTTGATAGTAAGTTTGGGGATTTTTTGCCTTACTTGGGCAGTCTGTAATCGGCTGTTGGGCGGTGAGCTTTGGGCTTTGAACTTCCGGCTGACGCAGTTCGAAATTTGCCAAAGGCTGATAGCCAACAGCCAAAGTAAAAATTTAGCCTTCGTACATAAGGTTACAGCCTTTGATGACGCTGTTGTCTGCACGTCCAAGCACCTCAAAACTGCCGTCGGTGTTGATTCTGCCCAAGTCTTCCGTTGCTATGAAACTGCAAGAGTCTATGTTTGCGAGGTCGATTATGTTTATAATGCCGCTCTTGCCTTGTTTGCATTCGCTGAAAGGGTCGTTGGTTTCTTTGACAATGACTTTCATCCAATCAGGACAAAGGAATAAACCGTCTGATTTTGAGTAAGCTTGAGAGAAAAGCTCGCACATTCCGTATTCGGAGGCGATTGAATCGGTGCCAAAGGCGTCGCAAAGTATGGAATGCAACTCTCGTTTCGAAATCTCTTTGCGTCTGCCTTTCATTCCGCCGGTTTCGAACACCGTGGTGTGCTTCAGCTTGAACGTATGCTTTTCTGCCAGATCCAAAAGTGCGTATGAGACTCCGAAAAGTATGGTTTTGATTTTCTTTTCCTCGTTTTCGATAAGCAATCGAGCCACTTTGTCGAGTTCATAAGGGTAAAAACCGGAGTCTTTCGCTCGACTCGATTTGATCAAACGGTCTATCATATAAATCAAAGAAGAGTTCGATTGCTCCTGATAATTGGGCAGCATCGCCAAAAAGCAATAATCATCTGCTTTTCCGAAGAATCGTTCGAATGCTTTGGTGAATGAGCGTTCGTAGATGTCGTAATCGCGTATCCAATGTTTGCTTTGCAGGTTTGAAGTCGTTCCCGAACTTTTGAAAAAGCCTTTCGGCTCTTCTGAAAAGGAGACTACCTTGTGCGTTCTGAAGAAAGAAATCGGCAGAAAGGGGATTTGATTGCTTTGTGTCGTGTTTTCGGGTTTCCGATTCAGCAGTTCGCACCATTTTTTGTAAACAGCATTGCGTTCATACTGCCATTTGAAAACCTGCAAACAGCATTCTTCGAAATCTTCTTTTGATTCAAGCGTAAATATTCTTTCTTTCAGAGGTGTCATTCTTAGTATATTTGTTGTAATTTTGCAAACGTATGAAAATAATTCGAAATATCCATCTTTGCAGAGTTAAAAAATGAGGAATCCTTTGTCGTCGAGACGTTATGTTGTCATAGGAATATTTGTTGCAGTCGGGCTTGTGTATCTTTGCAGACTCGCTTACTTGCAGATATTCGACGATACGTATGCGGAACTCGCCAACAGAAATGCTTTACGCTATGTTACGCAATATCCGTCCCGGGGTTTGATTTACGACAGAAACGGAAAGTTGCTTGTTTATAACGAAGCGGTTTACGATCTTATGGTTATACCGCGTCAGGTGAAGAACATAGATACTTTAGAGTTTTGTAATCTGTTGAAGATAACAAAGGAAGAATTCATTAAAAAGATGGAAAAAGCGAGGGCATACTCGACTTATACTCCGTCAATCTTCGAAAAGCAAATCAGCAAGGAAGATTTCGCACCGATTCAAGAGAAGATATATCAATATGAGGGCTTTTACGCTCAGTCGCGTACCTTAAGATATTATCCGGAGTCTGTTGCGTGCCACGTTCTCGGTTACATAGGTGAGGTAAACGAAGACATGATTGCCAAAAATCCGTATTACAAAAAGGGAGACTACATCGGAATGAGCGGATTGGAGAAGTCGTATGAAGAAATCCTCAGAGGGAAAAAAGGAAGCAAAATCACAATGGTCGATGTGCATAACAGAGAAAAAGGATCGTTCAAAGACGGAATTTACGATACCGCTGCAATTTCGGGAAAGAACCTTTACAGCACGATAGACATTGAGTTGCAAAAATATGCCGAAGCTTTGATGAAAAATAAAAGGGGTTGCATTGTTGCAATCGAGCCATCGACGGGTGAAGTCCTTTGTTTTGTTTCCGCACCTTACTACGATCCGAATCTGTTGGTTGGAAGGGTGAGAGGAAAAAACTACAAGGCTTTGGCAGAAGATATTTCCAAACCTTTGTTCAACAGAGTGCTGATGGCGGAATATCCTCCGGGAAGTATTTTCAAAATAGCTCAGGCTTTGATTGCTTTGGATATGGGTGTGATACAGCCTAACAGCGGATTTGTTTGCGATAAAAGTCTTGTCGGATGTCACGGTCATCCTTCTGCAACAAACGTTCGCGATGCGATAAAGATGTCTTGCAATCCTTATTTCTACAGAGTGTTTCAGCGAGTGGTGCAACAAACAAATCCGAATACGGGAAAGATAGACAGCAAGTATGGTTTGATGCTTTGGAATGAGGCTGCAAAACGTATGGGTTTTGGTACGCGTTTGGATATCGACCTTCCGAATGTTAGGAAAGGCTATATCCCTGATACGACTTTTTACAATAAATGGTATCCTTCTGGTTGGAATTTCCACACTATTTATTCCAATTCGATAGGTCAAGGAGAGGTAGGCGTGAATCCTTTGCAGATGGCTAACTTTGCTGCTTTGGTGGCAAACAGAGGCTGGTATATCACTCCGCATCTTGTTCGCAGTTATGGCGATGAAAAACAGAGAGAGAAGCTTGTAAAGTATAGCCAAAAGAATTACAGTCTCATTGCCTCATCTTATTGGGATTTGGCGGTGGAAGGAATGTGGGGCGTTGTGCATGAGGCAGGCGGTACGGCAAGACGTGCAATGATTGATGATATTGCAGTGTGTGGGAAAACCGGAACGGCAGAAAATATTGGCGAAGACCACTCTGTGTTTATCAGTTTCGCACCTAAAACCAATCCAAAGATTGCTGTGGCTGTGTATATAGAGAATGCAAGAGGCGGCGGTGGTACTTGGGCAGCTCCGATCGCAAGTCTGGTAATCGAAAAGTACATTCGAGGCGAAGTAGAGCGTAAAGAAATGGAACAAATGTACATGGAAACAAATCCTTGTCAGCCTTTGCCGTTGGTTCGCAAAGTAAAAAAGAAAAAGAACTAAGTTTCGGAAGTTTGGATTAAAGAGCTGTGGTTATGGATAGAAGAAACAAAAATCTGATACAAAATCTTGATTGGGTGGTTATAGCCATCTATCTTGTGTTGGTGTTTTTCGGTTGGCTGAATATTTATGCTGCAGTTTACGATGGGGAACATAGCAGTATATTTGACTTCAGTTGCAGATACGGAAAGCAAATCATTTGGATAGGTGCTGCATTGCTGATAGCCTTGTTTGTAATCATTCTCGACCCTAAGTTTTTCACTCAGACGTCTTATGTGATTTATGCCGTTTTTATTGCAATGCTCGTCGCGGTTCTTGCAATCGGTTCGGAGACAAAAGGAGCCAAGTCGTGGTTCGGGGTAGGTGATTTCGGGATTCAGCCCTCGGAATTTGCCAAAGCTGCAACCGCTTTGGCTTTATCCAAGTTACTGTCTTCCATAGATGCGGATTTCAAACAATTAAAGACGAAAGTGTGGGCTTTAGCCATAATTGCAATTCCGATGATGTTGGTTTTGTTGCAAAATGATACGGGTTCGGCTCTTGTGTTCATGAGTTTCGTTTTTGTGCTTTTCAGAGAAGGATTGTCGAGCTATGTGTTGATTTTCGGAGCATTGTGTATATTGTTGTTTGTTTTGGCTTTGCTGATAGACAAGTACATTCTTATAGGGTCATTGTTTGTTGTGTGCATGATTTTATGGTATGTCATCAAACGGAAATCTCATAAGACAAAAATTTGGCTTTTTTTGGGCTGTTTCGTTGTAAGTTCGCTTTTTGTGCTTGCAGTGGATGTCGTTTTCGATAAAGTTTTGGAGCAACACCAAAAAGATAGAATTGAAGTGTTGCTTGGAAAGAAAGAGGATTTGAAAGGAGTCGGGTATAACGTTAATCAAAGTAAGATTGCAATTGGAAGTGGCGGATTTCTCGGAAAAGGATTCCTTAACGGAACTCAAACAAAATACAACTTCGTTCCTGAACAAGATACAGACTTTATTTTTTGTACGATAGGGGAAGAGTGGGGCTTTCTCGGGAGTGCGTTTACTGTTTTTTTATATCTTACATTATGTATAAGACTTGTAAAAATGGCAGAACGGCAACGAAGTAAATTCGCAAGGATATATGGATACAGTGTGGCAAGTATCATATTCTTCCATTTCTTTGTCAATATCGGAATGACCATAGGTTTGTTGCCTGTTATTGGAATACCGCTTCCGTTTCTAAGTTACGGAGGTTCGTCGCTTTGGGCTTTTACCCTGTTGTTGTTTATTTTTATTCGACAAGACGCATCTCGATTGGAGCTGATTTAGAAACTTGATTTCAATTTGCTAAAACTTGATTTCAGTGGATTGTTTCTTGAATCTGTTTCGATAAATCTTGAAAAGAAAAACGCAGAACATCGTTTCGATACTCTGCGTTTTTATATTTGGTAAATCTTATTTGTTGTTTATTGCTTGCAACTCTTGTCTAACATTATTTCTAAGACAAGATCGTCCATTTGATCCATACCAAAGCGTCCTATCTTGCCGAGATTTTCTATCGAACGATCGATGTCTTGTTCTGCAATGCCGTCTGTTTGATTTACAACGATGTCGTTCATTGCAAGCAGTGCTGAATCAAAAGCCGAATTCAATCCTGTTGAAACTTTAAGTGAACAACTTGGTTTCGCACCATCGCATACCATTCCCGTTATGGTGTTTATCATATTTCTTATCACATAACAGATTTGTTGTAAGCCACCTCCTTGTAAGTAAACTATGGCAGTGCCGACTCCGATTGAAGCATTGACAATTCCACATAGTGCAGACAGACGTCCGATTTTGTTTTTGATATATATGGATACAAGATTTGAAAGAGTTAATGCTCGTATGGTTTCTTCTTTGCTTTTATTCAAACTCTTGGCATACTCTATTACAGGAATGCTGCAAGTAATACCTTGATTTCCACTGCCTGAATTGCTATATACAGGAAGAGTTGCTCCGTCCATTCTCGCATCAGATGCAGCACAAGTAGCAGCGATTATTCTCTTTCTTGTATTGGTATCGCTGTCTTGTAACAAACACTTGCCTATTCTCAAACCATAATCCCCTCTTTGACCTTCTTCGGAAATCTTAGTGTTGATTTTCTCCATTTCACTTATCCATTCAAGGAAAGAGAGCTCTGTTTTGTCTGCATATTCATAGACTTCGCTCAAGCTAAGAGAAGATGCAATGTCGTTAATGCTTGCTTTTGTTGGAGCAGATTCTGATTCTGTGAAATCCTTTTGAAGAATGATTTCGTCGTTTCTTTGTATGTGTACTATATTAAGGTGATTTTTTGCAATGATTATGCGAGATGATGATGTCTTCCCATAACATAAACATTCTATATATAATTTCTCACTGATATCTTTGTCTTGTATCGTTATCTTGTGAGAATCCATCCATTGCTTTGCCTCAGATAGATTTTCCTTCGCATTTTCCAACACTTGCAATTCCTTAGAACTTTCACCACAAACAACCCCTAAGGAAATAGCTATTGGAAGCCCAATCATGCCTGTGCCGGGTATTCCAACGCCCATTGCATTCTTTATAATATTCTTTGAAAGAAGCATTTCCACTCTTTCAACATCTTCATTCAAGACTTCTTTCGCCTTTGCAACAGCTAACGCAACTGCAACGGGTTCTGTACAACCTACAGCAAGAACGATATTGGCTTGCATCAGGTTCCTTATTTCTTCTTGTCTATTCATAAAGTTTCGATTCTTATTCGGAGTAAATTTTTGTTAGGATTTGTTCTCTGTATTTCTTTGTATAATCTTTTGAGAACGTTTCAAAGTTCATTTGTTCGTAGAACTTCTCTCCCATAAATATTAGAAAAATTTCAAATTCCTCTGCCTTGTGATAACCCGGACAGATAGTCAGAAGCTTGCCATCAGAGCCTAAAACAGAAAATGAAGGGTAGGAAAGCCTATTGTTAAGCAAGTAATAAGCCAACTGATGTGCACTTCCGCGACCGCCTCTTTTGTTTGTGTTTTTGTAAACCTTGCCATTGAAAGTAACATCTTGCGATTGCTCGGCATTAAACTTCACAGGGTAGAAGTAATGATTGACAAGCTTTGCTATTAACGTGTCTGTAAAAGTGTCTTTGTCCATTCTCTTGCACCAACCGCACCAATCGGTGTAGCAATCCACGAAATACATTTTCGCATTTGAGCTATCGGCAATAGCTTTTTCTTGAGCCTCTTCTATGGATAGCCATTTTATTTCTTCCTGTCCTGATAACAGCAAACTGAAACTTAATAATAAACTAAGGAAACCAAATTTTAATTTCATATAATCAATGTTTTTTGAGTCCGCAAAGGTAATCTTTTTTTTAGTTCTATGAACGGATTCGTTTCTATTTTAGTTCTGAATCCATTTTCTTTACAGTTGCTCCTTTGAAATAATGTTCTATAACTTGCCAATATTCATATCCGTCTTCGCACATCTTGATTGCTCCTTCCTGACTCATGCCTACTCCGTGTCCGTAGCCTTTTCCGTTCAGTTTTACTTCGCCTCCCCACTCTTGAATGTCGAAATAAGTTGATTTAAGCCCGAAATCTTTTCTTATAGTGGTGAGAGGAATTCCTAAGATGTCTTTTTTACGTCCTTCTTGTTGAGAGAAATGCAATAATTCTTGCTTTACGCTTTCTTCTTTGACGTTTATGCCTTTTGCTTTGAAGTAATTGAACCATGCTTTCTGCTTGATATATTTTTCCCATGTGTAGTTCTTGCAACCGATCGAGAAACTATCAACCACAGTTCTCAAATAAGGAATATCTTTTCCCCATACATCTGAGGCATTTGCCGTTTGACCGCCCGAATTTGAGTGAAAAAGAGTCTCAATCAACTCTCCGTTCTCGTCAACTATGATTTCTCCCCTGCTTTTGTAAGCTCCTTCGGTTACTTCTGCTTGATTGGCTCTTGTCTTGTAAGCTTGGCAGTGAACGTCATCGCAAAGGTGATAGCCGTCTTTTGAATGCTTGTTCATGTTTCTAAATAAGTAATTCCTACAACAAATAGCCTGCACTTTGAAAAAGTCAATGTTCTTTGTAGCTCCCCAAGTCTCCGATTGGACTACTCCTGCTATGTAATTCTCTTGCTCAACTACGTTAATCAATAGAAGATTTCCATTGTTGTTTACAGAAACTTCCAAAGCGTCATCATATCTTCTTTCAGCGATTTCAGGAGCTATGGGTTTCAATCTGAAAAAGGATTTAATGCCTTCTGATTTGAAAGTTACCTTTTCGCTATTTGCAAAAACACTATCGTTAATACGAACTTCAACCTTGCCGTTTAGTGCAGATAGTTTTACGTTAGACGTTCTTGAAAGCCGAGTAAGATTGCCGTCAATCTCTACCGAGTATCTTCCAAAGGAAGGAACGAAACTTGTTTGTTTGATTTTCTGTTGAGAAAATACCCTTACTCTCAATTGTTGTGCAGATACAGAAACGCTACACAAGATTATAAAAAATAGAATTAAGCTTATCTTTTTCATTTTCTAAGATCTTCAACAATGTATTTTGCAATATTTGCAGAGGCTCCTGCATTCCCTAAAATGTTTCTTAACTTGCCGAACATATAACGCATCTCCACTCTGTTGTTTTCATCAAAGGTTATCTTGCGAAACTCTTTCTCCAAATCATCTCTATTACATAAATCCTGCAAAAGCTCAACCACCACAGGAGAATCAAGAATCAGATTAACCAATGAAATAAAGCGAATCTTAACAAGATATTTGCCTAAGATGAAAGAAAGAGGGTTCGCCTTATAACAAACAACTTCCGGAACATTGAAAAGAGCTGTTTCAAGAGTTGCTGTTCCTGAGGTAACGACAGCGGCATGCGATGAATTCAATATAGAATAGGTATTGTTGTATATAAGTTTGGCATTGCTCTCTTCCATATATTGATTATAGAATTCAGGAGAATGAGTGCTGACTCCTGCAACAACGAAATCGAACTCAGGAAACTTCTCAACCAAACTCATCTGTAAAGGAAGCATCTTTTTAATCTCTTGTGTCCTACTGCCGGGTAGTAAAGCGATTATTGGTTTGGCTCCGAGATTATGCTCTTTCAGAAATTCCTCTTTGTTTTGCGTTGCACTATAATGCGAAATCTCATCGAGCAAAGGATTGCCCGGATATTCTACCTCCATAGAATGTTTATCGTAAAAAGGCTTTTCGAACGGCAGAATAACGAATAGTTTATCCAAAACCTTTTTCATGGTTTTTATTCTCCCTTTCTTCCATGCCCAAACTTGCGGAGAGATATAATAATATACCTTTATGCCGAGTTTATGCACGAATTTTGCAATCCGTAAATTGAATCCGGGATAATCAACCAAAATAACAGCATCCGGTTTCCAAGAAACAATATCTTTTTTACAAAGAGACAGATTTCTTAAAACCGTTCTCAGATTGGCAACAACCTCAACAAAACCCATGAAAGCAAGTTCCTTTATATGCTTTACAGGGCTTTGATTGTTTGCTTGCTCAATCATCTTGTCTCCACCCCAAAATCGGAACTCTGCATCTTTGTCTTTGATTTTTAACTCTTTCATTAGAAAAGACGCATGCAAGTCTCCCGACATTTCTCCTGCAATTATATAATATTTCATCTTAGTTTTCTATTTTCTAATCCAACCTTGCGAAAAGTATCCCATTGCATAAAGCGAGTAAAGCATTATACAAAATCCGAAAAACAAAACAGAGAGCAAGCCCTTAACCGTTTTAGAAAACTGCAACTTGCTATACCAACGCAGAAGCAGGATTGCAGGCACAAAGGAAAAAAGAAACAACTTTGCATTGTTATTAAAAGGTAAATCGAAAGCAAACAGCACTCCTGCCAACAAAGCAGCCGTAAGAACAATGCTTGCAATAGAGACAACAACTCCAAAAATCACACTATCTTTCTTCAACATCTTCAAATCTTTCTTTAATATCATTCAAACAAGAGTAAGCCGTGAAATCCACTTGCATGGGAACAAGACTTGCATACGACTTTTCCAACACACGATAGTCCGCCTGAGGAGAATCGTCCAAACAGTTGAAAACACCGCTTAGCCAATAGTAAGGCTTGCCCGAAGGATCTTTATACTCAACCAATTCTTCGTTCCAATAAGCCTTAGCTTGGTGACATACTTTCAAGCCCTTGATTTCTCCAATAGGGAAATTGACATTCAGACACACACCATTATCCAATCCTTTCGCCAATACATCTTTGCAAATCTTTGTAACAAATTCCTCACAGTAAGAAAAGTCTGCATCCTTATCGCTATCGTCGATAGAGAAACCTATGCTTGGGATTCCTTCTGCACAGCCTTCGAATGCCGCAGCCATGGTTCCGGAATATATAGTATTGATTGAAGCATTGCCTCCGTGGTTTATTCCCGACACGACTAAGTTGCATTCTTTACCTTTCAAGATACGATTGAACGCCATTTTGACGCAATCAACCGGAGTGCCGTCTAAGGTATATCCTTTGAAAGAATCACTCTCCTCAATCGTTTTCAGCCTTAAAGGAGCATTAACTGTAATCGAATGAGACTTGCTCGACATCTCTGTAGAGGGTGCAACAACGACCACATCCCCCAATTGCTTCATCAATCTCACCAAAACACTCATTCCTTTCGAATGATAACCGTCATCATTGGTAATGAAAATCAAAGGTTTCTTTATTTCGCACATATTTCGTCAAAGTATAATAATCACGGCAAAGGTAACGAAAAAACGGCAATCGGGAGTTTTTTTTGTACATTTGCAGTCCAAAACGCTGAAACGAATGCTTAAACAATTAGTAAAAAGACCTGTAAAACTGCTGCAAAGAATAGAGAACAAGTTCATAAGGTTTCTGTTTGTCGGAGTGCTGAATACGATGTTCGGATACGGCTTGTTCGTTTTGTTTATCTGGTTTGGAATGCACTATTCCATAGCATTGTTTTGTGCAAACTTCCTTGGAATATTGTTCAACTACAAAACAACGGGCTATATCGTTTTCGAGACAAAGAGTAACCGCCTTTTGCTGCATTTTTTCCTCGTTTACGGAATCGTTTACTTGTTTAACCTTGGCGAATTGTACCTTTTGGACGCTTCGAATCTTTATGAAACAATCTTAGATTGGGACTTTATGAAATTTTTGGACGATTTGCCGTTGAACAAAGAAAAGATCGGGGACGTGATAGGGCAAGCCATAACCCTGTTGCCAAATGCTATCCTATCGTTTCTGCTGAATAAAATATTCGTATTCAAGAAAAAAGATTAGCAATCTTGATTTCCTTTTGCCGAATCCTTCCTTCGGATTCTTAACTCCTTGTTGCTGAGTGTTATGCCTGCTTTTCCCGAGAGCCGGAAGTAAGGCAAAAAATTCCCAAACACAGTATCAAAAAAAGTCCGCTTATTGATACTGATAGTATCAGTTAGCGATACTACCAGTACCAGTTAGCGATACTACCAGTACCAGTTAGTGATACTACCAGTACCAGTTAGTGATACTGACAGTATCAGTTAGCGATACTGCCGGTATCAGTTAGCGGAAAAATTCCGAGAGTAAAATTCAGGAGTCTCTCGCAAAGACGCAAAGTCCGCAAATCTTGCTTGCAATGAGCTATGAGCAGTGAGAAGCGAGCCGAAAGTTGCTTGAAAATTCCTCAAAGCTCACAAAAAAGATTCGTGCAAATTCGCGTGATTCGTGGAACTTCCTTTGCGGCTTTGCGAACTTTGCGAGAGATTTTTTTGTCGGTTTATGAAAGTTTTGTACCTTTGCTTTTGTAAACTGAAACCAAATTAAAAAAGGAGGAAACTAAAAATAGAAAAATTGTAATTTAGACTTAGAATTATTTTTAATACGACATAAAAGCGTTTTTGCTTAGATTTGGTTGAATGAAACCTCGAAAATTTCATACAAGTTATCCAAAAGACAAGCTGAAAACGCTCACGATGATTTTCGTGAGCTTTTCTTATTTGGGTAACAGGTAGTTTCGAGGACCTCATTCAACGATAAGAATTAAGTTCACGATTTTTTATTTTTATAAACTCGAAACTAAAATTATTAAAGATATGAGAAAAAATTTACGTAAGGTGCTTTGGCTGATTGCGATGCTTGTTTTGACAAGTTCCGCCTTTGCACAAAGAATCGCAATCTTCGATTTCAATGCCGGAACAGGCGTTACGCAGGTTGAGGTCGACGGTTTGTCGGCTATTTTCAACACTTACTTTGAGCCGAAAGGAGCAGAGATAATCGAGAGAACAAGAGTCGACAGATTGTTGCAGGAACATAAGTTTCAGAAATCGAAGTTCACGACTTCCGACATGGTGGCTATGGGTGAGCAATTGAACGCTTCGTTGGTTGTAGTGGGAGATGTGAACATTGTAATGGAGCAATACAATGTCGATATCAGAGTTGTGAATGTTCAAACCGGCACAGTAGTTGCAAAAGACGGTATTTCGTTTGACAAAAACACTTCTTACAGAGGCACAATGCAGCAATTGGGAGAACGTTTGGCAAAGAAAATGGAATTGGAAATAGAGAAAATAAACATTGAAAGCAAGCCCGATAAACCCGAAATCAAGGACGGCGGCAGCACATTACCGAAAAAAATGACCACAAAGATAACCGAAGACAACAGCAAGAGAGATAGAACCGACGTTGTAGTGCTTTACGATTATTTGAGGCTGTATCCCGAAGATTTGGGCGAGTATAAAAATACACCATACACGCTTATAAGAAAGATAAACGATGAAATAAGCTACGGATACGACTCTTGGAGACTGCCGACCGAAGAAGAAATGGACATAATTAGCTCAAAAGGATATTTATCGGGGCTTAAATACATGACGCAATCAGACCCGAGAGGCGTTCTTCTTCTTGTAACGACAAAAGACCCCGTTGTTCATAAATCCAAACTACCGATTGCAAAACAGGACATAAGCCTTCACGGCGGTATAGGTGTATTTGAACGTGGCTACTTTTCATCTGGAGTATCTATTGGATTGAAATACAAATACAAACGTTTAGATAAATATAACATAAGGCTGTTAGGAGAAATCGGAGCCGCTTTTACATTCGAAAAAGAAACGAATGTCTTATCTATTTTGCCTGTCATGGCAGGTATAAACTACGAATACAGATTCACTGAATCAACAAGCATTTGGACAGACCTTGCTTTGGGACTTTCTATTCCTTTGTCTGGAAGAATAGATCTTTGGGGTAGTGAATATTATCACTCTTTCCAGCCGGGTGTAGCATTGTCTCCGGAAATAGGAATAAGATATAATGATTTTTCTTTCAGCTCTAAGTTTATTTTCTCTGTGAATGCTTGTCAAAAATATGAATATAGTGGGAGTCCTGAGTACAATTGGAGTAATGTTAGTAGGGACTATAATTCAAAGTATTTCCTTTTCCAAGTCGGTTATCACTTCTAAAAAATAATAGAAACAAGGTTTAACGAGCGTTCGACTAAGGTTTATTCCTGCGAACGCTCGTTTTGTTTTTATGAAACGAAGACTTGTCGAGCCGGGGTTTGCTTTGCGGGTTTGCAGATTTGGTTTGCTTGTTTGTGGCTTTGATAAGATTTTTCTATCTTTGCTTTTCGAAAGTTGAAACAAAGACAATGGAAATCATGAATAGGAATTTAAGAACTTTTGTTTTGGTTGCAGTGCTTGCAATCTTTGGAATGAATCAATCGAAAGCACAAGCGGATTTTTCAATTCACTTCGGAATGGCTTCGCCTCTCGGTTCGTTTGCCGATTATCAAGGTCAAGATGGTTCGGTAGCTTGGTTGGATAACACAAATCGTGCAGGTGCAGGTTTGGGATTTGATGTGGGGATGAAATTTCGTTATAATCTTCCTGCGGTAAAAGGTTTGGGAATCATTGCAACGGCAGATTTGTTTTACAATGCTGCGAACAGCGATGTCAAAGCTTGGGCAAATGATTTTGAGGAGGAAGAGTTGGTTTATTCAAATGTAGATGTATTCACTTTAACCTTGCCTAAGTATATAAATATCCCTATTATGATAGGAATGAACTACGAATACGGACTTGCAAAAGGAATAAAGCTTTGGGGAGAATTTGGTTTGGGAGTCGATTTCGGGCTGATTACGGATTTCAGACTTTACGGTTCGGGAGAAGGTTACTTTCGTTGCTATGACGATAACGGCGGGCTATACTATGTCGACGGGGAAGAGACAAGGGTTTGTAACTATGAGACAACCGCAAGTCCTGCTTATCAGTTCGGAATAGGCGTGATGGTTGCCGACAGGTTAAGCATAGGATTGCATTATTACGCATTAGGTTCTCGGAAAGTAAAGTGTGAAGCAAGTTTTGAGGAGATTTACGAGAACGAAGACGACTATTTCGAAAAGGTAAACCTTACTTTCGGAAGCATAAACCCTGCAATGTTTACCGTCAGATTGGGTTATCACTTTTAGAAAGCCATGAAAAACGTTTCCGCCTTCTCATCTTTTTTGCGGAAGTTTTGTTTGGCATAACTGATTATTGATTAACTTTGCAGGCATGAAAATAAGACTAACGAAAGAATTTTGTTTCGAGGCGTCGCATGCTTTGAATAATTATGACGGTCTTTGTAAGAATATACACGGACATTCTTACAAGTTGTTTGTTACTGTTTTGGGAGAGCCGAATGCAGATATGAATAATCCGAAGTTTGGTATGGTTATGGATTTCGGTGATTTGAAAAGGATTGTTCAAAGACATATAATAGATATATATGATCATGCGTTGGTCTTAAACAAGGATAATGCTTTTGTTGCTTATGCCGAGAAAATGGATACGAAGCTTGTGCTGACGGATTATCAACCTACTTGTGAGAATATGCTGGTTGATTTTGCCAAGATAATAGGTGCGGAACTTCCTGCGGGCATTTGCTTGAAGAGATTAAGGTTGCACGAAACTGCCACTTCCTATGCAGAATGGTATGCCGAGGATAATGTTTAATGATTCTTTGTTTGTATGAATTCGGATAAGTTTCAATTTCCGCAAGTTGCCAAATGGGTAATTTCTATCCTCTCTTTGGGTCTGATTTTCTTCCTTATATGGTATTTCAGGTTTATTGTGGTTTGCATTCTCTTGGCTTTGATTCTTGCTTTTATGGGTGCACCTGTTCAAGATTTCCTTTCGAAAATAAGATTTAGGAATTTCGGACTTGGAAAGACTATGACGACAACTTTAACCTTATTGTTGTTTGTCGGAATCTTTGCTTTGTTGGTTTATTTCGTAGTTCCGATGCTTGTGTCTCAAGCAATGACGTTTGCAAATCTTGATGTGTATAAAATTGCTGACTATTACGCTGAGCCAATTAAAAAGATTGAAATGTTTTTATACGAATATCAGATAATGCCTTCGGATACTAATTTGGAGAAGTTGGTATCTGCTAAGATTATGGGAGCGTTTGATATAATGAAACTTACGAATATGGCTGACAGTATAGTGAATTTTGCAAGCAATTTCTTGATGGGTACTTTCATTGTTTTGTTTCTGACTTTCTTTTTCTTGAAAGACAAAGGTTTGGTCGGTCGATTCATAGACTCGATCACGCCTGATACTTATTTAGATGAGGTAAACAAGATAATAAGTTCTTCAAGGGTTTTGATAAGTCGTTATTTTATCGGCATATTTTGTGAAATTATATGTATGATTACTCTTTTGAGTATTGGTTTTTATCTTGTCGGTTTGCCGAATGTGCTTTTGATTGCCTGCGTTTGCGGAGTTATGGTGATATTACCTTATTTGGGAGTGTTGATTGGCGGAGGCATTGGATTGGTTATTTGTTTGACTACATATTTAAGTGTAGATGCTTCTTTGGATATTGTTCCTATAATACTAAAGTTTGTAGCCGTGTTCTCGGCTGTAAAGTTGATAGATGACTTTGTGCTGCAACCGTTGATTTATTCGAAGAGCGTGAAGGCCCATCCTTTGGAAGTGTTCCTTGTAATCTTGATGGCAGGAGAGTTAGGTGGCGTTATAGGAATGATTTTGGCTATTCCGGTTTACACATTATTCAGAATAATTGCCAAAGAGTTCTTCATAAAGTGGAAGTTCATCAAGAAAATCACTGCAAATCTGGAATAAAAGGTTGAAATTTCTGTTTAGGAAAAAAGGATTCCGCTTTTGTGAGTCTTAAAATTGTGAACAGAGTATGCCGATTCTGCGTTCTAATGTGGAAATTACATAGATGATATATGGAAACAAAGACTTGTTTTGATGGTACGTTGATGACATAGGTTTTTGTTTTGTTGTAAAGAAAAATGCCTTTGTTTGATTTTTTTTTGTACTTTTGCCGAAATAATTTTGTGTGGAACTAAATTTTTAAGTTATGTCTATAAACAAAAAAACGCACGAACTTAAACAGAAGATGCAGGTTGTGCTCCAAGGAGGTGGAGAAAAAGCTGTTGAAAAGCAAAAAGCAACCGGTAAATTGACGGCTCGAGAAAGAATAGTAGAGCTTTTGGATGAGGGTTCTTTTCATGAATACGATTTGTTTATTCAACACTCAGGAAGAGATTTTGATATGGATAAAAAGATTCTTCCTGGAGATGGTGTTGTTACAGGAACCGGTACAATAAACGGTTATCCTGTTTGTATATATGCTCAAGACTTCACCGTTGCAGGAGGTTCGCTCGGATATATGCATGCAAAGAAGATTTGCAAAATCATGGATCATGCAATGAAGTTAAAGACTCCGATTATTGGAATCAATGATTCTGGTGGTGCGAGAATACAAGAGGGTGTTAATGCTTTATCTGGTTATGGTGAAATCTTCTATCGTAACACTATGGCTTCGGGAGTAATTCCTCAAATTTCGGTTATATTGGGGCCTTGTGCAGGAGGAGCAGTTTATTCTCCAGCTTTGACAGACTTTGTCTTTGTTGTGGATAAAATCTCTAAGATGTTCATCACAGGACCAGATGTAATAAAAACCGTACTTGGTGAAGAAATTTCTCAAGAAGACTTAGGAGGAGCAAGAGTTCATGCAGAGATTTCGGGTAATGCCCATTTCTTTGCAGAGAGTGAACAGGAATGTTTCGATCAAATAAAGAGTTTGTTTACTTATATTCCATGGAATAACGACAAAAAGGCAGAATCATTCGCTCCAAAGAAACCTCGTGCAAAGGAGTACAAGATTAATTCTGTCTTCCCTTCAGATCCGGCTACTCCATACGATGTAAGAAACATTATAAGAAGCATTGTGGATAATTCGGACTTCTTAGAAGTGCAGGAATTGTTTGCTCCTAATATCGTGATCGGCTTTGCGAGAATAAACGGAGACACAGTCGGTTTTGTAGCTAACCAACCTATAGCATTGGCAGGAGTTTTGGATTGTAACTCTTCTGATAAGGCTGCAAGATTCATAAGATTCTGTGATGCGTTTAATATACCTCTTGTAACGTTAGAAGATTTGCCAGGATACCTTCCTGGAATCGATCAAGAGCATGCAGGAGTTATCCGTCACGGAGCGAAGGTTCTTTATGCTTATTCAGAAGCAACAGTTCCAAAAATCACGGTTATACTTCGTAAGGCTTACGGAGGCGGATACATAGCAATGTGTTCTAATCACTTGAAAGCCGATTTCGTTTTTGCATGGCCTACAGCAGAAATTGCCGTTATGGGACCTGAAGGAGCTGCAAACATAATTTTCAGAAGTGAAATAATGAAATCTGAAAATCCTGAAAAGACTCGTAAGGAAAAAATTGAAGAATACAAGCAGAAATTTGCAAATCCTTATGTGGCAGCTTCGTATGGTTATGTCGATGCGATTATTCAACCAAATGAAACAAGAGACTATCTTGTTCATGCTTTGGAAGTATGTAAAAATAAGGTGCAAGAAAATCCGAGAAAGAAACACGGACTTCCTCCGTTCTAATTTGCTCGGGTGCTGTCTTGAATATGAGAAAGACAGATTTGTAACCGAAAAAATATTAACATAAATAGATTATTTAGACATGGGAGATAATAGCAGTAATTCAAAGACACAATATCGCCAACTTTATGTGAAAGTTGCACCGGGTGAAATCTACGCATTTATTCCGGGAACTATCGTAAAGGTTTTTGTAAAAGAAGGCGAGAAAGTAAAAAAAGGAGACGTTTTGTGTACATTGCATGCGATGAAAATGGATAATCGTTTGTGTGCTCCAATAGATGGTGAGGTAAAAACTGTCAATATAGAAGCAGGACAAAACGTAAGCAAAAACGATGTGTTAATTGAAATAGTTTAGATAAACATTTGTTTTGTTTGAAAGCGAAAGGATCGATTGCTTATTGTAATCGGTCCTTTCTTTTTTTGTTTGCAGCGAAGTTTGTCTTGATTTCGCTTTATTGAATCTTCGTTTCGTTTTTCTGAATCTTTGTTTTGATTTCTTCTTTCTTTGTTTTGGCAAATCATTTCTTAGTTTCATAAAGCCGAAAGGTGGAGTCTATAGACTGAAATGCTGTTTTGGTTTTGGAAAACGGCTTTTCGGTGGTACAAATCTGCATTTCTGTAAATCGTATATTTGATTCAGGATGATTCTTTTTGTGTTTATCTTTGCTAATAATGAATGCGATTTGTTGTAACTTTAAGCGAGAAAAATACGTTCCAATTAAAGGAAATTCAAAATAAAATCTCTAAAAATAATGTAAACAAAAGAAATTTTGTATCTTTGTACACTATATTTTAGGGCGTGAAGTATTTGAGTGATTCTTAAGGTCTTGAAATTCAGTTTTATAATAATAAGAAGAAAAAAAGAAATAACATTAAGGTTATATGCGAAATATGAAACTTAAAGGATTGATATTCCTATTGTTGATGGCAATCAGTGCGACAACGTTCGCACAAAAGAGAAGCCTTACAGAACTTGCAGATGAGGCGTTTGAGTCTAAACAATATGTAACTGCGATTGATTTGTACAAAAAGGCTTATACCAAAGTCAAAGGCAATAGACAGGAAAAGAATAGGATAATGTTTCAACAGGCAGAGTGTTATCGATTGATGGATGATAAGACTTTGGCAATCAAAACATATCAACGTCTTGTCAAGGCTAAGTATTATACGGTTCAACCGAAGATATTTTTGTATATGGCAGACTTTCAAAAGTTTTATAGCGAATGGGATGCAGCCGAATACAACTATAAGGAATATTTGAAGTTGGTTCCGAATGATGAATTGGCAAAGAGACGATTGGAATCTATAGCTATGGCTAAGAAATGGATGAACAACCCGACTCGACACCAAGTTAAGGAAGAGAAAAATGTGAATACGGAGTGGAATGAGTGGGCACCGCGTTTTCTTGGTCAAGATGAAAAAACAAATATCACCTTTACGTCTTCGCGACCTGATGAAGAGGAAGGAGAAAGAGACGTTTGGACGGGTGAATACTTTTCAAACATCTACACAACCATAAAAGGAGATGACAGAACGCTTGCAGAACCATCGGTAATCTCTATTCAGCAAATCAATACCGAAGCAAACGAAGGTGAGCTTGTGATGGTAACTGGAGCAAAAACACAAAGGGTCTATTTTTCTCGTTGTAATATCAAAAAGAATAAGCAACTTAGTTGTGCGATATATACAAACAAGCCTGTAGATGATAAAAAGGGCAAGAAGACAAATCAAAAGAAGGACGATAAAAAAGGCGATAAAGGAGAAGGAAATCAAGACGCATTTGTTATGATTGACTTAGGGGATACTGCTTATAACTACTTCCACCCTGCTATTTCTGCAGATGAACTTACTCTTTACTTTTCTTCAGACCGTCCCGGAGGAGAAGGTGATTATGACTTGTGGAAAGCAACAAGAAACTCTGTAGAAGAACCGTTTGGAAACATAACTAATCTTGGTAAACAAATAAATACAGAAGGTAAAGAAGAGTTCCCGACTTTGCGTTCGGATACAAGAATGTACTATTCTTCGGATGGATTGCCAGGATTGGGAGGTTTTGACTTGTTCTACACAGAATTGAAAGGTGAAGAATGGTCAGAGCCTCAAAATCTTATGTATCCGATAAACAGCCCTTATGATGAAGTGGGTATTGTCTATAATTTCGTTGAAGAAGAAACGATTGCTGCAGAGGAAAGCGGTTATTTTTCATCTAACAGAGAAGGTGGAACAGGTGGAGACGATATTTACTCGTTTTATAGAGCACCGTTGTTGTACTCTTTGAGCGGAAGGGTGAGAGATGATAAGTCTATGCAGGCTATAGAGGGCGCAAAAGTAAAATTGATTGGTGATGACAATTCTACTTTAGAGACAAGAACTAACAGAAAAGGTGAATATGCTTTTTCAACTGAGCAGATAAAATACAATGTTAATTATAAGATTCAGGTTTCTCAAATAGACTACTTCAATACAGAAGGAAAAGAATCTACAGTTGGTCTTACAACAAGCAAGGATCTTGTTCACGATTTTCGTCTTACTCCAATACCTAAAGAGCCTGTTGTTTTGCCTGAAATAAGATATGATCTTGCTAAGTGGGAATTGAAAGACCAATATCAAGACTCTTTGTCCGATTTGCTTGTTATTTTGGTAAATAATCCTACTTATGTGATAGAGTTGGCTTCTCATACCGATTCAAGACCGTTTTTGAGAGTAACAAATGACACATTGAGTCAAAGAAGAGCTGAAAGCGTTGTTGAGTTCTTGTGTGCAAGAGGTATAGAAAGAGAACGATTGATTCCGAAAGGTTATGGGGATAGAATACCAAGAACGCTTCGCAATAATTGTGAGGTGGAAATCAATGGTAAAGTATATCAATTTGAAAAGGGTATAACAATAACCGATGACTATATCGCAAAATTGAGAACCAAAAACGAGAAAGAAGCAGCTCACCAACTCAATAGAAGAACCGAATTTAGAATATTGAGAACAGACTATGTGCCTCAAGCAGTCAGAGATAGCTTGGAAGATGCTGCATTGAAGGCTCCGATAGTTGATATGGTGAAAGGAAAGATTCCGCCTCCATCAAAAGAAGTGCCTATCGTTTATACAGACAATCATATCAAGATAACGATGATTGATGGAAACAAAGCTCAGTTATATATAATCCTAAATGGTAGAGCTGTGCCTTGTATCTATGATGAGAGATATAAAGATGCGGCAGTATTGGATTGGGATATTGCAATGGATTTCTTATTGACAGGAAGAATAACTAAGGATGACTTTAAGGATAGAGACAAGGCTTTTGATGAGGATGGTAATATTTTGGATAATTCAGTTCTTATCTTTAAGGATGCTTACATAGGCAAGTATTTCGCTGATAAATACGAGGTTATTGTAAGAAAAGGAATGAAATATAATATGATTGTCAATAAAAACGGATTGAAAGACTTTGGAACATTTACATTCTCTCGGGCAAGAGGAGAAATAATATTTGAGTAGATTTTCAGTCTGATAAATCTAAATCAAAGAAAGTGTGATTGCAGAATGTTTTTTGTAATCACACTTTCTTTTTTAGGTATTTCAATCGTTTTTAATGCTAAAAGCATTCGACAGAATTATATCTTTTTACTATCTTTGCAGGTTGTATATATAATAAATTGAGGAATGAAAATGGAAAGAAAAGTCAGAGTCAGATTTGCTCCAAGTCCTACAGGACCGTTGCATATTGGAGGCGTGCGAACTGCTTTATATAACTATTTATTTGCAAAAAAGAATGGTGGAGATTTTATCTTGAGAATAGAAGATACGGATCAGACACGATTTGTTGAAGGTGCGGAGGATTATATAATTGAATCTTTTCGTTGGTTAGGCTTAACGTTTGATGAAGGTGTAGGGATAGGCGGAGAGTTTGGCCCTTATAAACAATCGGAACGTAAAGAAATATATAAATCTTATGCTTTGGAGTTGGTGGAGAAAGGAAAGGCATACTATGCTTTCGATACCTCTGAAGAATTAGAGGAAAAGAGAAAAGAGGCTGAAAGAGAAAAGAAAACCTTTCAATATGATTGTAAGACAAGACAAGGTTTGAGAAATTCATTGTCTCTTAGCGAAGCAGAAACTCAAGAATTGATTGCCTCAGGAACTCCCTATGTTATAAGATTCCGTTTCCCTGAGGACGAGATGATTGAATTTGATGATTTGATTCGCGGACATGTGAAGATGAATTCTTCGCTTTTGGACGATAAAGTCTTGTATAAATCTGACGGAATGCCGACATATCATTTGGCAAACATTGTTGATGATCATTTGATGCAAATATCGCATGTCATAAGAGGTGAAGAATGGTTGCCGTCTTGTCCTTTGCATGTTATGCTTTACAGGGCATTTGGTTGGGAGGCAACAATGCCTCAATTCGCACACTTACCTCTTTTATTGAAACCTGAAGGCAGTGGAAAACTTTCAAAAAGAGATGGCGACAGATTAGGATTCCCTGTATTTCCTTTGCAATGGACTGATCCAAAGTCAAAAGAAGTTTCTTCTGGATATAGAGAAAGTGGATATTTACCTCAGGCTGTAGTGAATATGTTGGCGTTATTGGGTTGGAATCCGGGAACAGAGCAAGAAATATTCTCATTGGAAGAATTGGTAGAGGTATTCTCTATTGACAGAATTAGCAAACATGGTGCCAGATTTGATTTAGAAAAAGCTAAATGGTTCAATCATCAATATCTTCAAAAACTTGATAACGCTTCTTTGGTAGAGGTGTTTTTACAAGACTTGAAACAAAGAGGAATAGATTGTGATGTCGCTAAGGCAGAAGCAATAATAGGTCTGATAAAAGAAAGATGTTCTTTCGCAAAAGAGCTGTGGGATAATGGGGATTATTTCTTCGTTGCTCCAGATTCTTATGCCGAAAAAGCGTTAAAAAAACGTTGGAAAGAGGGAACAAGTGATAGAATGAAGATGATTGTATCGCTTTTGACAGATATTGAAGATAATGATTGGGCTCAAAAAGCTGAGGATTTCTTGATGGATTATATCAAGGAGAATGAATTGAATATGGGACAAATTATGAACTCTATTCGTTTGGCTGTTGTTGGGGATACAAGAGGATGTAGCATGATTGATATCTTTGCAGTGTTGGGTAAAGATGAATCATTGAGAAGAATCAGTGTTGCTGCGGATAGAATAAATCTTTAGTTTAAACAACGATGTTGGAACACATCAACAGTGTTTGTATATTGGGAACCGGAAACGTGGCGTGGCATTATGAGCAACGTTTCAAAGAGAAAGGATTTTCGTGTGTTAAAATCTCTGCAAGGAATGATGTATCTTGTTGTATAGATGCAGATTTGGTTATAATTGCAGTGAAAGATGAGGCGATAGAAGAAGTTGCGAATAAACTGAAAGGAATGAAAGGTATTTTGGTTCATACTTCTGGGTTTATGTCAACAGATTGCCTTGCTGTGGCTACAGAAAATTATGGCAGTTTATATCCTTTGCAGAGTTTGAAAAAAAACAAGGAAACCGATTTTGATAAAGTTACGTTATGCACCTACGGAAATAATGAAAAGGTTCGAACATTGCTTGGAAGTGTTGCAAAAGAATTGACATCCGTTACTTGTGAATTATCCGACAAACAAAGAAAAAATCTGCATATAGCGGCTGTTTTCTGTAATAATTTTCCTAATCATTTATTTGGGATAGCAAGAAGTATATTGGGAGAAGAGAAAATTCCGTTCGATATATTATTTCCGCTTATTGATATGACGATTGATAAAATTAAACAATTTGATCCGTTCGATGTACAAACAGGTCCGGCGGTGAGAAATGAGAAAGAAATCATGCGGCAACATAAAGAAATGCTTGGGAAAGACGAGCGCGACATATACGAATTGCTAAGTAACAAAATAATATCTTATCATAGTAAAGAAAAATAAGACGTTATGAAAAGGATTGTGGTATTGACAGGAGCAGGAATCAGTGCAGAGAGTGGGATACAAACGTTTCGTGATTCTGATGGTTTGTGGGAAAAGCACAGAGTTGAAGATGTTGCTACCTATGATGCGTGGTTGCGAAATCCTTCCTTGGTAAGAGAGTTTTATAATCAAAGGAGGAAGGCTGTTTTTGAGGCTTTGCCGAACGAAGGTCATAAACAATTGGTCAGATTGGAAGAATCATTCCATGTTGATGTTGTAACCCAAAATATAGATGACTTACACGAGAGAGCAGGAAGCAAAAATGTTCTTCACCTTCACGGAGAGGTAAAAAAACTTGTAAGTGAAAGTAATCCGAATGAACTAATTGACCTGCAGACGTGGGAACATACAGAGGATATGCTTGATAGTAGCGGTAGGTTATTGAGGCCTTTTATAGTATGGTTTGGAGAGGCTGTACCAAATATCGAACCTGCGATAAATTTATGCGAACAAGCAGATATTATGATAGTAATAGGAACGAGCTTGAATGTGTATCCTGCGGCAGGTTTGTTGAGGTATGCAAAATCCTCTTGTGTAAAATATTTGGTAGACCCGAAAGAACCGAATACAAGTCTGAAAGGAATAGAATTTATAAAGGAAAAGGCATCCGTTGGCGTGAAAATAGTTGTTGATGATATTATTTCAAAATATGTATAATTGAAAAGGTTATGAAAAATGTATATATAGAAACTTATGGTTGTCAAATGAATCAGGCCGATAGCGAAGTCGTCGGAGCTATCGTAAAGACTGCCGGATACGATTTGACAAACGATTTGTATGAAGCAGATATTATATTTGTAAATACTTGTTCGATAAGAGAGAATGCCGAATTGAGGGTAAAAAAACGTTTGATTGAATTTGATAGTTTAAGAAAAAAGAAAAATTGGTTGAAGATTGGAGTTTTGGGTTGTATGGCCGAGAGATTGCAAACTCAACTTGTCGAAGAGTGTAAGGTAGATATGGTTGTCGGTCCTGATGCTTACAGAGATATTCCAGAGCTTTTGTCTCAATCAAATAAAAAGGCAGGTATTTCGGTTGAACTTTCGACAGAGGAAACCTATGCAGATATAGTTCCTGTTAAGTTAGATACGAATGGTGTTACTGCGTTTATTTCGATAATGCGAGGATGTGAAAATTTCTGTTCTTATTGTGTTGTTCCTTATACAAGAGGCAGAGAACGTAGTCGCGATCCGCAAACGATTGTTGCCGAAGCAAGAGATTTGTTCTCAAAAGGTTACAGAGAGGTTACTTTGCTTGGCCAGAATGTAAACTCATATATATGGAATAAAGGTAAGGAAGATGAAATCAATTTTGCGAAATTGATGGCTATGGTAGCGGAAGTGAACCCATTGTTGAGGATTCGTTTCTCAACATCGCACCCGAAGGATATTTCTCAAGAGCTTCTAGATACTATAGCAAAGTATGAAAATATCTGTAACTTTATTCACTTGCCGTTACAATCAGGAAGTACTCGTATGCTTCAATTGATGAATAGAAAATACACAAGAGAGGATTATATGGCCAAAATAACTGCGATAAAGAATACTATAAAGGATTGTGGTATTGCAACAGATATAATTGCAGGTTTTTGCAGTGAGACTCTTGAAGATCACAATGATACTTTGGAAATGATGCGTTGGGTAGGTTATGACTCGGCTTATATGTTCAATTATTCACAACGCTCAAACACTCTTGCTGCAAAAAAATATCCAGATGATATTCCATACGAAGAAAAGACTAGAAGATTGGAGGAAATCATTGAACTACAACGAGAATTATCGCTTCAAAGTAATCGAAAAGATGTTGGAAAAGAATTTGAGGTTTTAGTGGAAGGACAATCTAAGAGAAATGATAAACAACTCTTTGGAAGAACGTCTCAAAATAAGGTTGTAATTTTCGATTGCAAAGATTTCAAGCCTGGAGATTATGTAAAAGTAAAGATTGTTGATTGTACTTCTGCGACGTTGTTTGGAGAGTGTTTGTAGAAAAGCAATATAAATCTTTGTTTGGCTGAAAAAAATATAGTAAATTTGCAGAATTAAAAAATAGATGCTTATGAGAAGATTTTTTAAGTTGACACCATTGTTTGTGATGGTAGTTGTTTTCCTTTCTTCGTGCACTTCGCAAAAGAATTTGATATACCTGCAGGGAATGGAAAATGAAAATGGAGAGATAATGTACAATTATGCTGAATCGGAAAAGAACTATTCGCCTGATTATACTTTAGCCGAGCAGGATATGTTGTATATTCAAATTACCTCTACGGTTGGAAATGAAGCAAATGCGTTGTTTAATGGAACTGCGTCTGCCAATCACATGACAACAGACAATATGGTATTCCTCAATAGTTTTGTTGTGGATAAACATGGTGAGATAGGTTTGCCTTTGATAGGAAAAGTAAAGGTAAAAGGCTTGACTGTTGATGAAGCGGAAAAAGAAATAAAGAGAAAAGCAGAAGAGTTTGTTCAAGGGGCTGTTGTTTCATGTAAGATGGTTAATTATAAGGTGTCTGTTTTAGGCGAAGTAACACGTCCGGGAACATATACGTTTTATCAACCAAGCGTAAGCGTATTTGATGTTATTGCTGCGGCAGGTGATTTGACTTATTATGGAAACAGACATAAAGTAAAAGTGGTAAGGAAAACACCTAAAGAAGATGTAATCTATACTTTGGATCTTAGCGAAGCAAATATCCTTCAAGATAAACGTTTCTATTTACAACCCGGAGACTTGGTTTATGTGGAGCCGAATAAGAGTACAAAAGCTCTGACAACGTTAAACGTTCCTCTGAGTACGATTACAAGTTCTCTTTCTATTATAACATCGGTTATATCAGTTGTTACCTTAGTTCTTTCATTGAATAACAAGTAAAAATTATAGTTGTGGAAAATAATAATCTTAATAAAGAAGAATTGAATGAATCTTCCAGCATTAATATTGCTGAGGTGTTGTATAAAATGCTTTCCAAGTGGCATTGGTTTGCTATATCTGTAATCATAGCCTTCTTAGGTGCGTTCATAATAACAAAATATTCTACGCCGCAATACGAAGCCAAAGCGACATTGTTGATAAAGAGCAATGATGAAATTTTGGGTAATATGGCTATGATCAACAATTTCATGAATAATAGTGCGAAAGTCAATTTCCAAAATGAGATAGGAACAATTCAATCTGTCTCCATGGTAAAGCGAACCATAAAGGCATTGGATTTTCATAAGACATACTATCAACAAATAAACTTTAGAGATATAGATATTTACAAAAATTCACCTTTTGAAGTTGAATTGGATTTGTATCAGACGCAACCTGTCGGAGTGATGATAGATGTGCAATTATTGGATCAAAACACTTGTAAAATATCTTATGGAAGCAAAGAAAAGGTTCCTGTTTACGATTATGCGGAAGATAGAATCATCGAAGATAGCACTGTATCGCTTGCCGACAGAGAAGTAACTATCAAATACGGAGAATGGTTCGCCCACGACGGAATGAAATTCAAGGTGAGATTAAAAGAACCTGAAAAATGGAATAAAAACTACGCTAAATTGCGTTATGCTTTCACAATAAACGATCTTGATGCTGTTGCAAATCAGTTTTGTGCTACCAACATAGAATTGATAAACAAAGAAAGTTCTATTATTACCATTAAATACAAACATCAAAACAAAACTAAGGCAGAAGACTTCGTTAATATGCTTTGTAAGATTTACATCGATATGACATTCGAAGAAAAAAATCACCTGAATGTTGCGACCATCGACTTTGTGAATTCTCAAATTGAAAGCATTGCAGACTCACTTTCGATTGTAGAAAGCAGAAGAGAAGCCTTTCAAAAGAATAACAATACCTTGGCTTTGACAAATGATGCTCAGTATATTTATGAGAGAACAAATGAATTGGAGTTGCAAAGGGCAGAAGCATATACACAGAAAGCATATTATGATGCTTTGGAAAACTATATCAATCAGGCAGATCTTGAATCGGGTGTAGCCGTTCCAACAACCATGGGAATACAAGACCCTATTCTTAATAAATTGGTTGAAACTCTTACTTCCTTAGTGTTAGAAAGACAAAGATTATCTACAACTTTGACTCCAAAAAGCCCGAAGATGAAAGAGCTTAACCTACAAATCGAAACTATTAAAAAACAAATTCAAGAGAGTTTGCGTACCATAAAGAAACACTCAGAGATTACTCAAAAGGAATTGAAAAGACAACAGAACCTATTGCAAGCAGAGATAGACAAGTTGCCAACTACGCAAAGAAATATGATAAATATCGAGCGTCAATTCAAATTTAACGATGAGATTTACAACTTCCTTTACCAAAAAAGAGCAGAAGCAGAAATCGCAAAGAGTGCTGCGTTGCCTGACCACAAAATTATAGATGAAGCAAAGCATGCTTTGAAGGTTTATCCTAAGACAGAAATGAATTTCTTATTGGCTTTTGTAATCGGATTGATTATTCCGGGAGGATATATCTTGATTCGTTATATGACAAACAACACAGTCAACGGAAAAGAAGACTTGGAGAAAATTTCCGATGCACCAATCCTTGGTTATATTCCTGCAATCCCTGAAGAATATAATAAAATGGTTGTTTTGGATAAGCCAAAGAGCCAAATCTCCGAGGCATTCCGTTCGATAAGAACAAATGTCAAGTATATATTGCAAGATGATAATGCGACAGAGGGACGAGTTATACTTATTACATCGGCATTGCCTAATGACGGAAAGAGTTTGTTTTCTTTGAACTTTGCATCTGTGTTCAGTTTGAGTGGAAAGAAAACGATTATTGTCGGATATGATCTTAGAAAACCAAAATTTCACAAAGTTTTCCATGTAGATGGTTCTCGTGGTATCACATCTTATTTGATTGGACACCATTCTTATGAGGATATAATCCAACATACGGAATTCGATAACTTGGATGTCTTGGTTTCAGGACCGGTTCCGCCAAATCCTTCTGAGCTTGTGGATTCAGAAAAGAATAGAGAGTTGATAAAGAAGTTGAGACAACATTACGATTATATCATTCTCGATACTCCTCCTGTGAGTCTGATTGCAGATGCTCAATGTCTGGCAAAAGAATCCGATATTAACTTGTTCGTTGTAAGAAGCGGTCAAACTGATAAGGGCGTATTGAAGATTTCATTGACCGAAATGGTTGATAGAAGCAACGTAAAAGTACACTTTGTTATGAATGCAATCGAAAATGCAATGCAAAAGTACGGTTACGGTAGCAGATACGGCGGACGTTATGGCTATGGCTACGGTTATGGTGGCTATGGATATGGAAAAGGCTATGGTTACGGATACGGTTATGGCTATTTCGAGGAAGATAAAGAAGCAATGCTAAAAGAAAGAAGCAAACGAAATCGTAAGAAGTAAAATATGATAGAAGGTGTGTCGAAAGTATATTCGGCACACTTTTTTTTGTTTTTTTGTTTACTCGATTCAAAAAGAGAAAACTCTAATACAATTTGCAGATTCGGATTCCAAGTTCAATTCTTTTTGATAGGAAACCACCGAAATAGATAATAATTTTACATGAAGCATTATAATATTCCTGTCTTTATTCCGGAGCTTGCCTGCCCTAATCGTTGTATTTATTGCAATCAAAGACATATCTCGGGGCAATTGGAACCTGTTACAACCGAAGAAGTAAAAGATATAATAGAGCAGCATTTGGCTACGTTCAAACGTCCATGCGAAGTTGAGTTGGCTTTTTTCGGAGGCAGTTTTACAGGAATAGAAATTGCTCAACAAAGAGAATATCTTGCCACAGTGCAACCTTACATAGAGCAAGGCTTGATAGACGGCATCAGACTCTCAACACGTCCCGATTACATCAATGAAGAGATTCTGCAGATGTTGAAACAATACAATGTAAAGACGATAGAGTTGGGTGCACAGTCGCTTTGCGATGAGGTATTGCAGTATTGCGAACGCGGACACAGTGTTAGAGATGTAGAGAAGGCATCAGAGTTGATTAAAAAGCACGGCTTCTCGCTTGGCCTTCAAATGATGATAGGTTTACCCTTGGATACGATGGAACGCTCCAAGCAGACAGCCAATAAAATCGTTGAACTCGGAGCCGATAACACAAGAATATATCCCACACTCGTCATTCCAAACACCAAATTGGCAGAGTTGTATAACCAAAATGCCTATACTCCATTGACCATTCCGCAAGCAGTAGAATGGAGTGCAGAAATTTATAAAATATTTCAAAAAGCAGGCATAACGATTTTGAGGGTTGGATTGCACCCAAGCGAAGGTCTGATAAGCGGAAAAGACCTTATAGCAGGGCCATTTCATGTCTCGTTTAGAGAATTTGTGTTAAGCAAAATTTGGAACGAAAGATTGTTTTCCTTACCCAAAGAAACAAAAAAGATAATCGTCAATCCAAAAGACATAAACTACGTCATAGGATATCGGAACTGCAATCGAGAAGCCTTGAATCAAGCAGGCAGAAATATTAGCTTTATTCAGTCCGAACAACAAAAGCAAGACACATTTTCTATTGCAGATTGAGTTTGCCGAAATCAAATAATACTGCAGCAAACCTTGATTTCGTTTCAATCAAACTTGATTCCAAATAATGGGATTCTGACTTTATTCGTACCTTTGCAACCTTAAGCATACGAAAATCATTATGACAAGAGAAGAAATCATAGAAAGATTCTGCCAAATGGGCAATTGGATCGAGCAAGGTTTGGAAAGTGGAGAGTTTGATGCGGTTATACGTTCTGCATTTGCGAAAAACACTTGGTTTTGTGAAGAGTTTGTAAGGCAGGCTTTGAAAGGGATAGCGTTATGGCTTAGAAAAGATGAGTTGGAATCTTTTGTTGCCGATTATGGTTTTGCAAAAGAACCGAAAAAGGTTGCAATCATTGCTGCAGGCAACATACCTGCAGTCGGCTTTCACGACATAATGTGCGTATTGCTTAGTGGTAATGCAGCCGTTTGCAAATTATCGTATAAGGATGAGGTAATTTTGCCGTTTTTGTTCAATAAATATTTCCCCGAAGAGGTGATTTTTACAAGCGAAACGCTGAAAGGCTTTGATGCAGTCATAGCAACAGGCAGCAACAACAGTGCTTTGCATTTCGAGAACTACTTTGGGAAATATCCGCACATCATAAGACATGGCAGAAACTCCATAGCGGTTCTGTCTGGTAAAGAATCCGAAGAGCAACTGCAGGCATTAGCGGATGATATTTTGCTTTACGCAGGCTTGGGTTGCAGAAGTGTAAGCCGATTGTTCGTTCCTAAAGGCTATGACTTCACTTTGTTGAAATCCGCTTGCGAACGATATGCGTGGCTCAGGGATTTGAACAAATACAGAAACAATTTGGATTATCATAGAGCCATTTTCATAATGAACAATCTTGCATTTGTCGATTTGGATAACCTTTTGCTGATAGAGAATCAAGAACTGGCATCAGGAGTCAGCGTTGTGAATTATACTTATTATGAAAACGAGTCGGAGGTTGCGGAATACATTGAAAAGAATCGTGAAAACATTCAAATCGTAATAGGAGACAATCCTTCGCTTTGTTCAATCGCTTTGGGCGATGGGCAGAATCCTCGGATTGAAGACTTTGCCGACGGAGTCGATACGATGCAATGGCTTTCCGAACTTTAACTTCTGTTTGAAAAGATAATATACTGTTTTTTAGAAATATAAAGCCATAATAATAAAACGTTGATTCATTGAATTCTTTCTTGATTTCAGCGAAATGAATCTTTGTTTCGTTTCAACGAATCTTTGATTTAATTTCTTGAATCAAAGAGTTATTTTATTCGTTCTTTGTTTTATTTTACTCTTAGAAGAAATAGGTAAATCCTACTTCCAATTGATTAGGATTTAGTTTTGTATCGTTTATTTCATGCACATCTACACCTGTAAGGTAACCGTTTGCCGTAACGCAATGATTGGAGAATGTGTAGAAATCTGCATTATAAAGACTGTAATTTAAGAATAACTTCATCTCTTTTCCTGCAATATTGAATTGAGCTCCTGTTCCAAAAAGCAAAAATGGCTGTAAATTATCTTGGAATGATATGAATCCCGTTGGTGTTACGCCACTTCCTAAATCTATTGTCTTGTTATTTTCAAGTATCATCATACTTCTAAGTCCACCTCCTAAGGAAAATGTCCATGCTACATTATCTTTGATATTCCAATTATAGTTTACTGATAGTGGTATTTCCAATCCTACATTGTAAATGTTTAGATTTTCTGAATATACTCCTTTTGAAACTATTTTTTTCTCTGTATCAAAGGCTGAAAATAGTATGTCTGCGTCTACAAATGAGCATTTGAATTTTCCTGTTAATGAAAATGATTTGTTGAACTTATATGTGTAATCGAAATGTAAGGATAGGGTTTGCCAATCTGTTAGTGTGGTGCTCGCATATAGTTGTGTTTGTAAGGCATTATCGTAATATATATCATAAACAGATGCTGCCGGTGTTTGATTGTCTTGGTCTAACCACATTTCTGTTGAAATTCCAAAGCCGAAGTTATGCTTTTTTACTGCTTCTTGAGCTGTTGCTATTTGCATTGCAAAAAATGCAACCAATAATACTAATGCTCGTTTCATTGTTTATTTGTTTTAATTTCAGGAATTAATATGGTCTGTCTGATATTTCCATCTTTGTTTTAAGAGTATTGCCACTATCAAACATCATAGTGTTTGTATTATTTGTTGTATCCATATCTGTAATAAATGAATATCTTATCCAAGATGCGCTAAATAATACATTATCAAAACTGCAGGCTGGTAATGCAATGCTTAATGAACCTACACCTTGTACACTTAAAGATACATTTATATTATCGTTCCAACCTCCATCTTCTTCTATTATATAGAACTGCATATTTTCACATTTAGATTGCCAATCCGGGTTGATTTGTACATTAAATGTTTTTGTTACTTTGTTTTTTATTTGTTTTCTTGTGTATTCACAAGTATATTTTGAGGTATATGCTACATCGTTTAATGGATTTACAAAAGCCGAATTAAAAGCGAACTCACTTCCTCCTATTAAATCGTAATTTCTTACTGCTTTAAATGATGTTAGTTTTAGTTTGTACACTTTTGTTGTATCATTCCAAATATTTGTTGTGGTGTTATTGTCATTATCGTTATTATTATAGCCATCATAAAGCCATACTTTACCGCCTTTTTGTCTTGTTCCTTTTTTAAATTCTGGGTATTCGGCATAATTTCTATCACTATAATTGATTATGATTACAGGAAACTTAACGCTATCAAAGTCTGCTATCGTAATGCTCGTTTCTTCTATGTTTTTTTCTGTGATTCGATAGCCTTTGATTTTTATCGTTTCTTTCCCGTCTTCTACGTAACCAATTATTGGTAAGGTTTTACCATCCCATTCATCGTGATACCCCCAATAGATGTTCAAGCCTCCGTAATAGTTTGTTGAATTGTAACCTGATTCTTTTAATCTCTCTTCTGAAATTCCACTTCCTAAATTTGTTACGCCGGAGTCTTTACTTCCAAAGAATACTGAATTGTTAAATTGTAGTATGTCATAGAATGTTAGGTTCTCATCTAATCCATATCCTACTACTTTGTGTATCGCTTCGTTTAATGTGGTTAATGCGTTTGGATTTGTTTGTATATATTTTGCAAAGTCCAAGGCAAATGGTGCTGTTGAGGTTGGTACATTCTCTGTTTTTAAGTAAGAATGGTGTGTTCCTACTTCTTCTTCTGTTAAAAATTCGTCTTCTGTGCATGAACTCATAAATGCTCCTGTAAATATTGCCAATAGGGCAATTCTTTTGATACTTCTTTTCATCGTTTTGTATTATTTATTTATTTATTTATTTAGTTTTTACTCCTATTCTTTTAGTTCTACAATTCCACAAAAGAGTTAGGAGTTAATAATTACTTTTGCGAAATTGTGCTTGTTTTCATTGTTGTTTCTTTTTGTTTTTTAGTACTAAAAAATTGTGAAAATTTTCGTTTGCAAAAATATAGTAAAAAAATTGTATTTTTTTGACATTTCCCAATGACTTTTTTTCATTTTATTATAGTGTTTTATCATTTCCCAATGATTTTTTTTCATTTTATTATAGGCTTTAAGTATTGAGAACGTTTTTTTATTTATATTTGCAATAGTTTAATTTTAACAAATTCGTTATGATTAGAAAGACTCCTATTTTTGATTGGGAAAAAGTATTTGATGAAACAAAGGAAGAATGTAAAATTGGTTACGATTTCTTAACATCAAATGATATTAACATACTTTACAATAAAGAAAAACGCCTGCAAACTAATTATTATATAGATGTTTTTATTAACAAAGGGAATATCGTTATTGAAATTGATATGAAAGAATACCTTCTTGATTCCCTTTCTTTTATACTTATGCAACCGGGTAATTCTTTTCAGATTATATCTTTTAGTTCTGATTTATCCATTAACATATTCGTTGCTTCTCAACATATTAGAAATCATTTCTTAGATAGTTTTGGGGCAAGTGTCTCTTTGCATAATAGTATCAGATTAAAGTGTTATTCTCATTTTAACAAAAAGGAGGCTGATGTTATGATGCATTTTGTAAATGAATTAAATGAAGTTATTGCTGAGACCGACAATCCTTTTCGCTTAAATGTTGTTCGGCATTTGAATACTGCTTATTATTATCGCTATTTCTATTCTTTATTTTCTAATTTGAAGACAAATAGCAAGAATATTAGCGATAGATTCTTTCAATTATTAGAGGAAAATTTCATTAACAAGCAAGATGTAGAATTTTATGCTGATTGTTTTTCTCTTTCAAAGGGTTATTTTGAGACTACGATAAAAAACGCAACGGGACGTTCTTTTAAATCTTGGCTTGATGAAAAATTAATCTCGGAAGCGAAACGATTATTAACTGAAAGCGAAAATTCAATTGATTATGTTGCAGAGTTTTTAGGTTTTAATTCGCAAAGTAATTTTAGTAGATTTTTTAAACGTATGACAAACCTTTCGCCTATTGAATTTAGAAAAGGTAAAAATAAATCAGAACTATAAATTACGTTTTTTATTTCTTTGATTTGGAGGGGTGAATCTTTGGTTCCGAGATGCCTTCGCTTTGAATAAATGCACTGAAAAAAAGATGCGTCCGAGAAGTATCCCGAACGCATCCGCTATTCAATAAATATCGAAATATTTTAGTTGTTTATGATGTCTTGGAACTCTATCAATGATTGATAACGCTTGAATTCCAAATCATTCTTTGCCTGATATTTGTATGCAGGTTCTTGTTTGCATGCTTCCTTAAGGTTCTTTATCAAGCCCGGAACGTCATCCAATCTTGCATAACAAACAGCTCTCAAATAGTAAACCTCTGCTGTTTGATCCATGCAACAATCCAAAGTGCGGATTGCATTTCCTGTGTTTCCGGTCAAAAGTTGAAGAAGTCCAAGGTTGTAAGTGCATTTTCTGCCATCAAGTTTCTCTGCAGCCTCTTCATATTTGCCTTGCTTCATTAAAACGATTGCTTCGTTCATTTGTGCTTGCTCGTTGCCTGCTGCAATGGATTGTTGAACGTAATCGCTTGCTGCATCGGTGTCTTTCAAGGCTAAGCTCAATAATGAAAGGTTTGAAAGAATTTCTCCGTTGTTTGGAGAAAGCTTATTTGCTGTTTCCAAGAAACGTTTTGCGTCTTCCAATTGATTTAAGTACAAAGCAACTGCTCCTGCGTTGTTCCAACCACCCCACTCTGAAGCAAAACGTTCGGTTGCCGCAGTGTAGATTTGCAATTTGCTTGCATAGTTGTGAGTGAGTGTTGCTGCGTACATAAGCTCATCGTAAGTCAATTTGTCAGGATCGGACATTGCCATCTTTGCAATCTCTTGTTCTGTCTTTTGAACGCCTGAGAAATTGAACGCAATCTCACCACGACGCAATGTAGGTAGGATTTCATCTTCTATCTGTGTGAAAACAACTGACATGTTACGGATTTCCTGCTCTCTTCTTATCTTATCGGGTTGTGATTTAACGACATTGATGACTGTATTCTTTTCTTTCAATGATGAACCTTCAACCAATCTGATGAAATTCTCCCAATCTTCTCCCTTTGCACTTGATGTGATTACCACATCTTGTTTTGCTTGCTCTACATACTTCTTTATGTCGTTCTTTTTGATGTTTTCTGCTTTTGCTCTTTCGGTCAAGGCTTCTGTAAGCATCTTATCCACCAAGTTTACAGTGGTTTCTGCTCTCTTCTTTGAAAGTCCGATGTTGAAAGTCTCTTCTCCTTCCGGTGAAGCCCACGCATTGACGAATATTTGACGAGGAACTTGGTTGTTTACTATGTAGCTCTTCATGCTTTCATAGCTTCGCTTTGCATCCATCTTCTTATTGAGGTTGTTATTCCAGTTCAAGTCGGACATATTGACGGTGAAATAAATGTCGGTAGTCATTATCTCATCGGAACTTACAGTGTAATTTGCAGGAGCCATGCTTAAATCTCCTCTTATGTCGACTCTGTTCGATGTGGAGTTGATTCCCTCTGCGATTTTAACGTTTCCAAGTTTTATTGCTCCCGGATTTTCCATCGCTTCGCTCCATGTAGCATTTGCTTCGTTCACTTCCTCTGCCTTGTATGCGATAGGGTTAAGGAATAACTTTGCACTTTCCATTCCTTGTCTGTAAGCAACGGTATCTTTGTAAACGAAACGTCCGCCGCTTCCTTTTTCTATTGTCTTACCATTGCCTTCAACCTTTGAGCCTTTCAAGTTCATAGGAGATAGAATAACTTCTCCTGTTTCCCATGTCAAAACAGGTTGTAAGTAAACCACAGCATTCTTTTGGAAATACTTTTCAGGAATGTTTCCGTTTATGGTTACAATGACTTTATCGCCGTGAGCCTCCATAGGATTTGGAGAAATCTGATAACGAACTGTGTCATGCTTTTTTTGCATTGTCTTTATGCTGCCACAAGATGCGGTAAGCAAAATACCAACGCCAATAATTAATGTTCCTAATACTCTTTTTCTCATCTTTTTATGAATGATTTGTTATGTACTTCTTTATTTCAGATAATCTGCAAAAATAACAATAAAAAACGAATTGATATATAACCAAATAGATATTTATTTACTTTAATCGACTTCTTTTTATCAAAAATGGTAACATAATTTGGTCGAATCCTTTGTTTATATCTGCTTTAACAAAGTCGATTTGCAGATTGTTGCATTGTGCTTTTATGTTTGCGATTTTTTCTTTCACTGTTTCGGAATATCTGTCTTTCAGTTGCGAAGGAGTGATTTTAACTTCTTCTCCGCTTTCCGCATCTACGAATCTGTATGGGCGTTCTTTGAAATCAAGTTCCACTTCCTTTTCTTCGTCATAAACGTAAAAAAGTATGATTTCGTGTTCGTTGTATCGCAAATGTTGTAAAGCTTTTATAAGTTCTTGGTCAGAGGAAAGTGTGGAAAATAGGTCTGTAAAGATGATAATAAGGCTCCGTTTGTGGATTCGCTCTGCGATTTCATGCAATGGTTTGTCTATATTGGTGAGTGTATTTTTTGTTTCTTTGCTTTGTAAGAGTTGTTCAAGTAGGGTGAAAATGCGTTGTTTGTGAGCGAAGTTTGTCTTTATTTCCGACATCGAATCGATTCTCTCGTTGATTTGTGCCAAGCCGAAAGCATCTCTTTGTTTGTATAAAAGATGAGAAAGACAACCCGCTGCATAAATAGAGAACGATAGTTTATTTTGGCTTTCCAGTGAAATTTTCTTTCCGAAAGGGAAGTACATCGAAGAAGAATTATCTAAGACCAAAAGGCATCTTAGATTGGTTTCTTCTTCGTACTTTTTTACGAAAATCTTATCTGTTCTTGCGTATAGCTTCCAATCGATATGTCGTGTCGATTCGCCTGAATTGTATAACCTATGTTCGGCAAACTCAACCGAAAAGCCGTGAAAAGGACTTTTGTGCAAGCCTGTAATAAAGCCTTCAACGATTTTGTTTGTCTTAAATTCTATAGAATTGTAACGAGAAAAGTTTTCGGATTCTCCAAACATAAGAACTATATAAAAATGCGAATGGTGAAAGAACCGAATCTCAGATTCAGCTTTTCACCATTCGTACAGTCGTTTTTGAAATTATAGATACTTTTCAATTTTTTCTACAAATGCACTCTTAGGATTTGCTCCCACCAATTTGTCAAGCAATTCTCCGTTCTTGATAAACAACACTGTAGGAATGTTTCTCACTCTGTATTGAGCAACTATGTCGTTGTTTCCATCAACATCACATTTTCCTATGATAACTCTTCCTTCATATTCAGCGGAAAGCTCTTCTATGATTGGTAAAACCTTTTGACAAGGACCGCACCAAGTAGCCCAAAAATCTATAACAACCAATTTGTCTTTTTCTGCCAATACTTCGTTGTAAGAAGCGTCTGTAATTTCTAATGCCATAATATTCTGTGTTTTTTCAAAGTTAATATTCTAAAATCTTTTGCAAAACTATTTATTTTTTTCGACATAAACGTAAGCCTATTCAATAAAAAACGCCTATGATACTAAAAAAGTTTTTTTTGGAGTCTTGTTTGGTGTAAGTGAAATGCGATTTTATTGAACGCAAACGCAGGGTTAATTTTCTTTTTCTTATCTTTGCAAGTTGAATCTTAAGTTAAAGTTAAAATGTCAGAGATAGCAAGTAAATACGAATCAAAATCTGTTGAAGAAAAATGGTATTCGAAGTGGGTGGAAAATAAATGCTTCGAATCAAAACCTGATGGTCGCAAACCTTTTACTGTGGTTATTCCACCGCCTAACGTTACCGGTGTGTTGCATATGGGACACATGCTTAATAATACAATCCAAGATGTTTTGGTGCGAAGAGCGAGAATGAAAGGATTTAATGCTTGTTGGGTGCCCGGCACAGATCATGCTTCCATTGCAACAGAAGCAAAAGTGGTTGCAAAACTTAAAGAGGACGGAATCGAGAAAAAAGATTTGACTCGCGAAGAATTTCTTGAGCATGCTTGGGATTGGAAAGAAAAACATGGAGGAATAATTCTTAAGCAACTGCGTAAACTTGGAGCGTCTTGCGATTGGGAAAGAACGAAATTTACGATGGATAAACCATTGTACGATTCTGTTATCGATGTTTTTGTGGATCTTTATGACAAAGGCTTGATATATCGCGGTGTAAGAATGGTTAATTGGGACCCTGCTGCATTAACGGCTTTGAGCGATGAAGAAGTAATATTCAAACAGCAGCAATCAAAGTTGTATTACCTTAAATACATGGTGGAAGGTTCTGATAAATTTGTGACAGTTGCCACAACGCGTCCAGAAACCATACTTGGAGATACAGCGGTTTGTGTACACCCTGAAGACGAACGCTACTCTGATTTGAAGGGGAAACGTTTGATTGTTCCGATAGTTGGAAGAAGTGTTCCTGTTATATTTGATGAATATGTTGATAAGGAGTTTGGTACAGGTGCTTTGAAGGTTACTCCTGCACATGATATAAATGACTATAATCTTGGCTTGAAACATAAGTTGGATTCTATAAACGTATTCAACGATAATGGTACTCTGAACGACAATGGTGGCGATTATAAGGGTATGGATCGCTTTGACTGTCGAAAGAAGATTGCAAAGGATTTGGAGGATGCCGGTTTGATGGTGAAGGTTGAGGATTATATGAATAATGTTGGTTGCTCAGAGAGAACAAATGCGGTGATAGAGCCGAAATTGTCATTACAATGGTTCTTGAAAATGTCCGATTTGGCAAAGCCGGCCTTAGAAGCAGTTATGAATGATACCATACAATTCCATCCTGCTAAGTTCAAAAACACCTACAGACATTGGATGGAGAATGTGAAAGATTGGTGTATTTCAAGACAACTTTGGTGGGGACAAAGAATACCTGCATACTATCTTCCGAATAAAGAATTTGTTGTGGCAAAAAGTGCAGAGGAGGCATTGCAAAAAGCAAACGCATTGTTCCCTGAAGAAAATTATACGCTCAATGATTTGAAGCAAGATGAGGATGTTTTGGATACTTGGTTTTCTTCTTGGCTATGGCCGATGAGTGTATTCGATGGAATTAGAAATCCCGATAACGAAGAGATTAAATATTACTATCCAACAAATGATTTGATAACTGCTCCTGAAATAATATTCTTCTGGGTTGCTAGAATGATAATGGCAGGATTGGAATACAGAAAAGAAGTGCCGTTCAAGAATGTTTACTTTACGGGTATAGTAAGAGATAAATTGGGACGTAAGATGAGCAAAAGTCTTGGTAATAGTCCTGACCCGATAGAGTTGATTGAGAAATATGGTGCTGATGGAGTGAGAATGGGAATGTTGCTTGCATCGCCTGCAGGCAATGATTTGCCTTTCGATGAAAGCTATTGCGAACAAGGAAGAAACTTTTCGAATAAGATATGGAATGCTTTGAGATTGTTGAAGTCTCAAAAGGTTGAGGATATTCCGCAAAGCGAAACTTCTCGATTGGCAACCGAATGGTTTCATGCCAAGATTAACAGCACTTTGGTTTTGCTTGAAGATGATTTTTCAAAATACAGATTATCAGAGGCTTTAATGAGAGTGTACAAATTCATTTGGGATGATTTTTGTTCTTGGTATTTGGAAATGATAAAGCCTGCTTATCAGATGCCTATGGATAAAACGACTTATGAACAGGCACTTGACATAATGGAATGCTTGATGAAAATTTTGCATCCGTTTATGCCGTTTGTTACAGAAGAGATTTATCATTTGATAAGAGAGAAAGACGACTTTATTATGTTGGCAAAAATGCCTGAGGCTGAGCAATGCGATGAGTCTTTGTTGAAAGAATTCGAGTTTGTTCAAGAATTTGTTTCGGTTATTAGAACAATCAGAAATGAAAAGAATATAGCTCAGAAAAATGCCTTAGAGGTTTATTATACTCAATCAAAGAATGCGTCGATTATTTCAAAGAATGCGTCGATTGTTTCCAAGTTATGTAATTTGCAAACGCTGTCTGTGTGCGAGCAAAAGGTAGAAAAAGCGATTGCAAAAATGGTCGGAACTATGGAGATTTTCGTTCCTTTTGCCGACAATATAAATAAGGAAGAGGAGATAAAGAAGATAATGGATGAAATCAAGTATTTCGAAGGTTTTAAGGCTTCTGTCGAAAAGAAATTGTCGAATGAAAGCTTTGTGAACAAAGCACCACAAAAGGTTGTTGATATAGAGAGAAAGAAATTATCCGATGCGGAACAAAAACTCTTGACCTTACAAGAACAACTTAACGCTTTGCAATAGGGAATAAAGGTCGTCAGTTAATGATGACCTTTTTGCATAAAGCGTTGTTTTGATATGTCAAAATGGCAGAGTTCTTTGTTTGGCACGTTTTTCGCAATTAAGAGAATGAAACTTTGAAATAAAACAAAGATTTAAGAATTAAATAAATAGTAAAAATAAATAGGAGAATTGAAAATGGCACAAGTAAATGTAAAACCATTGGCTGACAGAGTTTTGGTTAAACCTGCAGAAGTAGAACAGAAAACAGCATCAGGCATCATTATCCCTGATACAGCAAAAGAAAAACCTATGACAGGTGAAGTTGTTGCGGTTGGTTGTGGAAAAAAAGATGAACCAATGACTGTAAAAGTTGGAGATAAGATTCTTTATGGTAAATATTCCGGAACAGAAATCAATATAGAAGGAACGGATTATTTAATAATGAGAGAAAACGATATTTACGCAATTATTTAACATATTAAACAAAACTAAAAATTTAATCAAATGGCTAAAAACATAATATTCAACACAGAAGCACGCGAACAATTGCGTCAAGGTGTTAATGCTTTGGCTGATGCAGTTAAAGTAACTTTAGGACCAAAGGGAAGAAACGTTATAATAGATAAAAAATTCGGTGCTCCACACATTACAAAGGATGGAGTATCTGTTGCAAAAGAAGTTGAATTGGAAGATCCGATTCAAAACATGGGTGCTCAACTTGTAAAAGAAGTTGCATCAAAAACAAATGATCAAGCCGGAGATGGAACAACTACTGCTACTGTTCTTGCACAAGCTATAGTTAATACAGGAATCAAGAACGTAACCGCAGGAGCTAATCCTATGGATCTTAAACGTGGTATAGACAAAGCAGTTGCTGCGGTAGTGGCTGACCTTAAGGCTCGCTCAAGAGAAATAGGAGAAGGAAAGGAAAAAGTAGAGCAAGTAGCAACTATTTCAGCTAATAATGACAAATTTATAGGTGGCATGATAGCTGAAGCAATGGATAAAGTGAAGAAAGAAGGTGTTATAACCATTGAAGAAGCTAAAGGATTGGATACAACGGTAAAGGTTGTTGAAGGTATGCAATTTGACAGAGGATATTTGTCTCCGTATTTTGTAACCAATACCGAGAAAATGGAAGCAACATACGAAAATCCTTATATCTTGATTTACGACAAGAAGATCTCTAATTTGAAGGAATTGCTTCCAATCTTGGAAAAAACAGTTCAAACAGGTAGAGGTTTGTTGATAATATCTGAAGATATAGAAGGAGAAGCTCTTGCTACATTGGTTGTAAACAGATTGAGAGGTTCTTTGAAGATTGTTGCTGTTAAAGCACCAGGATTTGGTGATAGAAGAAAAGAAATGTTGGAAGACATAGCTATTCTTACAGGTGGTGTTGTTATCTCAGAAGAGAAAGGTTATAAATTGGAGGATGCTGATTTGACAATGTTGGGTACTGCTCAGAAAGTAACCGTTGATAAAGACAATACAACAATTGTTTCAGGAGCAGGAGAAAAAGCAGCAATCGAAGCCAGGGTTAATCAAATCCGTGCACAGATTGAAAAAACCACATCAGACTATGATAGAGAAAAACTACAAGAACGCTTGGCTAAATTAGCAGGTGGAGTAGCTGTTATTTACGTTGGTGCTGCTTCTGAAGTGGAAATGAAAGAGAAAAAAGACAGATTTGATGATGCTTTGCACGCAACAAGAGCTGCTTTGGAAGAAGGAATAATCCCGGGAGGCGGTGTTGCATTCATTAGAGCAATTTCTGCATTAGATGATTTGAAAGGCGAAAATGATGATGAGCAAACAGGTATCCAAATTGTAAGAAGAGCATTGGAAGAACCGCTTCGTCAAATCGTGGCAAATGCCGGCATGGAAGGTTCGGTAGTTGTTAATAAGGTTAAGGAGTTGGAAGGCGACAATGGCTTCAATGCAAGAACAGAAGTTTATGAAGACTTGCACGCTTCAGGAGTTATCGACCCTACAAAGGTTGCAAGAGTTGCTATTGAAAATGCTGCTTCAATAGCTTCAATGATTTTGACAACAGAATGCGTTTTGTCTGAAATAAAAGAAGAAACTCCTGCAATGCCTGCAGCACCTGGCGGAATGGGTGGAATGTACTAAAAACATAGGTTTGTGATTAACTATTATAAATAATTTCGTTGGAAGAATTGACTGTGCATATAGCATAGTCGATTCTTCTTTTTTTAATAAGAATTTCAAATGATACAGAGAATACAAAGCCTTTATTTATTAGGAGTGGTTGTACTCAGCGTTTTGAGTTTTATGTTCCCTTTGGCTATTTTTGAATGTAAAGATTTTGCTCCTTCATTATACAGCCTTATCCCTAAAACAGCACCTGCAGATGTTACATATATTCCTCAACAAACCATAGCTTGGAATGCAATTGCTTTCCCTGTGATTATCGGATTGTTGTCTTTGATTGCTATTTTTATGTATAAAAACAGAATGAAGCAAGTCAGAGTAGTGGCAATTGCGTTTTTGCTAAGCGTGATTTATGCAGGCTTTTTGTTTTTGTGGATAATAGATTCACAAGTGTCTGCATTGGAAGCTCAAAATGTGATTGTAACAAAAGTGATTTACGGAACAAGTACCTATTTCCCGATAGGTCAAATCATACTTTTAATTCTTTCACAACAAGCAATTCGTAAGGACGAAAAACTAGTTAAATCATCAGAACGATTGAGATAAGTCCTGATTGTACATGCTTTTAGAAGATTGATAATTTGCGAGTTTTCAAAAAAAAGCACAAAATGTTTTGCTGATTTGCAGAATCTTTGTATCTTTGCACCCGCAAAATCATGGTGCGAGTAGTTCAGTTGGTTAGAATATCAGATTGTGGTCCTGAGGGTCGTGGGTTCAAATCCCATCTCGCACCCGGAGTTTTCGAAGAGAGTCTTTTTCAAGGCTCTCTTTTTTTGTTATTACACAAATTTTGTGTTACTTTGCAACTTAGTTTTGAAATAGAAGAATAACAATAAAGTAAAATAAATAATTATCAGTATGAAAAGATTGACAAGTTTGCTGATGCTCTTTCTTGGATTATTCATATCCATTAACGTATTGGCACAGAAGTATGAGACAGTTGAGAATGACCCGATGAAGACAAGAATCTATACACTTCAGAACGGACTGAAGGTATATATGTCTGTAGATAAGTCAGAGCCGAGAATACAAACCTACATTGCCGTCAGAGTAGGAAGTAAGAACGACCCGAAAGAGACAACCGGCCTTGCACACTATTTCGAACACATGATGTTCAAAGGCACTTCAAACTTCGGAACAACAAATTGGGCAGAAGAACAAAAATATATAACTCAAATAGAGAGCCTTTATGAGGTTTATCGTCAAGAAACAGACAAAGAAAAACGCAATGCCTTGTATAAACAAATAGACTCTTTGTCATACATAGCTTCAGGCTTTGCAATAGCCAACGAATATGACAAGATGATGAGTTTCATTGGCTCAAAAGGAACAAATGCGGCAACAAGTAACGACTATACGTTCTACCAAGAGAACATTCCTTCCAATCAATTGGAAAATTGGGCAAAGATACAAGCCGACAGATTCTCCAATCCGGTTTTGCGACTCTTCCATACAGAATTGGAAACCATCTATGAAGAAAAGAATATGAGCCTTACAAACGAAGCAAGAAAGGTTAGAGAAGAAATGCTTAAGGCTTTATTCCCTTCACACCCATACGGACAACAAACAACCTTGGGAGAAGCAGAACATTTGCGTAATCCGTCATTGAAAAACATCAGAGAATTTCACGCAAAGTACTATGTACCGAACAACTACTGCATTGCAATGAGCGGAGACTTTGATCCGGACAAAGCAATCAAAGTTATAGAAAAATATTTCGGCAAACTAAAATCCTCACCTTTGACTCCGTTTGAGTTTACCTACGAACCGGAACAAACAAGCATCAAAGAAGTAGAAGTAAAAGGCGTTGAAGCACCTTACATTACAATAGCATACAGAATCAATGCAGGTTCTACATCACGCGAAGCCCTATTGGCAGAAATGATTGACTGGGTTTTGAACAACGGTTCCACAGGATTGATAGACAAAAACGTAAATCAAAAATATCTTGTGGCAAGAGCAAACAGCGGAACTTACGGATTGAACGACTACACAGGATTTCTTTTGCAGGCATACCCGAAAGCAGGACAAAGTTTAGAGGAAGCAAAAGACATTATGTTGCAACAGATAGATATATTGAAGAAAGGCAATTGGGATGAGGGAATCTTACAAGCCGCAATCAACAATATGCAATTGCAAGAAATAAAAGCCTTGGAGAGCAACTCCTCTCGAGCAATGAAAATGGCAAGAGCTTACATGGCAAATAAGAATTGGGCAGACGAAGTCAATAAAATAGAAACCATGCGTTCGATAACCAAAGACGAAATCGTAGCCTTTGCCAACAAAACCTTCAAAAGCAACAACTATGTGATAGTTAGAAAGACCCAAGGCGAAGCAGCCGAAATCGAAAAGGTGGAAAAACCGCCTATCACCCCAATTCAAATCAACCGAGACGCAGAATCGGCATTCTTTACCAAGATAAAAAACACCAAAACCACACCTATAGAAGCTGAATTCGTAAACTACTCGGAAGATTTGACGATAGAGAAAATGGAAAACGGAAGCGAGTTGCTTTATGTAAGGAATAAAGACAACTCAAGATACAGCCTGACCTTCTGCTACAAAGTAGGAACATGGGAAAACAAATATCTGCAACTCTTAGGCAACTATCAAAAGTATCTTTACACACCTTTCCAAACTCAAGAGCAAATACAAGAAAAGCTATTCAACCTTGCAAGTAGTTTTTCCATACGTTCAACCGGCAAAGAGACCTTTGTAACAATCGAAGGTTTGACAGAAAATATGTCGGACGCCTTAGAAATAGTTGAAGACTTGCTTGCAAATCCTATGATTGACGAAAAAATAGTCGAAGACATGAAAGCACAATTGTTGAAGAACAGAAAAGATGCCAAGAATAAACAATCATCTTGCTTCTCCGCACTTTCATCATACGCATTGTTGGGAGAAAAAGGAGCACACCGCACATTGCTTTCAGATAAAGAAATAAACAAAATCACAGCCTCTGCATTGTGCAATCAAATCAAAGACTTGAAGTTATATCCCGAACAAATAAGATATTACGGCGATATGACGATAGAAGCCTTAATGGCATTCCTTGAAAAGAATCACAAAATGGAAGCCAAACCTACAAAAACCGCCAATCAAAAACCTACAGACATTCCAAACATAGGCAGAGACAGAGTATTGTTTGTAAACTATCCTGCAAAGCAATCCTATTGCCGTATGTTTATCGTTGCAGACGAATACTCAGAAGCCGAAAGAGCAGTGGCGGCAATGTACAACGCATATTTCGGAGGAAGCATGAACAGCATCGTTTTCCAAGAAATGAGAGAGAAACGTTCATTGGCATATCAAGCCTCTTCACGCTATGTGCCGGGAAGCGAAAAGGGAATGAAAGACTACAACTTTGCACACATAGCAACACAAAACGACAAAGTAATAGAAGCCTTTGAAACATTCAATATGTTGTTGGACAGCATGCCGGAAGCACAAGCAAACTTCAACTTGGCGAAAGAATCCACTTTGAACAACGTCAGAACACAAAGAATCAAAGGACAATCCGTCATATCTTCATTCCTGAACGACAGACTTTACGCTCGACCTTCCAACAGTATGCAACACTACTACACAGCTTTGCAAGGAATAAACTTTGACAACATCAAAGAATTCAACCGCAAGAAATTCCACAAAGCACATAGGACTTACGTCGTTCTTGGCAACAAAGAACAAGTCGATATGGAAGCCTTGAAGAAATTCGGCAAAGTAAAAGAACTTACATTAGAAGAAATCTTCGGCTACTAAGCCGAGCAAAGGAGGGCGAAAGTCCTCCTTTTTCTTTTCTCTCAAAGCAAAACAATCACCAAAGTTCGTATCAAAAAAAATCCGCTTATTGATACTGCCGGTACCGGTAAGTGGTACTATCAGTACCAGTTAGCGATACTACCAGTACCAGTTAGTGATACTGCCAGTACC
>JAZNQE010000028.1:0-182658 GCA_045590015.1 Candidatus Onthomorpha sp. | reverse complement strand
CTATCTCGAAGCCTACCCAATACGACTTGGCGGATGTGGGCGAGCAAACGACGATCAGATGCTCCGAAGCCCTGAGATTCTCTTTCAAAACCTCTTCCAACTCTTTCGGAACGATGTCCGAAGGAGCGAAAAACAGCTTTTGCATCGGTTTGGACGCCAATCCCTTTTCTTTGACCAAGGACGCAGGCAGTTTCCACCGCTCGAGAGTGCGATGCAACGCCTTTGCCTCCGCTTCATCGTTCGAATTGTAACTTATAAATGCGAAGTAATCGTATCCGTCCGTCGTTTTGATTTCCTTTTCCTTATTCATATAATATATATATGGTGTTTTATTCTCCCAAAGCCTGCTTGCATTGTTCTATCTTTTCCTTTACTATTTTTGTTCTGTCGTGTTCTTCTCCATAACGCTTGATTCTTCCCGGTAAAGCCTTATTGAAATATTCCAATGCTTCTTCATATTTTTTAATTTGAAAATATAATTGTCCTATATTACCGTATGTATTTGTCAAATCGTAACTTAACGGGTCTAATACTTTCTTTTGAATCGCTAAGGCTTTCTCTAACCACTTTAAGGCTTCTTCATTTTTGCCTTGTTTCCAGTATACAAGTCCTATATTATTGTATAAAGTTGCCAAAGCGGGACTTAACGGGTCTGATACTTTCTCTCGAATCGCTAAGGCTTTCTCTAACCACTTTAAGGCTTCTTCATTTTTGCCTTGAGCCAAGTATACATTTCCTATATTATTGTATATAGTTGCCAAAGCGGGACTTAACGGGTCTAATACTTTCTCAAAAATCTCTAAGACTTTCTCTAACCACTTCAAGGCCTCTTCTTTTTTGCCTTGGGCTAAGTATACATTTCCTATATTATTGTATGAAGTTGCCAAAGCGGGACTTAACGGGTCTAATACTTTCTCTCGAATCGCTAAGGCTTTCTTATACCACTTTAAGGCTTCTTCATTTTTGCCTTGTTTCCAGTATACAACTCCTATATTATTGTATGAAGTTGCCAAAGCGGGACTTAACGGGTCTGATACTTTCTCTTTAATCGCTAAGGCTTTCTCTAACCACTTTAAGGCTTCTTCATTTTTGCCTTGAGCAGTATATGTCATTCCTATATTATTGTATATAGTTGCCAAATCGGGACTCAACGGGTCTGATACTTTCTCAAAAATCGCTAAGGCTTTCTTATGCCACTCCATGGCTTCTTCATTTTTGCCTTGATCCAAGTATACACCTCCTATATTATTGTATGTAATTGCCAAATCGGGGTCTTGCAAACCAAAATGCTCCTCTTGCAAAACTCTTGCGGAGTCTAAGTATGCCAAAGCTTCGGAATATTTTACTTCCATAAGTTTTATGTCGGCTCTATTCCTATGATCGAGTACCAAACTTTTGACTTGGGATTCGTAAACTTCTTTGTGTTTTTCCGCAATTTCATCATGTTGTTGTGCAAGCTTCTTATGGTTTTCGTAAGCCGCTTTCGAGTTTTCTATTTCCTCGGTTCGTTGTTTGGTTGTGCCTTTTGACTCTATCAGAGAAACGGCTTTGTCGAATTCTCCCTTGATTATGGCTTCGTCTATCTGCTGATCGATTATTTCCTGCCCCATAAACCATCTCTTGGCACTCTCTTCGCAATGGTCGATCAAGGTTTTCAATCTGTCGGAATAGACTTTGGTGATGGAATCGTGCATTCGGAGGTATTCGGATGTCGTTATCTCGCCTCTGTCCTTTCTTTTCTCCAATTCCGACAAGCTTTCCTTTTTCTTTTTCTCGTTATTCTCTGTTGCGGTCTTGGTTTGACTGCCCACTCTCGAATTCATGTTATCCTTTTTCACCAAGAGAATATTTATAATGTCCTTTCCGTCGTTATAGGTAGTCTTTCCGGCTTCCGGAATGAGCATCATGTAATCTTTTTTCTCTGCCTTGGTAATCTTGAACGGTGCTTTGGAAATATTCAACTTGAATGTACCGTTGTCCGAGCTCGTTGCCCTTGCTTGCTCATTCGTTTCTATAATCACACCCTTCAATGGAATTTTCTTGGACTTGCCATTCTTGTCTGTTTGCATTGTTGCCTCTTTAACAATTCCCGCACGGGTTTTGTATTTCGTGCTTTGGGCAAATGAAAGTCCGCCTGCAAAAAGCAGAAGGCTCATGGTGATAATCGCAATCTTCTTCATTGTGTTTTCTTTATTTGTTTGATTGTTTTTATTCTTCGTTTGATTTTGCCTATTCTTTGCAAAAATACGTTTTTTCCTGCTTTTGACAATTTTTTTCGTCGTTTATTTGTGTTTTTTCCTGCTCCGAAAATTCGCTCTCGGGGTTTGGTGAAATGTTAAAAAAAGTTCGATTTTCGCTTTCGAAAATTTTAACACATGTTTTGAGGAGTTTTTTTCGTTTTTCGAGCTTTCCGAGTCCCAAAACGGCGTTCGATTTTCCGCAAACGCCGTTTGAATTTTTTCAAACGCCGTTTGAAATCTCCCGGACGCCGTTTGAAATTCTTCAGACGCCGTTTGAAAACGCAAAAACAGCACTTTTTTACCCTTAAAACGGCGTTTCGAAAGTGCGAAACTTCGTCTTATTGAGTTAAAAGCTTGATTGAGTGCGTTTTAAGTTAAGTGCGTATTTTCGGCGTTTTTTCTCCTCAACCCGAGGCGGGCTGTTTTTTTTCGATTCTACAGCCTTATTAACTTAAAAAAAGTTTCGGCAAACCCCATTCGAGTCTGCCGAAAATTCAACCTTAATTCAATGGACTTCCGCAGGCGTTGCAAAACTTCGCTGTCGAAGAGTTGGGGGTTCCACACTGCGTGCAGAAGTTCTTTTCCGTGCTTTGGTTGCCGTAGGTGTTGCCTTGGTTGCCTGCATTCGCCGACATGATGACGTCTTGTGCCACTTCCAAGGCTTTGTCGTCAAGTTTGGATTGTCTGACAAGTCCCCATATCTGTGTGATTGCAACGGGCCAGAAAAAGAACATGGAGATTACGGTCGGTATTGCCTGCTGTCCGAAAATTCCTACGCCTGCTTCGAAATATATGTTGCCGTTTCGTGGGAGCAGACTCACTTTCAAGGCTGTCTTCATACCGAGCACGCTTTTGAAAAAGCCGCCTTTGCGGATGGAAATGTCGTATCCGCCGCTGCCAAGTGCGATTGCGTTTACTTCGTAGCCGTCTGTCTCGAATTCTTCGGTGATTCGTTGTGCTATAAGGGGAATCAGTGACGGCGATGCGTACAATGTTTTTTTTGTGTCAAAGGTTGCCATGGTTTATTTGTCGATTTGTTGTATTGAATGAATGTTATAAACTGCGTAAAGCACGCTTGCCTCGGTCAAAAGGGCTTTTATTTCGGACAATTGTTCGTCGTCATACTTTTTTTCGAGGTCTTGTAACATGGAAACGACTTTTTGTGCCTGCGTTTCCAACTCTTGGTCTGTTACCATGCCGTCTTCCATTATCTTTTTGAAGGATGGATTTTCTGCAACGGCTTCGTCGATGTTTAATATTCCGTCTTGATTGAAGAACATAATGTTTTGTTTTTTTGGTTTCTTATTTCAATTTATTTCCGCAGTGTTTGCAAAATGTCCAATCGTCGTTTACGACTTTTCCACAGGCGTTGCAGGTTTTTGCTCCCGGGTTCAAAAGCGGCGATTGTTTGAATTGTGCGTACTGAGGGCTGTGTTCCCATCGCAAAATCTCTCTTACGCGGACTGCTGCAAAGGGATGGCTCATCGAAAGCACGGCTGAGATTTGCAAAGCTTTGTTCCAAAGGTTGCTGTTCCTTATTTGGTCGTATTCGTCTGCCTGTTTCGCCCATTCGATACTGCTTATGCGTTCGGTGAGACTGCGAGGTCCGCCTGCCAAACGTGCCATGACTCTTGCCACGACTTGCGGTGAGGTTACGATTGCGGCACATCGGTCGCACGAAAGTTCGCTTTTACGATTCCAATAGTAGAGTGCGTACTCCACGGGTGCGGTCAGATTTCCCAAAATGCCCAATGCGTCGGCTCCGAGTTTGAGATAGTTTGCCAAACTGTTGTATAAGACGTGTCGACAAAGGATGTGTCCGCATTCGTGTGCGATTACGGCGTCCAACTCTTCGTCGTCAAGCATCTCAACCAAGCCTGAGGTTATTGTGATGAAGATTTTGGTGTCTCCAAAGGTGAATGCGTTCGGCATAGGGTTCATTTGGAGATAGAATTCGGGCTCTTCGATTCCCAATCTCTCGCATATCGGTGGCAGATGCTTGTACAGCTCGGGCAATTGCTTGGGTGAAAGTCGTATTGCCGAAGCCATATTGATTCCATACTGCAGTTGCTCCAATCCTAACGCCAATATCTTTTTCACCAAAGCAGGAAAGCCTGGAATGCTCTCAAGTTGGCGTAAAGCGGCTGCATCTTCGGGGTGAATAAACTCTGATGGTCGTACCATATTCTAACGTTTTTTGATTTCGTAACCAAGTTTCAACAACAGCTTTATGGTGTTTACCGCCATTTCTCTGTCGTAATCTTTTTCTCTTTCGGGAAGTTGGGAATACGGAACGAGGCATGGGTTTTCTTTTTTCTCGTCATTGCGTTGCGGTCCGTAGTTCCAGCCGTCGGCTTTGCGGTTTGCTGCCCATACTTCGTGAGCGTGCTCTGCCATGGCTTCTTTCAATTCTTCCAACTCTGCGGGTAATTCCACTCCTGTGAGGTCTGTGGGTTTCGGATCGTAGGTTTCCATGTCTTTTATACTTGTTATGATTAAATAATTCTTCGAGTCTGCCCACGCATCGGCAAATCGGGCAAGTGTGTATCGGTCTTGCGGTGATGCGGAATCGGGATCGAATATGGTGATAGTACCTTCCGACATATTGCAATCAAGCACCACAACCACGTGATCGGGCTTTCCGCCTTCGAAAACGTCTTCTAAATATTCTGCTGTCTCGTTTCCGTTCAGCTCTCCGCCGTCCACGACTGCCATTAGGTTGTTTCCTTGTGCCAAGGCTTGGGTTATGTCTTCGAAATCGCAGTCGAATCGTCTCAAAACTTTGATTCCGAATGATTCCAAGCAACGTCCGATGTTGTAAAGCGGCATTCCGTCTTCTTTCTGCCAGCTTTTGTCGAGTGCAAGCTTGTAGAGGGTGTCGTCATCGCAACTTATGCCGCAACGATTCAGTATATGCTTTTCGCATTCTATCGAACAAAGGTTCACTTCTCCGCAATTGGCTGCAATGGATTCAAGAGGCAGAATATCGAATCTTGATTCCGACATCCCCAATTCAAGATCCACTTCTTTCGAAATCTCGATCAATTCTCTCAACTCTTCATCGACCGCTATGCGTTTCAAGACCGACAAGGTTTCTTCCGCCGTTGTGTTGCCGTCAAGGTAAGATGCTATCAATTCAGACGTTATTTCGTTGTTTTTATTCTTATTTTCCATTGCTTCCGATTTCGTTTAGAACCATTTTTGTCAAAGATGAAATGGCTCGTTTCTTTATATTGTAAAGATTGTCCACCGTTATGTTCAGCTCTTCCGCTACTTTTTGTGGCTCATCCTGCTCTATAACAAGACGCTTCAAGACATGGGCAAATCGTTTGTTCGACATGGCATTCAAAAGTCTGCTTTCGTCGATGCGATTCACAACAGCAGTCTCTTCATTCGTGCTTTCAGTATCAGCAATGTTGTATAAAAGAGTGTCTTTCGAGCTGTTTTCTATCATCGAATCGCGTTTTTTGACAAAATATCTTATTGCCACAACTTTCAACCATTGATATATCGAACTGCGATACTGAAACTGTTTCAGCTTATAAGCATCGTCTTCCATGAGATAAAGATAGAATTCATTGACAAACTCATCGAATTCGACCCGATAGGAAAACACTTTCCTGATGATGCTTATAAATAACGGGCGACAACGATTGAAGAAAAAATCTCTTGTTACTGCTTCGTCCTTATCAACAAGCCGTGCTATTATCTCTCGATCCGTCATTTTTATATCTGTCCAAATCTGTTTTAATTCTTAGTAATTCTTCAGCAAAAGCCAAATCGTATTGTCGTGATTCAATATCTATTTCTTCGAGTTTTTCATTCGAACAAATATTTAGGTGTGCCATTTCTCCTTTTAGCCATTCTTTTTCATTTGCATCTTTACTCGCTTGTTCTTGTTCTTCAGGCGAAAGATGTCTATACGACATTATAAGTTGCTCGATTACCCATCTGTTATGCTCAACCTTTGCAAGAATATCTATATCCTCCGCATCAATTGTTTCTTTTTCTATTTTGACACAACGTAACTTTGTCCACAAAGTATTTGCGTTGTAAATATTCGACCAATTCTTTGCAACAGGAGATTTGCCTTTTGATTGGAAAGTAATTTGTTTTGATTTGCTTGCTGTAATTACCGCAGACACTTTACCATAAACCTTATGAAATTCTTGTGCTATAAAATCCGCATCAGACAAAAGTTCCTCACAATAACACTCCGTTGCCATTCCGAACGCTTTAAGTTTATTTCCAAATGGTGTAACAAAGTTAGTTTTTATTGTTGGTTTAATTTGTTTTATCAAAGCATCATCATAACGATTATAAACCAAGACTTGCAATGCCTTATCATAGATTCTCCATTCCAAATTCAAAGCAGCCGCCAAACATCTGCTTGGTTCGTCTTTACAAATCGCAATTGTCATCTTCTTTGTCTTTGATGCACAATCTTCAATGTATTGTTGTAGTTTCAATTGTGCAACAGTGCCTTGAATAAATTCCCATTCCACATCGAGAAAGTCTCCTCCTAAATAATCGTGTTCAATAGGAGTGTGTGTAAAAACGGTCTCTAATTTATCTGCTCCGCTCTCCAACCTAACCATTTCTTTGTATGACCAATTTGAAAGTGCGAAAAGTCTGTCGTATCTGTCGATAAAGAAATTCTTTTCTTTGTCTGCGTTCTCATCAATCAAGGTTATCTTAGTACGAATCCCTTTTGTAACAAAATTAGGATAGTGAGCCATAAGTGCAGCTTGCGTTGCCAAAGCTGTACCCATACGAGTCATTCCGACAACAACAAGATGCACATAATCGGAATCTTCTTTCTTTATTCCCTCTTCTCCTTCTAACGGCAAATATTCATAATCAGATGTTTTATCAAGCGTTTTAGATACAAGCACTTTTTGAGCCCACATTTCATAATAATGAAACGGTTTGAAATTTATTCTTTTCTTAATATTCTCACTTATAGGTGAGTATTGGAATACGTTAAAGGTGGTTTGATATTCAAACATTAAACGACATAAAAGACGATTATCGATACATTCTTTACCATTTTCTTTTTTTATTTTCTTGAAATAATCAATATTTTCAACGTTTTCATAAACCAAATCCAGACATTTCATATTCATTGTGTCGTGATATGACTCCATATCATCGGTTCGAGATTCTTCTCCTATGATATAGAGTTCCTTTGCTTTTTCCAAGTGCAATTGTTCTATGTCTGATTTAGAATTTCTGTTGCCGTAATGGATTATAATTCGTTTTTGTTGATTTATTTCCAAAGTAGAGAACAATCTTCTGCGGAATTCTTCCACATCTTGCGAGGTTTGAATCAATATATAAGGACAACAATGTTTTTTTTCTTCTTTTTTGAATATTTCTTTGACGATTCCGAAAACCATATCACTGCCTCCGATAATCACATAGTGCTTACGTCTTTTCAGAAAGCCGGAATACGTTTCTTCTCCATTTAACCAACGCTCTTTTCTCTTATCTACCCAGCCTACAATCGAGGAAACCAAAAGTCCGTTCAACAAGAAAACACCCAATATGGCAATCAATGCCGCCCAATTTCTTCCTTGATCGGTTGAAGCTGTGTGTTGGTTACCCGGATCGATGAAATGATAATATACAGTCCACAACAAAGACGGATCTTTTTGATTTTCATGCACCCCATTACAATCAGGAGAATCTTGATGATACATTCCGTCTTGATAAATCAAATCTCTTTGCCCCTCTTTATAGTCACAGAGAACCAAAACCGAAGTTATCAAAAACGGAACAAGAATCACAAGACATATAACCTTACGCAAAAAGTTGCCATTTATTAAATGCCAATCAAATTTCACTCTATTGAAAAGCATTAACCTAATTGCATAAATCAAATATAATGCACAGATAGAACCATTCACAAACACCCAATTATCAACCCAAGATTGCTCTTTCTCTATCGGCCCAAGGAAGATAAACAATAAAGCAAAGACTCCCGAAAGTATTGCAATCCAATCAAACCATCCTACAAACCAATCCACAAAACGATTCTTTTCCCTAAACGTTTTCCAACCATAAACAATCTCTGTAAAGAGTTCTCTCAAACGTTCAAAAAACTTAGTAATCATCTCCATAATCTATATTTGTTATTATTTAACTTCAGCTTAATGAATCTTAGTTGCTTTTTATTAAAATTTAATAGTGTGTAAAATAATTTTGCAAAGGTAAGATTTCGGTTTGATTTTAACAAATAAAAATACTACAAATTAACGGCAAGATTTCACATTATTTTAAGGGTTTGAGAATCGACAAAATTATTTCTTGATTTCAGTAATTCCTTTCTTTGTTTCAGAAAATTCTTTCTTGAATTCGATTTGCTGAAACAAAGAAAGAATTTCACACAATCAAATACACTGAGAATCAAATCAGTAAAATTCAAGAAAGAATCCTTATCGGAGTGATGGCAGATAGCCGTTTGAAGGTTTGATACAAACAAAAAAAGAAGAGAAACCACAACTGCGATTTCTCTTCTTCTAAGTGGTCCCACTAGGGCTCGAACCTAGGACCCCCTGATTATGAGTCAGATGCTCTAACCAACTGAGCTATGGGACCGATTCAGATGTTATTTCTCTGAAAGCGAGTGCAAAGGTAGGCATTTTTTGCAAACTACCAAAATTTTCAAGTTATTTTTTATTGTAAAATAGTTATTTTTTTACTAACCTGTTGATTACCACTCTCTATTTTCAATACATAAATTCCATTCTTTAATCCGCAAATAGGCATCAAACAAAGCTCCGAAGCACTCAAAACAGGTATTTCTCTAACTTTTCTCCCCTCTTTATCAAACAAAGAAGCTGAATACTGTAACTGCATTCCCTCAACAGAAAACCGTAATTCACCGCTTGCAGGTATGGAATAAAGAACAACATTCCAAGATTCCATCGCTTCATTATCTTGCAAGGAAACAGTGCCATAAACATTGTGCACACTGCATTCATAAGTCAATGCGGTGGCAAGCATAGTCTGTTGTTGTAAATAGTCATAATTCAAAGTAGAAAAAACATCCCTTTCGGTATGATAATGAGGCGTAAATTCGTATTCGGACAAGAACACACTGCGAACGCCATAGCTGTTGTAAGAATAGGAATCGGATTGCATATTATACTGATAGGTTGTGTAGGGAATAAGTTCTGTGTAAAGCTCGGCAAATTCAACTGCCATATTTGTAAGTTCTTCACTATTGTTATACTTGATTATACTGACAACTTGATTATCAGACTGAGCAGTACAATACCCTACCATATCGAGATTTATCATTGCCATTATGTTTTCTTTCCATATCGGATTAGATATGCTTTCTATCGTATGATTACTTCCTTTCAACCCCTGCTCTTCTGCTGCAAAAAAATTGATTACAAGAGTCTTTATCGGCTTTACGTCATTGATTGAAAACACTCTTGCTATCTCTAAAAGAGCTGCAACACCTGAGGCATTATCATCTGCTCCCGGTGCAATGTTTATGAAATCCTCAAAACCCTCTTTGAAAGATACAGCATCGTAATGAGCTCCCAAATGTATGGTTGAATCTTTTGCCCAAATACCTCTTTTCTTACCAACAACATTATACTGCCACGTTTGATTGATTATGCCTGTAGAAAAGGGGTATTCCATTTCCAAATAAAAAGAATCCAATGTTGCTTCAAAACCATAAAGTTCCAATCTGCTACGAAGATACTCCGCCACATCCTTTCTATTATTGTTGAAAGCATATCTTGAACCGAAGTTCTGCAATTCTCTGACATTAGTTTCCAAACTGTCTTTATTGATTTGCGAACAAAGGTTTTGGATTTCCGATTCTTGATTCTGAGCCAACGAAACAAAGAAAGAAAAAATTAAAACAAAGAAAGAAATACACCTTTTCATATAATGATATTGTTATTCGTTAATTTCTATTTTCAGAACACTTTTTGTACTGTTGCTTACTTTGAATCTATCATCTATTCTCTTACCTACAACCCATACGATTTCATTTCCACTGCACAAAAGCCATTGACGCTCCTTATCCAACAAAGAATATTTGTTCGCAGTAAAGAAATCACTGAGTTTCTTTTTCTTTTTCATTCCGAAAGGCACAAAAGAATCTCCTTGCTTCCAGTGTCTCAACTCCAAAGGAAAATTCAATAAATCCATATCCAACATTGCGACATTCGCTTTCTTTGGTACACTTATGAAATTCAGTTCCTTCAATACTTCTATCTTAGCTTTGAACGGCTCGATTATCGATGTAATTTCAGCATCTATCGAATAATCTGTTTCTTTTTCTTCTTTCTCGATTGGATATATCAAAAGATACTCTCTGTCTTTTAACAAACAATGAGTCTTACTATAAAAGCGTTTACCCGATTCTGCATCCAAAACCATCAAAACATTATTGACAACCGACTCATTAAAGCCATAATCAGATAATATCTCATACAAATAAATTCCAATCGGATGAAGACGTTGTAATTCAGCTATAGATATTTTTATATTTTCTTTCTCTCGGATTATTATCTCATCCTTTACTTTTTCAATGGCACTTCTGAAAATAGTTTCGGTATCCCGCAATCGTTCTATATTCTTTCTGATAACTGAATCAAAGTCTGGAGATATTTCTTTCAGCACCGGAATCACACGATGTCTGATTTTATTTCTTAAAAACTTGGTTTCGGAATTGGTAGAATCCTCAACAAATTGTATATTTTTCAATTCGGCGTAGTCAAGTATCGATTTCCTCGTAGCAAAAAGCAAGGGGCGTATAATGTTTCCATTCTTTGGCAATATACCATGAAGTCCTGCTATGCCTGTTCCTCGTAAAAGATTGATGAAAAATGTTTCTGCGGAATCATCGGCGTGATGTGCTGTCAGCAAATAGTCGAATTGATTTTCTTGCATGATGTTCTCAAACCACGAGTAACGCAATTCTCTTGCTGCCATTTCGAGAGAAATGCCCTTTTCCTGCATATAGCCATATGTATCGAAATCTTGAATAAACAATTCGACACCATTACGCTCTGCCCACTTGATAACAAAGTCCGCATCTCTGTTACTCTCCTCTCCTCTCAAATGAAAATTGCAGTGAGCCGCCGAAAAAGTATAGCCCAATTCTAAAAGCAATGTAGCCAAAACGACAGAATCCACTCCGCCGCTTAGTGCCAGTAGAACTCTGTCGTCTTTTGAAAAAAGCCTTTGCTCATTTACAAAGGCTTCAAACTCTTTTCGTATCATTATTTCTACAACTTACGAAGTATAAAGTCTGTCATAAGTGTGTATAAGTGGAATCGAGTATTTCCTCCATAGATTCCATGATCTTTATTTGGGTAAGCAAAATGTTCAAATTGCTTATTCGCTTTAATCAATGCCGTAATCAAATCCATTGAGTTTTGATAATGAACGTTATCATCAGCCGTTCCGTGTATCAAAAGATAGTTTCCTTTCATTTTATCCACGTGATTGATTGGTGAATTTTCATCATAACCTGATGGATTCTCTTGCGGAGTTCTCATAAAGCGTTCTGTATAAACGTTATCGTAATAACGCCAATTTGTAACAGGAGCTACAGCTATTGCTGTTTTGAAATAATCTGCTCCTTTGGTCAAACACAATGTTGACATATAACCACCATAACTCCAACCAAAGATTCCTATCCTATCTTTATCGATATATGGTAATGAACCAAAGTATTTAGCTGCTTCTATTTGATCTTCGGTTTCATATTTTCCTAATTCCATATATGTACACTTCTTAAATTTCTCTCCATTCATGCCTGTACCGCGACCATCAACACATGCAATAACGTAACCCTTTTGTGCAAGCATTCTAAACCACATATAGTCGGAAGCACGACTTTGAGAGTTCAAAACCTCTTGGCTTCCCGGTCCACCGTAAACATAAAACAACAACGGATATTTTTTACCTGTTTCCATTTTTGCAGGTTTTATAATCCAATAATCAAGTTCTACTCCTGTTGATGTTTTGAATTTACCAAATTCTTTTCTTTCTTTGCCATACTTTTTCAAAGTTTCCTTCAACTCTTTGTTGTCTTCCAAAGTCAGTAATACCTTCCCTGTATTGTCGTTTATGGTATAAATAGTCGGAGTGTCTGTATCGGAGAAAGAAGATATGTAATACTTTCCGTTAGCTGAAAAATCAGCAGTATAGGTTCCGACTTTACCGGATAGTTTCTTTACTTTCTTTTTCTTATCTACCACTAAAAGTTCTCTATTGTAAGCTTCGGATTGAGCAGCTGTGAAATAAATCTTTTCACTCTTTGGGTCAATATAACAAATCTGATCTACATCATACTTCCCGCTTGTTATAGGATCTATTTGCTTTGTGTACATATTAACCTTATAAAGATTCATATAGCCGTCTTTTTCACTCTTTATGATAAAATTTTGTTTATCTGCCAAGAAAGTTACATTCTCTGCTTGCTCTATGTAACATTCATTTCTCTCATCATAAATCTTGCTCAAGCGATAGTCGTTACAATTTACCAAAAACAACTCATAATGATTTTGATGTCTGTTTAACTTGTGTACAAACACCTCATTATTAGGAGTCCATTGCAGCCTTGGAACGTAAATATCTTTATTCGGTCCTAAATCTATGTCATGTATTGTTGCTGTTTTAAGATCGAATACATGTATTCCTATAATCGAATTATCCTCTCCTGCTTTCGGATATTTATAACTATATTGAATCGGATACAGTGTACCATAATAAGGTATTGTAAACTCTTTTACATTACTTTCATCAAAAGAATAGAACGCTATCTTTTCAGAATCGGGACTCCAAAAGAAACCTTTTGTGATTGCAAACTCTTCTTCGTACACCCAATCGGTAGTACCGTTAATTGTATGATTGTATTCTCCATCTGTCGTTATTTGTCGAACTGATTTATCTACCAATGACAATACGTATATGTTGTTATCTTTAACGTAAGCAACCATTGAGCCGTTTGGAGAAAAGTCTGCTAAACGTACTTTCTCTTCATTGATAGATGCAATTTGCTTTGTCTGCAAATCATACACATAATAATTTGCCAAATACGAACGACGATAGATGAATTGTGGATTTACAGCCAACAAAACTTTTGTTTCATCGCTGTTAAATTCGTACTCGAATACATGTTCGCTTTGCGGATTGAACTTCAAATCAGAAAAAGATACTAATGTTTCAACTTTCTTTCCATCCTTATAAGAGTACTTTTCAATACCCTCAGAAGTCAAAATGCAATAATTTTCTCCGTTATTCATCGAACGAATACCTGCTATGGATTTTGCACGAAACGTTCCTTTAACCCAAATATCCTCAAGTGTTATTTCTTGAGCGAACAAACCGCAACAAAGAAACAATGCTGCAAAAACAAGACTTAACTTTTTCATTTCAAATTTCAAAATACTATTACTTTACTTCAGTGTGATTATTCAATGATATTGTCTATCAAGATGTCCTTATACTTCAACAAGGGGTCGATATTCTTTCTATCAATAGGGAAAAGAGTATCCAAAACCCAACGATCGATTTTATAACTATTTCTGTACTTATTCAGAGCCAGGCGATGAACGTACTCAGTCATATATTTACCCCATTTGGTTTCCTCATGTGCTCTGTAATATTCCTGCAAGGCTGCCTTGTATTCCGGTTTGATTACATCTTTATCGTCATACACAGGTGTGTTTTCCAAGCCTTTGGTAACCGTAAAGCACAAATGTTCGATTTCTCTCGTAACTAAATCTTCTCGAATAAAGTCCGGATTCTTTTCCATAAACTCATCACGCCATTGAATACGCTCGAAAACTTCCGAAAGAGGGATATTCAAAGCCGCATGCCAAACTGTAGGTATATCATGCTCCTTTATCCACAATCCTCTGTAGTATCTGTACTCAGAAGTCAGCATTTTTTGAAACTTATCATACAAAAAAGCCGGTTGAACCTCAATGGCATAAGAAGTATCTTCAAACGACATTATTCTGTAACCAAACTTACCATATTCGTTTTCAAACTTCTTCATATCCCCCATCAAGCCTCCCAAGACCTTAATATCACGATGAACCAACGCTCTTATCTCTTCATCAGAAAAAGTCTTGTGAAGTGTAATTGTTTTATCTTCACAACTTAATTGGTGATAAAAATACAAAAGTTGGTATCCCCAATCGGCATTATCAGGATCGCCTTCGAACATCTTTTCAAACACAACGCATGCCGTATCTATCACATCTCTTTCGCTAAACGGAAGCTTACTCAACTTATACGCAAACTCCGTCAATTTGGAATCATCAAGACGACTTGTGTTTTGAGCGAACAATCCCGTTGCAAACAAAATCGCCACCAACAAACTTGCAATACCTGTTTTTTTCATACTTGAAACAATTTAATTAACCCCGAAAAAGTTCGAGCAAATACCCTGCAAAGATAGCTAAAAAAGCTAACAATTTTGATAATACCAAAAAAAAATGTACCTTTGCAGTCAAAAACAGGTCAGAATGAAAGCAGTAAAAATCTCAAAGCTACTAAACGCATTGTCATACATAGGTTTATTCGGAGTAATCGTGTATTACTTCTTCGTAAAGTTCGAAAGAGTGGAATACATGGCTTTTGCACTGCTCGGAGTCTGCATTCTGAAGATGCTCTCTGCTAGTTTGAAAGCCAACTTCTTTGAAAAAGAATACACAAAATTCAAAGACGACAACGAGTTTATGCAGAGAAGAATAGACGAATTGGTAAAAGAGAAAGAATCAAATAAATAATACAAATACTTAAACACAAATCTACTCAAGTAGAAAGATAAACAGATTTTTTATGGCAACAACAGCAGACATCAAAAACGGATTGTGCATAGAGTTAAACAACGATTTGTTCTCTGTAATAGAGTTTTTGCACGTTAAACCGGGAAAAGGAAGTGCCTTTGTAAGAACAAAACTTAAAAGTTTCAAAACAGGCAGAACATTAGAGCATACTTTCCCTGCAGGATGTAAGATAGACACCTGCAGAGTTGAAAGAAGACCTTACACTTTCCTTTACAAAGACGACACAGGTTACAATTTCATGCACTCAGAAACTTATGAGCAAATCAACATTGAAGAAAGCATGATAAACGCTCCTCAATTCCTTAAAGAAGGACAATATGTTGAAATCGTGGTTCACGCAGACAGCGAAACACCTCTTTCATGCGAATTACCTCCTTTTGTAGAGATGGAAGTAACTTATACAGAACCTGGCGTTAAAGGCAACACTGCAACAAACGCTATGAAAGATGCTACAGTTGAAACAGGAGCTAAAGTAAGAATACCTTTGTTCATCGAAACAGGTGAAAGAATCAAAGTCGATACAAGAACATCCGAATACTCAGAAAGAGTAAAATAAGTTCTAAATCAGCAAATAAAAAAGCGTAAACTTAAAATGGTTTACGCTTTTTTTGTATTCATTTTCTTGTAATAAAAACCGCTTGAAATAGTTCTTGATTTCAAAAAATTCTTTCTTGATTTCAGCAGAATAAAACAAAGATTCAGAAAATTGTTTCTTTGTTTTATTAAGGCGTTGTTTTTATCCTATCTTGCTACCCCAAAAAGAAAAAAAACGAACCGCTTGTTTTAGCGGCTCGTTCATCAAATTAAAAACAAAAATCACAAAACTTAAATTTACTCAAACGATAGAATAGCCTCCTTGATTAAAGCAATCGCTTCTCTCAATTCCGTTTCCGTTATCACCAAAGGAGGAGCAAATCTGATTATATGCTGATGTGTTGGTTTCGCAAGCACACCTAAATCCTTCATCTTTAGGCATACATCCCATGCTTCTTTACCATTCTTAGGTTTTATCACGATTGCGTTTAACAAACCTTTGCCGCGAACCAACTCAATCATATCGCTCTTAACCGCTTTCATCTCTTCACGGAAAATTTTTCCCAAATACTCAGCTTTCTCTGCAAGTTTCTCTTCTTTAACCACTTCCAATGCTGCAACGGCTACTCGTCCTGCCAAACAGAATCCTCCGAAAGTCGAGCCGTGTTCGCCGGGCTGAATAGTCAACATTATTTCATCATCAGCCAAAACCGCAGAAACAGGCAATACTCCGCCAGATAGTGCTTTTCCTAATATTAATATATCAGGACGAACTCCCTCATGATCGCACGCCAATAGTTTTCCTGTTCTTGCTATTCCTGTTTGAACCTCATCAGCCATAAACAAAACATTATGTTTCTTGCATATATCGTAGCAAGTTTTCAAATAACCTTCATCAGGCACAAACACGCCTGCCTCTCCTTGTATAGGCTCAAGCAAGAAGCCCGCAACCTTATCTCCATGCAAAGACAAAACCTGCTCCAATGCAGATACGTCGTTGTAAGGTATCTTTATAAATCCCGGAGTGAAAGGTCCGAATTGTCCATAGCTGTCAGGATCGGTCGACATTGAGACAATAGAGATTGTTCTTCCGTGAAAATTTCCTTCGCAACAAACAATTATCGCTTCATTTTCAGGAATACCTTTCACCTTATAGCCCCAACGTCTTGCAAGTTTAAGAGCCGTTTCATCAGCTTCTGCACCTGTATTCATCGGAAGCACTTTGTCATAACCGAAATATTCTGTTACATACTTTTCGTAAGGAGCTAAACAATCGTTATAAAAAGCACGAGAAGTCAAAGTAAGTTTCTGTGCCTGCTCACACAAAGCCGCTACAATCTTTGGATGACAATGGCCTTGATTAACTGCAGAATAAGCACTTAAAAAGTCAAAATAACGTTTTCCTTCAACATCCCAAACAAAAGCACCTTCACCTCTGTTCAACACAACAGGCAACGGGTGATAATTATGTGCACCATAGCGGTGTTCCATTTCGATAAATTCTTCCGATCTATTCATAAGGCAATTTCATTTTTTAGTTTTACAAAAATAATTTCAAAAAGGAACCTTGCGAAATAAAATTTTACAATCCCCTTTCTTTATTTCGCCACAAAGATATAATTTTTTGTTCACCCGACAAAAGAATAAAAAAAGAAAAATACAAAAAAATTGCATTTTTCTTCAAAAACTAAAAATAACAAATCTTTATTATTGTCCTAATTTACTGAAAGACTTACAAATAACATTAAGATCGTTTCGTATCGAATAATTACTTGCGTAGAGCAAATTAAGTTTATTTACAGATTTTTTATCTAAACATTCCGATGAAAAGACATCTATTATCGTCAAGACAGATGTTTTCAAATGTGGAAGTTTGTTTATTTCATCCATATTTTCATTAGAATATCCTACCCACGTTTTTTTACCGACCAAAACGAGGAAAATATTTTTCAAAAGACCGAAAGGTTGCTTCACAAACCAACAAACGAAAATGTAAAACACCAATAAACACAATGCAACCATAATATCGAGCAAACGTTTCTTTCTTCTGTTATCTTCACTTGTGATACTGCTGACATTAAGCACATAAAGATCCACCGGTGTCTTTATTGTATTACTTCCAATTATGAATTCCGCACTCGGAGGCACTATTGTGAAACGCACATTCGTTGAAGAAAGACGACTCATCAACTCTCCAATATTAGTTTGCGACAAATCCTTGGAACAGAATACCACTTCATCTATCGAATATATCCTTATAATATCTTCTATCTGGGAAGTATTTCCGACAAAATTGTCATCAATCTGTTCATCCTTCACTCCAACCAACGCAATGAACTCCGGCTTTTCCTCTGTCTTGTTTAGCAGATCGGCAACTCTCTCTCCCTCTTGTTTATTTGCAACAATGGCGTAACGAAGCGAATGAGTGTTTTTCAATGACAAAGAACCATTGGAAATGAAATTGCGAATAAAACGCACCAAAAGCAGTATGAATAAACTCATTACCGAACCCATGACTACCAATGCACGAGAATAACGCAACTCTGCAGGCAAAAGAGAATAGAAAACCAGCAACAGCAACATTCCACCGAAAACCCCCGACACCAATCTCGCAAGTTTCAATTGCCTTACATAGCCTCCGCAAACATAAACCGAGAATAACAATATCGAAATATAAATAGGAACTGCACAGAATATGTAATGAGGAGGGTAATAGTTGATATCTCCCCAATAATGCAAAGCCCAAGTACGCTCAAGCAAGAAAAATCCAGCATAAATCAAAATAAAATCCAAAACAAACAAAGACAGACGTGAGAAAATTCTTGAAACAAATCCGAGCGATGCACGCAACCATATAGCCAATTTTATAATTAGAGAATATAGTTTCGTTTGTTTGCTGTCCAAATGCTTGCTTGCAAAAATTGCCATTGCATTATAGAAAGTGTAAACATAGTTAAGACTGGCTTTTTTGGTGCTTTCACCTTTGTAATGTATGATTTGAGCCTCCGGAAAATAGTAATTCTTATAACCACCCTGCGTTATCCTGTACGAAAGGTCAATATCCTCGCCATACATGAAGAAATCCTCATCCAGCAATCCGACTTTATCCAAGCAATCCTTTCTCATCATCATGTAAGCCCCTGCAAGAATATCCACTTCGTTTATTTCATCATACGAAAGGTGCCCCATATAATATTGAGCATAGCGTTTAGAATGAGGAAATAAAGAAGTAAGCCCACTCATTTTGCAAAAGCTCGCCCAAGGTGTTGGAAAACCTCGTTTGCTTTCTTTCAATATTTTCCCGCTTCCATCAATCATTTTAATCCCTAAGCCACCGCAATCTTTGTGTTCGTCCATGAATGAAACACATTTTGAAAACGTATCTTCTTCAACAACGGTATCAGGATTCAAAAGCAAGACATATTCACCCTTTGCCAAACGCAGTGCTTGGTTATTGGCTTTTGCAAATCCCACATTCTCTTTATTCTCAATCAGAATAAAATCCGAGAATTTCGAACGCAGCATTTGCATCGACCCATCGACGGAATTATTATCCACAATAAAGACTTCCGCATCTATTCCTTTGATTGCATTCCTCACAGAATAGAGACAGTGTTCCAAAAAGTACTTTACGTTATAATTGACTATGACAACAGATAATTTCATCGATGTATGATTTTATTCTAATGAGGAAGCAAACATGCTGTTGCAAAAGCAGCAATGACAATTACAAATCTTACAAAATTATATTTATGACTCTCCGTACTATCAAAAAGAGTCGATATTGAGACATGCAACAATATTCCGACAACAAAGCACATTATTTCTGCAGTATAAGCTGTAACAAAATCGAAACAAAGACTCACTATCGAACCAGCAACACCCATTGCCGCAAATATCGCAAGATGACAAAGCGAAACGGCTTTAGAACATCCTGCCTTCAAGAAACTGCCCATCACAACCATGGAAATAGGTATGTTATGCAAAATAACACCTATCAGCAACGAATAATTCATCGAGCCATTCGTAACCAAGGCAAATCCTTCCAAAAAAGCATGAATCGACACTCCCAAAAGAATCATCAAAGATGTGAGATAACTGCCATGACTCATACATTCATCTTCATCATGCAAGTGCCCGTGCTCCGCTCCCTTGGAAACAAGTTCCAAAAGCAATTGCAAGAGAAAACCAAACAAAACAAAACCTCCAAGCGGAAAAGAAAAACCGTGCTCATGTTCATGAACGTGATGATGCGAATGAGAATGCGAGCACCCCAAATCAGATGATAAAGCAAAAGCCTCAGGCAACAGATGAACGAAACAAACAGCGAGCAAGAAAGCTCCTCCGAAAACAGATATGAAACCAAGCACCTTCGATTTCTTTTCAAAAAAGAACAAACTCAATCCACTGATCAGAGATGCCAAAAACAAAGCTATATATCCGAGTATGTACATAACGACAATCTTATTCTTTATTTCTACTGCAAAAACTCCGCTTTTCGTTCACCGTAATAACATAACACAAGACTTGGAGCCGAAAAGAACGCAGTATCTGCGACAAATCGAGAACGTCTTCTTGTTTTCATTTATTTCATTTCAAAAAACAAATTCTTAAAACCTTATTCCGCATTTTTCTTTCTTTGCTTCAAAACAAGCGGTTTCAAAATCGGTAATGCTATTGCCGCAACAACCAACAACACAACCAAAATCGAGCCTACCAAATTAACCGAAGAGAAAATTCTCAGACTGTCCGGTTCGAACTTAAACTCGACAGTATGCGTTCCTTTTGGCAATTGCAAAGCACGAAGCACGTAATCAGCCTGCATGATAGGGCATTCCTTTCCGTCAACGTAAGCTTTCCAATCTCCTTCATAATAAACCTCAGAAAATACGGCGATTTGGTCGCAATCACTCTTGTAAGTATATTTCTTATAGTCAGGATTATGAATTTCTTGCTTTTCAATACTAATCACAGCCGAAGAATCAAAATCTGCATTCTGTTTTACCGATTTTTTGTATTTGGCATTCAAAACCACAGTCTTGCGGGGATCGAAATTATTCAATGCAAGAATTTCCTCATCGGCAGATTTTGCCCAAGTAATCGAAGGTACAAACCACGCAGCTCCGCAAGCCTCAGGATTTTGCACAGGAACACCGCCTTCTTCTCCCAATGGCAATATCACAAACTTAGTGTCAAGCATATTGATTACGCCAAGATTCGGACAATTTATCTGATTGCCATACTGATAGAAGAATTGACGCAACTGATTTCCTGCAAGCAAAGCCGTATCTGCAATATCTTTTTGCTTGTATGCAGGATTTACGAAATAGAAATCAATCAACTCTTGATAGCGTTGAAGTTTCGCTCCATGGTATCCTCCAACCGATGGAAAGAAATAAGAAGTCGATGCATCGTTAAAGGCACTCACCGCCATGTTATACACACGATAGTGATCTATTTTTTGACTTTCAACCTGTTGTTTAATGCTTTCGATTGCTGCTGTAGGCTGTGGCGTCATTTCATATTGCTTTTGGAAATTTGAATCGTCCAAATATCTTCTGTCAACGCCCCAAAGATCGATCGTACACGCAATTCCTATTACCGCAACAATGATTATTTCTTTTTTAACTTTATTCGAAACGAATAACAACAAAGCAACAAACGCCACTGCAATGAATCCGAACGAACGAAGTGCATCTGAAGTGAATGCATCTTTTCTGTCATCAACCAAAGCTTGAATAAAACTATCACCAAGCATTGATTGGAAAATTGCATCTTTCGAAGAAGAAAAATCGGAGAACAATCCCGGAGCAATTGCACAAAGCAAACAGAATCCGGCTGTAACACCTGCCGAAATATATAAAGCAAGCGTTTTTTGCTTTTTAGTTTTCTCTCCATAGATAAACTCTTTCAACCCGAGGAAAGCAACCATCACCAAAGTTACATTTGCAATCACTAACGCCATTGAAGGAGTACGGAATTTATTATAAAAAGGCAGATATTCGAAAAGCAGTTCGTTTATCCACATTGCATTGCTTCCCCACGACAAAACAAAAGACAAAACAGTTGCACCTAAAAGCCACCAACGCATTTTGCCATCTATGAGTATAAAACCCAAGATTGCAAGGAAGCAAACAATGGCTCCAAAATACACAGTGCCTGCAGTAAACGGCTGTTCTCCCCAATAAGTCGAACCGGCGTACTGATTGACGACACGATTTATTTGAGGATTGTTCGCTTGTGCAGGGGCAGTTGTCTGAATCTCTTGTATCCTTCTTTCAGCCAGCTTTTCGATTCTGTGATCAGAACTTCCACCGCCTTTGAAATCAGGAATGAGCACCGTAAAGCTTTCTCCAACACCATAACTCCAAGCATAAGCATAATCTATCGAAAGTCCCTTGTCATTATTTTGCGATTCGGTATTTTCATTCGGCTTAACAGTCAATTCACTTCCGCCTCTCATCGTATATTTCACATATTCCGAATTCAGTTTGAAATGAGATGAATTAGGCAAGAACGCAATCGCTGCACACAACACAAGCATTCCCCCACCAAGAGCAAAATCCTTTATTGTCTTTTCTTTTATCGCATAAATCAGATAGCATAATCCGAGAATCAACGCCGCAAGCATTGTGTAATATGTTATCTGTATGTGATTAAAACCTATCTGCAAACCAAGCGATAAGGTAAACATGACCGCACCTGCAAGCCATTTTTTTCTGAACACAAGAATCATTCCACCCAATATTGGAGCTATCATAGCCATTGCCCAAGCCTTGGTGATATGTCCTACAGCTATGATGATTATGTTATAAGAACCGAGTGCGTAAGCCAAAGCCGCAATCATCGACAGCAAAGGTTTGGCTCCCATAGATACCATAAAAACATAAAAACCAAGCATCATAAGAAAGAGAATACCTACCGAAAAAGAATGTTCTCCCAATGTAACAATCGGCGACAAACTTTTGAATATATTATAATGCTCAGGCATAGTAAGCTGATAAGCAGGCATTCCCGAAAACATTCCATCTGTCCAACCAGCTCTTTCACCCGTTGCTTGCTCATAGTCAGCCAAGTCTTTGTTTCCTCCTTCGAACTGACTCATATCGCTTTGAAACACTTTCTTTCCTTCCAAGACAGGAGAAAAATACACAAAACCAACCGCCAAAAACAATATTATTGCGGCAATGTGTGGTAAAATTTTCTTGTAATCGAACTTCATTTCTCTTTTTATTTGATTTAGAAACTGCAAAGATACGAATTAAATCCGTAAAACAAGCCTTTACAAAGCCCCAATAGCAACGCTTTTTTTCCTATCAAAAAGTCATCCAAATAAAACAAAGAAACAATTTACTGAAATCAAGAAACATTTTTCTAAAACAAAGAAACAATCCGCTAAAACAAAGAGTTATTTCGAACCAAACAAAGACTTATATAATCAACTGTTTGACAAAAAGTTAGCAAGATTTGATTTTTCGAACAGATTTCCTTAATCTTTGATAATAAAGTATTGCCGCAAGAAGCAATCCCAAAGCTTCACCCGACAGAATCCCGCAAGGACCGAAATCTAACAAAAATCCCAAAACGTAAGCCATTGGAATAGCAAACAAAATATAGCTTATCAAAGAATATTTCATTGGTTTGGATACGTCGTTTATACCCCTCAAGGCTCCCAATAAAGTTGCCTGAGTACCATCTATCAATTGAAATCCTCCGGCTACGATAAAAAGCAACGCACCTTGGGCAATAACAGTCGTATCTGTGCTAAACCATGAAGTGATTTGACGTCCGAAAAAGATAAAGCACAAAGCTGCGATTCCCATTGTTATAAAGCTCAGATGCAATCCGCCATTCGAATATGCCGATACATCTTTTCCGTCTTTTCTACCAAAGGAATGCGACACCAATATTGTGGTTGACGAAGCTACTCCGCAGGCTATCTGAAATGTAAGGGTGCAAAAAGTAAGTACAATCTGATAAGCGGCAAGTGCAACTGTAGAAAGCCACCCCATCATTATTGTTACCATTGAAAAACTCACACATTCCAAAGATAGTTGTATTGCAATCGGAAGACCTAACTTTGCTATGGATTTATGTGTATAGAAACTAAAATTCGCTTTTGAAAAGAACTTGAAATATCTTCTGTAGTGATTATGAGACAACATATAAACAATGTAAGCTATCGGCATAATCGTTCGAGCAACAAGCGTTGAAAGTCCCGCACCAAAAGCACCCATTGCAGGCAATCCGCACTTTCCGTAAATGAATATATAATTCAATATAATATTCAGCACATTGGTCGATATTATTATCTGCATTGTTATTTTTGTATTCCCAACTCCTTCCATAAAATGCCTGAATGCGAGAAATATCTGTGCAGGGAAAAGCGATATTGCAGTAACTATGAAATATGGTTTTGCGGCTTGAATCACTTCAACAGGCTGTCCAAGATACGGCATCAAAGGAACGATTGCCATAAGCACCAAAACAATCATCAGACCAGTAAAAATATTCAACGTAATCGCATTTTGAAACAAACGGCTTATGTGAATGGTTTCTTTCCTTGCAAAAAATTGCCCGACCAAAGGAGTTAGCGACATACCTATTCCTTGACCAAAGACAAGTGCAATCGTGGTTATGGCAGATGCAAAAGCGACTCCGGCCAATTGTTCTTTACCCAAATGTCCAACCATAAAGGTGTCAAAAAATTGAACAATGCTTATACCCAAAGAAGATAAGATTATGGGATAGGCAAGTTTTATATTGTCTTTATAATACTTTGCTTTTAGCATTGCTTTTCGGCTTCTTCTAAATTGATTTGAAGTTCCTCCCACTCATTCATTCGTTCGGACAACTGCTTTTTTATTTCCTCGTATTCTGTGTAGAACTTATTCATATCGGATGTTTGTGTTGAAAAATCCGAAGAAGCTAAAGTGTCGTCCATTTGTTTGAGTTTATTTTCCAATATTTCGATTTCTTGCTCGCAAGAGTTGATTTTATTTCTTATTTTTCTAAGTCCGCTTTCTCTTTCCTTATTTTTCAGATAATCTTGTTTCGATTGAGTAACGACAACTTCGGATTTAATTTTATTTTGTTGCGATTTCTGATTCAGATCATCTAAATCGCTTATCTTTTTTGTTTGAAGAAAATCGAATATATCTCCTTTGAATTGTTTTACTTTATGATGAGAAAACTCGTAAATCGTATCTGTCAGTCCTTGAAGGAAGTCTCTATCGTGCGAAACAACAATCAATGTTCCGTCATACTGCATAAGAGCCATTTTCAATATATCTTTCGAAAGCATATCCAAGTGATTAGTAGGTTCATCTAAAACAAGTAGATTTACAGGTTCAAGCAATAATTTAGCTAATGCAAGTCTTGTTTTCTCTCCTCCTGAAAGCACTTTAACCTTTTTCTCAATATCATTTTCATCAAAAAGAAAACTTCCGAGTATATTTCGAATCCTTGTACGCACATCTCCAACCGCCACTTCGTCTATTGTTTCGAATACAGTCTTTTCTCCATCTAACAAAGCTGCTTGGTTTTGTGCAAAATAGCCTATTGAAACAGCATGTCCCAAACGACACACCCCTCCACTTGATTCTATTTCTCCTACAATTATTTTTGAAAGAGTTGATTTACCTTCTCCATTCTTTCCGACAAATGCAACTTTCTCACCTTTCTCTATAAGAATATCAACTTCTTTCAGCACTGTTTTTTCACCGTAATTTTTATTCAGCCGTTCTGTTTCCAAAACTACTTTTCCAGAATGCGGAGCCGGAGGAAAACGAAAATGAATCGACGAAGTGTCTATATCATCTATTTCGATTTTATCCATCTTTTCGAGTAGTTTTATACGCGATTGAACCTGCTTACTCTTTGTGGCTTTATATCTAAAACGCTCTATGAATTTTTCTGTTTGTGCTATTTGTTTTTGTTGGTTATTAAGTCGAGATTGCTGTTGCTCCATTCGTTCGGCATGAAGCTTGACATATTCAGAGTAGTTAGTCTTGTAGTCGTATATTTTGCCTGCTGTGATTTCTATTGTACGGGTTGTTATGTTATCAAGAAAGGTTCTGTCGTGTGAAACCAAAATAACTGCTCCGTAATATGAGTGAAGAAAACCCTCCAACCATTGAATGGATTCTATATCAAGGTGATTTGTTGGCTCGTCAAGCAGTAAAACTTCTGGCTTTTGAAGAAGTAATTTTGCCAATTCCACTCTCATTTGCCAACCACTGCTGAATTCTGTCATCTTTCTCGAAAAATCAGAATGCAGAAAGCCTAATCCAAGCAATATCTTTTCAGTTTCAACTTGTCTGTTATTAGATCCCATCATAACGATTCTTTCACTCAATTCGCTATGAGTTTGAAGCAGATTTTCATACTCTTTTGATTCGTAATCGGTACTTTCTGCTATTTGAATAGATAGTTGTTCCAATGTTTTTTCCATTCGATTCAACACATCAAAAGCTGTCAATGCTTCTTCCAAAACACTGACTTGGGATGATGGAACCATTTCTTGAGGAAGATAACCTATTGTTTGGCCTGCACTGATTACCACACTGCCACTTTCGTATTCTTGTTTATCGGCCATAACTTTCATAAGCGTGGATTTTCCCGCTCCGTTTTTTCCAACCAAACCAATACGATCTCTGTTTCCTACAACGAAACTGACGTCTCTAAATAAATATCCTCCGGGAAAATGTACAGAAAGTCCATTTATTGTTATCATACAAAAGTATTTATCAAAAAAAAGCAAGGGATTGTTTCAAAATCCCCTGCTCTGTAATATTTATCTTAATAACGTAATTCTTGAATTATCCTGCCAAAGTGAATGAGATAGGTAAGTTAAATCGCATTCTGACAGCCTTACCTCTTTGTTTTGCAGGTTTCCATTTAGGCATTGATTTAACAACTCTTACAGCTTCTTCACCACAACCTGATCCGATATCTCTTAATACCTTAACGTCTGTCAATGAACCATCTTTTTCAACAACGAATGTTACGAACACTTTTCCTTGAGTACCGGTTTCTCTCGCTTGTTGAGGATAAACCAATTTGCTTCCAATGTATTTGTACATCTCAGGCATACCTCCAGGGAATGAAGCTGACTCTTCAACAACTGTAAAGATGGGTTCTTCATCTATTTCTTCTTCTATTTCCTCTATTTCTACTTTCGGAACGAAAACATCTGCATTTCCTGTGTTCTCAAACGTTTCTATACTGAACTCATTCTCCAATTCTTGATCATCATCCACGATTTCGAACTCAGTTGTCTCAGCTTGTTGAGGTTCTTCTGGTGGTGGTGGTGGTTCTTCTTGACGAGTTTGAATAATCATTTCTTCAACCTCCTGAACCACAGTTGTCAATTGTACTTCCTCCGCTTCTTTGTCATAAGTCTTCCATTCAAAAGCCAATATGACAATTGATAAAGCAATAACAAGCCCTAATAGAGTGTACATCGTCTTGGTCTTCTCTAAATTCGCTTTGTCTGATTTCTTTGCTTCCATATCAATTTGTTTTTACTCTTTTTATAACAACACAATCAATGTTTTGAAAGTGCTAAATTACTACTTTTTTCCGTTATAGCAAAACTTTGTTTTATTTTTTTATCTTCAAATTCTGTTTATTTAATTATAAAAGACTGTTTTACAAAAACATAGATAGCTGTTCATTTGTTCAAAACTTATTATTTCAAATTCTAATAATTAAAGCTACTACCACCTAAAAACTCTCTCATAATCGATATTGGAGGTATATAATCTGTAGTTATTGACTTGAAATTTGCCAAGAAATTTTGTAGTCTTCTTGCTTCGGAATACGCAGGCGAGTTTTGAGGAACTTCTGACAAAAGTTTCTCTGCCAAAGGTTTCAAAACGCCAATCTCATACAACAAAGAAGAATTGAATATACTATCTGCATTCTCTTGGTATGGAAAGATATGCTTTTCTTCTCCGCTTCTTACACTATCCCAACGCATTATGGTATCTTGTGCCGAATATCCGCGATAATTGTTATCTCGAACTATTCGTCGTAAAAGGCGATTATCACTACTGCTTATAAGATTGTGTCTATCTAAAGCGAGTTGCGTCATTGCCGAAACAAAGACATGATACTTGTTATTCTGCGGAATTTCACTTGTCAGCTTAGGATTAAGAGCATGTATTCCCTCTATGATAAGGATTGATTTATCATCCATTTTTATTTTTTGTCCACTGGCAACCCTTTTTCCCGTAATAAAATCAAAACGAGGCGATTCTACTTCTTTCCCATCCAAAATCTCCTGCATCTGAACATTGAAAAAATCCAAGTCTAAGGCTTCTAAACATTCGAAATCATAGTCTCCATTTTCATCTTTCGGAGTTAATTCCCTATTAACAAAGTAATCATCCAACGAAATTTGTAAAGGTCTGAAACCAAGCACAGAAAGCTGTGTTGCAATACGGCGACACGATGTTGTTTTCCCCGAAGATGACGGACCGGCTAAAAGAACCATTTTCACATTATCTTTTCTTTTGAAAATTTCATCTGCAATTTCCGCATATTTTTTCTCATGTAATGCTTCCGAGACTTGAATCAATTCTGTTTGTTTCTTGTATTCCACCACCTTATTCAAAATACTGACATAAGGAGTTCCCAATATACGGACCCAATTCTTATGTTCCTTGAAAATAGAGAATATCTTTCTGTCTTTGGAGTTTGAATCAGGGGTTTTATTTACCTCCTGCTTTGAAGGCATTTGAAGAATAAATCCGGTGTCAAAGGCATATAGATCGAATACTTTCAAATAAGAGGTCGATGGCACCAACTCAAAAAAGAAAGAATTCAAGGTTTCGCCCAACAAATCAAGGTTTGCATACAATCTATTGCTGTTTCGTATCAACTCTGCCTTTTCCGACATCCCTAACTTCTCAAACAAATCAGATGCCTCTTCAACAGGAACTATACGTCTTCCGAAAGGAATATTTTCTTCTACCATTTGCAACATCCGAGACTTGATATCAACAACCGCTTTTTCTATTTCATTTTGCAAATCAGGGATTTCACAATAATAACCATCAGACATAGAATGCTGTATAAACAATTCTTTATTTGGATACAAATCCTTGACAGCCTTATACAACATAAACATCAAAGAAAACGCATAAATACGCCTTCCGGTAGTGGAATGTATGTCGAGGAATTCCACTGTTTTGGGTGAATATATGCGATAATTCAAATTCTGAACTTTATTATTCACACAAGCTCCAAGAATAGAATCTGTATTTTTCAAACCTGCAAATTTTGCAACACTCAACAAATCCATTCCCGAAGGAATCAAGATTTTAGAATCGGTGTTACGGCAATATACTTCAAACATTTCTTCCATACTAAACAACATTTACTCCTATTATATCGGAAATTTTTGTTTTTTTATTGTGATAATACCTTGTATCTTTCAATTTTTCTTTTGGCAATTCACCAATCAAATCCCTTATAACAACGCTTGCGGCAAAGCATCCGAAAATTGCGGGCATATAAGAGATTGTTCCTACGTTTGTTCTTTTATTCTCGCTTCGTTCTTCTCTGACAGTATCTTTTGAAACTTCTTCTGAGGAAAACACGACTTGAACTCCTTCATATATACCAAACTTATGTAAGTGTTTTCTTATCATTCGAGCAAGCGGACAATTATATGACTGCGATATATCTGCAATCTGCACCAAAGAAGGGTTCAATTTACCTCCACTTCCCATAGAACTTACAACTGGTATCGAGAGTTTGACGCAGTGAGCGATAAGATAGAGTTTGGGAGACAAGGTATCGATTGCGTCAATCACATAATCGTACTTTGTTTCTTTCAAAACTTCAAGCATTCTTTCGTCTTTGAGATATTCATTCAAGCAAACAAGTTCCACATCTTTGTTTATATCTTTCAATCTTTGATACAAAACATCTGTCTTGAACATTCCTTGTGTTGAATCCAATGCCAACAATTGTCTGTTTTTATTTGATTCGGATACCTTATCGGAATCAACCAACGTAAGTTTGCCTACACCTGCTCGACATAACATTTCTGCGGCATAAGCACCTACTCCGCCCAAGCCGACAACCAAGACATGAGAAGCCTTCAAGCGACTCAATTTGTCAACTCCAATCATCAATTCGGTTCTTTCAAACATAGGCATGATAAAATCAAGAATTATCTGTTTGTTTTCAAGTTTTATTTTTCTGATTTCAAGAAACAAAAAAATCAAACAAAGAAACGCTTTACCGAAATAAAGACTTTCTTTGTTCGATTCCTAAATTAAACAATCAACCTGCTAATTAATATTCGTCTTCGTGAAAAAAGAAATCTTCCTTCGTTGGATAATCTGGCCAAATATCCTCTATGGTTTCATAAATATCGCCTTCATCTTCAATCTCTGCAAGATTTTCCAAAACCTCTGCGGGAGCTCCACTTCTGATAGCATAGTCCATCAATTCCTCCTTCGTTGCAGGCCATGGTGCATCATCTAATTTTGATGCTAATTCTAACGTCCAATACATCGTCTTAGTTTTTTATGATTAACTTATTTACTTCCGTCTGATTCCGATTTCATTCCCGACTCTTAATCTGCTTGCCAATATGTTTCCTTTCGATTTTTCTCCTTCAAAATATGACGTGCAAGTACAAACAAGTAATCAGACAAACGGTTCAAAAACTTTAATATTCTTTCATCTACAGGAACGTCTTGATTCAATCGTACGCACAATCTTTCTGCTCTTCTACATATACATCTCGCAACGTGTATGTGAGAACTCGTTCTGCTACCGCCTGGAATCAGGAATGCTTTTAAGGCAGGCAATCCTTCATTCATCGCATCTATTCTTCTTTCTAAAAACACAATATCTTCATCGGTCATCTTAGGCATTTTATTCAATATTTCTTCTGTATCACATGCCAAAATACTTTCAGCTTTGAACAAAATTCTTTGAATCTTTATAACCTCATTTGTAAGTCTTTCGCTTTTGAAACAATCTCTTACCAACGCCAAATATGAAACCAATTCATCCAAAGTTCCATAGCATTCAACCCTTTGGTCACATTTCAACACACGACTCCCGCCTACAAGACCGGTTTCACCTTTATCACCTGTCTTTGTATATATCATTGCATTGCAATTTTATATTTATACTCTCTCTACAGAAACTATTTCAGGGACTACATCCTTAACTGCAGCCTCTACGCCTTGCTTCAATGTAGCCATTGCATGCGGGCAACTGCCACAATGTCCCTGCAATTCAACATAAACAACCTTTTCATCAGTCATTCGAACAAATTCAACATCTCCTCCATCTTCTTGAAGGTAATGACGAATAGATTCTATTACTTCTTTAACCTTAGTTTCTAATTCTATTCTTTCTTCAGCTGTCATCTTTTATGCTTTTTTTATTGTTTTATTTGCTATTTTTTCTGCCAAATCCATGAAACACTCTGCTTCAGGTGATGAAAATTCCAAAGAGATCGGATTTCCGCTATCATTGGTTTCGGAAATATCCATAGAGATTGGAATTTGTGCAATAAGTTCCACATCCAATTCCTTAGCCAATGCTTCTCCTCCACCTTTGCCAAATATATAGTATTTGTTGTTTGGCAATTCTTTTGGTGTGAAATATGCCATGTTTTCTATCAATCCTATTATCGGAATTGCTATTTGATCATTCTTAAACATATTTACGGCTCTTCTAACATCAGCTACGGCGAGTTGTTGCGGTGTGCAAACGAATACAGAACCTGTAACAGAGAATTGTTGTACAAGTGTAAGTTGTATATCTCCTGTTCCCGGAGGCATATCTAAAACCATAAAGTCTAATTCTCCCCAATGAGTTTCGGTTAACAATTGTGTGAGTGTGTTGGCAGCCATCGGACCACGCCACAACATCGGTTTTTCCTTATCAACAAAGAATCCGACGCTCATCATCTTGATTCCGAACTTCTCAAACGGTAACATAAGTTGTTTACCATCGATTTCCGTTGCCATAACCTGTTCATTCTCTATATTGAACAAAGTCGGAACACTCGGACCATAAATATCGGCATCTGCCAATCCTACTTTATATCCTTTTTTTGCCAAAGAGATAGCTATATTCGCAGCAACGGTTGATTTTCCCACGCCTCCCTTACCGCTGGCAACAGCTATAACGTGTTTAATTTTACTCATAGCCGTATTGATTGCCTCTTGCTTTCTCTTCTTTTCTTCAAACATGTTACTCATACTCTATACCTTGATTTTCAAAAAAGTTTGCAAAGATACTAAATAATAATTACAAAATGCAAGTTTAAGACAAATGTTTTTAGTGTTTTGTTTACAAGCCTGCGAACAAAGCAATGTTATCTTATCTTAAAAAAACAAACGAGCCGTTCTTTGATTCGAACGACTCGTTTTTTATTTGATAAAACCGATTAGTGTTTTGGTTTGATGTCCAATTTAACCGGAGCAATCATATTTTCCGGTTTCAAAATTGTATCCAAATCTTCTTTAGATAGAATATCGTGTTCCAAAACCAAATCATAAACTCCCTTACCTGTTGCCATAGCTTCCTTAGCTATCTTTGTAGAGTTTTTGTATCCGATGATTGGATTCAATGCTGTAACTATACCGATTGAACCTTTCACTTGACGTTCGCAGTTTTCTGCATCTGCTTTTACTCCGTCTATACAAAGAGTTCTCAAAGTATCAAAGCCGTTAGTCAATAGGTTGATTGATTCAAACAAGCAGTAAACCAATACCGGTTCCATAACATTCAATTCCAATTGAGCGTTTTCTGCTGCCAACATAACAGCTGTATCGTTACCTATTACTTTGTAGCAAAGTTGGTTCATTACTTCTGGTATTACAGGATTTACTTTTCCTGGCATGATAGAAGAACCTGGTTGCATTTCCGGCAAGAACAATTCGTGGATTCCACATCTTGGACCTGAACCCATCAAACGCAAGTCGTTACATATCTTTATAGCCTTCAAAGCGATTCTCTTCAACTCTGAAGAATATCCAACCAATACAGAAGTATCAGAAGTTACCTCTACCAAGTCTTCTGCCAAAGTTACATTCCAACCGGTTATCTCTCTCAAAGCCTCAGTACAAAGTTTGCTGTAACCAGGCTCAGAACAGATTCCTGTACCTATTGCTGTAGCACCCATATTTATGCAAAGCAATTCTTCAGCAGCCTTGTTCAAGTTTTCAATCTCTCTTCTCAACAAGTTAGCGAAAGCTTTGAAAGTTTGTCCCAAAGTCATAGGAACGCCATCTTGCAATTGAGTTCTACCCATCTTGATGATTTGAGCGAATTCCTCAGCTTTTTTATCCAAAGATGCAACTATGTTTTCCATAGCTTTTACAAGCTTTTGGTTTTCCAAATACAAACCGAAGTGGAATGCAGTTGGGTAAGCATCGTTTGTAGATTGAGAAGCGTTCAAGTGGTCGTTAGGAGAACAGAATTCGTATTGTCCGTGTTCTTTTCCCATTATTTCCAAAGCACGATTTGCAAGTACTTCGTTAGCGTTCATATTAACTGTTGTACCTGCACCACCTTGAATCATATCTGAAAGGAAAAATTCGTGGTGTTTTCCTTTGAACAACTCATCACAAGCTTGTACAATTGCCTTGAATTGTTCGTCTGTAAGTTTTCCTTGTTTGTGGTTAGCGATTGCTGCACCTTTTTTAGTCAATGCCATACCCTTGATAAAGTTAGGGTAATCGTTCATCAACTTTCCTGAAATCTTGAAGTTTTCAAAACCTCTCACTGATTGAACTCCATAAAGAGCTTCAGCAGGTATTTCTCTTGTACCAATCAAGTCAGTTTCTTGACGGGTTTTTCCTGAATATTTTGTTGTGTCTTCCATTTTATAATATTTTTATGTTTAATACTTTATAATCTACCCTCGAAAAATAAAGTGCAAAAGTACGAAAAAACATTCTAATGCCAAGTTTTTTCTCGATAAGATTTTGTTTTGTTGTTTTTTTCTTTGTTTTTCACCTCGATTATCTTGCTTTGCAAGCATTGACTTGCTCGGTAAAAACAAGCAGATTTGAAACAGTTTTGCCAAATCTTTATTTCGACAAAATGAATCTTGATTTCAGTAAATTCTTTCTTGATTTTAGAAAATTAAAACTTTGTTTCGCTAACTCCCAAACGAGCATTCAAAAATTTCGTGTAAATCCTCGTGATACGGGGAAGCTTCTCCACGAATCTCACGTATCGACACGTATTTTTGGCTTGACAACGGACAACGGACAACGGATTTTATAAGCGAGAAAAGAAAAGATTCGTGTAAATACGCGTGATACGCGGAAACTTATTTGCGACCTTTGCGACTTTGCGAGAGAAAAACCAACCTTTGCGAGAGATTATTTTGTCGGTTTATGAAAGTTTTATATCTTTGTTGCCGAATTTAGAAACGAACTTTAAAAAAGGAGGAAACGGCAAAAAGAAAGATTATAGTTTAGACTTAGAATTTTAATACGACATATAAAAGCGTGTTTGCTTAGATTTTGTAATATGAAACCTCGAAAATTTCATACAAGTTAGTCAAAAAAATAAGTGGAAAACGCTCACGAGTGATATCGTGGGCTTTTCTTATTTGACTAACAGGTAGTTTCGAGGACCTCATATTACGATAAGAATTAAGTCCCACGTTTTTTATGCCTTGAAGTCAAAGAAATAAAATTAGTAATTCAAAAATATAAAAATCATGAAAAACATTTTAACAAAATTATGCTGCTTTACAATAGCAGTTATTTTAGGAGTAAATTGTGTAAATGCACAAACAGATTTTTCAATTCACGTAGGAGGTTCTTTTCCTTTCGGGAAATATGCCGATTATGCCCTTTCGCCAAATTCAACACCTGATGGAAATGATATTATTGCATGGAATATAAAAACAGATAAAGCAGGCGCTGCAATGGGATTTAATCTTGGAGCAAAATTACGTTTTAACATTCCTTCTATTAAAGGTTTGGGGATTATTGCAACAGCAGATCTTTTTATTAATCCTTCAAATAAAGAAATCAAAGACTCATTTGAAGATTTCATGATATTATTCTGTGCTCAAAATTCAGTAAATAATTATGATTTTAACATACCTAAATATTTTAATATTCCAATTATGTTGGGATTAAACTATGAATACGCTCTTGGAAACAATGTAAAAATTTATGGAGAAGCAGGTGCAGGAGTTAATATCGGTATTATAAGTAATTTAGACATGAACTTCAAAGAACAAGATTTTGATTTTGTATCTAATATAGAGTATGAAAATCAGTATTCCTTTGCTTTTCAAGCCGGAGTTGGGCTTTTACTATCGGAAAAGTTGAGTTTAGGCATTCATTATTACAATTTAGGTTCACAAAAAGTTAAAGGAAATTTGAGATCTAGAGCCACATGGAATGGCGGAGGCAACAGCGAGAGAGCAAATCTTATGGGGGATAGAATAAATCCTAATATGATTACATTAAGACTTGGTTGTCATTTTTAAATATAAACATTAAAAAAAATAATTCAGTATGAAAAAAGTATTCTTATTGTTAATTATCACATTAACACTTGCAAGTTGTACATCTACAATGAACGTTACAAGTTTTGAACAGTACAATAGAAATATTGAATCTGTTAAATCTGATTTAGCAAGTAAAGGTTATACTTTATCTGGGCACAATCAAGAATCATCAAGCAATACAGTAGTAACAGGAGTTTCGTATTCTACCTATACAGGTTATGGAACTGCAATGGATAATGACCATTACACTTACGATACTTATACATTTTCAAATGCAAATGGAGACTTTGCAGAAATCTCTCTTAAATATAGAGGAAGATACTCTTCTTATTCTGACATGAATTATATGCAAACGGTTGAATTATTAGGTTGCAAAACGTCTAAATCTTCTGATTATAATAAAATATGTGGATACGATTCTGCTGTAAAACCATATTTAAGTAATATGTATAAAGATGCAAATGTTGAAGTTTATGATGAAAATAAGACATACCTGCTAATACTATTATTAACCTGTGTTACTCCTTTACTATTATTACCTTTTATGTAATTTTGCACATATTTGATTTTATAACTCAAACAAAACCGAGCGTTCGAATTGCTTCTGCATTTTCGAACGCTCTTTTGCTTTTTCTAAATCTTCGTTTTGGGAAATTCTTTCTTGATTTTAGGAAATTAAAATAAGGTTTTGTTGGACGCAAATCAAGTTTTGGCAGAATGGTTTTTGGAGAAAAAGTGGTTTTTCTGAAATTTTATCGTAGCGAAAATGTATCTTTTTTCAATAATCTGCGTAAAGAATGATTGATAACAAAAAAAAGAGAGACGGAAATGCTGATAAATATTTTCAAAAAGAACTATCCCTTGCAATTACTTTTGTTAGTGATTGTGCCTTTGGTGCTTTGGATTCCTGCTTTTGTGAATCCACCGGAAGTTTTCCAAACGAAATTCGACATGCCTCTTTATGAGCTTATTTACGAAACGACGTTTCAGTTTCAGAGAGTGGCAACTATTTGTTCCTTTGTCTTAGTCTTTTTTCAGGCATTGGCATTTAACTATCTTCTTACAAGCAATCATTTGTGCCAAAAGACGACTTTCTTCCCTGCCTTCATATATATATTGCTTATGAGTTGCAATGTACAGACTATGACATTCAGTTCGATTCTCTTTTCAAACCTTTTCCTTATCGTTGCTTTGCATTTCTTCTTCAAATGCTCTGATAAGAAAGAAGGCATCGATGAGATATTTCAATCAAGTTTTTGTTTGGCCGTTGCAAGTTTATTTTACGCTCCTGCCATCTTATTTATATTTTGGATGTGGGGCGGTTTGATTGTGTACAAATTGTATAAATGGCGTAGTTGGAGCATGAGCATTCTCGGATTGATTACTCCGTTTTTACTATTGTGCGTCGTATATTACCTACAAGATATTTCAATAACTCAAGAACTCTTCAAAAATGCAGATAGTTGGGTAAAAATCGATTTCAACTTCCTTAATATTCCGGTGCAAGTTGTTTACACAGTTTTACTTGTACTTTACCTTATACCAGCTTTGTTTCACACTATCAGCTCTCGTGCTAACAGAATCATAGAATACAGAAAGAAAAGTGGCGTATTGGTGACTATGTTCATTGTGTCTTTGATTCCGTTCTTTTTGAGCAAGACTCAAGAAAATATGTCTTTTCTTTTTGCTATTCCATTCAGTTTCTTTTTGTGTAATCTCTTTATGAATCACAACAAAGAGAAACATGCGGATAGGTTTCTTTTAATTTTCGTATTGTGTTGTATAGCAAAAGTATATATAGACTTATAAATAGTGTATTGTATCGTTGATTTGAATCGGACAAATGGCTTGTCGGTTTATTGAAACGAGGCTTTACGATAACGAAATAAGGATTAACTTTATCAAAACAACAAAACAATTGTCCGTGTTTTGAATTTAGTTAATCCTTTTTTTGTACCTTTGCAATGTAATAAATAAAAAAATTGACAAAATGAAATTTGGAGTTGTTATTTTCCCGGGTTCAAATTGCGACCACGACATGGTATATTTGTTAAAAGACATTATGAAACAAGAGGTCGTTGAACTATGGCATAAGGATACTGATTTGCAAGGTTGTGATATGATTATACTTCCCGGAGGTTTCTCTTACGGAGACTATCTTCGCTCTGGAGCAATTGCAAGTCTATCTCCTATAATGGAAAGTGTTAAGAAATTTGCTGCAGAGGGCGGTTATGTTTTGGGAGTCTGCAATGGATTTCAAATATTGTGCGAGTCCGGTTTGTTGGAAGGGGCTTTGCTTGCCAACGATAACCAAAAATTTGTGTGCAAAAACCAATATATCGCAACTCAAACAAACTCTACAGCCTTCACTCAAAAAGCTACTATTGGCAAGGCTTTGAATATTCCTATCGCTCACGGAGAGGGTCGTTTCTTTGCTGATGAGGAGACGATAAAACGTTTGAACGATAACGAGCAAATCCTTTTCCGTTACTGCGATGAAAGTGGTAAAATTTCAAAGGAAAGCAACCCTAACGGCAGCATTGAAAATATTGCTGGCATTACAAATAAGACAAAGAACGTATTTGGAATGATGCCTCACCCTGAAAGATGTTCTGATGAGGAGTTAGGAAATACAGACGGCAGAATTTTATTTGAAAGCCTTATAGCAAACATTCAAAAGGCTTAATTTTGCTTAAGAAATTTTTCAAAGAAGAAAATATCATTGAGTGTGGCTGCGACGAAGCAGGAAGAGGCTGTTTGGCCGGTCCTGTCGTTGCAGCCGCAGTCGTATTACCAAGAGACTTCGATTGCAAGGAGTTGAATGACTCAAAACAACTGAGCGATACTAAACGCAGGTTATTGCGTCCACTGATTGAAGAGAATGCTCTTGCTTGGGCTGTGGCGTTTGTGAATAATGAAACAATTGACAGGATTAATATTCTCAATGCTTCCTTTCTTGCTATGAGCAATGCAGTTCGCGATCTAAAGACAAAGCCTGACTTGTTGTTGATTGATGGCAATAGGTTTAAGAGTGATTTGGATATTCCTTTCGAATGTATTGTTAAAGGTGATAGTAAATTCCAGAGTATTGCGGCTGCATCTATTCTTGCTAAGACTTATAGGGATGATTTTATGCAAAAGCTCCATACAACCTATCCTTCATACGGTTGGAACAAGAATATGGGTTATCCGACCAAACAACACCGACAAGCAATTCTTCAACACGGAATGACAGAATTTCACAGAAAATCATTCAATCAATTAGGCCAACTTTCTTTGTTTGAATAAGCTCCAAAACTTTTTTGATTTCAATAAATCAGATCTTGAAAAGAGAAAATTCTTTCTTGAATTCAGCAGAGCGAAACTTGATTTCAGCAGAACGAATCAAAGACTTATCGGATTGATTCTTTATGCTGAAATTTTGGAAATAAAAAACTGCGAGACATTTTCACATCTCGCAGTTTTTTAATTAAAATCCAAAATACTATTTCTTTTCTTTGAATTTATCGATCTGAGTTTTCAAGGCATCTATCGCCAACATAACAGCCTCTTCGAAGCTATCAGCTTGTTTACTCACAAATAGATCATTTCCCCTTACCACAATCCTGATTTCTGCTATCTTATTGTTATTGGTTTCTGGCTTTTCAACCTTCAGATTCACCTCTGCCTGCAAAGCATCCGGCAATAATCTTTCAACCTTTCCTACTTTCTCTTCGACAAATACTTTTAATTTTTCGTCAGGAGAAAACTTCACTGCATTTACTAAAACCTTCATAATTGACCTCCTTTATTTAAGTTAGTTTATAATAAGATAACAAACTGCAATTACCTATTGCTATTTGCTTTTTTCCTTCTTAGATTTATTTGAATCTTTCTCTTCTGCTCTCGGATGTGCTTGTTTATAGGCTTCTTTAAGTTCTTCTATCGTTGTATGTGTATAAACTTGAGTTGAAGCAATGGAAGAATGTCCCATAATTTCCTTTACAGAGTTCAAATCTGCACCTTCAGCTAATACATTCGTTGCAAAAGTATGGCGTAATACGTGAGGAGAATGCTTTAATGTAGATGTGATTGATTCCATTTCCTTACATACCATAGAGTATAGCTGTTTTTTCGACATCGGTTCAAACTTTGTATTTATAAGAAGCCTTTTCGTCGTGCTATTCAACTTACGCTTTTCTACAAGATAACCTTTTATTCTTTCCAATAGCGCAGGGCTTACAGGGATTATTCGTTCCTTTCTACCTTTTCCTTGAATACGTATTTCTTTTAGCTCATAATCAATATCATCTTCCTCAACCATCAATAACTCTGACTGACGTACTCCCGTAGCATAAAGAAGTTCTAAAATCAAAGAGTTCCTTATTCCAATAAAACTTGTATCGATACGACGCTCTGCCAATATACGTTCCATTTCATCTGAAAGAACAACATTCGGATGTTTATGATATTCTTTTGGTGCTGCAATCTTCAACATCGGATTTTGATCAATCTCTCCCATTCTAGCCAAATAGTTAAAATAAGTTCTCAAACTAGAAACTTTTCTTCCAACTGTACGATTAGAAACGCCCCTACTCTTCATATCAACCATCCAAAGTCTTATCATAGACGAAGTCACATCTTTCTCATCCGTCACTCCGCACTCTCTTTTCATACATTCTGCGAATTGATTCACATCAGCTTTATAAGCTAACATAGTATTGGCTGAATAACCCTTTTCTGTTTCAAGATATTCTAAAAATTCATTCGTATTCATAAGTATTGTAGTCTATAAAAACAGTTCTATAATAAAACGAAAAGAGGCTCACAAATGTTGTTTGCAAGCCTCTTTTTTTTCAAAAACTACTTATCCATTGCTTGTTGTTGTAACTTTTGGATATAAATAGCTTTCAATTTACGATCTCTTGCCACAACAGAAGGCTTAGTAAATTTCTGTCTGTTTCTCAGTTCTTTTACCACACCTGTTTTCTCAAACTTTCTCTTCAATTTTTTTAGAGCTCTCTCGATGTTCTCACCTTCTTTAATTGGAACAATAATCATAATTAATACCTCTTTCTTGTTTTTTTTGTTAATAAATTATTTGAAATTTCCCCATTTAGGGAGTGCAAAGATACAATATTTCATTGAATCTACAAAACTTTCTTTAACTTTTCTATAACCCACGAAGGACAAGCCTTAGGACGTCTCGACTCCACTCCGATAAAAGCCAAAACATTATATCCTTGACAAAGGAGCTTTTCTTCCTGATTATCAACCCTTAGAACTTGGTAATCAAACCTTATTTTCGCTGTTGGCATTTCACTAACGGTCGTTCTAAGAATCAACACATCATCATAATAAGCAGGAAGCAAATATTTGGCATATTGTTCAACCAAAGGCATCATAACCCCTTTATCTTCCATTTCTTTATAGCTGATTCCGATTTTTCGCATAGTTTCACAACGTCCTCTTTCAAAGTAGCGAAAGTAGTTACTATTGTGAGCTACCCCCATTTTATCGGTATCAACATATTCAACCCTTATTTGTATATCACAACTATAGCTCATAATCATTCAAAAGAACGGGAGTCTGAACTCAATTCAAACTCCCGTTTCTATGTTTTTTTGTAATAATTCGATTACAACTTGATAATACCTTTTTCAATTGAGTTATTCAAACAAGCCATTATACCTTTCTTGTTTATAGTTCTCATTCCAGCAGGAGTAACCTTTAATGTTACCCACATATCTTCTTCAGGAATGTAGAATTTCTTCAATTGCAAATTAGGATAGAATCTTCTCTTGGTTTTAATATTTGAGTGAGAAACTCTGTTTCCTGTAATCACTTTCTTACCTGTAATCTCACAAATTTTTGACATCGCTATACCTTATTATTTTATTTATACTCCAAATTATTTCAAGCTGCAAAGTTCGTAATTTTTGCTGATATGACAAAACTTTTAAGCTTTTTTTTATCTAAAACTTCAAAAAACTATCTTGCAAACTTGAAATTCTTTCCCAAATATACAGCTTCATCGCCCAACATCTCTTCAATTCTTAACAATTGATTATATTTACAGATTCTATCTGTTCTTGAAGCTGATCCGGTTTTGATTTGACCTGTATTCAACGCAACTGCCAAATCTGCGATTGTCGTATCTTCTGTTTCACCGCTACGATGGCTCATAACAGCTGTGTATCCGTTTCTGTAAGCCAAGTTAACAGCGTTGATTGTTTCAGTAAGCGAACCGATTTGATTTACCTTCACCAAAATAGAGTTAGCAACATCTTTTTCTATACCCATTCTCAAACGAGCAGGATTTGTAACGAACAAATCGTCTCCAACCAATTGAATTTTGTTACCCAATTCGTCAGTCAATTTTTTCCAACCTGTCCAATCATCTTCTGCCATTCCATCTTCGATAGATATGATAGGATATTTATTAACCCATTCTTTCCAATAAGCAACCATCTGATCAGGAGTCAATTTATCACCTGTTGATTTATGCAAATGATAAACATTTTCTTCAGGTATAAAATACTCGCTTGACGCAGGGTCTAAGGCTATATAGATATCTTGACCTGGTTTATAGCCTGCTTTTTCTATAGCAGTCAATATAACTTCTATTGCTTCCTCGTTTGAACCCAAATTTGGTGCAAAACCACCTTCATCTCCCACATTGGTAGAGTATCCTTTTGCTTTCAAAACGCTCTTCAAGTTATGGAAGACTTCAGCACCCATTCTCAATGCTTGAGAGAAATTATCTGCACCTACAGGCATTACCATAAACTCTTGAAAATCTATACTATTGTCTGCATGAGAACCACCGTTCAATATATTCATCATAGGTATAGGAAGAGTATTTGCATTCACACCTCCGATATAGCGATACAACTCTTGACCTGTTTCCATCGCTGCTGCTTTTGCACAAGCCAAAGAAACACCCAATATAGCATTTGCTCCTATCTTACCTTTGTTTTGAGTTCCATCGATTTCTATCATTCTTGCATCGATAGCACCTTGTTCAGAAACCTGCATTCCTCTTAATTCTTCAGACAAAACAGTATTTACATTATTTACTGCTTGTAAAACGCTCTTGCCTAAAAAGTAATTCTTATCACCATCTCTCAATTCACAAGCTTCGTGAACTCCTGTAGATGCTCCTGATGGCACTGCAGCTCTTCCAAACGCACCTGCCTCTGTGTAAACTTCAACTTCAACAGTTGGATTTCCTCTTGAATCGAGGATTTGTCTTGAATGGATTCCAATAATCTGAGACATAATTCTATTCTTATATTGTTAATTTCTAAATAAAACGGGTGCAAAGATAAGGATTTTTTCAAAAACAAACAGCAGTTAAGCAAAAAAAACTCACAGAAAAAGTATCGTTTTATCACTCTCCGAAAGCCTTTTATCCTTTCTTTGTTTTATTTTTCTGAATCAAAGAAACAATTCAGTGAAATCAAGAAAGATTTTTTTGTTTCTTTGATTCATTTCACCCCTATTTTCAGTTCTCGTTTTCGTACAAAAATTTGTAATATTTCATTCCCGTTTCGGCATCTTCACCCTGCTCGACGCGATTGCGAGCTCCGTGAATGTAGATCGTAAAATTTTTATCCAATTTCATAACCGAACGGAAGAATCTTTGCCCTTTTCGAAATGCCAATTCGTTTAGCGTAAAGTTATCTGCCAAATCAACATCAAAGTCTCTCTCATACTGAGCCTTATAATCCTTAAAAGATTGCTTCAATTCATCACTTTCCATCACTTCATCGCCAAAGCGTTCCATATCGAACTGATTGTATTCCTTGAAAAAATCTGCTGTTTTCGACAAGAATTCTGCTTGATCTGCCTTATTCATTTCATATTCCGTTGGCAAATATTCCGAAACGAAACCTCGGCACATATCGATTGTATGTTGTGTATTGAAATAAGAATCTTGTCGTTGTTGCAATCCAAGAAAATTATCTATCCAAAAAGCAGCCTCTCCCCCACGATTGGATATATCAACCACTTGTGCAACGAATCCTTCTTCAGCTTCCTTATTATATATTATACATCCCTTATCCAGTTTATTGATATTGATTCCGCTATCACTCTCTATATCAAAACCATCTCCCTGAGGAAACACTTTAAGGTAGGTTTCTTTGTTTTCCGATTTGAATATACCTATTGCATCTACTGTTTCCCCCTCAACAAAACAACGACTCAACAAAACAACATAAAGTTCTCCCGATTTTATATTCGGATGCTCCGAAACCTCATAAAGATACTTTGCTATCTCAACACTGTTTGAATACAATTCAGACTTGTTTTCAAAGATTTCTTTTACAAATCTGCCTATCTTATTTCCCGTAACTCCATTTTCTCCTGCAAGACGATAGGTTATCGGAGAGCGAAAACTGCTTGTGAAATACTTTAATAAAATATTGCTTATTTCACCGTGCAAAGCAAATTCCGATTGCGACAATTTCAAAGGCTCGTTGTTGACCTTATTTCCAACTTTATGCAACACCATTTTTTCAATTATGGCATCATCACAAGTAATCATGATATTTATTTTTTATAACAATTCTACAAAAAACACCAAGGGCAAGATAAAAACAAATTGTCAATATCTCACCCTTATACTTTCCTATTTTGTATCTTTATACAATATTTATTTTCTTACAGATGTAAACCCTTTCATCAAACCTCTTTCGGCCGTTTCCATGAAAGCAATTATCTCATCCCGCTCTTTAGAAACCGGTTGCTGTTTTAATTCTTCGAGAGCATTGGAATAAGTCAATCCCTTTTGAAAAACGATTCTGTAAAGGCTTTGAATATTGTTTATAACCTCGTTTGAGAATCCTCTTCTGCTTAATCCGACAGAATTAACACCGCAATAAGAAACAGGGAACTTACCTCCCTTTACATAAGGCGGTATATCCTTATCGACAAGAGAGCCTCCCATCAATATGACATGCTTTCCGATTCTCGTAAACTGATGAATAGCTGATTGTCCTCCTATGATTGCAAAATCATCTACAACAATATGTCCTGCCAATGTTGCAGAATTTGCAAGAATACAATTATTCCCCAAAACGCAATCATGAGCAACGTGAGCATAAGCCATAATCAGATTATTATCTCCTATAACGGTCTTTCCGCTTGCAGAAGTTCCTTTATTTATCGTAACATATTCTCTTATTATGTTATTGTTTCCGATTTCGCAGGTAGTGTATTCTCCTGCATATTTCAAATCCTGCGGAACTGCAGATATGCTTGCTCCGGGGAATATCTTACATCCTTTTCCTATTCTTGCACCCGGAAATATCGTAACATGAGATCCGATCCAGCAATCATCATCTATGACGACATCTTCATAGATTACAACAAACGGTTCTATCTTTACATTCTTACCGATTTTGGCATCAGGGTGAATATAAGAGAGTTGCTGATTCATAATCTTTATTTTTTTTTTTTTTGCAACTTGAGCCATCATCAAGGCTTCAACAACAACTTTATCACCAACATAAGCCGTTCCTTTCATCTTAACGATTCCTCTGCGGATTGGCTCAGTCAATTGGAGTTTTAGTAACAATGTATCTCCTGGGACAACCTTATTTCTGAATTTAACTTCTTCAAATTTCATGAAATAGGTACTATAGTTTTCCGGATCTTCAACATCTTTCAACACAAGTATGCCTCCGGTTTGTCCCAACGCCTCTACAATCAACACACCCGGCATAACAGGCTCTTCAGGAAAGTGTCCGTTGAAGAAATCCTCATTTCCGGTTACATTTTTCAAGCCGACAACATAATCTTCTCCTATTTCAATAACTTTATCTACAAGTAACATAGGAAATCTGTGTGGCAACAATCCTTTTATAGCTTTGATATCGTACACCGGTTCTTTGTTCGGATCGTACGTTGGCACTGTCTTAGTATCTTCCATCAATGTTTTAATTTTTCTTGATAAACAATTATTTACTCTATGTCCCGGTTTCTTAAGAATGAATCGGGCTTTGATATATCGACCTGCAAGTGCAATATCGCCAATGAAGTCAAGCAATTTATGACGTGCAGGTTCGTTGTCGTATTGTGGCTTTATGGTATTAAGCACTCCTTGTTCCACCTTTATGCTTGCAGGATCCTTATCAAAAACATTTGCAAGGTGAGCTATCTGATGTTCTTCCAATGTCTTGTCTGCAAATATCAACGCATTGTCTAAGTCTCCCCCTTTAATGAGATTTGCTTTCAACAACATTTCTATCTCGCTTAACAAAACGAATGTGCGACATGTGGCAAAGTTTTCTTTGAACTCGTCCAACGATTTCATGTCTGCAAGCTGTGCTCCTATGGATCGAGAAGCAAAATCTATTGCCAAATCAACCCGAAAGCCGTTATAAGGCATTGCAATCAACTCTATACCACTTTCAGGTTCGGAATAAACAACCGTTTCCTTCAATTCGTAATAACGACGTTCAGCTTCTAATTCTCTGATTCCGCATTCCTCTATAGCCTTTACCCACAAACGTGAACTGCCATCTAAAATAGGTATTTCCTCTCCGTCTAATTCCACCACCAAATTGTCAATCATCAGAGCATAAAGTGCAGCCATCAAATGCTCCACCGTACAGACTTTCACTCCTTCTTTTTCGAGGGTTGTACCTCTTGAAGTGTCTGTAACCAAATCAGCTGATGCTTTGATAATCGGCTGATTTTCCAAGTCTATCCTTCTAAAAACAACTCCATTATTTTGTTCTGCAGGCAATAGTCTCACTTTCACCATTTTGCCTGTATGAAGTCCTTTTCCGGACAACTCTATCGGTTTATTTATTGTAGATTGTCTTTCCATAGTATTTCAAACTGCAAAGATAGAAAGATTATTTGAAATAACCAATTTTGACAAGGCTTTTCACCAAACAAAGAAAGAAAAAATCAAATTAAAGAAACAATTTACTGAATTCAAGAAAGAATCTACTGAAACAAAGATTCATTTTACCGAAATCAGGCTCCGTTTTTACGCATCAAAAAGAATGAAATTACAAGTACAAAAAAACAGAATCAATTATTCAAGAATCCTATTTCTATTCTGTCTTTTCCTTCCCAACCAATCAAAGGACTGGTGTTTCCATATCCGACTATGACTATTTTTTCTTTGGGAATGCCGTTTTTAATCAATAATTTGGTTATCTCATTTGCCTGTTGCATCGAAATCTTTTCTGCTTTTTCTGCATCGGATTCAGTATGTATGTGAACGGACATGGTAACTGTGTAATTGATATGCTTTATGCTTTGAGCGAAATACTCAAGTTCTCGTTTACCTTTTGGAGTCAGTTGATTGCGTTTTTTGTTTCCGAAAGGATTTTCTGTAATGAATAGTTTTTTTGTTGAAATCAAATCTTCTATACTCTGAACAACCACTTGCGAAAGGTCGTTTGAAAAGAAGTTTATATGATTACTCATCTGTGAATGCAAACAATAAGGTTGTTCTGGCTTGAGGTATGCGAAGTATCCTTTGTTGTTGCTGTGCGTTATATAGAGTGTGTCAAGCGTTATCGAATCTAAAATCAATATTTCACCTTTTAGAAAACGTCCGCTTTGATCCAATAAATATCCATCAATGAATTGCAATTCTTCCTCAAAAAGATATACTTTTTTTGTTTGTGATTTACCGCTTTGAACAACAAGTTCTTTTTCTCCGACTTCTAAAACAGCATCATCGTAAGCTGTATTTATTTCCTCTCCGAACAAGATCGGCTCGCTCCAATTGTCCCATACTTCGGCGTCTTCTCTATGAGCAAAATACACATCCAAACCTCCATGATTCACTCCTGCATCCGAAGAAAAGAATAACGTCTTTTTGTCAGATGATAACAAAGGAGCGGTTTCTCTATATCTCGTATTAACAGGCGAAGGTAGCAAAACAGAATCAATCTTTCCTGAATATTCGGTTACAATTCTGTATATATCGCAAGCGTCTAAAGAACTTTCTACACAGAATCCATTCAATGTTCGAGCAGAAACAAGTTCCGATTGCACATCTTTAAGTTCTCTCGCTTCAGGAAACTCTCTTTGTTCAACAAATAACGGCAACAGCTTGGATTGTTGAAGATTTGTCGTCAAGGATGAATAGATGTGTTTATCAAAACTCTTAGCATTTGCATTCAAGCGAAGATATTTTTCAACCAAATCATATGTCTGTATATTTCCTTTTTGTGTAAATAGTTTCTTATTTGATTTGAAATCGGTATTTTCAATTTTGGGTTTACTCAACAAAGTTTCTATGCTTTTTCTATTTTTATCTGCTTTTTGAAAATATTGTTCGGTGGCAATCGAAGGGAAATTTGCAAGCAGCGTATCCATTGTTGATTTTCTGGTATCTTCAAGATATAGTTGTGCGAACCTGTTTAACAAATCCGAGTTATTATCAGCTTCATACAGAGTCTTCATTCCCAAAACGGATAATTGAACAAATGTTTTTCTTCTCAATTGTGTGAAAGCGGAATTCCAATCCGGATGGTCTGTATGTTCTTTGACAAATTTCGAAAGTTCGGTTACTTTTCCAGATTGTGTGGCGTTGAGATATAAAACATCGTTCAATTTTTGCTTTGCCAACTTTCCATAGGCTCCTTTGGGATATTCTTCCAAGTAAGCTAAATATGCGTCAGCTGTATTAGCCTCCAAAGATTGTGCAAACACCAACTTTTCTATCTTTAACTTTACTTGATTTACATATTTCGGGTTATCACTTGTTTGAACGAAAGCTCTCAGTTGTTCCAAATCATCACTTTCCAAAACATCTTCTATTACCAATCTGTCGATTTCTTGTTTTGCCAAACTGCTTTGAAGTGCATTTGGAAATTTTCCCACATATTCTTCATATGCTTCTATACTTCCTTCTTTTTGTGCATTGACAAAAGCTATTTGCTCCAACAATCGAACTGCTTCTTTCACATAGGCAGTTTCTTCTTTGAAGCATTCGATAAATTCTTCTAATTTTTCAACACTTTCGGAATTATGAATTCGTGATAGGGTTTGCTGAATAAATTCTTTGATTTCTATTTTGGATGCAGCTTTATTTTGATTGTATTTATTCGCATAATAATATGCAAGGCATGAATTATAGGAAGGATTATTCGTATCCGCGTAATATTGATACATTAAGCCTAACCGCTCGACGTTATTAGTATCTTTGAAAGATGAATTCAATTTTACAAAAGCTTCTTCATACTCTCCTTTTTCCAGATTCTTGATTACAGAATTGGTTTGCGAATAGCCTACTAAGTAAGTTAAAAATATTAAGCACAAGCAAACAAATAAGTTTCTCGATAATTTCATTTGAAAATTACTATCGTTATTAGAGTTATTTTATTTCAATTATAAAGTCTTTAATCCAATCACCATCAACTAATATATCAACGGTATAGCGACCCTTTTGCTCGATTTTATCAAATACAAGAACATTTGAATCAAATTCTTGTTCACCTATAACATTGTGATTCTTATCATATACCTTCACAGCGTTCAGTTGATGTATTCCATCCCCATAAGCCATTATCCGATTATCATCGCTCCACAAATATATTCCTGAATAATCGGGGTGAATCTCGTATAGGTTGATTGCTTTATTCAAATAAATCTTAAATCTATCGGAAGTTGTGCCACTTTTCAAATCAACAGAAATTTTATTCGGCAAACAACAATCATAAAACACACCTTCTTGCTTGTCTTCCAATATCACACTGACATTCGATGGAAGAACAGAAAGGTTGTTTAGCTGTATATCAACAACATCATCAGTACCTATATACATCCCAACATCAAAGGCTGCAGGATAATCAGGAAATGTATTGACTGATAATTCTTCCTTATCTACGACAAAATAAATCTCCGGCATATTCTCACTTATCCCGAACATCTTATGTGCATCGTATTCATCAAAACCATAATCCGAACCTTCTATCATACCCATTAACGCATACTGACTCTTACCATCGATTTGTGCAGTCAAAGTAAGGTAGTTGTGATTATTCAAAGAACCTGTTCCACTTTTAGGAATGTATTGATGATTTCTCTTGAAGGTTATCTCTCTTCCATCTTGAATCGCCTCAACAAAGAAAGACTCCAAAGAAGGTATCATAACCTCTTCGTTTTCATCCACTATGATAGGATTGTACACTAAATTCTCCCTATCAAATAAGAATATGGCATTTCCTTGTATTCTCCCATCAATATCTTCATAGAGTTTCTTGGTACTTAATGGTGCTGTAAATGGATTACCCACAAGATTCCACTTGTCATTATTCTTAGAAGTGAGCGAAACTGTTGTATTACTATTACAAAGTATGCCTTCATACTTCACATCTAAGTTTTCATGAGTATAAACTGCATATCCGATACCCGGTTGCAAAATAAGATTCGGATCAACCAAATATTCACTCCAATGATCTCCGTGTTTACTTACAACACCTGTGTTATATTTCATCAACCAAGTCTCATTTTCTGTATTTCTCATCGAATATACAAGTGCTCTCGCTTGATTTACGGGCGATGAAATATAATTCCATCTTTCGGGAAGCAAATTTTGACGTACCGTAAAATAGGAACGATTTCCATAGACAATATCTCCTGAAACGTAAAACATCTTTCCTGTGGTTATATCTACGTTTACATTATCTCCAAGCACAAGCATCGAACACACAACATCTGTTGTAACCATTACCTTGCAACTATCTTCTATATAAACAAAATCTTCCATATTCGGTTCTCCTTTTGGCTCCCATACATCTGGATCATTCCAATGTCCTGAGCGTATCATACGCTTAGGTTTCGGAAATCCAAAATAAAAATCCGATAATTCCAAGTTATCTATATTATCTATAGTTATCTCGATCATGTTTGCAGTTGCTGGAGATTGAAGAGGTACACAATAATCCAATGTATTAACCTCATCTTCCATTGTCATCATGCAAACATTATCACGATACCATTTGTACGTTACAAGAATATTGGTCTTGATTTGCCTTTTCGATGATTCATAGTCTTCATTTTCTTCGGGTCTTACCTTCATTCTGAATTGATAATCCTTATTTGAGAAGACTTTTACCATATAAGTCGTGCTTCTATCACTTAAAACCTCATCTTTTATCAAAGAACTATTGAAACCTTTTGCCTTTTCACAAGAACCTTCCAAAGGTATTTGAATATCTTCTTGCAAACCACGCGACGAAATCACCAACACTGCTTTATGCTTTCCTTCCTTTTTTGGAGCGTATGAAAGAGTGATGTTTTTTGATCCATGTCTTATATCCAAGGTTTTTGCTTCCAATGAAAAGCAATCTTTATCTGCTCCAGTGATTTCAAATTTCAATATATCCCTTACATGTTTTCCATTCAATCTTAAACGAACCGATTCTGGATAAGTATAAGGCAATGGTATGTGATTAAAATTCAATTGACTGACTTCAAGAATTTTTTTATCAATTTTTTGAAGTAATGTTATCTCTGTGGCAAGTCCATTAAATGGATCATGTAGTGAAGATATTTTTATCTTACGAGTCTGTATATTTGGTGCACTTCCTTTTCCTCTTATGCGACTTAATTTCCATGATAGTTGAACAAGTGGTTGATTATTACACTCTTTAGGTAGTACAATCTCAGAAAAATTTTTCGTTATAGCCCTTTTGGTAGTATAAAACTCACAAGGACGAGAACGAGAATCTAATACATCTTTCCATTCATCTGTTTCGGACAATCTATATTGTAATTTGAGTGACCAACGAGAGTTTTTTATCTTTCCGGAATAGTTTTGCCAGCCAATAGTTACCTCTTCCCGATTGAGGGTTGATAGGTTTAGTATGATTCTTCCTGTTTTTAGTTTTTTATTCTCTGTCTCAAAATAAATAGCTGATTTTTCTGCCGAATGCTTATTTGCATCGAAGTTTTTCAATTCAAAATCGCTTTTATCCAAATCATGAACTATTTTAACAGAATCAAGTTCTGGTTTGGCAAAAGAGAAAGCTGTCAAACAGATTGACAAACAAAATAATAGTATTCTTCGTTCTATCCTCATTTTATCTTCCGATCGATTTTATTTTGTAGTTTTCCATCTTGTAGATTGTTGTTCTCTTATTTTGATATCCTCGAGTTACATCACGCCTTTCAAAATAATAAGGATTTATCATTTCACTCAAATCAGATACTTGAGGATTTTCAATAAATTCTTCCCCATTTTCAATCACCCCTTGCACGAAATACATCATTATATCATAACCCAAAGCTGCGTAAAACTTATCCGGTTCGGTCTTAAAGTGATGTCTGAATTTTTTTACAAACTCTACAAAATTCGTATTTGTATAGTCATTCAAATAACTCAAAGTAAAATGAAAATTAAAATTCTCTAAAAGTTCAAAATTCAAAGAGCCGAATTCTGTCCAAGCATAATCACCAAACAGAGTTATCTTTGCATTCTTTTTAGACGACAAAACAGACAACAATCTCTTAACTACAACTTCGGCTTCTCGTTTTTCATCATCTCCAAACAAAGTTATCACAACATTATTCTTTGTTACTGACAACTTACTTGTCAATTTATTGGCATACTTTGTGTAATCCATAATCGTCCACATCATACTGCTTTTCGATAACAATTGTTCATAGTAATCAACCGCAGGTTTGATATCGGCCTTATTATCATGCAAAACAATAATATTGTCTTCCGCATGATTAGCTCTGATAAAACGAATAATGGTTTCAACTTCTGCCGCAGCCGATGGTTGAATCTTAAAAGTATAACTGTTTTGCAGAATATTCATATCCGAACTCATCGGATTGACAATAGGAATCCTATTTTGTTGTGCAAATTGTGCTGCAACGGAAAAGTTATCCTTGAATACCAATGGAACAATTAAATCCATATCTTTCATTTCCGGTGAGCTTAAAGCAACATCCAATTCGGTCCTATCTCGTTCTCCTACATCGTAAACAAAACAATCTACTTTGTAACCTTTACCTTCTAGAACGTCAAGAGCAATTCTTGCACCTTCATAAAAGCTTACATACTCAAAACACTTATATCGCTGCCTTTTCTTCTCATCTATATTAAATTTTGTAAAGGTTAGCTTATCAACTTCTTCATAATTGAGTGGCAAAAGTACTGCAACATTGATTTTTTTACTCTTGTCAAGTTTTTTCTTCGGCTGTTTCTTTACTACCAAAGTATTGTTTTGTACCTTTGTAACATTATCTGTCTGTATTGTTTTGAAAGATTCCTTATTTCTTGTGGTAATTGGAATCTTTATAATCTGACCTGCTTTTAGATTTTCCGCAGTCAAGCCGACGTTTACCTCCATTATGTCTTTTTCTGTCAAATAGAAGTTGCGCGAAATCCTATACAAAGTCTCTCCTTGCTCAACTTTATGGAGTCCAACAAGAACATCATCAGACAAATCTTCGTTTTGTGCGAATAAAACAAAGGAACAAAACAACAAAACAAAGAAACAATTCAACCGATTAAAGACTTTCATAACTCAATGTTTTAGATAAGAGATTATTCCCACTCTATAGTTGCAGGAGGTTTTGAACTGATATCATAACATACCCTATTGACACCCTTAACCTTATTTATGATTTCGTTAGACACCTTTGCCAAAAATTCATACGGCAAATGAGACCAATCAGCCGTCATTCCATCGACAGATTCCACTGCTCTCAAAGCAACTACTCTTTCATACGTTCTTTCATCTCCCATAACGCCTACAGATTGTATTGGAAGCAATACAGCACCTGCCTGCCATACTTTATTATATAAGCCATCTTTTCTGAGATTTGAGATAAATATATCATCAACTTCTTGAAGTATACCTACCTTTTCGGCTGTTACCTCTCCCAAAATTCTGATTGCCAAACCTGGACCTGGGAATGGATGTCTTCCAAGCAATTCTTCTTTCAATCCCAACGCCTTACCGACACGTCTTACCTCATCTTTGAACAATGCTCTCAATGGTTCAACCAACTGCAACTTCATATAATCAGGCAAACCGCCCACATTGTGGTGAGATTTTATCGTTACACTCGGACCTTTCACACTACAGCTTTCGATAACGTCAGGATAAATAGTACCTTGTGCCAACCACTTCACGTCAGTCAGCTTTCCTGCCTCTGCATCAAAGACATCGATAAACGTTTTGCCTATTGCTTTTCTTTTCTTTTCAGGATCAGTCAAACCGGATAGTGCATTATAGAAAATTTCCTTTGCATCCACTCCGATAACATTCAATCCCATTCCTTTATATGATTGCAATACATTTTCAAATTCATCTTTACGCAAAAGCCCATTGTCAACGAATATACAATTTAGGCGATTGCCGATAGCCTTATGAAGTAACATTGCTGCAACTGATGAATCCACTCCACCACTAAGCCCCAACACTACTTTGTCATCTTGAAGTTTTTCTTTCAATTCTGCAATCGTCTTATCAATAAACGATTCCTCTGTCCAATCTTGACGACATCCGCAAATGTCTACAACGAAATTCTTCAATATTGTCAAACCATCTTTCGAGTGATACACTTCCGGATGAAATTGAATAGCATATGTTTCTTCTCCTTCAATCTTATAGCCTGCATTTTCAACGCTTTCGGTCGAGCAAATCACTTTATAACCTTGCGGCATTGACTCTATGGTATCTCCATGGCTCATCCAAACTTGAGAATTTGAAGGAACGTTTTTCATTAATTTTGATTCAGAGTCTACATAGCTCAAATTAGCACGTCCATACTCTCTTATCTTACTTGCAACCACGTTTCCACCAAACGCATTCACCATGTACTGTGCTCCATAACAAACTCCAAGAACAGGCATCTTACCTTTGAACCACAAATCTGGCTTTGGAGCATCTTCATCTCTCACACTGCAAGGACTACCACTTAGAATAACCCCCACAACCTCCGATCCAAACTGAGGAACTTTGTTAAAAGGATGTATTTCACAATAAACATTCAATTCTCTTACTTTTCTGGCAATCAATTGTGTGTATTGAGAGCCGTGATCCAAAATTATTATTGTCTGCATATCTATCTGTATATTTTTTATTTTGATTTCAATATTCTGTTTCTTCGATTCATTCCAACGAAACTTGAATCCGTTTCAATGTTTTCAAAAAAGAAAAAGTTCTCCAAAAGTACAAAAAAAATACAACATAAAATGCACAATTCTTTGAAAGAAAATAAAACAATAAACTAACAACGTGATAATCTGCAAGTAAGAGTTCCGCCATTGTAACTTAATTTCAGATTATTATCTCTTTGTAAAAAAAATATCATATTTTTGCAGTAGCAATTTATATCATTATGAACGAATTGTATATATAGTATGGAATGGATTGTATTCGGAGTTGCTTCTTTTTTAGCAACATATTTACTCATGCCTCCCTTTATTCGATTGATGGAGAAACACAAATTGCTTGATAGTTCAGGCGGAAGAAAAATTCACACAGACTATACGGCACACATGGGTGGGGTTGTTATTTTTGTAGCTTCGCTTGTTTCTGTTTTGCTTGGGATTTTCATTATGGATTATGCAGTTCTCACTTGGAAGGCTCTTGCATTTATTACATTGATGAGCCTTGTTCTTTTGGTCGGAGTAAGAGATGACATGAATAATCTCACACCCAAGACCAAACTTATTTGCGAAATCGCTGTCGGATTTTTATTATGCTATATCGGAGTGAGGATTCATAGTTTCTATGGCTTGTTCGGCATTGATATAATACCTGTTTGGTTGAGTTATATTTTATCTATCGCTTTTATGGTGGTAGTTTCCAACGCTTATAACTTGATTGATGGTATCGATGGGCAGGCTGGAACGCAAGCTTTATCGTTTTTCTGCTTTATGTTTGCGATATTCATGTTTGTATTCAAGGATATGAACACCCTTTCTGTTGAAGATAATTTTGCAAACACATCTTTTTGGTTGCTTGTTGCGGTTGCAATGATTGGAAGTTTGTTGGGATTTCTTGTTTTCAATTGGCAACCTGCTAAAATTTTCATGGGTGATACCGGAAGTTTGTTCATAGGTTTTCTTTTGGCCATCTGTATGTTGACAATGATGGATTACAACGGCGAAAACACAAATACTGTTTGTTCTTTGAAAATCAAGAGCAATCTTTTATTCATAGTGATGTTGTTTTTCTTACCTTTGGCTGATACTCTCAGAGTTTTCATTTACAGAGTCAGAAGAGGAAAGAGTCCTTTCTCACCTGACAAGACCCATATTCATCATTTATTTTTCAGAGTCGGCTATCAACACAAACAGATAGCACTTACAACTTTATCGATTCAAGTTGTGATTTCTTTGATTTCAATTGCGATGGCTTTCGTTCTTAAAGACATCTACTACATATTATATATTATAGGAATGTGGTTTGTGTTTGTTTTCAGTCTTCGTTATTACATAAGATACAAAACAAAAAAACTAAGAATCAAACATTAATATGGACGAACAACAATATGTTATACGGTACGAGAATGTGGATTTGGCATTCGATAAAAACATTCTGAGATCGGTAAATCTCGAAATAGAAAAAGGAGAGTTTGTTTATTTGATAGGAAAGACAGGTTCGGGAAAAAGCTCTTTACTTAGATCGATTTATGCCGACATTCCGATCGAACAAGGTGAAGCAATGGTATGCGGTTATGACCTAAACAAGATAAAGAGAACGCAAATTCCTATGCTAAGACGCAAACTCGGCATCATCTTTCAAGATTTCCAACTTTTGAAAGACCGTTCGGTTTACGACAATCTTGCATTTGTTTTGAGAGCAACAGGATGTAAGGATAAGAAGTTGATGAAAGAAAAAATTTTGCAAGCATTGGACGATGTTGGATTGTTAAACAAGGCAGAGGAACAGGCGTGTGATTTGAGCGAAGGCGAGATGCAGAGAGTTGCAATCGCAAGAGCAATCGTCAATCAACCCGAATTGATTTTGGCAGATGAACCAACAGGCAATTTAGACCCGATAACAAGCGAAGAAATCGTTACTTTACTTATGCACATCAACAAAAAACACGGCACAACCGTACTTATGGCAACTCACGACTATATTGTGATAGACAAATTCCGTGCAAAAGTGATTGCTTGCGAAGATGGAAAGATAGTTTTCTAAGATCTACTTTTTACAAATTCAAACAAGATTTAATCAATAGACAATAAAAGTTTAATAGAAATCCGAATTACTTTTCGGAGTCTTTGAAAAAGCAAAAATAACTCTTTGTTTCAGAAAATTGTTTCTTGATTTCAGGAGAATGAAACAAAGAGTTATTTTTCTGAAACAGCGTTTTATTTCCAATAATCAAAATAAGCTGATATTCAAAACACTATCTTATCGAACTAAGAGGCACATCTTGGAAAATGATTGTGCTTTGTCGTATATCGGAAGAGCGACCCGTATTTCTCATTCTTCCATCAAACACCCCGGAAAGCCTACCCTCGTTTACAGTTATGTACATAGTCCCGTCAAGGCTTTCAAGATTGAGTTCGTAATCCCCACTCCTTTCAGTGTTTTTATTCTTGTAATATATGATTCTAAAATCCTGCACATTGTTCAAACTATCTGTATCAATATGCATAAACAAGTGTTTGCGATAATGCTCAATCGAAAAATCATTCACGTCTTCCGTACAAATGACTACATCATACCATAACGGATTTACCGAATCGAATTTTGCATAACAACTTCCGAGATTATCCCCTATTGCAACCCAACTTTCATCACCAAACCTCATATCGATGTATTCTCCACTCTGCGGTCTGTTTAAGCCCGGTGGTGTATTCATATAAGGCACACCCGTTTCGCAAGCACAAAACAACAGCCCGCCAACGCAACAAATAAAACTCAAAATAAAATTTCGCATCACCACAACTTTATTTTCAAAAAAATCATATCAAAAAAAATCTGCGGAACTGCACGAACGCTTCTGACAAAAGCCAATCGCATTCACACAAATCCGCAGAACGATGGTTTATTTCAAAAAATCGATTAGATCAATTCGTGAATTACCAAACCTGAACGCAATTTAGGCTCAAACCAAGTTGTTTTCGGTGGCATGATGTTGCCAGAATCTGCAATGTTTATAAGTTGTTGCATTGAAACAGCGTACAATGCGAAAGCAACTTTCATTTCTCCGCTATCAACTCTTCTCTTCAATTCACCCAAACCTCTGATACCTCCGACAAAGTCGATTCTCTTTGAAGTTCTTAGGTCTTTAATATCCAATACTTTATCGAGTACGTTATCTGAAAGTATGGTTACGTCCAACACTCCGATAGGATCTTCGTCGTTATAAGTACCTTCTTTTGCTGTCATCTTGTACCATTCTCCGTTCATGTACATTGAGAACTCATGAAGTTTGCTTGGCTTGTATATCTCAGCACCTACTTTTTCTACAACGAAAGTATCGTTCAATTTTGCAAGGAATTCTTCTTCTGAAAGACCATTCAAATCTTTTACAACACGGTTGTAGTCGATAATTTTCAATTGATTGTCAGGGAAAATCACAGCCATAAAGTAGTTATACTCTTCATTACCGTTGTGATTAGGGTTTCCTGCTCTTCTTTCTTGACCAACTCTTGCGGCAGCAGCTGTTCTGTGGTGTCCGTCTGCAACATACAAAGCAGGAATTTCTTTTTCGAATATCTCTTCTATTCTCTTTATTGTTGCTTCATCTTCGATTACCCAGAACGTATGACCGAATCCGTCTTCTTTTGCTACGAAATCGTAAATTGGTTTTTCGTTCTTAACGATATTATCAACCATTTGGTCGATTTCTTTGTGTGCAGGATAAGCAAAGAACACAGGTTCAACGTTTGCATTCGTGATGTTAACGTGAATCATTCTGTCATCCTCTTTATCCTTTCTTGTAAGCTCGTGTTTCTTTATTACATTGTTGAAATAGTCATCAACGTGTGTACAGCCTACAATACCGTATTGTGTACGTCCGTCCATTGTTTGTGCATATATATACAATTTTGGACGATCTTCTTTTACCAACCAACCTTGATTTTTGAAGTTATTGAAGTTCTCAACAACCTTATCATAAACCTCTTGAGAGTGTTCATCAATTCCTTCCGGCAAATCTATTTCCGCTTTCGTTACATGAAGCAACGAATATTGATTTCCGTCTGCTTCTACTCTTGCCTCAGCAGAGTTCATCACATCATAAGGACGAGAAGCCAACTTTTCAGCTATCTCAACCGGTGGTCTAAGACCTCTAAACGCTTTTACTATTGACATATTTTTGTTTTTGTTTAATTATTTTTGTTCAAATTTGTTTGCAAATATAAGACTATATTTTGGAGTGGAAAGAAAAAAAACGTGTTTTTTGCATTTAATCGATTGTTTTTTCGAATAAATCCAATAAATTTGCAGTTTCGTAGTTATCTAATAAAGAGATAGAGATTTGAAACGAAGTTCTAAAATATTGATTCTTGCAAGTGTCGTTGTGCTGTTGCTATCTGCTTGTTCGACAAGCAAAGACAAGTGGCTCAATAGGCAATACCATAGCATAACTGCTCATTACAATGCGTGGTGGAATGGAAATCAAGCGTTGAAAGAAGCTATCAAAACTTTAGATCAAGCACACAAAGACGATTTTACAAATATCCTTCCTATATATAAATTAGGTACGGCAGAGAATGTAAATAATATCAAAGCCAATACTGATAGAGCTATCGAAAAAGGAAGTAAGGTTATCAAGAAACATTCGATGAAGTTTTCGGGTGTTGAAAAGAATCCGCAGATTGACGATGCCTATCTTTTGATTGGCAAAGCTTGCTTTTACGCTCAAGACTATAAAAGTGCAGAAGCAACATTCTCTATGATAATGGGGCAATACAAAGACAAGAAAGAAATGTATGAGCCGATGATTTGGCTTGCCCTTACTTATTCCAAAAGCAAAAAATACAGCGAATGCGACATTCTTCTTGACCAAGTAAAAAATAAGATGGATGAAGGCAAAGCTCCAAAAAAACTAAACAACTTTTTATATACTGTTTACGCAGAAAACGCTTTGGCACAAGGGAAAAACGCTTTGGCAGTAGAGTATTTCAAAAAACGCAAATTCACATTCTTTCAATCCGAACTTAACACGAGATTATTATTCATTGAAGGACAAATATACCAAAAGGCAAACGAATACGAACAAGCAACAAAATGTTTCAAAAAAACGGCACGCCGTGCAGGCGATTACGAGATGCAGTTTGCTTCAAACTTGAATATCGCAATGTGTTACGACCCTAAAAAAAGCAGTAGCAAGTCAATAATTTCCCGATTAAACAAAATGGCGGAAGACAAAAAGAATGTAGAATATCGAGATCAAGTTTATTATGCCTTAGGTGAAGTCTACTTCCGCGATAAGAACGTTGACAAAGCCTGCACTCAATGGGAAGAGTCAGTACATCTTTCAACGACTAACAAACAACAAAAAATCACTTCGGCACTTCGGGCAGCCGACACCTATTTTTCTTTGCTTGAAAAATATGAAAAGGCACAAATGTATTATGATACCGCATTAGCGGTTATGCCGAAAGACTATCCAAATAGAGCAAACATAGAAAGCAGACAGAAAGTACTCACAAACTTAGTTACAGACCTCAGATGCGTTGAACGTTGGGATAGTTTGATTGCCATGAGTATGCTAAGCCAAGAAGAACTCGATAGAAGGATAAACTCGTACATAGAAGAATACAAGCGAATCCAAAAAGAGAAAGAAGAAGAAAAGAGAAAAGCACAGGCTTTGGCTGCGAGCATGGCGGGAATGCCCAAATACGATCAATTCAATCCAAACAAATCGAATTGGTATTTTTATAACAACGCCACAGTTCAAATAGGCAAGTTAGAGTTTCAAAGAATCTGGGGTGATCGTCCTTTGGAAGACAATTGGAGATTAAGCCATAAGGAAGACGAATTCGATTTCGATCAGATGGCAGAAATGTTTGACGAAGATGGCAACCCGATTGAGTCAGATTCAACAGCAAACAACAAAAAGAAAGCAACAAATCCGGAAACCAAAGAGTACTATACGAAAGACATTCCTTTCACACAAGCACAAAAAGACTCAGCTAACGAGGAGATTGCCGACGCTTTACTCTCGGCAGGCTACATTTACTACCAGGGACTTAATAATACAGGCAAAGCAATCGAAACTTTCTTGGAATTACATCGTCGTTTTGCAACTCACCAAAACATACTTCCGTCTTCTTATCACTTGTATAAGATCTATGATGCTATAGGTCAATTTCCTAATTCTAATTTCTACAAGAAAAAAATATTGGAAGAATACCCTGAAAGTGAGTTTGCGATGATGATAAGCAATCCCGAATATTGGGAAGAAGTAAGTCGTGCAGGTTCAATTGGCGAAATACTTTATTCAAACGTCTATTCAATTTATCAAAAAGACCTTTACGAACAAACCTTGATTGAATCGGCAAAAGCAAGAGACTCTTTGAAAGTCGGTTCTTACATACCAAAACTGTTATATGTTGAAGCCCTTGCCAAAGGACGCTTGTATGGAATTGACTCTTTGGCAATGGATCTGAACCTTATCTTGCATAATTATACCGAAAGCGACATTGCTCCTATCATAGAGGCACAACTGCAACACCTTGCAGCGGCTTATCCGGACGGACGTATAGATCTGACCTACAAACCGAAGAAAAAAGATGAATCAAACAAAGATTCAGAAAAACAAAAGCAAGATACAAAAGCCGAAGACAAGGAAGCTGAGGAAGCGAAAAAGATGCTTGATGCAGAAATGCTGATGTTCAAATTCAAAGACATGCAACACTACTATGTTTTGTTGTTTGACGATGACAAAATCGATGCAATAGATTTAGAAAGACGCATTCGAGCATTCAATGATGCAAATTACGCAGACGCAAAACTTTCAGCAGCAAGTACGCTCTTTACAATGACAAAACAAATCCTTAGCGTCAAACGTTTCAGAAGCAAAGAAGATGCGATGGATTACTATAACAACATAAACAAAATCTTAAAGGACTATAACCAAGACCAATATACCCATTTTGTGATATCGATTCAGAACTATCCAACTTTCTATAAAAACAAGAATATTGAGACTTACGAGAAGTTTTTCAAGCTTATGTACTTGGAGCCACTGCAAGAAAGCGATAATGTAAATGAAACAAAAAACGAATAAAAGCAGTAATAATAAGAACTGAGAAATAAATTTCATAACAACAAAATACGATAAAATGGAACAAATAAATGTAATAAGCAAAGGAACATCGATAAAAGGAGATGTTGTTTCAGACGGAGACATGAGAGTAGATGGCACAATCAATGGCAATCTTGTCGTTAAGGGTAAACTTTTCATGGGTGAGAACGGCTATATCAACGGAACGGTTGCAAGTCAAAATGCAGAATTGGCAGGAAGAATCGACGGCAATATAAGAGTCAGCGGACTTCTTTCTTTATTAAAAACTTCCATAATCAAGGGAGACTTGGTGATAAGTCAGATTTCAATCGAACCGGGTGCACAATTCTCAGGTCATTGTTCGATGGGAGAAGAAGAAAGAGCTGAACGCAACGCATATATCGAACAAAGCGAAGAGCAATACTCTGAACAATAATCTTTAATGAAAGAATACGGTAAATACTCCGCAATAGCATTCGAATTACTTGCAATAATATTTGCCGGAGTCTTTGCAGGCTACAAATTGGATTCGCATTTCACAAATTTGAAACCGTTGTTTACGGTTGGCATGAGTTTGATTGCCACTGCTATTGCTTTGTATGCCACCATTAGAAAACTATTAAAAAAATAAATATGCAACAAAACCCTATTTTAGCTTACTTTTCGAAACTAAGCATCTTTTCAATATGTGTCTGCTTTTTGTTTTTGTTTGCGGCACTCATACTTCCGAAGGAATTTTTCAGCGAAAACATTCCGTATTATGTAGTCATGTTTTACTCATTGACTGCTTTATCTTACTTATCTTTGTATTATCTACCTTCCAAAACAAAAATGAATTTCATACATGTTTTTTTGATTACGAAGGTTCTTAAATTCCTTGTTTACATCGGAGTATTGGTTATAATCTTTCTTTTTAAGATAGAAACCAACGCAAAATTCGCTATTTCTTATTTCTTGTTATTTATCTTCTTTTTGCTGTTTGACACAATTACAACCAACAAACTATCTCGAAAAGAGGCAGCAAAAGAGCAACAAAACAGAAATCAATCAAACGAAAAATCGGATAAAAATGAATAGAAACAAATTTTTGGCTTTATTATCAGGCCTTTTGATTATCACATTCTTTGCTTCATGTCAAGAAGAAATTGAAGAAAACGACTTGATTGAAGGAAAATGGAGAGAGGAATCGGTAGTCATGAATGAGAATGCACAAGAATGCGAAAAACTTTCCTATATGGAATTTTCAAAATACGATGCCGATATACAGAAACGTATATTGACTCATTTCAACGGCTGTGATTCGGTATCGGTTTTAAGCAAATACACCGTAGATGGAGATACGCTCATCGTGATTGATGACAAGCTTGTTACGAAACGATATACCATAAGTTTGATTAACGAAACGAAGATGGTGTATTTTGACAAGAACAACCAGCCTTACACATTTATCAGATACAACTAAAAAAATGCTTGAAGGGCTTGGACTGTTAGGTTTATTTATCGGCAGTTTCCTTGCTTCAACTGTTTTACCTTTTCCGAGCGAAGCTTTATTGGTCGGCAACATTGCTTTGGGAAATAGTGTTTGGATTTGCGTTTTGCTTGCAGGATTGGGGAACAGCTTGGGAGGAATGACTTCTTTCGGGTTGGGATGGTTGGGAAAAATCGAGTGGATCGAAAAGTTGTTTAAGGTAAAGAAAGAGAAAATAGACAAGATGCAAAAAATTGTCGATAAATACAAAGCAATAGCGGCATTCTTTGCTTGGTTGCCCGTTGTCGGTGATTTGATTGCGATAACACTTGGGTGGTTTAAGATTTCACCTTTGAAGAGTTGTCTTTATATGACTTTAGGACGATTTAGCAGATTTGCGGTTGTAGGCGTTATCTTGCAGTATTTCGACGGTCGTTTCCCAATATTTTGAAAACACAACAGTGAATATTTTAGCAATCAAAAGACACTCCGAATCAACAAACAATTCGGTTTTACTAACTCTTTGTTTTAATTTTCTGAAATCAAGATTTGTTTCGCCCAAATCAAGAAACAATTTACTGTTTCTTCGTTTTATTTTTTCAAAACGCCGATTAGCTTCTTCACAAGCTTTTTACAACGATTCAAATTGTAGTTATAGTTCTGTCGAAATGTGTTTTTGACAAAGGGTTTTGTAGTTTGGATAAAATCGTTCTTCAATATAGCTTGCAAATACTTCTCTCTATCGGGATTAGACTTTGAAGACAATTTCACAGAAGGGTTTCCTCGCAAAATATATTCTAATTTTGTTGGTATCAGTTCTATTTCCGAATCTTCAAACAAAGGTAAGAGGTCTGCATTTTGCAAAATCAAACAACTGACTCCCCTATCGTCATCTATGGATTGATGAAAATTATCAACGCCCCAAAAATCCCCTGCAATAATATCGCTATTTGATTTGAAGTTTTTTGCAGGGCAATCTTCACAACTTGCTTTTAGCATCAAGTCTCTTAAAAAAGCTTTAAGAAAAGGGTCTTTCCGTAAACTCTTTCGATGAATCACCTTGCCGTTAGCTTCTATCTTCAAATTATATTCTCGCCACGATTTATCCTTATTTCGAAACTCTATACTATTTATTTGGGATATATCCACATGTTTTCGATTACATAGTTCGCTCAGGTATTTTCTCCAAACAAAAGGCGAAGGTACTCCGTGGCAAACAATTTCCATTGCAATAAGATTAGAGTATGGCTTTCTCAAAAAGAGTTTCAAACCCATTATTTGACAAGATGTCCCTACAAAAAGCACTTTCCGTCCTTCAGATAGCAAACGCTTAGTCTCCAAATAGCAGTTTCTCATGTCGGATTGAAGATACTTCGAGCCTTTGTAAGCATCTAAATCATCTATTCTTGTACAGAAATCATGTATCAGATGAGTTGGGGTGTCAAATCTTGCGGCACAAACAACGCCTTGCTCTTTCAATACCTTCTCTGCCAAAAAGGTGAATACGCCTCCAGATGTTGATTGAGTAAGTTTTGAATTATCTTTTATCTTTGCAGCAAAGAGTAGTTCGGGTTCTACACTTGCTTTTTCAGATTGCAAACACGGACAAGTTTTCTCACACAAAGAACAACCGATACAAGAAGTTGAATCTATGAATGGGTGCAAGAATCCAAGTTCATCTTCTTTCATTTCAATACATTGCTGAGGGCATACAGCAGAACAAGCACTGCAACCGCAGCATTGTTGTTTTGTTACTCTATCTGTTACGGGCATTTTTCTTGATTCTTAATATCTTTGTAAGCATTCCTCCAAACAAATCTTTCTCATATCGATTCATTGAAGCAAACCAAAATATCGGCAAGTACAACACTGTGAATAAAACAATTGCAATAATCAAATCGAAATATGAATCTATGATTACATAGTCCAAAAGCTGATAAGAAAGGATTGAAATCAAAATAGGTGCTATCGACATCTTAATTATTTCTTTCCAAAAGCCGATTATGTTCAAGCCGATACGCTTTTCATAATATATATTCATTATTATGATTTGCCCCAACACAAGACCGCCTGCAGTAGATGCTGCACAGCCGATGGCTCCATAATGTTTCGACAACGGCAATGAAACCAAGAATGACACGAAAGCAATTATCACATAGCTCACACAACGAAACTTCATTTTGTTTTTTGCTTGCAGAATTGTGATTCCGACATTCTGAATAAGCGGTACAAGCAAGGGAAAGAAAAAAAGAAGACATATCGTATAGGCTTGTGAATAGCTCTCTCCCACCCAAAGTTCGATGAATTGCTTTCCAAACAAAGTGAATCCACAAAGCACGAAAGACATTATTATAAACTGCAATCGTCCTGTTCTTATGAATAAATCACTAACTGCCTTATCATTTTCTTTGACTGCAACCATAGAGGTAACCTTCGGAAGCAAAACTCCGGAAATTGCAGTCGAAAATGACATGTACATCTGCTGTAATTGAATGGCTATTCCATAGATTGCCACGATTTTTGTTCCACAATAAACACCCAAAACGCCTTGTCCGAGACTCCAATAAATCTTATCCATTATCGCATTGAGGAATATCCAAAACGAATAAAGGCAAACCTCTTTCAAAAAGGCAAAATCAAACTTTCCAAACACGAACTTTATGTCCAATTTACGCTTACAGTAGTAGTAATCTGCCAAAAGAGTCAGCACATTGAAGATTGTTTGAAGCACAACCATAGTTATGGCTCTGTATCCATAGCATAAGAAAATCACCATAACCAAAGGATTGAGGACGATTCTGATAAGGTTAATGACTTTCTGGAAAACGAACCTTTCGTATGCGACAATAATCGAGCGATACACGCTCATAACGAAAGTAAAACAAAGATTGAATATCATCAAGAGCAGCATTATCTTCATCTTTCTCAGTTCCTCGTCGGTCATGTTTCGAGAGAAAAGATTTTCTGTATTGAAATAGACAATCAATCCTATAATCAACGCAACCAAAGCTATGCCACAGAATATCACAAAGAACATTCCGAACATCTCTTTCAACTTCTGCTCTTGCTTTTTGGCTTTCAGATTTGCCGTATAGCGAATCAAGGCATTTCCAAAGCCGAAATCCAAAATTGTAAGACTGCCTACAACAGATGCAACCAAAGAATACAATCCGTATTCCGCTTGTCCGAGTTTCAAGGTCAAAAACGGAGTGTACAACAAGCCTATCACACTGTTGAGAAACAATGTAACGTATGTCAGAATCGCACCTGCTTTTATCTGATTCGGCATTTGATTTGTTGCTTTCCAAAAAAAGAGTGTTTAAGGCTTGAAATCATTTTTCTGAATCTTGATTTCAAAACCTTAAACACTTGTTTCAGTAAAATGATTCTTTATTTGACTATCTTCATTTCTTTGATCAAGTTGGTCGCTCCCGCATACTTATCGATGATGAAAAGAACGTAACGAATATCTACAGAAATACATCTTTGCAATTCTGGATTAAAGGCTATGTTTCCGCTCATCGCTTCCCAGTTTCCGTCAAATGCAATACCGACAAGCTCACCCTTTGCATTGATTGTTGGAGAGCCTGAATTACCTCCCGTAATATCAAGATTAGAAATAAAAGCAACTGGAACAGTTCCATTTTCTGCATATTGGCCATAGTCTTTCGTTTCATACAAAAGGCGTAATTTAGATGGTACTGTAAACTCCCAAGATGAGTTATCTTCTTTTGCCATAACTCCATCCAAGGTTGTTATGTAGTTATAAGTAACTCCGTCCATCGGTTTATAGTCTTTCACTTGTCCGTATGTGTAACGAATTGTCAAGTTTGCGTTTGGTGCAAAGTGTTTCTTGCTATCCATTTCCATAACTCCCTTTACAAACAAACGATTTGCTCTATCTAGTTTTTCTCTGTAAGAACGAACAGAAGACATTTTTGAATTCAAGTTGTTTATGAATTGATTTGTCAATATGTATGCAGGATCGTTTGAAATCTGTGTTACATCCAAATTATCCAATAATTTATTCACGCTCTCCAAATCAACCAATTGAGAACACTTATACATATCGCTTGCTATCTGTTGAAAATCGTATCCGTTACGAAAAGCATTCGCCAAAAAATCTGGGTCTTGGTGAAGGATAGGTACATTACGGAAATAAACGTCTAAGCCTGCCGCAAAAAGCTTTTCTTCGGTTATTATGTTGTAATCCTTAAATATTTCCGCAAATCTTTCTTTCAATTTGACAGCGATTTGTCTTGCTTTTTCTGATTTGCCGTTTTTAAGCAATTCTTCTTCAAGTGGTTTTAGTTGTCTTGCAATAGAGAACACCGATGCACCTCTTAAGATTGCTTCATTGGTATAAACTCGCAAGTAATCAAACTCATTGGTAGCTGCATAGCCTTCTGACAAATCCTTAATAACGTTTCCATATTCGTTTTGTCTTGAAGCATCGGCGGCAACCCATTGTTCAAATCTATTTTCCAAAGCCTTCTTGCTTCCTTTCACATCAAGATTTTTCAAACACTTGGTTTGACCTTGATAGAACTTCCAATAATTGGAAAGGCTTGCAAATTTCGCTGCATACTGAATGCGAACTCTTGGTTCTTGAGCCATATCTGCCGACATTACATTACGCAATGCAGTTCTTGCGGTAACAACTGAAGGGTTGTAAACGTCGATTGCTTGCTCTACTCCATAAGATGTAAGGAATCTGTCTGTTGTTCCGGGAAATCCCATTACCATAACAAAATCATTATTCTTAACACCTTTCAAAGAGATTGGCAAATAATGTCTTGGTTTCAACGGAACATTATCTTTAGAGTACTTTGCAGGTTTTCCATTCTTGTCTGCATAAACTCTGAAAACAGAAAAGTCTCCTGTGTGTCTTGGCCACATCCAGTTGTCTGTGTCAGAACCAAATTTACCTATTGAACTTGGTGGTGCTCCAACCAAACGTACGTCTTCGAAAACTTCATATATGAACAAGAAATATTGATTTCCGTTGAACATTGTCGCAACTTCGGCTGTATAATGATTACCTTGCTCTGCCGCTTCTTTGATTTTCTTGGAGTTTTTGCGAACCACGTCCAATCTTTCTTTTTCGCTCATGTTTGAAGTAACTCCTTTCAAAACCTCATCGCTGACATCGTCCATTCTGACAAGGAATTTGGCGGTCAATCCCGGATTTGGTAACTCTTCTTCTTTTGAATAAGCCCAGAAACCGTTTGAAAGATAATCGTGTTCCACTGTTGAGTGTTGTTGAATCTGAGGATAACCGCAGTGGTGATTGGTTAGAATCAAACCTTGGTCTGAAACAATCTCTCCGGTACAACCTCTGCCGAATTGAATTATCGCATCCTTCAAACTCGACTTGTTTATGTCATAGATTTGCTTTGAAGTAAGTTTCAAACCCTTAGACTTCATGTCTTTGTATGTTTGTTTGTCGATATACATCAACAACCACATACCTTCATCCGCTTTTACAAATGGCGAAAATGCAAATATCGCCATAAGGAACAGTGCTGTAATTTTTTTCATTTTTACTCTGATTTATTTGTTATTATTTTAATTAAACTCTTTCTTTGTTTCAAAAAAATATTTCTTGATTTCAGTAAAATATTTCTTTGTTTTATTGGATTATTTCTTTGTTTTTTGAAAATTTTTCTTTGTTTTTTAATTTTGAGGATTCAAAACAGCGTTTCAGACCTTTCGATTTGTGTACGATGAATAGTCGTATGGCTTTGGTTTATAGGAAGATTCTTCAAACAGAGATGAAGAAATCAGAAAATCTGCCGTTGCTCTGTTCGATGCAGTTGGGATATTGTACATGACGGCTATGCGAAGAAGAGCCTTGACATCGACATCATGCGGTTGTTGTCCCATAGGATCCCAGAAAAAGAAAAGATAATCAATCTTGCCTTCGCAAATCATCGCTCCCAATTGCTGATCACCTCCCAAAGGTCCCGATTTCAATCTCTTTACTCTTACATAATCGCTATCCGAATCATCTATGCCTTTATTGATTGCTTTTTCTACCAACTTACCTGTTGTACCTGTGCAAACGAGTTTATGTTTTGCCAATCTCAATCTGTTGAATGCCACCCATTCTGTAAGATCTGCTTTGCAGTTATCATGTGCCACAAGTGCTATTGTGTATTCTTTCATATTCTTTCTTTTATTTGTTTTTCTTTTTTCTTGTAAACATATCCTTAAAGCTGTCATACTGACGATGATAGAACAAACCGACACCTTGAGTGTAAGGAGCAATGTTGTATTTTGTGAAGTCGTTGGCATTGGAACGGTTAAACACTCTGACGCGGAAGTTTTCCGTCATTTTGTATTCTACATACGCATCGCCGATTATTGCTTCGTTCTCATTCATATTCATTTCATTTCGTCCCGAGAAGCCAGCATTTGCATTTACAACAATACGTCCGTAATCTTTTGACAAGTTAAAGTCCACCCTATCCGACATTCCGTCTGCTCCTCTCGAATAATTCATATTTACATCCACAACCTGAATCAAATCGGTAAGCATTCCGCTGATCTGTCCGAAGGCTGCCTCAAACGCAGATGAAAGTCCTGTTTCTATAACCAAGTTTTCAGACGCTCCCTCCGAAGAATAGAATTGATGGAAAAACAATAACGAAACCGTTTGTTCAAGCATCGCTCGCTCGTCATTTCTATCTATGTTCATGAAAAGACGTTCTACCGTATTAGCATCCGTATTTGGCAAACGAATATCGAATTTCGGCTGAGGATTCATCATATTCCCTGTGAGCTTTATTACAGAGTGAACATCGACTGCCTTAGAAAAATCCTGTCCTAAAACAGGTGCTAAAGAGGCTTTTGTTTTGTACACAGCCTCTACGTTAAGTTCTCCGTTCGAAGGAGCTCCCGACCAAGCAAGTGTACCACCCTTTTCGATGTCAAAAGATTTCGTTACCATATCCATAACAGACATTTTGAACAATCCATTATCTATCTCTATCGTTCCAAGAATCGACAAATCACTTTCACTGCTTACATCAATTCTTAAGTCACCGTTTCCGGCCGCAGCTAATTCCCCTTTCAACTGATTAAAGTTCATAGGAATTGAAAGTTGAGCATTAGGATTTACATTCAAATCCACAACAATTTTATAGCCGAGAGACGATTCTTCTTGCGAAGATTTTACTGATGTTTTCTTTTCTTCGATAACGCTATTTGAAGCAAACTTGATGTAGGAGTTTTCATTGGCAGACATCTTACTTGAAATCGGCACAGTCAAATTCGTTCCTCGTTCGGTCTTTGCTGAAACCTCAATATTCAAAAACTCCAAATCTCCATACAGATTCACATCTGCCGAAGCGTAAACCGTACCATAATACATTTGATCCACAGATTCCTCCGTATCAAGCACCTTTAGCTTATCTGCTTTTGCCTTTAGGTTCAAATCAAAGTCAGTAAAGTTATCGTGAGATATTGTTCCGTTGATAGTAATCTTGTTTTTCTGTTCGTCTTGCAAGACAAAATCATTCATTGTAAAGATATTATCATTCACAAACAATTCATCATTGAAAGAATATGTCGTATTAAGCATATCTATCTTCATCGCACCATCCCTGATCTTCAAACTACCTTCAATATGTGGCTGAGTGAATTTTCCTTTTACCAAAAGATTTTCGGTAGATATCTTTCCCCTTACGTAAGATGAAAGAGAAGATAAATAATTCTCAATAATCCTAATATCAAATTCCTGCATATCCACTTTCAAATCAAGATTGTCGTTTTTGTCTGTAAGATTAACCCTACCCTTTATTGAAAGCGGTATTATCTGTCCTGAATTTGGTTCGTTGTAACTCATTCTTATGTCTGCCGCAAACTCGTTTTTAGACAACATATTATTAAATCCAAACTTCGCTTTTCCCAATTTGACATCATTAATCACAAGATCATCTATAGTAACGTTAGAGGTAAGAGTCATATCTTTGAAAACACTTCTCAATACCACATTATCATTCATCTTACCCTGTAAATTGAGTCCAAATTTCTGCAATATAGGATTAAAATCTGCAATATCAAGATTTTTGAATGTAACAGTCAGTTTATCCTCAGGGCGAGATGACATATCTCCATTTACAACTATATTTTCCTTTCCTTTGTACAAAGCAAAATTCATAAGACTCAGACAACCGTTTTTATAATTTATCAAATGGTTATCGTTAAATCTTATTTTATCTCCTGCCAAAGAAATATAAGAATCCGAGAATGCAACCTGTAAACCTGTATTTGTAAGATAAGAACGCACATCCAATTTTCCACCAATATCGTTTTGCTCCTTATTTCCAAAGTTTGCTAATAGTCTGACGTCATTTCCCTCAAGGTCTATATTAACTTTAGGAGTCGAAATCGCAAAACTATCTGTCAATTGCAAATTTTCCAAACCAGCAAATAACGAAAGACCTTTTTTATTTGTTGATGCCATCAGTTCGATTTGCTCAAACATCATATCGTTAAATGCAAAAGACGGAACAGACAACTCTGCAGCAAAAATATCTTGAGGATTTATTTTTCCCTTTAGGCTTAAGCCGTTTTCAAGCCCCATATTCAAATCAAATAATTGAGCAATAGGACTTATGTTTTTCAGATTCAAATCAAAATCCAACGAAGATGTTACATCTAATGATTGATTCAATGTATCGGACATACGGTTCGTTATTTCCGAATCAGATAACAAATATAAATCTGGCTTATATCTGTCAATCAAACCTGTTACCTCTTTAATCAAAACAGGCAATTGATATTTTCCATTCACCGTTAAATCCGCTAAATCCGATTTAAGCATCAAGCGATTCTCCAAACTATCATTCTTAACCCTCAGATTAAAATATTCTATCTCAAATTCCTTTTCCGTATCGCTTATTTTGGTATTTTGCAAATCAACAAAACCATTCATACGTCCCAAATCAAAATCTTTGACTCTTGCAAAAATCCTTGTCGACACTTCTGTTTCAGGATCTGAAAAGATGCGAAAATTCATTTTATTCAAATCCGCTTCGGATATATCGGCCGATAAAACAACCATTTGCGTATCTGCAATATTTCCTTTGCAGTTCAGATTCAACACAAGTGCATCATCAAGAATATCACATTGGGCATCGACTTTTCCTTTATCCATTTTGGCATCTAAAAACACAGAATTGTAGTTATTGCCATTGAATACCAATCCATCCAATTGAACTTCGGCTTCGGCAACCAACTCATTCAAACCACCAGGTATTGCATTTGCAGTCAATTCAACAGCGGTTGTAGAAAGTATTTTTTGATTCAAAAATGCCCCTACATCGAATTTTGGACTTTTCAACGAGCATTCGTAATAGGTCTTTCCGCCTTGCACTCTATCTGAATTTGCCATCAAATCGAAATCACCTATTTCTGTTTCTATCTTTCCGCTTGCAATAAATTTGTCTATATAACCAGAAAAATCAGCTTCCATTTTCACCATTCCGAGTGTTGCCAACATTTGAGGCAATTTAACATTTGACAGCATCTCTCCAAATCGGAAAGAATTGAAATCCTCAACCGACGACTCCAAATGCTTTAATCTTACGTCAAAAACAGTGTTATAAATATCGGGTAATCCACAAACACTTCCCTCAAGGCTCAATTTGGTTTGACTTGTTTCCAATTCCATAAACTCACACTTGGCATCGGCAACAGTTCCCTCGATTTTGGTAAAAACAGAGAATGTTTGGTCGAAACCTTTCAGCATAGGAGCCCAATATGTCGCATCTTTAACCGACAGTCTACTGCCTTTGGCTATAAGAAGATTGCAATCAGCCGAATCGATAAAGTATGAATAGGTTTTCCATGAAGAAGTCTTGATACCTGCCTGCATTCTAAGATCGGAATCATCTGTTTGCAAGTGCATATCTCGGCATGTGATACCTCTCGGACTAACAACGAATTTACCGCTTAGGTCTTTGATTGTTTGCCCTGAACGTTCTCTTGTAGAGAATCTTTGAAAATCGGCTCTTATGGAATCGTTTATGACAACTATATCTTTGATTATGGCATTTATGTCATCGAATTGCATGTGATTTACTACCACTCCAAACTCGGGAATCGGTGTAAGATTGTTATTCAAATCAAGTTTGAAATTAACATTATCCATTTTGAGTTTATCGACTCTCAATGTAAACGGAGGACCTTTCGGTTTCGGAGGTTTGGGTTTGTCACTCTTGAAATAGTTTATTATAAACGACAGATTCAAACCCTCTTCACCTATTGCAACCACATAGTTTACATTTCTCAAATAAACTTCCGACAAAACAAATTCATTAGGCAACGATAGTGAACGAAGACTTGCACTGATGTAGTCCGCATCTGCAATCACGTTTCCTTCAGGATCTTCCAAGTAAACATCTTTCAATCCCACCGTAAGCAAAGGCCGTATCTCCAAAGCACCTATCGACACCTTTGCTTTCCACTCTTTAGAAAAATATTCAGATACTTTGGCAGCCGTATAGGATTGAACCAACGAACTATTCAGAACAGCAATTAGCAAGTAAACAAACAAAAACACTCCCAAAAGCACATAGGCCAACACCTTTGTGCTTTTCAATAATATTAATTTTGTTTTCGACCTGATACTACTACCCATAATCTCTTGCAAATATACAACTTTATTTACTTACGACCAAATCATTATTCGTATTTTATGATATAAATGTACGATTACAGCTTAGAAATAGTTCTACCAAAGATTGAATTTTACAAATTATTGATTGCACGAAATTATTTCTTTGTTTCAGTAAATTGTTTCTTGATTTCAGTAAAATATTTCTTGAAAAGAAAAAATTGTTTCTTTGTTTTATTTTCACCAAGCAAACAACCATTGATTTACAATAACTTAACAAAAGCACCAATCAAAACTTCAACAAATCAAATCACACGACTTAGAAAACAAAATCAGGTCTTAAAAAATCCATTTTTGAATATTTAGTGACCGAATGAAACTTTATTTCAAAAATAATTGTTACTTTTGTGTAAAATTAAAAAATCAGAATTGACATGAAAGGAATAAGTAGTGTAAACTTTGCAGGTAAGAAAGTTTTGGTAAGAGTTGATTTCAACGTTCCTGTTGACGAGAACAAGAAAATTACAGACGACACAAGAATACAGGAAGCTATGCCGACAATCAAAAAACTTATGAATGACGGTGCTTCAATCATTTTGATGGCTCACTTTGGTCGTCCTAAGAAAGGAGGATTTGAACCGGAGCTTAGCTTAAAGCCTGTTGTCGATTATTTGTCCGAACTTCTCGGCCAAAAGGTTGCATTCACTCAAAGTCTTGATTTCAATGACATAAAAGAGCTTGCAGACAACTTAAAGCAAGGAGAAGTGATGATGATTGAAAACATACGCTTCTATCCAGAAGAAACAAAAGGCGATGTTGAGTTGGCAAAAAAATTGGCTGCGTTAGGCGATTGCTATGTAAATGATGCGTTCGGTGCAGCACACAGAGAACATTCATCAACCGCAACAATAGCACAATTCTTTCCTAATGACAAATATTTCGGTCTTTTGATGGAACACGAGATTGTTAACCTTACTAAGTTAATGAACGCTCCTACAAAACCGTTTACTGCAATCATAGGTGGAAGTAAAATATCTTCAAAAATAGATGTAATAAAGAATTTGCTACCTTTGGTAGACAATTTGATTATCGGTGGAGGCATGAGTTACACTTTTGCAAAGGCTAACGGCAAAAACATTGGTAAATCGATATGTGAAGATGATAAGATACAAGTTGCTTTGGATTTGCAAGAAGAAGCAAAGAAACAAAATGTAAATCTTTATCTTCCGGTTGATATATTGGCAGGTGATGCATTCTCAAACGATTGTAACATAAAGTATTGCCCAGAAGTAAACATCCCGGATGAGTTAGAAGGAATGGACGCAGGCGAAAAGACGAGAGAATTGTTTGGAAAGGTTATTTTGGATTCAAAAACCATTTTATGGAACGGTCCTGTCGGTGTTTTCGAATTTGAAAACTTTGCAGGCGGAACAAACAGCATAGCAAAATATATTGCAGAAGCAACCGACAAAGGTGCATTTGCAGCAGTTGGTGGCGGTGATAGTGTTTCTGCAATCAAAAAATCAGGTTTTGCAGATAAAATTTCATACATATCAACAGGCGGTGGTGCCATGTTGGAGTACTTGGAAGGAAAAACATTACCGGGAATCAAAGCTATATTGGACTAATTAAACTTATTTGAATGATGAGAAAAACAGCTATTGTAACAGGAGCTACATCGGGAATCGGAAAAGCTACAGCCCTCAAGTTAGCCGAAAATGGTTATGACTTGATTATTACAGGCAGAAGAAAAGAAAGACTTGATGAACTCGAAAATGAATTAATCGGACTTGGTGCCGAAGTATTGAAATGTTGCTTTGATGTCAGAGAATTTGAAGAAGTAAAAAAACATCTCGGAGGCTTGAGTGGCAAATGGGCTGATATAGATGTTTTGATTAACAATGCGGGAGGAGCTTTGGGGAAAGAACCTATACAAGACGGGGCGATAGAAGATTGGGATGCCATGATAGACACCAACGTCAAAGGTTTGCTATACGTAACCAAAGTAATATTGCCTCTGATGTGCAGAAACAAAAAGGGGCATATTGTAAACCTTTGCTCGATTGCAGGAAAGCAAGTTTACTCTGAAGGAAATGTTTATTGTGCAGCAAAACATGCTGTTGATGCAATAAGCAAAGGAATCAGAATAGACGCATTACCATATAACGTAAAGGTAACCAATATTTGTCCGGGTGCTGTTGAAACGGAATTTTCAATAGTAAGATTCCACGGAGATACAGAAAAGGCTGCCGCAACCTACAAAGGATTTACACCATTGACCGCAGAAGACATTGCAGATACTATCATGTATTGTGTATCTTTGCCTGCACATGTTTGCATCAATGATTTGACTATCATGCCTACAGCTCAAGCTGACTCAGGACACTTTTTCAAGAAATAAGAACAATGTACGACAGAATCATAGACAAAAACAATCCTAACTCTGCTTTGAAAGTTCAAGATGCGATTGGAGATAAGCCTTCTTCGGTCAATACTCGATTCAAACTAAAAAAGAAAAGAGAAATAAGTGTTGATGAATATGTAAACGGTATATTAAACTCCGACAGGGTGATGCTTTCACAAGCTATCACCCTTGTTGAGAGTAATTTATCGGAACATCAACACAAAGCTCAACAAATTATAGAAAGATGTCTGCCTTATGCCGGCAAAAGTATAAGAGTAGGTATCACAGGCGTACCTGGAGTAGGTAAAAGTACAACCATTGAAGCCCTTGGAACAAAACTTACTCACAGCGGACACAAGTTAGCCGTACTTGCCATAGACCCTACAAGCGAAAAAACAAAAGGAAGCATACTTGGGGACAAAACACGTATGGAAGAGTTAGCAAACGATCCGAATGCATTTATACGTCCTTCCCCTTCTGCCGGAAGTTTGGGTGGAGTTGCAAGAAAGACAAGAGAGATTATTATCCTTTGCGAAGCGGCAGGCTTTGATGTTGTTTTTGTTGAAACCGTCGGAGTTGGACAAAGCGAAGTTGTTGCTCACTCAATGGTTGACTTCTTTTTACTTTTGCAACTTGCCAACGCAGGTGATGAATTACAAGGTATCAAGAGAGGAATCATGGAAATGGCGGATGCTATATCAATAAACAAAGCGGAATTAGACCCAAACAGAGCCGAACTTGCGGCAAGTCAATATCGCAGTGCTTTATCCTTGTTCCCTCATAACGAAAACGGTTGGAAACCTGTAGTGTTTACTTCATCTGCTTATACGGGTGATGGTATCGATAAGATATGGGAAACGATTATGGAATACGTTGCACAAACTAAAGCAAACGGACACTTTCACAAAAAAAGAAATGAGCAAAATCTAAGAATACTGTCGGAAACCATAAACAGCACTTTGACAGAACGTTTCTATAATTCGCAATTCATTGTAGATAAATTGGAGCAATTCAAACAAGATGTATTGAACGATAAAGTATCTGCATATATCGCAGCACAGGAATTGATTGACGGATATTTCGATAATATTGAAAAATAAATAGTTTGAGTAAAATGAAATTTGGTTTAAGACATTTCTTTCTGATTTCCGCCTTGGGTATAATCGCAACCTCTTGTTCTGTTTCAAAACAAGAAAACAACACTATTAGTAATGAACCATCTATCTTCGGAACAGAATGGAAATTAGAGAAAATTGGTTCGAGCAAAATGAAATATAATGAGGAGAATGAGAGAATAACCTTGCTCATGACATCAGAACCAGAAAATGTAAGCGGATTTTCTGCCTGCAATCGTTATTTTGGAAAGTTCACTATCAAAAACAACAAACTTATTTTCAAAGAGATGTCTTCTACTCTAATGGCTTGTCCACAGCAAACGATGAATCTCGAGTCCAAATATATGCAAACACTTGACAAGGTTAATAATTACATTATAGAAAATGACACCTTGTATTTAAGAAATGATGAAAGAGTTTTATTGATATACTCTAATTGATTTCAGTTTTATAAACCAAAGATAAGCAAACGATGTTTTGCGAAGTAATTCTACCACTTCATCTACCTCAAAGTTTCACTTACAGAATTCCACAAGAGCTTTGCGAATATGTAAAGGTCGGTTGTAGAGTTGCAGTCCAATTTGGCAAAAAAAAAATCTACAGTGGAATAGTTTCGGAGCTACACAACAGAGTTCCGAACGCTTATAGTGTGAAATTTATTTTGGATTTATTGGATTGTGAACCTATTCTATCTCAAGACAATCTGATTTTTTGGCAATGGATTGCAGATTACTATGCTTGCTACATTGGAGATGTAATGACAGCTGCACTACCGGTGGCATTCAGATTGAAAAGCGAAACAAAATTACTTATTTCACCTGAGTTTTCTGGCTGTGCTGATAATTTATCCGAAGAAGAATTAAAGGTATTGGACTATATCGACAAGAAAAAAAGCGTTGATATAGATTCCATATCAAAAATACTTAAACTAAACAACACTATTTCGACAATAAACAAACTATTAAACAAGCAGATACTTATTGCTGATGAACAACTTTTTGATAAATACTCTCCTAAATTAGAGGACTACTTAGTTTTTGGTGAAAAATGTCAAACAGATGCAGATCTGAAGCAACAGATAGCAGAATTGGAGAACTCAAAATCAGCAAAAAATCAATTAGATGTACTATTGAGGTTCATATCTGATTACAAAAAAAATGGATTTGTAAAACGTATCGACTTTCAACAAACAAATAATGCACTGATTAATTCTCTAAAGACACTTATAAAGAAAGATATTTTAGCAATAGAACGTTTGGCATACAGCAGATTAAAAGAGGCTGACTCAAAATGTAGCTCTGACGAAATCGAACTAAATAGCGAACAAACAAATGCCTATAAAATAATCACAGATTCGTGGAATGAACGACCGATAAGTTTACTTCATGGAGTTACAGGCAGTGGAAAAACAGAAGTTTACATAAAACTTATCGCAGAGGCATTGAAAGAAAGTAAACAAGTTTTGTATCTTCTTCCAGAAATTGCACTCAGCACCCACTTACTCAATCGTTTGGAAAAATATTTCGGCAATAAGGTCGGAGTATATCATAGTCGTTTCTCTAAAGATGAAAGAGTAGAAATTTGGAATAAAGTAAAAGAGAAAGATTTTGATAAAAGTTACAGAGTAATCATAGGTTCAAGAGCTTCAATCTTTCTTCCGTTTACCGATTTAGGTCTTATAATTGTTGACGAAGAACATGATAGCGGATTCAAACAAACAGAACCCTCGCCAAGATACAATGCAAAAGATGCAGCTCTTTATCTTGCACATACCAAAGGAACAAAGGTTGTTCTCGGCTCAGCAACTCCATCAGTCGAAAGTTTCTTCAATGCAGAAATAGGACGATTTAACTACGCTCAACTAACAAAAAGATATACCGAAAGCAAACTACCAGATATCCAATTGATTGATTTGAAAGAGTGTTACAAGCAAAACAGAATGTATTCCATTTTCTCAGAACCATTACTCACTGCAATTGAAAATGCTTTGAAAGAAAAAAGTCAAGTCATTCTTTTCAAAAATTTAAGAGGATTTGCATCTTCAATTCGTTGTGAAGTGTGCGGTTGGACTGCAAAGTGTCCTAATTGTGATGTTTCTTTGACTGTACACAAACATACTTCTGTTCTGAACTGCCATTATTGTGGAAACAATATGCCGATACCGAATGAATGTCCACAATGCCATAGTCATTCTCTTAGAATGCTCGGTAATGGTAGTGAAAAGATTGAAGAAGAAATCAAAAAATACTTTCCAAATGCCAATGTTGCGAGAATGGACTTGGATACCACAAAAAACAAAGACTCCTACAAGAAAATAATAGATGATTTCGAAAGCAGAAAGACTGATATATTATGTGGAACACAGATTATAAGCAAAGGATTTGACTTTGATAATGTTGGCTTGGTTGGAGTAATTGATATTGACAACATGTTGAACTTTCCCGACTTTAGAGCTTACGAAAGAAGTTTTTCTCTTTTAACACAAATTGCCGGAAGGAGCGGAAGAAGCGAAAAAAAAGGCAAAGCGATTATTCAAACTTTTAATCCATATCATAAAGTCTTTAAGGATGTATGCAATAACGACTATCGAGCAATGTACGATAATCAAATAGTCGAACGAAAGTTGTTTCATTATCCACCGTTTTATAGGTTGGTAAAAATAAGTTTGCAATCCAAAAACTCAAAAGACTTAGATGATTTTGCAAAACTTTATTCCGAAAAAATCAGAATGATATTCGGTGGACGCATATTAGGTCCGGAATACCCTCCTATAAGTAGAATCCGCAACCTTTACATAAAAAATATCATTTTGAAATTGGAAAGAACCGCTTCATACGAGAAAGCAAAAAAAGAAATAATGCAACTGAATGAAGAGATACTTGCTACACATCCAAACAAACAATTCAGAATCATTACGGATATAGACCCGCAATAAGTAAAACGCTTAATAAATCGTGTAAATTTATTCTTTGGAAAGCAGACAAACCGCATAGGCAGCAATACCACTGCTATCGCCAACAAAGCCTAAACGTTCTGTTGTTGTTGCCTTAATAGTTAAATCATCTTTATCCAAAGAGAGAATCTTTGAAAGGCATTCCTGCATCTGCTCTATGTATTTGCCAATCTTAGGTGTTTGCAAACAAATCGTAGAATCAATATTCTCAATTTTATATCCTTGTTCTGTGATTTTCTTATGGGAATCCGCTAAAAGGATTTTTGAATCCATTCCCTTGAATCTTTGATCCGAATCAGGATAATTATAACCTATATCTCTCAGATTTGCAGCTCCTAACATCGCATCAATAATTGCATGAATCAAACAATCAGCATCGGAATGCCCTACGCTGCTCAATTCAGACGGAACCTTAATTCCCCCTAAGACAAGCCCGTTTCCATCTGCCAAACGATGAACATCGTATCCTATCCCAACCTTTAACTTCATTTTTCTAAAGATTTATAAATCGAAAGATAGAGATACTCGCAATGTATTTTTCAAAGGATTGTTGTTTAGTGCGGCTGTAGAAATCAAATAACTGATATCTAATCCCATAACGTTATATCGTAAACCTGCACCAAGAGTCAGATATTGTCTTGCTCCCTTATTGGGTGCTTCATAGAAATATCCCGCACGCACTGCCAATATCTTGTTATACCAATACTCAGCACCTACCGACAATGTTAACTCTTGAAACTCTTCTTTCAACCCATTAGGAGCATCATAAAATGACTGTATTGCACCTTGCACAATTCCTACATTTGGATCCATACCTGCATAAATGTCTCCGTTTTCATCAAGAACGGGAGGTGTTGGAACCAACAATTTGTTTACATCAGCCATTATAGACAAACTGTTAAACTGATCGAAGTTCATTGTATAGCGTCCGCCCAATCTAAGATTTGCAGGCAAGAATGCACTTTCCATATTATCGGAATAAGAAATTTTTGTACCAAGATTTGAAATCTGCAAACCAAACGCATATTCCGAAGGTAATTCATCACCAAATGTATTTTGATAATACAAACCCAAATCGGCTGCGGCAGCATTTGCGGCATGTGTTGCTGTTGTTCCTACATTCTGTCCTTGAGTTAAATCCGAGCGAATGTAACGTCCGGTCAACGACATCGCCAAATTCTCGGACAACTTCATTGAATAAGCCACGTCAAACGCAAACTCATTCGGTTTATACGTTCCGGTTGACACACCCTCTTCGCTAAAGAAATCAATGCTTCCCAATGAGAAATAAGTCAACGACGCTCCCACCGTACTTCTATCATCAATGCGGAAATAACCACTAAGATACATCAATTTGATATCTGACACTATTTCTCGCAACCAAGGAGAATAAGTAAATGTTAACCCAGCGTTCTTTTCCATAAAAGACAACTTCGAAGCATTCCAATGAATAGCGTTCGCATCAGGAGTACTCGCAGCTCCCAAATCACCCAAAGCACCGGCACGAGAGTCGGGTGCTATCAACAACAACGGAACTCCTGTGCTTATTATTCTACTACCATCTTCCACCTTACCAGTCAACCAATCCACATCAGCGTCTGGGTTAGTTAATTGCGAGAAACCTTTTATTGAGAAACTTATTAAAAGCAATAAGATTACTATTCTTTTCATTGATTCTTACTTATTTTTATTAAACACGTTAAACTAAACGTTAAGATTTTTGTTTTTATTATTTTCTATTGTTAAAAACCGACATTTTTATGGTTTCTGACATAAATTCATCCGTTGAAGTACGCAAACGCATCCTTGCAAAATAGAGTCCGTTTTGCAAACGCTCACCACCTTCTGTTGTTCCATTCCATTGTATCGGTCCCACAGTGTAAGTACCAACGTAAGGCGTAATATCCTGTTTGAGAATTATCTTACCATTTTGATTAAATATGATAAGCTCAGCAAACAAAATAGCATCGGATTGATTATGTTCTAAAACTATATTAGTAAAAGAAGAAAACGGATTCGGATAATTAATCAAACGAAATTCCTCTCCACGTTTCGAAGATTTGACCACGAATTTTATTTCCTTTTCATTTGAAAAATTAAAAATATTCCAAACTTTCAAAGTCAGCGTATGCTCTCCCTCACTCAGATCTGTAAAAGGATAACGAATTGTACCTGCATTCGGATTTTCGGAATCAACTTCGAAATAATCATTCAATATAAACGTATTTGCAGCATTGTCTAGGCGAGCCACAATATCGTGTCCGAGTCCTGTACCTACGGTGTTGATTGCAATAGAATCGGAAACAATCGCAAATAAATGAGGATTTTCATCCGTCAAACCGCCATTTCTGAAATTCGTATCATTCATATATAATTGTATATCGGGACGCGTTTCAACCACAACAACACTCGTATCGATTCCTCCTACAATAAATTCAGTAAAATTACCTGCCGCATCTATGCTGTCAGCCTGTGCGTAATAGCTTATCTTACCTTTACCATAGTTATAGGCGATATCTTTTGGCAATGTGAAAGTATATTCGAATCTTCCACCAATCACCTTCGCAATTCCTTTGTGTAGAATATTTTTTTGTTGTTCAAACTCTATATCGGTATTCAAACCCTCATTATCCAATGTTCTATATATGCTTAGCTTATCCAAAAGGGTAATCATAATCTTACCATCAAAATCATCAAGTCTTGTTCCGTTTTCATCTACAATCTCACCCTCTACGCTCATTGTCGATAAAGCCCTTATCGTATCTTCAATAATCGAATCACCAACTGTTTTTCCGTTAATCTTAGTCGTTATCACTTCATAGCGAGGCAAGTCAATTCTCAATGCAGGATCTCCAAACAAGCCAAAACTTCTTTCTTCCACCACCAAGGACGTTGCATTCTTTGCTCTACGGAATATTTCGCCAAATGTAAGTCCTCGTCCGTTTTCTTTCACAACAGCAAAACGATGCAAATTTGTGTTAATCTCATTACGAGAAGGAATTTTCCTTGAAGCTGAAATCAAAGCTATACCTCCGCCATTTACACTTGAAAGCACAAATTCCCCTGCCGATTGTTTATCTGCAAGATCGAATCGTGTAAACTCACAAGTCGAGGTAATAACTATCGGCAATGCGTTTTTATTATCCCAACCCGTTATATCCGTAATCGTTATCAATCGCTCCGAAGAGAGGTGATCATCGCTTCCATGTCCGACATAATTAAGCAAAAGACTGCCTTTTTTCATCCTTTGATTGATTGCCTTACTCGCATCGGGGTAAGTAGCACCGGAGGATGAAGAATACTGCTTATATGCATCGGAATAGATTTTCTCAACATTTAGATTAGGATTCGTTTCCTTTATTTCATAGTAAATAGTTTCCGCATTGTCGATAAAATATCTTTCACCCCATGTGTCCGCATCGTCAGCCGTTAGGGTTACAACATTTCTCCAATCTCCCCAAACGCCATCTCTCAAATCTTGCTTTTGCATATAACGCTTGCACTTATCAACCATATTCTCTGCTTCTTCAACAGTGTTTACAGTAAACCTGCCGACACCAACCAACATCGTGTCTATGATTCTTCCTTTTGCGTATGGAGAAAGATAAGTCAGCACATCATCAGTCGTATAAGACGAACCGGCATCTATCAAAGAGCTTTCCGATTGATATGTTGGGATAAAATTGTTGTTGTATTTCAAAATATTCTTGTTATCAAACGTACCATCACCAAAAAGCAACAAATTAGACGGAGCTTTATTCTCCGAAGAATATCTGTCATATAACATTCTCATCAGTTCACGAATTGCAAGAAAATCCTTTGTTCCCGATGAAAATTCGTTATAAACCTGAGTCGTTGTTGCGACTTGAACAGAAATTCCGTCATGTTGGCGATGCAATTCGGCAAGTTCTTCAGCTTGAGCAAGGAATTGAGGTGCTGTAACTATCACAAAGTCTGTTGAAGGCCAAGAATGAAGATTCTGATTCTCAATTTTACCTTTAAGTGCAGGTGTTGGAAAGTTTGAACCCGAAAACATAATGATTTTTCGTAATCCTCCTTGAGAAAGTGTAAAGCTGACTTCTTCCGCATTTTTCTCATAATCAGAAACAAGACTCACATCCTCACCATCGACAATCCAAATCTTGAACGCATCGTTTTTCACATTGCTTATCGCATATTCAACCTCTGAATCGGTTGCAAAAGTTGTGTAAAACGTCAATGACGAATTGTTATATCGAAGATTCTTTATATATTGTGCTTTAACATAATCCAAACGTCCTCTTTCCTGTCCTTCGTAATTGATTTTCAAACTATTGTTATCACCGCTTACATTACACACAAAATTACTCACCGCATTGTATGCGGCATAATCTTGAGGCGTTTTCAAAGCGTTTATCGTACCAACGGAATTGTTATTCAAACTTATATGAAACTTAGACGGAGTTTCACTTTGATTGAACAAAGAAAGTTTCAATTCAATCGGCTCTGCGGTGTTTACATTTTGAAGAAACATCGGCACTGATACTTCGGTTGTAATTGTCGAAAAGGCTTCTCCTGCCCAACGTCTCCCACTCGAATTAAAATTCATCAACTCTCGTTTATGTATAAACACATCTCGTTCGGTGCTTTTTTCGATTGCGTTTTCAGATTCAAAACCTTGACGAGCCGTTATCCTTTTCTTTTCTCCTATCTGTGGGTCAAAAGTGATAAAATATGTGGCTTGGTCGGAATAAGGATGGATTTCGAAGTCAAAATTCTTGTTTTGGAAATCAAAATCCACGGACATAGTCCCATTGGCATAGAAAAGGACGTACGGATTGTTTCCGCTATTGACAAAAATCGCCTTTTCCCTCAAATCCGTATACTCATTTTCGGCATTTATTTCTCTTATTGCCTTGCCACCTCGACCAAATATCGAAAGATTATCAAAATTTATTTCCTCTTCAGCCACACCCAAAACAACAAAATCCGCACGCGTAAGTTTGTAAACGCCCGAACTCGGAATACTTACCGCATACCAATTGCCCGAAGAAAGAACAGAGTTTTCGGGATGAAACGTTTGTGCATTAAGTCCGCAAGCGAAAACAAACAAAAAAGTAAATAACAGTCTGTATCTCATATCCAATCTTTAACATACTTAAAACAACAAAAACAGTGATTTATTGTATATAAACGGCATAAAGAATGAATATTCGTTCTTCGTTTTATCAAGTTATTATTCAGCATAACGGCAAAGGGTAAAACGGAATCTCATTTAGTTGGTTTCAGAAATACAAAAATAATTCTTTGTTTTATGAAATTATTTCTTTGTTTTTTTGGAATATTTCTTTGTTTTTTGAAAACAAAACGCCGTTCCGGATTAGAGAACGGCGTTTACAAAATTGCGTATATCGCTTATCGCACATTTACAACTCGAATTTCGATTCTTCTATCCTCCATCGCACTATGTGTGTACACGCTTCTACGTTTGTCTTCGAGCGTTTCGGGATTATCACTCTTGCTTTCCAACTTTCCAAACGGCATTTGTATGATTTGAAGCATAGGTACTCCGTTTTCGTTCAATGTCGCAAAATATCCTCTCAACAATCCGCTCCTCCAATTTCTGAAATAATTCTCCAAACTTACGATTCTTCGTTGGGAAAGTTTGTAGTTATAATCCTCGTTATGAAGAGCCGAAGCATAACCTCTTACTTGCAAACTTACCATTCTTCCCTCTTGTAGTTTCTCGTAAATATACTCTGCAAGCAATTCCAATTTCTCCATTCCCTTGTCTATCTTCTCGACAAAGATACGCTCCATCTGTTCAATCGCTTTTTGTTCCAAACTATCGGGAAGATTACGCGAACAATTAGCTTTATAACTATTGCTCAACGCTCTATAATCCTTGTAACATTGTGCGTAATCCATTTTCGTTACCGTGTCATTTGAGTTGGGATTTGGCTCATCGTTATGAAAATAAAGGCTTATCGGCAAATCGAAAGCGGGATTGAATGACGCTTTTTCAACTATTACTTGTGTCGGAACTTTTGGCAATTCCTTATCCCAACGATAGATGTCATTGCAACAAGTTTTGTTCGTTTTGTTAAACACACTGCTTCGATTCGATGTAAAATAACCTTGCTCGGATGTTGAAGTGATAAACGGATAAAGGTCATTCGCATAAGAATTTATAGGCATCAAAAGATTTTCCGGTGTTTTCCATCTTTGCAACCATCCTTCGCTAAGGAAGATATCAAATCCGCCATATCCGGGATGGTAATCCGATGCAAAATATAAGCATTGGTCATCTTGACAATAATGAGGTGTTATCTCATTTCCTTTTGTGTTGATTGTGTTTCCAAGATTTACGGGTTTCGCATTTTCATTGCCCATTTCAATGTACCAAATATCATATCCGCCTACTCCACCTGTACGATCGCTACTAAAATACATAACCGCATTTCCTTCTTCATCTCTTGCTATAACGGGACAACAATTTGATGATTTCTTATCATAGACAGGCTCATATGGTTTTGCTTTTGTCCACTTGTTGTCTTTGAAAGTCGTATAGTAGATTTGATGGATTTCTTTTCCGTTTTTGATTGTGAAACGATTGAAATAAACGGTTTGAGTCAAAGTATCGAGAAAGAAATTGGCTGAATTCTTGTTCTTGATATTTACTCTTTCGTGTATAAGTTCCTTTGCAGGTGTGTAAAAATCCTCATCGATGAACGACATAAAGACTTTGTTGTATATATTCGAATAAACTATTTCGCCATCTTCGATTTCTTCCTTATAAGTTGGGGAGGTAAAGAACATCAAACTATCGTTTATAATAAAGCAACCTGATTGTGAAAAAGCGTTGTTTATATTCTCTCCGCAGTTTGTTATTATGGTATTTTCTTCTTCTTTGTTGTTTTCGAATATCCATTTGATTGAATTAAGCTCTTGTTTGGCTTTCTTTCTTATTTCTATGTCCGGACAATCCAAAAGACAAGTATTCAAAAAATGTTGTGCTTGAACAATGTTACCATTGTTTTTTGCAACCTCGGCAAGGTGAAGATACAACAATGGAAATGTTGCATTTATATCCAAGGTATCGTATTCCACCAATACTTTTTGATACCAATACTCGGCCTTATCGTAATCCTTCAACATTCTACAAGCTTCTCCGCATTTGTAAATAAGACTGACAGGATTCAAAAGGAATTTCCGTCCCATGGTATAATGTTCAAGGGCTTCGGTATAATTTCCTTTGTTAAATGCTTCATCACCTTTTTTCTCGTAAGCATCGGCATATTTTTGTTGAGCCGTAATGTTCACACTGCTACCTAAGAAGCAGATTACCAATATTATTTTTAGAAAGTTGGACATGGTATTGTTTTTGTTTTTTGTTTATACTTAAATGTGTTTATTCCATAATTTAACCATAGTTCTACTGCTCCGTAAGTATTGGAGACAGCACTCAGACCTGATAGATTCATATCGTATCCCAAGCCTGCCGAGAAATTGTTTCTTTGATACCTGAGTGTAGTTACCAAAGCATCGTTTGAACGGAAGTATAAGCCTACTCCGATATTTTCATTATCGAAAACGGTCATCGAAAGGCTGTAAATAAATTCCAAACCTCCGACAAACTCATAGTTATCGTTTTGTTGTGAATATCTTATTATTGATTGCAGATAGGTTTGTTCGCTTGTCGGGTAAAGGTATGTTGCATAGGCTGTGTAACGACGCGACAACTTGATATTGGATTCATCATAAAAAGAATATGTTGGTGTATTCAAATGAAAAACAGCAACTCCCACCGATAGATTTGTGTTTTCTGTCGGATTCATTTGCCAATGCAATCCAAGCGATACGTCAAACGTCGAAATTTTTTGAGCAAAAATTCCCTCGTGATCTGTAGGCAATTGTCCGAAATCTGCATTTGCAGGATTATATCCCCAAATCGTTCGACTGAGGTTTGCTCCGATTGAAATGAATTGTTCGTTTCGTTTTGTAAGTTGTTTATTATATGCAAGCGATACGAAATATTGATTTTGCCCAAACTTCAATGCACCTGCCACATCCTGAGTAAAGCCTATTCCGATTCCAAAAGAATGCCTGTAAATTCTCGAAGAGAATAGTTTGGCTTCAGCCGTAAGAAGACTTGTATTGTATCCGTTCGAAGCAATTGTTTGCCACTGATTTCGGTAACAAGCACCTAACTTAAAATCTGAGGAAAAGAATGCTGTTTTTGCAGGATTTAGAAACATATCATTTGCCATTATAGTCGAAAAGTGAACATCCTGCCCAAAATTTCTTAATGAGCAGAGCAGGAAAACAAGACTGATTAAAATTATCTTGAAATTATTCACCCCATCATTTGTAATCTTTACTCGTATTCGTTTTTACATTTTTGTGCAAGTGCACTTAAAGCCTGATTTTCCAATCTATACACCGTCCATTCATCTAAAGGGTAAGCTCCCATCGCCTTATAAAAGTCTATCGAAGGCTTATTCCAATCCAAGACTATCCATTCGAAACGCGGACATCCTTGTTCCATTGCTTGATTTGCAAGATAAGAAAGCAACATCTTTCCGTATCCTTTTCCTCTGTATTGCGGTTGAACATACAAGTCTTCAAGATATAAGCCTGCTTTACCTCTCCAAGTCGAGAAATTAAAGAAATACAAAGCGAATCCCACACATTCTCCATTTTCTTCTTCCAATAAAACGACTTTCACTTGATTCTTTTCGAATAAAGATTCTTCCAATATCTCTACGGTCGCCTCTACAGCATCAGGTTCTTTCTCATACTCTGCAAGTTCTTTGATAAATTTGAGTATGATAGGACAATCCTTTCTCTCTGCTTGTCTTATGCTTGCCATATCTTTTATTTTAATTTTGCTTTTATGAGTGGTGCATCTTTTTCTATCAATTCCTTAATCTTCATCAAACCATCTTGCAATGCAAGTGTGGCTGCACGACGTTGAAACTCATAATAGCCATGATAAAAAGCCATATACTCTTTCGCATATCCCCTTTCGTTGAACTGAGCCACAAGATTATTGCGTGTATCGTAAATTTCAACAATCACTTCCAGCTCTGTAACATTTGAACAGAAAGGCATACCGAAACAATTGAAGATTCCAAGTGTAAAACCGCTTGCCCAAGACCATTTATAGTTGTTTTTGTTATAAATGCTTCCTGCTCTTAGAACGATATTTCCTTTTTTTCGAGTGGTAGGATCGCAAATATTATTTGTAACTTCATTAACCAAAACTTCGGCTGCGTCTTGTATTCTTTTCTCTGCTGTATACAATTTGGTTTTTGGCGTTATTTCAAACACTCCTTTACCATAAGGCGTTTCTGTAAGCCCATATGGATTTTTCAAATCATCGGATGCTTTTATCGAATAGGAATTTGCTCCGTAAGCATTCTCAAAAGAAGGTTGATCAATCCAACAAGTCAACTTAGGCAACAATGTTGCATTTTGATAATCCGGCATAAAAAGGTCTGATTCCAAGGATTTGCAACCACAGAAACAAAGAACCACCATCACCAACATGAATATTCGAGTGATTCTGCTTTGATTTAGTTTTTTTCTCATAAAATATAGGCTTTGTATTTGTTATCAATAATTTCTATCTTTTCTTTTGTTATTGTATTTATATAACGTTTGTCATATTTTCTTCCAACTCTGATGTAATTATCTGTCCAACCAAACATCATTCCATCTTCTTCATCGCTCTCCCAAAGTACGTTCAATTCTTTTCCTTTGTTTTTAAGATAAAATTCTTCTTTTTTTCGAGTTGATATTTTTTGAAGTTCCTCACTTCTTCTGTGCCTTTCACTCATCGGAACGCTTCCTTGCATCGATGCAGCAGGCGTTCCGGGACGCTCCGAATAGGTAAACACATGAAGAGCAGCCAAGGGCAATTGTTCTATAAACGCTTTTGTATCATCAAAATCCTCTTCCGTTTCTCCGGGAAAGCCAACTATAACATCGGCCGCAATAAATGCGTGAGGCATTACTTTATTTATATAATTAACTCTTTGTGCAAATAATTCTCTTTCATATTTACGCTTCATCAAACGAAGAATCTTGTTCGTACCTGCTTGCAAAGGTATATGAAAATGAGATAAGAAGGCTTTTGATTCTACACAAAAATCGATTACTTCTTCGGTTATAAGATTTGGTTCTATGCTTGAGATTCGATAACGTTCGATTCCCTCAACCTTATCCAATGCTTTTATCAAATCCAAAAACGATTCGCCTGTGCTTTTTCCGAAATCACCTATGTTTACTCCCGTAAGAACGACTTCTTTTTTACCTTGACCTGCCAATATCTTTGCTTGTGCAACCACACTTGCAATATCATCATTTCTACTTCTACCACGAGAATAAGGAATTGCACAATAAGTACAAAAATAGTCGCAACCATCTTGGATTTTCAAAAATGAACGAGTGCGATCCGAAGATGAATAAGATGGATAATAAGATTTTAATCTGCTAATATCAAAAACGAGATTTTCCGTAGGCGATTTGGTTTGTCTTTCTTCAATCAAATCGACGAGTTTTGTCTTGTCGTCATTCCCTATAATAAAGTCCACGCCCTCTATCTTCTCGATCTGTTTATCGTTAAGTTGAGACATACACCCCATAACCGCAATAATTGCTTCCGGATTCAAATTTCGAGCCACGCGGATTGCATTTCGACATTTTTTTTCTGCAATTCGTGTAACCGTACAAGTGTTTATGACATACACATCTGCTTTCTCTTTGAATTCAACTTGCACATACCCCTTTGCAGTAAAGATTCCGGCGAGATAAGAACTCTCTGCGAAATTTAATTTGCAACCTAATGTATGGAAAGCTATGGTTCTCATTTCTTGTTATTTATTCTCGTTTAATAATTCTTCGAATTCCGATTCGCTTATCATCTTTACGTTCAAGTTCTCCGCCTTTTTCTTCTTTTGAGGTCCCATATTTTCGCCACAAACCAAATAATCGACCTTAGAAGATATGCTTCCGACAACTCTTCCAGAATTATTTTCTATTGTTTTTTTCAATTCTTCTCTCGAATACCCTGAAAACGTTCCGCTTACAACAAAACTCAATCCTTCAAAACGCTTTGAGTCAGTTCTTTCTTCTATCTCAAACTTAATACCTTTGGATTTCAATCTCTCAATAAGTGAAATATTCTCTCCATTAGCAAAATATCCGACCACACTTTCTGCAATCACAACTCCAACATCATCTAAAGAAACCAATTGTTCAAAATCCGCATTTATCAAAGCATCGATTGTCTTATAGTATTTCGCAAGTTTTTTTGCTGTAACTTCACCGACAAATCTTATTCCCAAAGCATAAAGCACCCGTTCAAACGGTGTATTCTTTGATTCTTCGATTGCCTTTATTATATTCTCAGCACCTTTTTCTCTTATCGATGATTTGTTTTCTCCATCTCCCGTCACAATTCCGACCAAATCGCTTTGAGTAAGGTCATATATGGAAGCGAAATCGCTTATCAAACCTTTATCCCATATAGTCTTGATTCGCTCTCCACCCAACCACTCTATATTCATTGCTTTTTTTGAAACAAAGTGTTGCAAACGCCCCAACAACTGAGGCGGACAATGATTGTAATTAGGGCAATAATGAGCTGCCTCGCCTTCTTGACGAATCAATTTAGTATTACAAACAGGACAATTTTCAATGAACTGAATCATTTTTTTGTTTTCAAGAATCAGTGAATTGTTTCTTTGATTCGTCGCAACGGATTCAAGATTTATTTTGCCAACTATTTTAGGTATTATCTCCCCTCCTTTTTCTATCAAAACCGTATCACCTTCGCACAAATCCAACTTTTGCATCTGTTCGGCATTATGAACACTCGCTCGCTTAACCCAAGTACCCCCTAACCACACAGGCTCAAAGACCGCAACCGGTGTAATGACTCCCGTTCTTCCTACTTGATATTCTATGTTCAATAGTTTACTTTGTGCTTGTTCTGCTTTGAATTTGAAGGCTGTAGCCCAACGAGGAGTTTTCGCAGTCGCACCAAGACGCTCCCACAATTTGATGTTGTTGAGTTTGATTACTATTCCGTCAATGTCAAACGGCAAATCGTTTCTCTCTTTGTCCCATAAATCGATGAAACTCATTATCTCATCTATATTTTTCGCAATTGCAGTATATTTAGGTACGTTAAAACCCCAAGTCTTTGCAAGTTGCAATCTTTCATAATGAGTTTTTGCTTCACTCTTTCCTTGCTCCATGATGTAGTAAAGAAAGCAGTCTAATTTTCTTTCTGCGACTTCCTTCGGATTAAGTAGCTTCAAACTACCTGAAGCCGCATTTCGAGGATTTGCAAATGGTTCCTCTCCATTCTCAATTCTCTTTTTGTTGAATTCTTCGAAAGATTTGTGCGGATAAATCACTTCTCCCCTTATCTCAAAACGTTGTGGTATATTTTCTCCATAGAGTTCCAATGGAATCGATTTAATTGTCCGTATATTGTCGCTCACATCATCACCAACCAAACCATTACCCCTTGTCAAAGCTCTTACAAAACGTCCGTTCTCATACAAAAGGCTTATTGCAACTCCATCATATTTCAACTCACAAACCCATTCCAGCTCACTCTCTTCAGGTAATGCTTTTTCTGTTCTTGCAACGAAATCCGCAATTTCTTCTCTTGAATATGTATTTGCCAAAGATAACATAGGAAAATTATGTTCCCCTTGAACAAATCCTTTATTTATTTGCCCGCCTACACGCATAGTCGGAGAGTTTACATCTTGTAACTGAGGGTATTCACTTTCCAAACTCTCCAACTCTTTCATCAAAAAATCGAATTGAATATCGTCTATAGTCGGTTTATCCAATACATAATATTCATAATTGTATCGGTTAATCCTTTTACGCAACGCTTCAACTCTATCTTCGATTTGCTTAAATTGCAGGCTCATCATCTTTTTGCAATTCCGTAGTTATATCTTCATCTACAATATTGTCTCGTCTTGCTGCTCGTAATGTATTGGCACTTAGAGCATCAAATTCTCTTCTATTTCGAATTATATCCATAGCTAAAAAGACTGCATTTCTGAAACTTTGAGCCGATGCAATATTTTTTCCGGCTATTTCATACGCTGTGCCATGTGAAGGCGACGTTCTTACATAAGGTAAACCTGCAGTAAAGTTCACGCCCTCTGTAAAGCTCATCAACTTGAATGGAATCAGTCCTTGATCGTGATACAACGCCATCACACCATCAAATTCTCTAAACGTACCATTTCCGAAAAAGCCATCGGCAGGATACGGACCAAATGCCAATATTCCATTATCAAACGCCTCTCTGATTGCAGGAGCAACTATACTATCATCTTCCGTACCTATCAATCCTCTATCTCCTGCGTGTGGATTCAATGCAAGAACCGCAATCTTAGGCATGCGTATTCCGAAATCTCTTTTTAATGATGAATCCATAACTTGCAGTTTTCTAAGAATCAATTCCCTATTTAGAACTTTAGGAACTTGAGATAGCGATAAGTGATTTGTCATTATACCAATGTGTAAGTCATGGCAGGTCATTATCATAAGACTCTCTTCAACGCCGAACTTATTCGTCAAATATTCTGTATGACCCGGGAAATTGAATTTATCACTTTGTATATTCTTTTTGTTGATCGGATTGGTTACAAGAGCATCTAATTTACCCTGCATAAGATCGTGACAAGCATAATCAAGACTCATCGCAGCCAATCTTCCTCCTATCTCCGTAGGTTGTCCTATGTCTATTTTAACTTCGTCTTGTATAATATTCAATATATTAAATTTCGAAGTCTCTGCTTGTTCCACTGTACGGATATTTACAAATGGAAAATCAGTTGCATTTATCAATTTCTTATGATACGAAGCAACTTTTGAAGAACCATAAAGAATCGGTGTACATCCTTCAAACATTCTCGTATCTGAAAAACATTTCAAAAGGACTTCATAACCTATTCCGTTCACATCACCTTGCGAAATTCCTAAACGTATATTGTCATCTTCCCTTTCTCTTCTGCTTCTGAAAGGTGTTCGTCTTGAATTATTCATTTCCATAAATTCTATTCTATATCTTTATTCATCACAAGCGATTTTACAAAATCTACCATCAATCTAACACCATAACCGCTTGCACCTTTGTTTATATAATCTTTTTTATTAGCAAACATTGCCACTCCTGCTATATCTAAATGCAGATATGGATAATCGGTAAAGTGAGCCAAAAATCTACCTGCCGTGATCATACCTGCCTCTCCGGGACCACAATTCTTAATATCTGCAATCTCGGATTTAATCAACTCATCGTACTCTTCCCAAAACGGAAACTCAGCAATACGTTCATAGGTATTATTTCCGCATTGCTTCAATAAAGACATATACTTATCGGCCTTTTGTTGGATTGCAGCAATTCCGTACGGACCTATCGCTCTTGAAGCAGCACCGGTGAGAGTTGCAGAATCGACAACCAAAAACGGAGACAAAGATTTTGCATACGCCAAAGCATCTGCCAATATCAGGCGACCCTCCGCATCGGTATTTACAACCTCCACATTAGTTCCGTCATACATATTTATAATATCACCACTCGCATAAGCATTTCCGCAAGGTCTGTTATCCGTTGAAGGAAACAAGCCGACAATATAAACAGGCAAACCAAGAGAAGCAACAGCGTAAATTGCAGAAGCCATCATCGCTGCACCGGCCATGTCTTCCTTCATATCGTTCATATAATCCCCCGGCTTCAAATTTAATCCACCTGTATCGTAAACAAGTCCTTTTCCTACAAACACAAGAGGTCTTTCATTGATTGCACCATTCGGTTTATAGGTCATAATAGTGAATGTAGGCGGATCAACACTTCCTTTATTGACAGCAAGTAATCCACCCATCTTTTCAGACTCTATTTTATCCTTATGCCAAACCTCTACATTTATTCCTGCTTCGTGAGACATATTTACAAAAGCCGATGCCAATCCTTCTGCGTTCAAACCACAATAAGGCTCATTTACAAGATCCTTACACTTCTCAACAGCTCTCGCAATTATTAAAAGCTCTTCTATATCCTTGATTTCAATTTCCTGATGTACAAGAGACAATTTATCAAAAGGGTGAATACACTTTTTAGGATCTGTTTTATAAGCATCGAAAGTATAACTTGCCAAAAGCATTCCTTCAACAAATCCCATTGTTTCTTTCTTTGGCAAACCGCTTATAAGTTGCAAATGTTTTATATACTCATTATCACAAAAGTCAAGTAGTTTTCCACCTAACTTTCTCAAAGTTTCCACATTCTTATATTCGGCTTCAACTGTTTCAACCACAGCAACAATAAGCCAATTCGTTATTTTATTGAATGCAAAGAATGTTCTGTTGTTTTCTTTTAGTTCTTTATTGACAAAATTCAAAATTTCGGCATCGATAAACTTTGAATCCACAATACCATGTTCATCTTTCTGCAAAACGAACAAAGCAGACACGTCAGCCTTTGGGCTTTTCAATTTGTCTATAGTTATCATATAGGACGATTTATTCAAAATTCAATTGACAAAGGTACGAAATAAAACCAAAATAACTATCTTTGCAGGGCTAAAAAACCAAAATATGAGGAGAAAATTCATCTTAGTTTCACTATTACTTATTGTTTTTACAACGTTTTGCTATTCTCAGAATCTGATAAAAAAACGTAATGGCAGAGATAAAACTGTAAATAAAATAATGTCCGAAATGACTCTTCGCCAAATGGTAGGACAACTTATCATGATAGGCAGCGATAGCGACACATCACCAAAATACGTCAAGAAAATCATGGAAGAAATAGACTCGAACCAAGTTGGAGGAGTTTGTTTTTTCAAAGGAGAAAGCCAAAAACTGAAAACACTTGTCGATAAATACAACTCCATTTGCAAAGTTCCTTTAATGATTTCCATCGATGGCGAATGGGGCGTTGCCATGAGGCTGACCGACGTTTCTCCTTTGCCAAGAGCGATGACCCTTGGAGCCTTATCGGAAGAAGATTATTCGCTTGTGTACGATTTAGGACAACTTATAGCAAAACAATGCAATGCTTTGGGAATACATATCAACTTTGCACCCGACATAGACATCAATCTTACACCTGCAAACCCCGTTATAAACACCCGTTCTTTCGGACAAGACAAATACAAAGTTGCTTTACTCGGAGAGCAATATGCAAAAGGAATGCAAGATGCAGGAGTCATGGCTGTGATTAAGCATTTCCCCGGACACGGAGACACAGACATTGATTCACATAAAGCACTTCCGACAATCAATCACGACAAAGACTTCATCGACTCGGTAGATATTTATCCGTTTGTTTACAACATCAAAGCGGGAGCTTGGGGAGCGATGATCGCACACTTAAACGTACCGGCTCTAAACAAAAAATACAAATACCCCGCTTCAATCAATCCCAACATAATAAAGGATTATCTTATAAACACTTTACATTTTCGCGGATTGGTCTTTACCGATGCCATGAATATGAAAGGATTGACAAACGATTATCCCGACGGACAAGCACAAGTACTTGCTTTGAAAGCAGGAATCGATATCCTATTGATGCCCGACAACACATCAAATGCCATGAATGCGATTTTGGAAGCGGTAGAAAAAGGAACCTTGAGCAAAGCCTTGATAAAAGAAAAATGCAGAAAGGTTTTGAATTGGAAATACGACATGGGAATTCTTGCACCTCAAAAAACAAAAACCAAACAACCTACAATAAAAGAACTGAATAAAGAAGTAACGAAATTAAACAAAGAAATAGCAAGCCGAAGCATCACTTTGCTGAAAAACGACAATAATATACTACCCTTGAATCTTCCAAAAGACCAAACGATCGGCATTTTGTGTATTGAAGACAAAAATTTTACCGCATTCGAATCGGAAATCAGCACCGCATATCACACACACACCTATTTCATCGACCAAAAGACGACAGCGGAACAAAAAGACAGTATCTTTGAGGCAATGGAACAAGACTCCCTTATAATAACCCTTGTTGCAGGAGGTGTAAATCAAACAAAAAAAGTAAACTATGGATTTACAAAAGAGAAGTTGGAAACAATCGCACAAGTGCAAGAACTTAACAAATCCAACATTCTCGTTCTTTTTGCCAATCCTTACACATTGGAAAGTTTGGATTCTTTGGACAAATCCGATGCATTGATTGTGTCATATCAAAATATGTCGGAATTTCATTTGGCAACAGCCCGATCAATCTTGGGAATAAATTGGTTCAACGGACATCTGCCTGTAAGCGGAAGCGAAAAATATCCATTATTCTCAGGAATAACCGAACGGATTGAAAACAACGATTCATCTATCTATGAAAAAGTCAAAGAAAACGGCATGAACGTAGAGTGTTTCGAAAAAATCGACAGTATAATCAATGAAGGATTGAAACAAAAAGCATATCCCGGAGCACAAGTATTGATTGCAAAAGACGGAAACATTGTTTTCGAACGCAATGTCGGCACACAAACATACGAAAACGACATTCGGATAACAGACAGCAGCGTTTTTGATTTGGCATCTTTGACAAAGGTCATGGCAACCACGCTTGCGGTGATGAAATTATACGAAGATGGCACATTCTCTCTTGACGACAAATTATCGAAATACCTACCCTATCTCAAGAAAACCAACAAAGCGAAAATCACGATAAAGGAAGCACTCGCTCATACCGCAAGACTTAAAGCATTCATGCCGTTTTGGAAACACTCTCTCGAAGAAGCAAAAAAACAAAAAGACCTTTACGCTTACCACAAACAAAACGACAGCAATTACATTCAAGTTTGCGACAGTCTGTTTATCAAAAAAGATTACAAGAAAACAATACGCAAAGAAATTGCATCATCACCTTTGATTGACAAACACAAATATCTGTACAGCGATTTGGGCTTTATCATACTCGGAGACTTGGTTGAGGAATTAAGCGGCAAGAGTTTGGATTTATATTTGCAAGAAACATTCTACACCCCTATGGGACTTACACGCACGACATTCAATCCCATTGCACACAATCAAAATCCGGATAACATAGTTCCGAGCATAGAAGCGATAGATTTCAGGAAGACGGCTTTGAAAGGCTATGTGCATGACGAGGCTGCAGCATTGAACGGAGGAATTGCAGGACATGCAGGCTTGTTCTCAAATGCCGGAGAATTATTTGCAATATGCCAAATGTTGCTTGACCAAGGCGAATATCAAGGACAACGATACCTTAAAGCGGAAACAATAAAGGAATTCAACAAACGCCATTTCGAAAAGCACAACAACCGTCGCGGTCTTGGATTTGACAAACCCCTTATCTCATCTCCAAGCAATCATTGTTCGAAATACTCTTCTCAAGAAAGCTTCGGCCATAGCGGATTCACCGGAACTTATTTCTGGATAGAACCTCAAAACAACACAATATTCATATTTTTATCCAACAGAGTATATCCCGATGCCAAAACAAACAAATTGGCTCAAATGAACATAAGAACGGATATACAAGATCTGATTTACGAATCCCTTAAAATGAATCTTGAAAAGAATGAATCAAAATAAAGATTCGCAATTTTCTTTCTTGAAAACCCTTGCAACGAATTACAATACAAAGTCATTCATTGCCGAAGACCCTATACGGTTTCCAAAGTCCTATACCTCAAAACAAGATATAGAAATTTCGGCATTTGTATCCTCGTGGATTGCATACGGAAATCGGAAACAGATTCTTGTAACCCTCGAACGGATTCACAAAGACTTCGGCACATCTCCTTACAAATACATACTCGAACGCAAATTCGACAAATACAAAGCCGACAAACAAAACCTATATCGTTTTTACACCAAAGCGGATTTTTATCAATTTTGCGACACCCTTCATTCCATTTATTCGGAATATGAGGACATGGAAAGCAAACTACGTTCAATGCAAAGCAATTACGACACCGCATTAGAATTATTGCAAAACATAATAGCACTTTTCCCAAACCAAAAAGGCATACCTTGCGACACAAAATCCGCATGCAAACGTCTATGTCTTCTATTACGATGGTTGATACGCAAAGACGGCATTGTCGATATCGGGATTTGGAATCTAATTCCACAAAACAAGCTTTTAATTCCATTGGACACCCACGTCTTTCGCTTGGCAAAGCAATTAGGATTCACAAAACGCAAACAAGCCGACATGAAAACCGTTTTGGAAATCACCCAAGCAATGAAAAACATATTCCCAAACGATGTTGCACTTGGAGATTTCGCACTTTTCGGCTATGGAGTTGAGGGCAACGATTTTTAATTTCAAACCTCAGAAAACTAAATCTTGATTTCATTCGAACGAAATCAAGATTCGATAAATTGTTTCTTGATTTCGCTGACACTATTTCAAAGGGCTGAATCTCATAGTAAAGCTATATGTTCCCGAACTTGGAACTTGATATTTTTCTATGGTTTGTGGGCCACAACTTCCGTTGCCTAATCCTCTTTGAACATAGTCAAAATGTGTGTAAACCTCTTCTCTTGCCTCTAATTCCCAAGGGTGTAGTTTTTCTTTGTTGAAATCCTTGTCGTCAAAGTGTAACATAGAGAATGCAATTGGTTGATTAGACTCTATTTTTATTCCTTTGTTGGAATGTTTCTTATAAAGAGTGATTTCTCTCATTTCTTGACGATTGCCACAACTTTGAGGGTGAGCGTAAGGTGTTAGCATATCGCTTACGGTCGTTGAATAGCGTCCTACAAATGAGGCTTCTTGTCTATCGTTGTAGTTTTCCCAAGGGCCTTTTGCGTAATAATCTATCTCTTCAAAGTCTTTTGAGAAAATCATTCCAAGACCTAATCTTCTTAATCCCTCAACAATTGGATTCAATGTTACTTTCATATCCACAATATTGTTGGAATAAACGGTGTATTCTATTGTATAAGGACATTTTTCGCCTTTTGTTGTTACATTTATTTCGGCTTTTGTGCGTTCTTTGTTTAGTTTTATTTCGCAAGTGCTTGCTAATTCGCCCGAAATGCTATCGCCGTGTTTGTCGTTTTCAATCCAACGATTATTATTGTAGTGAGGAGAGCCTTTTCTATCGCTAATCACTTCAAAGCCATCATATTTCCAATAAAGGATTTCTCCGTTTTGTTTGTCGAAACTTATTTTGAATCCTTTGTTTTCAAGAGTTATTTGTTTAGAATCTTCTTTTATGTCAAACGCTTCTTTGCTTTCCTCGATTGGTTTCAGTCTTCCGTCTATTTTATTCAAAGCAAACTGAGCCGAAGCCATTGGATAATCTTTTTCAGCCCAAAGATTGGCATCTTTGAATCTTGCTTGAATGTTGATGAAACTTTCTTTCGTCTCATCAAGTTCAAGATTATAAGGAAGCTTTATCAACATTGTGTCATCAGGTCTAAGTGCAGGCAATTCCAATCTGTCTTCGAATAACTTATATCCATCTTCTTCTATCTCGAGATCAAGATAGAATACACTCAAATCCATGAAATCGTACTTGTTTACCAAACAAAGCATCTGTGTTTCTTTGTCATAAGAAGCGAATTTAACATATTGATACACTTGTTTTACCTCCGCAAGTTTGTCATTCCTCTCTCTATCGGCTCTAATTATGCCATTGTTCATAAAATTGCCTTGATGAGGACCGGGAAAGTCATATCCTGCGGCGTAATAAGGAAATCCGTTCTTTGTAAACTCGCCTTTCTTAATTGCTTGTGGGAAATAGATTGATTGATCTACCCAATCCCAAATGCAACCACCTATTGCGTTTTTTCCTTTTTCTATTTCGTCCCAATATTCTTTTAGATTTCCTATTGCATTACCCATTGCGTGAGCGTATTCACACATTATATAAGGTTGATTTAAGCTATCGGATTTTGCAAAAGCCTTTACGACATCAAGATGTGGGTACATCTCTGAATAAAAGTCGGTATAAGGAGTTTTTCCTCTTGTTGCACCCTCGTAATGTATAGGTCTTGTGTCCAAAGATGCCGTTGCGTTGTAGGTATGTAAGAAATTCTCTCCACCACCTGCTTCATTACCCAAAGACCAAAAGATAATACTTGGGTGATTTCTATCTCTAAGCACCATAGCCTTGGTTCTATCAACATATTGTGCCCTCCAAGTGCTATCATTCGTTATTCCACCTTTCTCTCCGTGCACTGCCCAATTCAAATGACACTCAATATCTGCCTCATTCATTACATACATTCCATAAAAGTCGGTCATTGCATACATTTTTGCTTGACGGGGGTAGTGGCTTGCACGAAGTGTATTGACGTTTGCTTGTTTCATCATTGTTATGTCTTTAAGCATAGTGTTCACATCAATACTCCTTCCATACAAAGGGTGAGTGTCTTGTGTGTTTACGCCTTTAAATAGCACTCGTTCGCCATTTATATAAACACAATTGTTGGCTATCTTTATATCTCTAAAGCCATACTTTGTGCTAAACACCAATTCTTCCTTACCTTTCTTATCTTTTTGACGTATGATAACGGTATAAAGATAAGGATTCTCGCTATTCCAAAGTTCAAGATTTGTAAGGTAGGTTTCAAACTTTACTTTAGTTTTTTCATTCTTTACTTCAACTAAATAATTCTTTGAAAAAACGGATTGTTTCTTTGAATCAAGAAGTTCTATTTCTATAATCTTTTCTGCTTTCTTGCCCGTTGGGTTGTCAAGTGTTAATTCTATATTGAAATTTCCCTTTTTGTAGCCTGTGTTTGCATCAAGAGTGCTTGTAATGTAATGATTGCTAATGTAAATCGGTTCAACTGCAAACAAATATACATCTCTATGCAAGCCACTCATATGAAACATATCTTGCCCTTCAAGATAAGAGGCGTCCGTCCAACGAAAGACTTGAACATAAAGCTCATTAACGCCTTCTTTTAAGTATTGCGTAAGTTCAAATTCTGCATCGTTATTGCTCGCCTCACAATATCCTACTTTTTTTCCATTACACCAAACATACGCACCGCTATAAAGTCCATCGAAGTGAAGAAACACTCTCTTTTTCTCCCAATTCTTTGGAATAGAAAAAGTTTTGTGATAAGTCCCAACGGGATTTTCTCCATACAATCCTTTGTATTGCTCTTTCACATCAATAAAAGGAGGGTTGTTTTCAAAAGGATAATCCACATTTACATACAAAGGAAAGTCGTAACCAAGCATTTCCCAACACGAAGGCACGTTTATGCTTTCCCATTTAAGATTTCCTTTTGTGAACATATCGTTTTCACTTGGTCTTTCATTAGCCGAAAGAGAGAAGTGAAAGTTCCATTTTCCATTAAGGCTAATCAAATCTGCTTTCATTGGAGAAATCCAAGGATAATTAAAGGTTTCTTCACTCATCATTGCCTTTGTGTTGCTATAAGGAAAGAAAGTAGCACGAGGAGAGCAACGATTGATTTGAAAAACCTCTTGATTTTCCCAATCATTCTTCTCTTGCGAAAATGCTATATTTACAAAAAACAATACTGATACCAACAATAAAATCTTACACTTCATAATACATTTGTTTTCTTCGTCAATTTGCAAAGGTACAACTTTTATCAAACGTCCCCAAACTTTTTCACGCTCCACCATCTCTTCGTTTTAATTCAGCAAAACGGCGTTTCAGGAAATTGAATTCAAGTTTCAGTAAATTAAAACAAAGAAAGAAAAAATTAAAATGGTAAAAAAAATCGGTGAATCTGACTACAAGAAGTCAAACTCACCGATAAGTTTATTCTAAATTGAAGTTATCCTTTGTAAGCTATTGTTTCGATTTCAACCAAAACGCCCATAGGCAATTTTTCAACCGCGTATGCAGCTCTTGCTGGCAACATTTCGTTGTAGTATTTTGCATATACTTCGTTCATTGCCGCAAAATCATCCATCGAATTCAACAAACAAGTTGTTTTTACAACATCTTTGAAGCTGTAACCTGCTTCTGTCAAAATTGCTTCTATGTTTTTGAACACTTGTTCCGTTTGTTCGGTGATTGTTTCCGGAATTTTGCCTGTTTCAGGATTTACAGGAATTTGTCCTGATATGAAAAGCATTCCGTTACCTGCCAATATAGCTTGGCTGTATGGTCCTATGGCTTTCGGAGCCTTTGTTGTGTTTATTACTTTATTCATTTTATTTATGTGTTATTTGTTAATAATCAATTGTTTTACGGATTGTTTTCCTTCGGATATGATTCCAATCAAATATGTTCCGTTTTCAAACTTGTCAAGGCTGATTGTCTTGTTGTTCAAATCGCAATCGTTTTCACTGTAAACAACTTGTCCGAGAACGTTTGTGATAACTATGCTTTCCGCTCTTTGGTTTTGTGCTTGTATTGTAAGGTATTGGGAAGCCGGATTAGGGGTCAAAGTAAATTCAAATCCGTTTTCAACATCTTGCAATGAAGAATAGTCTTTCGCATATATTTGTACGGTTGAAGAATATGCCTCCGGACATGTTGAAAGCTGTACTTTCGCACGATAAGTGTACAATGCCTCTGTATTTAACACCTCGGAATATGATGCTTGTTGGTTTTGGATTGTTTCCCAAGCTTGTTCGTCTATCTGTCTTTCCCAACACAAAATTTCACCTCTATATCCTACCAATCCCAAGTTTCCTGTTGATTCTCCGATTTCTATTGTATCCCCTATCGTCTTATTGATCCTACCACCTCTTGACACCAATACATTCATCAAAACAACATTACTTGTATCTTTTATCATACCGTTAGAGATTACTATTCGACGATAGTAGGTGCTATCTTCAAGCACTTCCGGTTGATAATCCTTTTCGGTTGAATTTTGCGTTGCTGTATACCAACTACCTGTACGTTTTTTCTCTTGCCATTGGTAAGTGAAATTACCCTTTCCTCCTGTAGGTTCACTTCCTACCAATAGTTGCGGAGTTGTTCCTACACAGAACTCTTGTGAGGAGCCGATTGTGTTATTCTCAATTGGTGGGAAAGTTGTTTGGAAGTTTCTTTTAGTTCCATAAGCTGTACCAAAAGTTGTTGTAACGTATGCTCTGTAGTAATATTTCATACCATCGGTCAATGTATCTATTGTATAAGTGAACGAACCTATTGTTGGGTCTGTTGAAACGTAAACCATATTTCCGTCAACTTCAGGGTTTTCAGTAGGATCTGTTGTAAAAGTAAATCCTTTTGCGACAAACTCACCTTCTCCAACAGATGTATAGTTTCCTTCAACCGTTGCACTTGTCATTCCTACGTTTTGAGCAGGACGGGTGATGATGGTAGCCAAACCGCTTCTTGTATTGAATTGTACCGTTCCACCATACACTGTGCCGTTTGCATTGGTTGCGTATGCTCTACAATAAATTATTGAATTAGGGGTAAGTCCGGTAAGTTGGGTTGGATAAGAAATATTTGTAGAATCAGATACTGCAAAAGTAACACTGCCTTCTGTCAAATCGGCTATTGCTTGCTGATCTGTACTCCAAACGATACCTCTTGAGGTTATTGCATTCTCCTCTCCGCTTGGCTCATACACTATTTTACTCCAAATAACGGCTGTTGCAGATGTAATGCTTGAAGCAGAAACTGTGTCTGTTACAACAGCAGGAAGGTTTGACATAAAGTTAAACAACATAACCGAGTCATTCTCATAACGAATGTTTGTTATCGGTTTTCCTGTCAGCGTTCCGTTTTTCAAAGTCGATGCAGGGTTTGTGTTATCGGTAAAGTTTGTATTTCCTGTTGCTCCCGGGAATGGACAACGATTTGTTTCAACATCTCCTTCGTTTCCTGAGGCAGGGCGTAAGAAATAACCTCTATTGCTCGGTGTTATATTGATCGTGTTGCTGTGAGATGTAAACCATGGATTTATTTTATTCCAATCGCCATGATAAATCAATAAACCTTCTCCCGGCAAATATGTATCCCAACCTGTTTTCTTTCTATTCTCAATAACGAAAAATTCATTAGTACTTAATTCAACGTAATATGCAACCGTTGTGTCTGTATTGTTTAAAGCAGGAAGGAAATTGTTTTCTGAAGTTGTTGAAAGTGTATCGAAATCAAACCAATTTGCAATCCATCTTTCGAAAGCAGACAATCCGACAGGTGTTGCACTATTATTCATATACGAACCACTTGCCATCAAATCCCATTCGCCAGGTGTAACCGCATTTCCGCCGTTTCCGTTATAGTCTGTATCATAAAAATCAGGGAATCCCAAAACATGACCGAACTCATGACAGATGGTACCGATTCCATCCATTGCTGCAACATTTCTTTTCTCTGCTGAACAAGAATATGGTCCGAAACGCATTCCATCCTTTAATATTTCATTACTAACGTTACTTCTATGTGGCCAAATTTCATTTGCTATCTGTGTAGATGATTCGGGGGTTCCTGCAAATATAATGTGAACAGCATCAACTCTTCCATCACCATCGTTATCATAATCAGAGTAATCAACATCAGGATCTGCCGCATTCAATGAATGGGAAACAAAACGTGCCATATTCTGATCACTTCCATATTGATTGTTTCCTCCATAGTAAGCCATAGTATTTGGCAATGTGTAAGGACCGGCAACATCTATATCCATAATAAACTGACCGGCTGAATTATCTCTATAATAATCTTTTACAGAACCTGTTCCGTTGTAATTGTCTTGGCTTACAAGATTCACGAAGTCTTGATTTGTATATGTGAATGGCAAATCGCTAAATCCAACAAGAATAACCAACAACTTAACTGTTCCATGTGTCGGATACTTTGCACCTTCTGTTATCATCGCTGTAGGAGATGCTGCCTTCATTGCCTCAATCTGATTTTGTGAATAGAACAAATTTACAGGCAAAGTAGCCAAAAACGCTCTTTCCTCTGCACTTCTTTCCTCTGCATTTGCAGCCAAATAGTTTGAAGCTACAAGATTACCTCTCTCATCCAAAACTCCATAAGTAAAAAATCCATCTTGGTTTCTAACTAATGTGTATTGGTCGATTGTTTTTGCCCAATGAACACTTTCATCTCCACAAGGGATTAATGTAAGGTACTTTCCGTTTGGCTGTTTTATTGTTACAGCTTGTTTGTTTGCCGGTATGGCAAAGGCTCCTATGCTGATCATGGTCAGCAATAAAAGCATCATTGTTCTCAATAAACTTTTTCTCATTATCTTTTTTTGTTTTTAATTCCTGAATATATAAACGTGATTTTATGATTCTAAGTATTCTATATACAAAATTATCAGTCGGCAATTATCAATTTAACATCATAAACCCCTACTGCCTTTTCCGTCTCAAGTCTCAAGATATAAACTCCCGCACGATAGGCAGAAAGATTGATTTGATAACTATTGCCTATGTTGTTATCAAAAAACAATTGCCTTGAATTTGCATCGAACAATCTCACTGCCGAGATTCGTCCGTCTTCGTTCTTGATTTCAACAAAATCTTTTGCAGGATTAGGATAAACAACATAATTAACGCCCTCTCTCATTTCGGCAAGCGATACATCTTGAAGAACAAATATTTTCAGAACTTCAGAATATCTTTCAGGGCATTGCTCAAAGCGTACCATCGTTCTAAGATACATAGTATCGAAATAAGCAGGTTTGTAAGCCACACTTGTATCGGAAAGAGTGGAAAAAACATTCCATTCAATAGTATCACAAGAGTGTTCCCACTGTACAATAGTTCCGTTATGCTTTTGAAGAGTCAATGTATCAATCTCGGAACTTATCCAATCCTTCTTTGCTTTTATTTTTCCGCCTTTTGATTGTTTCACATCGACCTCTACAACGTTACTTGTGTCTTTAATCGCCAACGAATAAACAATACGTCTGAATGAAGTAGGTTCGGATAACACACCAACAAAATAATCTTTTTCTGTATTGTTATTATCAGCTGCCTGCCAAGATGACGAAGATGTTTTTTTCTGCCAAAGATAAGTAAAATTACCTTGTCCTGCTGTCGGAGTTTCACCTACAATCGTTCCAAACTCATCACCTTCGCAACCTGTCATCTCTGCAGCTATCACATTATTCTCAACAGGCACAAACGATGTTGTTACACTTGAACGCGATGCTACTTTGATTCCCAAAGCAGTCTTGCAATATGCCGCAAAATAATACTTGGTTGCTTGTTCCAATCCCGTTACTTCGGTTGAAAAAGTTGTGAAATCACCTTGAAAACTTATTGTGTTACTTGTTGAATCCAAACTTTGAATCGTATCATAAAATATTCCATACTCCAAAACGGGGAAATCACCATCGATAAGTTTCTTTCCGCTTGCAGTAAATGAAGTCAAACCGACATTAGTTGCTTGATTGGTTTTTATCTGAGGCTGTCCGTCGCGTGTGGAAAAAGTATAATAATCTCCGTAAACCGTATCGGTTGCCGACAAATACACAGCTCGGTAATAGTATGTAGTGGCATAATCAAGGTTATTCAACACCACTTCGAATGTATCTGCAATGAAAACGTTTGCTGCAAAGAACGATTGATTTGCAAAACTGTTTACCGTATCCAAAGCAAAGCCTTTGAGCGTGTAGTCATACAATCCTTCATATTGTTCAAAGCCTTTGAGTTTTACTGAAACGGTTGACTCAAATACAGCACTGTTTATAGTTGCTATAACGGCAGAACTGTCCGGACGCATAAAGTCAAAATAAATCATTCCGTCGCTTGTATCCCTCACAATCCTGGTTACAGGTTTTCCGAGCTCCTCTCCAGACCATAGTTTGCTATTCGGAAATGCGTAATCGGTAAAGAAATCGTACGAATTACTATTTGGAAAAACATCTGACATCAAACTGTTATCACTTTCCACGCCATCGGCTTCCTCTATGTCGCATCGCTGATATGCAGGATTGCAATTGATACAATAATCTCCTTCATCCTTTATATGATATATCAACATACCGCTTGCAGGTATGTGTGCATCCCAAGATTCCTTTATTCTGTTTTCCAAAATAAAATATTCGTTTTCGTATGGAGTGGTTATGATATACGCTCTGTTGCTATCGGTCAATGGTGGTAAAGAATACGAACCCTCTATCGTTAAAGTATCAAAAGATAACCAACCAAGACGATTTCTTTCGTTTGCATTAAATGACGCAGGTGTGTTTCCATTGTTATTATAACTGCCTGAGGACATTATGCTCCATGTAGATAATGCTTGTGCATTGCCTCCCGTTTCACCATAATCTGTATCGTAAAAATCAGGTAAGCCGAGGACATGCCCAAACTCATGACAAATCGTTCCGATTCCGTCCATAAACGAACCTCTTTTCTCTCCCGAACATGAATAATCCGACAAAATCACGCCGTCAAACAACTGTTGCAAACCATCAGACTCATATATACTCCAACGATGTGGCCAAATAGCATTAGCTTCTCCTGTTGTCGATTGGGGAGTTCCTGCAAAAATCACATGAACCGCATCGATTCTTCCGTCATTATTCATATCAAATTGCGAAAAATCGACATAAGAATCAATCAAAACACAGGCTTCTGAAACCATTTCTTTGGGTCTGACATCCACAAAACTCGGTCCAGGTGCACCATAATATTCTACATTTTGGCTTAACATTACAGGACCGACAACGGTTGGCGTAAGATTAAGTTGTCCTGAGGAACAATCTCTGTAATAATCCTTTACGCTACCCACCGCACCGTATGCCGAATAACCTTCTTGCGACAATAGGTTCTGAAATTCTTCTTGCGTATGTGTAAATTCCCGATTTGGAAACTCCACAAGTATTACAAGCAAATTATTATTCCCTATTGTTGGATAAGATTTCGACGATTGAGGGATTTTATTTCTTGCATCGGCTTTTTGAATCGAAGAATGTGTTAATCCTTTTTCGATTGTAGAAAGAAAAAACCTTTCTTCTGCCGTTCTGTTTTCAAGATTCGTCGCAACGAAACTTGAAGCCACCAAATTATTTCTTGAATCCATTTCGGCGTAACAATACACACCCTCTTCATTTGGCAAAAGCGTATAACCATCTGTCGTTTTTGCCCAACTGAGCCATTCATCTCCAAAAAGATAAAAGTTCAACATTCTCTTATCCTTTTGAATTATTGATTTCAAGGTTGTGTCGGCAGGATTTGCAAAGGCAATTCCGAATGACAAACACATAATCATCAATCCTATTACTCTGCTTTTCATATTCGATTCTAAAAAATGAGACGGCAAAGTTACAAGAAAAATTTCTATCTGCAAAATCGAATAAACAAAAAAAAAGAGGCACACCCAAAGGCATGCCTCTCTTTCTATTTAGAAACTTACGATTATCTGTTTACCACAAATTTCTTAGTTTGTCTTTCACCATCTACTGACAATGTATAGAAGTATGTTCCGTTTGCCAAGTCAGATGTGTTCAAGTTAACATTGTAAGAAGTACCTGCAACTTGAGAACCTTGTTCCATAGTTTTAACTGTTCTTCCCATTATGTCAGTAATAACGATGTTTACGTTACCTGATTTATTCAATGAGTAAGTTATAGTTGTTGAATTGTTAGCAGGGTTAGGGTAAGCATTCAAAGTAGAAGCCAAAGCAACTTCTTCAGACAATGAAGCTGTTGTACCAAGAATCATACGAATCATTGGAGTTGAGTGGTCAGCGTTTGCTGGAGAGTATATATCACCACCCCAAGCAAATCTTGCTTGAACATTAGGTTGGAATACCAACATCATTGTATGCCAATAACCGTTACCTGAACCGAATGAATTAAGTTGTCCTCTATAGTTGTCAGTTGCTACAGCGAATTTACCTGTTTCTGCCATTTGGTAGCAAGCATAGTAAATATCACCAGGAGTCAATCTTACGCTGTTAGGGAATTCCATATAGATTGTTTTGAATGGATTTTCATCGCTTGAAGTGATTACATCCAAATAATCAGGGTCAACACACAAACCATTGTTAAGGTCAGCTGCATTCAATTCGTAGTTTGGAGTTTCAACAGGTTCGCCCCATTCATCCATAACTTCAACAATCATATTGTCATAAGTAGCTTCTTCAGTGTTGTTGAACATTCTCAATTTACCCTTGATAACTGAACCAGCCAAACAAGAGTCCAAAGCAGGAACTACTTCGATACCTTTAATCCATCTTTCAGTTTCGTTATTTGCATTTGTAGAATAAGGCAAGCAAACTTCATATCCTTGCAATCCGTAAGGAGCTTCATCTGTTAAGTATGTGAAACCACCTTCAATAACCCAACCATAAGTAAACATAGATGATTCAACTGCACGGTCAGCATCTTTTGCCCAACGATAGTGAGTTTCGTTTGAAATCATAGGACCTTCAACTCTAAATGTTGTAGTGTCATCAATAGCTCCAACAACTTCACCTCTTGCTGTTACAACAGAGTTTGCTGCATATGTTCCAACTTCTTCAGAAGGCAATGTTGTAGTCCAAGCGTAGAATTCTTTGTAACGTTGTTCAGTAGTATCAGTTACAACACCGGCATCGTTAGTTTCGAATATTCTTGTCATAACGTTTTCCAATGTATCCATATCAGAAACGTTTTCATCGATAACATCAAAGACAACTTCTTCACCTTCAGCTCTTAGAGCGTTAATTACGTTCTTGAATTGAGCGTCAGTATATGCTGATCCACCTGTATTTTCAAGTATAGCTGAACTTACCAAAGTATCCAACAATACTCCTTGAGGTATGATGTGATATGCGTTTGCATAGTATTCTACAGTTTTTGCTTCAACTCTATCTTCTGGTACTTCTGCATAGTAGATATCATCTAAGAACAAGAAGTAACCGTGAGGTTGTGGTGCACCTTCCAAAGAAGGAGAAGTAACACGTATTCTTATGTAAGTGAATTGATCTTCAGATGCAGCAACTGCATTTGCGTTATAAGTACCATTAGGAAGGGTTACACGTTTTGTTCCCAAAGTACTAGTATTAACATCCATTTCTACACCTCTTGTATTGAACTCTATAGAGTCATAAGTTGCGAAAGAAGGGTCATTACTCCAATCTATAAAGTAACGATCGCTGTTAAATCTCATCATATATTGGTTGAAGAAGATATCAACACCCATTGTTCCGTATGTTTCAAGCGGAGATGTGAATGTCAAAGCAACTTCAAGGTCATTGTCTTGCATACCTGCTTGCCAGATATCCAACATACTCAAATACATAAAGCCATTATCTGCAGTTGGTGCAATAGAATATCTATCTGGTTCAAAGAACCAATATCCATCTTCGTTTATTCCAACAAAAGTATTCAATCTAGTTCCTTCAGGTCCCATTGGAGTAGTTGTGTTAGGATGATAATTCCATCCGAAACCTTGGATAGATGTAGATGTCAAATACAATGTTGCATCAGAGAAATCACTGATCAATGTCATGTTTTCTCCGTCTTTACGACCGTTAAGATCGTTTTGCTTTTGTGATTTAATCTGTTGACGATCAGCAGATGTCGCAACAGCTTTCTTTTGCGATGTTCCGAGTGCATCGGCCTTGATACCTATTTGTGCAAAAGCTCCACTTGTACCAATCAACAACGCTAACGCTAATAATGTTTTTTTCATTTTTTTGTTGTTTTTTGTGATAAATTATTATTTTACTCTACTTAATCAATTTGCAAATATAGAACATTATTCTGAAATAGCAATCAAAGAAACGCTTTTTTGAAAAAAAAGTTTTGTTTTCAAAAAAGAATTTTCTGTTTCTTTAATTCATTTTTTTGAAATCAAGATTAAAGATTTAACTTGTTATATGCCAACAACCACCTTTCAGGAACCAAGCCTTCCATTGCTTCTTTGTAGTCATCGTATGTGCAAGGTATAAGGAAATGTCTCATGTATTTTTGTTGCAATTCATCGGGACAACTCACCTGCATCCACCAACGCTCACTCTTTTTGCTCTTAAAGAACACTATATTCATATCATTAGGCATTATAACACTGAATTTGTAGTAGTTCTTTTGATCTTTGTATGGGAAATCATTCTTTCGCCAATTGAAGCCTTCGATAAAATACCATATTGCATGAGAAATAAGTTTGGCTGTACGGAAATCACAGTCTTCTTCTGCCTTATAGCCATAAAAACCTATGGAAGTAAGTTTATCACTCATTCCCGCAAAGTTCACAATCTTACAGAATTCTTCGCCATACAAGCCATGAGGATTTTTACTCGTTGGTGAATCCGATGCTCTTATTGAGTTAATATCGGCAATAACCATATCGGCGTTTCGAATAAGTGGTTCGGTAAACTCGATTTTGTTTTGTACAGCACCCAATCTATAGGTTTCAAACCTCATCTGTTGCATCAAATCTATCAATTCGGGAACGACCAAATACGATTGATAAGCCGCATGAGTGTAATTAAACAAATAATTAGGTTGATTACAGAAAAGATATGCCAAAAAATTAGTTTCGTCAGGGTCCTTTTCTATTTCCTTGAAGTCGATTTCTGAATCGAGATTGAAAACATTTATAATCTGTCCTATTTGTTCGTAAGCCCTGTAATTGCCTATTGCCAAATCATTCTCTCTTCCTAATATAATAGGAATAACTCTGTTTTGTAGCAAACACGAACAAGCTTCTGCCAAAGCCGAATAAGCATCCTTGCGATTGTTTCCTCGTTTGACATTACCCAAATCAACAATCTTAATATGTTTTCTATGTAATTTCAAGCCATAAAGTTGTTTTCTTATAATATCGGCTCCATTTATTCCTCCACCCTCTTCTTCTACTCCAATCAATGCCATATCCGCAACAATGCCATCAAGTTCTGATTCAAGCGGTTTTTGTTTGCTATTAACAGAAATTATCTTCGAAAGACAGTCTTCCGACAAATTCTCTATGCCTAAATAATCCGTATCAATCGGATTGAAATATACGTTTATATCCATAAGCTACAATCTTCTTATACTTGCTCCCAAATTTTGCAATCTAAGATCTATATCTTGGTATCCTCTGTCTATCTGTTCTATATTGTCGATTATGCTTGTTCCTTCTGCAGAAAGAGCGGCTATAAGTAAGGCAACACCAGCTCTAATATCAGGAGATGTCATACGGACTCCTCTTAGCGGAGATTTTCTTTCAGACCCTATGACTGTAGCTCTGTGTGGGTCGCAAAGGATTATTTGAGCTCCCATATCAATCAGTTTATCGACAAAGAACAAACGGCTTTCGAACATCTTTTGATGAATCAACACACTTCCCTTGGCTTGAGTTGCAACAACCAATGCAATGCTTATCAAATCGGGTGTAAATCCCGGCCATGGAGCATCGGAAATCGTCATTATAGAACCATCCATAAACTTTTCCACCTCATAGATTTCTTGTGCCGGAATATGCAAATCATCATCTTGTTCTTCTATTTTTATACCCAAACGGCGGAATGTATCGGGGATTATGCCGAGTTGCTTCAAATTAACCTGCTTAATGGTTATGTCTGATTTTGTCATAGCCGCCAAACCTATGAAACTACCAACCTCAATCATATCGGGCAACAATCTATGCTTGCAACCTTTCAATTCCGACACGCCTTCAATTGTCAGCAAATTACTTCCGACTCCCGAAATTTTTGCTCCCATATTGTTAAGCATTGTACATAATTGATATAAGTAAGGTTCACATGCAGCATTGAATATTGTAGTTGTTCCTTTTGCCAATACAGCTGCCATTACTATGTTTGCGGTACCTGTAACCGAAGCTTCATCCAAAAGCATATAACAACCATTCAAACCATTGCTCTTTACCTCGTACGCTTTCTTCTCGACAGAATAAGCAACCTTTGCTCCCAATTTTTCAAAACCCGTAAAGTGAGTATCTAATCGACGTCTACCTATCTTATCTCCACCCGGAGTCGGTATATACGCCTCTTTGAATCGAGCTAACAAAGGTCCAACCAACATAACCGAGCCCCTAAGAGAAGAAGCCATTTGTGCGTATCTTTCAGTATATATTTTATCAATTTCAACCCTGTCTGCCTTGAAGCTATATGTGTTTTGAGCAACCTTATGTACCTTTACACCTATATATTCCAGCAATTCGATCAGTTTGTTTACGTCTCTGATGCTCGGAATATTTTCAATTATGATTTCCTCTTCTGACAAAAGCACCGCACTTATCACTTGCAATGCTTCGTTTTTTGCACCCTGAGGATATATTTCTCCACTGAGCGGTTTGCCTCCTATTATCTCGAAAGAACTCATGCTGTTTTATTTTTTTTGTTTATTGTTTACTTTCTTTTTACCTTGATTTTGTTGAGCGTGATTTTTGTTTCTCTGCGTTGAATGGTCACTTAGCAATTTTTTTGTGCTATGTAACTTGAAGTCTTCGTGTAGTTTCAATTGACCATGCGACAATTGCTCGAAGTGATTCAAAATCATTTCATCATCACAACTGCTTACATTCCACTGCAAATAAGATTTTTTCAAATGTTGTGCAATCATCTCAATCAGCGTCTTCTTTTCCTCACCCTCAGGCATATCGATAATCTTGTCAATCATATTTTCAATTATCTTTCCATAAGGTCTGAATCTGATAAACGAAGATTTATAGTTTAAGCGTTCTGGTTTAGATTCCACCTCTTCGGGGATAGGTTTCGGAAATGGAGAATCCACATCGAGTTTATAGTCAGACATTATAAACAAATGGTCCCACAATTTATGTTTATAGTTACTTGTTTCCTTAACCGATGGATTAACTTGGGCCATTGCATTGATTATTATATTGACAAAAGAATTACGTTTTTCTCTATCCTCAATCGTCATCGCATAATCAACAAGTCCCTGAATATTTCTTCCATATTCGGGAATAGCTAATTTCTTTCTTTGGGTATTATAGTTCATTATTATATTTTTTTCAATTTAGCAAATCGCAATATCAAGGTTTTATTGCCGAATTCTTCAAAATTTACTATTGCTTTTTTATCCATTCCCTCTCCGTCCAAGGAAAGCACTTCTCCTTTTCCGAATTTGACGTGATAAACCTTCATTCCGACTTCACATTCTTCTATTTTCATATTTTCTTCGGACAAAGGCTCGGTAATTTTCTTTGTAAGAGAATTTTTTGTCAAACTTGTTATAGGCAAAGGTTTCTTTGAATTTGATGGCAACTTCTTTCGTATCGGCATATCTGAAGATGACTTCGGCAAAGTTTTCTTCACTCCATCTCCCAACAGAAATTCCGATGATATTTCATTAACAAAGCGACTTTTTTCCGAAAAAATAACTTGTCCGAATTTGTATCTCATCGTTGCGGCAGAAAGAAACACTGTTTGTTTTGCTCGAGTCAATGCCACATAAAACAAGCGTCGTTCTTCTTCCAACTCGGAACGAGAAGCCAAACACAAGGTCGATGGAAACAGGTTCTCTTCCATACCGACTATAAACACATGTTCAAATTCCAATCCTTTAGAACTATGTATCGTCATCAAAGAAACCGCTTCCTTATCATCATCTTTTGTATCTATATCACTAAACAAGGAAATCTGTTGCAAGTAAACATCAAGCGTTCTATTCTCCAACGAAACCACTTCACCTGTCAATTCATCTATAAGATTGTTATCTTCCAATGAAACAAAGGACTGAAGACCACTTATCAACTCTTCGACATTTTCCAACCTATCTTTGCTTTCCGCTTTGTCTTCTTCGGAAATGGTTTCCTTTAATCGACTTCGTTTTATTATCTTTTCGCCAAGTGTAAGTGCATCTTCATTGTACAATTCAACAGAACAAGCCCTTATAAAGGCACAAAAATCCGATAGTGTCGAAGAAGTGGAAGACTTGATTCCAAATTGCGACAGACAATCAGAAGATGCTGCATCAAACAATGAGCAATTCATACTATCGGCGGCTATTTTGAGCCTGTCCAACGAAGTTTGTCCTATTCCTCTTGCCGGATAATTTATGATTCTCAAAAAAGCATCATTGTCATTATTATTAACAACCAATCTGAAATAAGCAAGCACATCTTTGATTTCTTTTCTCGAATAGAACGATAGCCCGCCAAACAATCTATAAGGTATATTTCTGAAACGCAAAGCATCTTCAAACGCTCGCGATTGGCTGTTTGTTCGATAAAGAATCGCCATATCCCTATAAGAACATGAAGTTTCCGCTTTCCGTTCTTTGATTCTATCACAAATCTCTTCAGCCTCATTCCTATCACTCGAGAATTGCTTAAACACTATCTTTTCTCCCTCTGGATTAGATGTCCAAACATTTTTCTTTATTCGGTCAATATTTTTATCTATCACCGAATTAGCCGCATTGACTATGTTTTGCGAAGAACGGTAATTTTGTTCCAATTTGAAAATTCGCACATTCTCATAGTCTTTTTTGAAGTTCAAGATGTTTTGAATATTCGCTCCACGAAAAGCATATATACTTTGAGCATCATCACCTACAACACAAACGTTTTTATGTCTTGCCGCGAGGTTTTTAACTATCATATACTGTACATGATTCGTGTCTTGATACTCATCAACCATTATATATTTGAACCTTTGTCTGTATTTATCGGCAACCGTAAGGTCAAGCACAAGCAAGCGATGAAGATTGAACAACAAATCATCAAAATCCATCGCCATCGATTGTCTCAAACGTCTTTCATATTCTCTATATAATTCTGCAATTGCGGGCTTTCCGGCAACCACATCTTCGGTTCGCTTTATAGGATCTTCGCTATATTCTTCTGCTGAAATCAATGAAGATTTTGCTTTCGAGATTCTATCCAATACATACGAAGGATTGTAAACTTTTGTATCGAATCCTTTGTCTTTCAGGATGTTTTTCAGAAGTGATTTACTATCCGATGTATCATAGATAACAAAATTCTTTATGTAACCGAGCTTTTCAGCCTCCAATCTCAGAATCCGAGCCGCTACAGAGTGAAATGTACCCATCAAAATGGCTTTTGCATTGTTTCCGACAAGGTTTCTAATACGCTCTCTCATCTCTTCGGCCGCCTTATTCGTGAATGTAAGCAACAAGATAGAGAAAGGATCGACACCTTTTTCCAACAAGTGAGCAACTCTATAAGTAAGTGTACGCGTTTTCCCGGAACCGGCTCCTGCAACTATCATAATTGCACCTTCGGTTTGAGAAGCCGCAGCTCGTTGTTCTTCGTTTAATTCATCTAAAAGCATAAATTATCACATCTGTGATTGCAAAAATACAAATAAAATTTCACCCGACAAAGGCCGTTTGCAATTTAAGAAAAACAATTCTTGATTCTATTTTCACCAAATCAAGAATTGGCGGAATAAAACAAAGATTTATTTCGAAAAAACAAAGAAATATTTTCAAAAAACAAAGATTTTTTTCGGCTTTTTAGCCAACAACGGATGACATTGTTGGAATATCGATAACGGTAAAAGCGGATACTATTAAATAAACACCAAACAAAATAAGAATACTTCCAACAACTCGATTCATAATCGTGATTACCTTGTCTGTCATAAAGCGTTTCAACTCATAAGCAATGGCACATTTTATCAAATCCATGGTAAAGACAGTCAAAAGGATACATACAAGGAATGTTATCTGTTCTATGGTTTTGTCATGGCTGACTGCCACATTCACAGGTATGAGCCAATAAATCCAAACTCCGGGATTAGCTATGTTAAACACGAAACCTTTCAGTATGTATTTGAATTGAAACTTGCTTACCGTCTCTATGCTTCTTCGAGGTTGGGTTATATGTCTGCGAGTTGCGGTATAAATTCCGAATCCTATGATTACACAACCTCCTATCAAACTGATAAGATTCTGTGCCTTGTCTGAAGCAAACAAAGAACTTACTCCAAACCAAGCAACAAACACCATAAGCACATCGGACAAAGCAACTCCCATCGCCAACTGCGAACCACTGCGAAATCCTTGTGTTATACTCGTCTGAATCAAAGAAAAGAACGCAGGACCGACCATTAGCGACAATGTCAATCCAAACAATATTCCTTGCGTTATTATACTAAAACTTATCATCAGACTATCTGTTTTTCGAACAAAACGACTGCAAAGGTACAAATAAAAACCGATTCGCATAGAGATTGCTTCCGCTTATTTTGACACATAAACCCTTTTTAGAATCTTTACAACTATATCATTTTCATCAAAAACAGACAAATCAAATTCTAAATCTTACACGCAAAAACAACAATACGTCACTATATTTGTTGCAAATCCTTTTTTTTTCTTATCTTTGCAGACTAAAAAAAATTTGAAATGAAGACTAAAGTAGATACAATAGAAGAAGCTGTTGAAGAATTCAAAAAAGGCAATTTTGTTATTGTCGTTGATGATGAAGATAGAGAAAACGAAGGTGATTTAATCATTGCCGCAGAAAAGATAACGCCCGAGAAAGTTAACTTTATGTTGAAGCATGCTCGCGGAGTACTTTGTACACCCGTTACAATATCACGCTGTCGTGAGCTTGGATTATATCATCAAGTTGCAGATAATACGTCGGTTTTAGGAACGCCTTTCACCGTTACAATAGACAAATTGGAGGGTTGTTCAACCGGAGTTTCGGCATCTGATAGAGCTGCAACCATCTTGGCTTTGGCTGATCCAAGTTCAACACCTGCAACATTCGGACGTCCAGGACACATCAACCCCCTTTACGCTCAAGAAGAAGGAGTTTTACGTCGTGCAGGTCATACTGAAGCTACAATTGATTTGGCAAGACTTGCAGGATTGTATCCCGTGGGAGCATTAATGGAGATAATGAATGAAGACGGCACAATGGCGAGAATGCCCGATTTGATGAAGTTTGCAGAAGAATATGACTTGAAGATAATCACGATAAAAGACCTAATAGCATACAGAATCAAGACGGAAAGTTTAATACATAAAGAACAAGAAGTATTTCTTCCTACACAATGGGGTGAATTCAAGCTTATAGCTTACACACAAAAAGATAACAACTTAACACACTTGGTTTTGAAAAAAGGAGAATGGGAAAAAGACGAACCAATCTTATGTAGAGTCCACTCTTCTTGTGCAACAGGTGATATTTTTGGCTCTTGCAAATGTGATTGTGGCGAACAATTACACACAGCCATGCAAATGGTCGAGCAAGAAGGCAAAGGGTTGATTGTTTATATGAGCCAAGAAGGAAGAGGCATTGGTTTGGTTAATAAACTCAAAGCATATCACCTTCAAGAACAAGGTTTGGACACAGTAGAGGCTAACTTGGCGTTGGGATTCAAAGCAGATGAAAGAGATTATGGCGTAGGAGCTCAGATTTTGAGAGATATGAATGCGACAAACTTGCGTCTAATGTCCAACAATCCGAAAAAACGTACCGGATTGGAAGGTTACGGAATCAAAATCACAGAAAACGTTCCTCTTGTTATCAATCCAAACAAATATAATGAGAAATATTTGGATACCAAACGAGAAAGAATGGGCCATACTTTGCCTGAAAAATAAATTAGAATAAAAAACATAGTAGTAAGAATAAATTTACTACATTTGCAAGCGGTAACGGCTTAAAGTTTTAGCAATATGAGTGAAATTCTTTCTTTGATTGCAGAAATCGAAACCAAGATGCAATTCATTATAACACAAAAAGAAAATTGTGAAAAGAAGATTGCGGCATTGGAAAGCGAGAATGAACGATTAAGAAACGAAGTTGTGGCCTTATCGAACAAAAATAGTGAATTATATAATAAAGATATAGTAGGTAAATTAACAAAAGCAATAGAGCAGAAAGAGGATATAAACGAACTGAGGAGAAAGATAAACGAATTGTTGCAAGAAGTGAACAAGGGGTTAGCTTTGTTGGTTTTGATACAAGATAGAGACAGAGACGATGAACGAGGAAATGATTAGCGTAAGTGTGGAATTGGCAGGAAAACCATACAAGGTTAATGTCAGAATGAGTGAAAAAGACATTTTCGAAGAAGCCTCTAACATAGTCGATGAAACGATAAAAGGGTATGAAGCAAAATATGCTTACAAGGATAAACAGGATTTACTTGCCATGATATTGTTGCAATATGTTACGGCTTTCATTAAGCAGAACAAGATGCAAAATGACAATAACAAAACGGTAACCGAACGCTTGAAAACTATGCTCCAAACCATTGAAAACAGTATCAAATAGAATAAGAACGACATACCGCATCAATTTCGTAGCAGTCTGTAAACTCAACACAATAACAATAACGAGTTAAGCTCATTTTGGAGAAAACAGGCCTCATTTCCGTCAGGAAATCTCTTTGAAGACAGTGGAAGTTTGACACAAAAGGCACTCAAATCCTTTATTTTCGGAGTTTACGATGCTCCATAAATCGAGATTGGTGCGGTTTTTATTATCTCCTTACAACGTTCTGAAACATTCTCTTTTAAGGCTCCAAGCTTATATAACTAACTTTTTATAGACAAAACCATGAATATACTTATTGGAATCATTGGAGTGGTTGTCGGTTTAGGAGTAGGAATTGCACTTTCCGCAACCAAATTGAGAAGTACTTTAGAAAAGAAAAGTCTTCAAGTGTTGAAAGAAGCCGAAGAAAAAGGCGAAATTATGAAGAAAGAAAAGATTCTTCAGGCTAAAGAGAAATTCTTGCAGATGAAAGGCGAACACGAAAAGCAAGTGCAAGAAAGAAACAACAAAGTAATGCAAGCCGAAAACAAAATCAAACAAAAAGAGCAAGCATTGAATCAAAAAGTTGAGGAACTTCAGAAAAAAAGCAACGAATTTTTGGCTGCAAAAGAAAACCTCAGCAAACAAGCAGAAAAACTTCAAGTTCGCCAACAAGAGGTTGAGAAGGCATATCGCGACAGCATTGAAAAATTGGAACAAGTTGCAGGATTGTCAGCAGAGGAAGCAAAAGCCCAACTGATAGAAAGCCTTACCGAAGAAGCGAAAAACGATGCGGCAAACAAAATAATGGAGATTGTCGAAGAAGCTAAGCTGACTGCAAACCAACAAGCAAAAAAAATCGTTATCGAATCGATACAACGTACCGCAACAGAAAACGCAATAGAAAACACTGTTTCGGTTTTCAATCTCGAAAGCGAAGAAGTAAAAGGACGAATCATAGGAAGAGAAGGTCGAAACATCAGAACATTGGAAAGCCTTACCGGTGTTGAAGTAATCATCGATGATTCGCCGGACGCTATCCTTCTTTCATGCTTTGACCCTGTGAGAAGAGAAGTTGCAAGACTTTCATTGCACAAATTGGTTACAGACGGTCGTATTCACCCTGCAAGAATCGAAGAAGTGGTTGCAAAAACTAAAAAACAAATAGAGCAAGAAGTCATCGAGACCGGAAAAAGAACTTGTATTGATTTGGGAATCGTGAACATGCACCACGAACTCATAAGAATGATAGGAAAGATGAAATATCGTTCTTCCTACGGACAGAATTTGCTACAACACTCTCGCGAAGTTGCGAACTTATGTGCGACAATGGCAAGCGAATTAGGATTGAATCCAAAGATAGCAAAAAGAGCAGGATTGTTGCATGACATAGGTAAAGTACCTGACAACGAGCCAGAACTCCCTCACGCAATTCACGGAATGAAACTTGCAGAAAAGTTCAAAGAAAAAGCAGAAATCAGCAACGCAATCGGTTCTCACCATGACGAGATAGAGATGCAAAGTCTTTACGCTCCAATCGTTCAAGTCTGCGATGCTATTTCCGGAGCAAGACCGGGAGCAAGACGAGAAGTGGTTGAGGCGTACATAAACCGATTAAACAAGTTGGAAGAGATGGCAATGAGCTATCCGGGAGTTGTTAAAACATATGCAATCCAAGCAGGAAGAGAATTGAGAGTGATTGTATCTGCGGAAAAGGTATCCGATGCTGAAGCAAATCAAATATCGATGAGTCTGTCTAAGAAGATACAAAACGAAATGGTCTTTCCGGGCATGATAAAGGTTACCGTGATTCGAGAAACGCGAGCAGTAAATTACGCAAAATAAACATCACAACATTAAAATTCAAAACAAGCGAAGCTGATACCTATTCGGCTTCGCTTGTTTGTTTTTCCAAACCGACATAACAGCAAAGCAACAAGTTACTTATTTAACACATCTTCACAAAAACAAAGTTCCTAAAACACGGAAAGAAGAATACCCGACCGAGAAAAACATTTCGGACGCACCATTCAAACACTTGTCGATACCAAAGCGGGAGAATGAAAACAAATGCAAAGAAAGAATCTAAAAAAACAAAGAAATATTTTAATAAAACAAAGAAAAAATAAAATAAAACAAAGAAAAAATGACACGGAATCAAGATTTTTTCACACGACTCTTGATACCGAATCGATGACTCTTGCAACCGTCAGGCCACCTCTGTTTCCCACTACAAATTTACAAGCAGGCTGATTTTCATGTACGAATTCATCTAAAATCAATGGTTGATTCAGATAAAACGCATTGCATTTGAAGGTATCCCCTTTCGATAATTTGGAATTTCTCGAAAGAATTACTTGAAACTTATTGTTTCCTAAATATTGCAAATAGCATAACCTGTCAGGATTCCACTGAATCTCAACGTGCGAATACAAAGACAAATCGGCTGTATCCAAACTCTGATTGATCAATCGCTTTGAAGAAACCGCATCCTCGCAGGTACAATACTCATCAACAAAGGTTTGATAATCAGAATAGCCGACAAAACGACTCAATACATTCAACGTCTTCTCCCTGATCGTACCATAGCCATCTATGTAACCCCAAATCCTTTTCAATGTACTGATTGACAATGAATCATTCAAACGAACATTAATCATAGTTGCCAAACACTCAAAATCATTTGGGGTTTCAAACTTGCGAGACATAGATTCCTCTATCAGATTTCGTAGCAAAAGTACATTTTGATTTTTATTGATATCACACATTTTTAATTCAAAGGTTTAGGATTAAGTTTTGAAAACGCCTTATGTGCTTTGTACGCATCAAGACTTTCTTTCGGCACTAAAAACACGAAGTTTTCACTTCCACTGTTAAGGAAGAAATTTTGACCTGCAAGAGGCGGCGTTGTTGCTCTTATGATTAAAGTATCTAAATCGAGCAAATCGGCAAGAGATTTTTCTCCCAACACTTCTATTTCAGAACCTATATCTATTTTTTTGATATTCGAATAATTGAAAGCATAACTTCTTATTTCCTTTACGCTCTTTGGTAGAATCACACTATCGATTTTTGCATCGAAAAAGGCACTCCAACCAACCGTTTTCAAGTCTTTGGGAAACAAAATCTTGCCCGAAATCTTTGCATGAGCGAAAAATGCCTCGGGAATCTCGTTCAAACTCTCGGGAAATACGACTTCTTTAATATCATGAGAAGCTCGCAAAAGACTAAACGTCAAATTCTTCACGCTTTGCTCACAAACAATCGTTTGAAGGTTTGCACAATTAAAGAAAAAGTTGTTTTCAAGTGTAGAATCTATCGGTTCAAGTTTTTCACTCTTTATTATCAAACACGAAATATTTGTTCCGCAAAAAGCATCGTTACCAATCTCTTTCAAATTCTTTGGAAGAACAAGCGTATCGCTTAAAGCAGGACAAGAAGAAAATGCCCACGCTCCCAAATGCTCCAAATTCTCAGGCAAAGTCAAACGAGTAATCTCACTATTGTGAAAAAACGCACGTGCTTCTATTCTTGTAACAGGAAATTTCCTCAAACGATAAGACACAAACTCAGGAATATGCAAATCACCCTTTACATTATTATTAGCAAGCACCACTGCCTTTGAATCAATGATTTGCATTTTCAATGTTTGTCCCGAAGCGATTTGCGTTTCAAAAGGTTTTGAGTAGTAATGTATGTAATTATATGTCAAATAAGACAAAAGACCAAGAGCAATCACCACAATAGCCGCTCTATACAACTTTTTCTTAACCGAAAACATTGCTTGATAAACATAATCCGCATTAGGATAACGCTCTTTTCTTTTTTCCTTGCTACATTTCTTTGCAATCCTTTTGTATTTGTTTGGAAAAATCTTTGCAAGCACCTTTCCAAAACTATAAATATCACTTCTGCAATCGAGTTTTTCCCCATTCAATTGTTCGGGAGAGGCATATTGACGAGTGAATGCAGGCTCTTTGAAAACTGCATAATAGTCTGTGTCTGCCAAACCAAAGTCTATGATTCTTACATTATGAGCATTATTTGTTATAAGAATGTTTGAAGGCTTCAAATCGCGATGTACCAATTGCAATTCGTGATAATAATCCATTGCATTCAGTATTTGCTTTACCACCTTACGCCTTTGAGCAGAAGAAGGCTTCGTTTCCAAAAATTCACCCAAGGTAACCCCATCGACATACTCCATAATAATACACAAACCCAAGTCTTCAACCTCCTCAATTCCATAACAACGTACAATATTAGGGTGATTGAGCGAAACAAGTATGTCAAATTCCTTTATGATTAAACCTCTATACAGATTATTGTCCCGATATTTCTCCTTCAATCCTTTAAGGACAAAATACTTTCCATAACGCACCGCCTTAAACAAACGATTGTATCCCTCGGAAGGCAGTTCGCATTCAATTTCAAACCTATCGGACAAAACGTAATCAGGTTCTATATCATCTATATAGCCGGAAGTTTCTGTTCTTTCATTGAGTTTCATAATGCAAAGTTAATATTTTTATACTAAAAACTTGGTTTTTTATTTTTTTTTGTACATTTGCAACGTTTAATCACTTAAAAAACAATTTTATGAAAAGATTAGCATTATTATTATCAGCAATCTTTTTGACAAATATGGCGTTTTGTCAAGAAGAAAAGAAAGTTTCCGTAGACGATGAAGTGTTTGTCGTTGTAGAAGAGCAAGCAGAATTTCCGGGAGGTATGGATTCAATGTATGCTTACATTGTAAAAAATCTCAAATACCCAGAAGCTGCAAAAGAAAAAGGCATTGAAGGGAGAGTTTTCGTGCAATTTGTTATTGAAAAAGACGGTTCAATTTCAAATGTTAAAATTTTACGAGGCATAGGAGGCGGTTGCGATGAAGCAGCTATGGAAATGGTAAAAAATATGCCTAAATGGAAACCGGGAAAACAAAGAGGAAAACCCGTAAGATGTCAATTCACCCTGCCAATCAAGTTTGAACTACCAAAAAATAAAGAATAAAAAAATTCATTACACAAAGTGGTGCGTCAGAAAACTATTTTTGACGCACCACTTTGTATTTTACATTTCTTAAAGCCTCTTTAATTCCCTTGGAAGGCTTATAAATAATCTTGGTTTTCTCCACCAAATTCTTATCAAGTTCCTCAAAACTATCCACCGCATTGGCTTTGACCGACAATTCAACACTGCCGAGTCGTCCTATCTCAGTTCCGCGTCCGAGTTCGATGTTTTCTATCACAACCTGCTCGACCTCAGCCAAAACAAATGCCACTTCAAAATCCGTAAGCGTGGTTCGTTCGGCTATCAAGGCACACAATTTTTCAAAATCCATGCGATGCGGAAGATTTGCCTTGACGAATACCTTTTCTTTCTTTTCGCCGTTGAGGCTCATGGTCTTTTTATATCCTACCAACTCTATCATAATCAACAAGTTTTATGTATGTAAAATAATCTTTTCTTTGGTTAAAAACAAAAACCTCGGTGCTTACTTCTAAAAAGATCGGATGTTTTACCTAAAAAGATCGGATGTTTCACTGCGAAAGATCCGATCTTTTGAATACTCCCCACCTATGTTTTTTATTTTTTACTTGTTCAAAGGGCTGTAATCTTTGGAATATCTTAGCATTTGCTCGCTGTAGCCTTCTTCGTATGAGACTTTTACGTCTGTTATATTGCCTTTGCTGTCTTTTACTGCTGTGTAGACAGGGTTCACAAAGCCTTTGTATGGTGCAATGTTGAGTTTTTGGTATCTGTCAAGGATTTCTTTGTGTAATTCAGGGTCTATTTTCACTGCATAGTTTTCTACCAAATCTCTTGCTGCGTTGTAGTCGCCTGTTGATTTGATTCTTTGGATTTCTGCCAAGAGTTGTCCGAACAAATTACGCAACTTTTCATAGTCGTTTATCTTTACAAAGGTTTCTCCTTCGCGTTTTACCATTTCTATTACGTCTTTTCCGCCTTTTGCTGCTCCTTTTCCTTTTTCAAATGCCCATCTTGCTATCAAAGCTCTGTCTCTCATGTGTGATTCTTCTATTTGATCGCCAAGTTTTATGCGAACTACTTGTGTTAAAAGTCCGTTTTGCATTTGTGAAATATAGCTTGCTTTATATGCTTCTGCGTCCGGTAATAGTCCTAATTCGACTAATTTTGCGTCTGCAAGGTAATAAAGTGCAAAAAGGTCGGCTCTTGCTTCTTCAATCGTGCTTCCGTATGCTTTTAAGGCTTCCGGATCAACGCCCGGCAAGAGTTTTCCGCTTCCATGACCAAGACATTCGTGTAAATCGGTGTGTAAGTCATCTGTGAATTGACCATATTTCTTTATAATCTCGATTTCTTCTTTTCCGTATGCAAATTCTTCCAACATTCCGCTACCATTAGATGCTTGAGCGTAGGCTTCTGTAAGGTTGGCAATAGTTACTGACTTGCTTCCGTGCTCTGCTCTGACCCAATTGCTGTTTGGAAGGTTTATTCCTATGGCTGTCGAAGTGAAAAGGTCGCCTCCAAGAATAGATGCACTGATAACTTTTGCTGAAACGCCTTTTACTTTTTCTTTCTTAAACTCTTTTGCAACAGGAGAATTATCTTCAAACCATTGAGCGTTGATACTTAATTGTTCTGCACGCTTTGTTGCTTCTATATCTTTGAAATTAACTATACTTTCCCAAGATGCTTTCATTCCAAGAGGGTCTCCGTATGATTCAATGAAACCATTTACAAAATCAACATTAGGTTCTGTGTTTTCAACCCAAGCAATGCTGTACTCATCAAATGTTTTCAAATCACCTGTTTCATAGAAAGAAATAAGCAAATCAATAACTTGTTGTTGTTTTGCATCTTCTGCAAAAGGACGTGCAAGCTTTAAGTTTTCTACAATCTTGCTTATTGCTTGTCCATACTTACCTCCTACTTTCCAAACGTCTTCATAGATTTTTCCATCTTTGCCTTTTACAAGTGTAGAGTTCATTCCATACATTACAGGGTGAGTTTGATCGCCCTTTGCTTTCATTTCTGCATAGAATGCTTCGGCTTCTTCTTGTGTAACGCCTTGATAGTAATTGCAAGCACTTGCAAGCAACAAATCAACGCCTTCTGCAAGAGATATTTTCTTTGGCATAACCTCTGGATTGAAGATTACCTCCGCAATTTCTTCACTACATTTTGTTTGTTCTACGAACCATTGACGCTCAAACTTAGGAACAAATTTATCACTTCCGTAATGATGATGAATTCCGTTGCTAAACCAAACACGTTTCAAGTATTCCTCAACGCCTTTGAAGTTTTTATCCTCTCTATCTCCTTTATAATTTTGATAAAAGTCTTCTAACATTCTGCGAATTTCAAGATTGTAGCGTCCGTTTTGGTCAAAAAGAATATCTCTTCCCCAAAGAGCCGCCTCATTCAAATAATAAATAAAGGTTTTTTGTTTAAGGCTCAATTCATCAAAGCCATCAACTTTGTAACGCAAGATTTGAATATCTGCAAAACTTTCTACATTATAGTCAAACTCTGTTTGCTTTTGCTCTTTCTCACCGCAAGAAACCGCAGTCAAAGCAGCTGTGAATAACATCATTGTTTTAAAAATTTTCTTCATAGATAAATAATTTGTATTTTTAAGTTTGCAAAGGTACGAAAATTGACTAAGAAAAATAAATTAAAGAAAAATATTCTCCTTTTCAGAGTTTTTTCTTTGCAATCCAAGGAAAAAATGTATTTTTGTAAAAAAAAGAAATGAAAAATCATCAATGTTCAAATTGTCCTATTAGAAAACAATACGACAATAAACCAAAATCAATAGTAGGTCGCTTTTGGAGATGGCATATCAATATTTGCCCGGGTTGGAAGGCGTATTTCAAAAGTCTGAATCAAGAAGAACAAAACCAATTACGCCAAAAATACAACTTCACAAAATACAATCAATAAGTTGAAACGTAAAACACTGTTTCTTACAGCAAGTCTTATTTGGGCAATACCGGGAATTATAATCACCATTAAAGGAATTATCAACTACACAAAGCAAAATCCCGAACAATTATGGTGGTTAATTCCCTCTACCCTTGCAGTTATGACGTTCTTTTATTTAATCTTCAACAAGATTACAAAGAAATATATCAAAAGAATAGAGAATCTACAACCCCCTTTCAGTCTTTGGCAAACATTTCCCTTAAAAGGTTGGATAATTCTTTTGATTATGATGACTCTCGGCATAAGTTTAAGACTAATTCCAAACCTTCCAAGTCAGTTTATAGCCTTTTTCTATCTCGGATTAGGACCTATGCTGATTATTTACGCAATAAAATTTTGCAAATCATGCAAAAAAAACTACTTTTGCAAAAAATAATTTAACAACTACTAAAAACAAAACGAGTATGAAAAGGAAAACGCTCGTGAGTCTTTACTTTAATTTGACTTGCGAGCGTTTTGTTTGTTTATAATAATAAAATTGTTATTTTTGCAGTTAATATTAAAAGATATTTACCATGAACAGCATCACTCAAAGCCAGATTATTCCTTCTATTCAGAAGTTTTTTTCTACCCAACCAATAAATAAGGCTTGGTTATTCGGCTCTTATTCTCGTGGAGAGGAGACTGAGCAAAGTGATATAGACATTCTTGTTTCTTTTGACAAGGATGCGAAGATTTCTCTTTTCAAATACGCTGACATAATCTGTCAATTAGAAAATATACTCAACCATAAAGTTGACTTAGTTGAAGAAGGTTCCCTATTACCTTTTGCAAACGAAACCGCAAATAAAGATAAGATTTTGATATATGAGAGAGACTGTTAAAGATAAAGGCAGGATAGAACACATGCTCTTTGCAATAAATAATGTAGAAGAGTTTACGGCAAACTTAAGTGTAGAAGAATTCGAACAAAGTAAGATATTATTTTATGCAGTCGTTAAAAACATAGAAATTATTGGCGAAGCATCTTATATGCTTACAAAAGACTTCAAATTATCCCACCAATTTATCCCTTGGCAAGTAATAGAAAAGATGCGTCATGTTTTAGTTCATGGTTATTATACTATTTCTCCGAAAAAAGTTTGGACGACTGTACAAGAGGATTTGCCTGTTTTGAAAAAATCAACTTGTTAAATTATTAGCGAAAATCTAAGTTTCAATTTGACTTGCGAGCGTTTTGTAACAAAATAAACCACTTTCATTAAGCCTTAAGCCCAAATGCTTGCGATATCTTCAAGCAAAAGATTCCCGACAGCAAACCTTAAGAATACAAAACCTTAACCAAAAGACATAAAATCAAAGACTTAACATTTTTAAGTACTAAAAACGCCGAATTTTTCTTTGTTTTAGTTGAATAATTCTTTGTTTTTTTTATTTTTTTCTTTGTTTTAGAGAAATAATTCTTGATTTTAGAAAATTATTTCTTTGTTTTATTAAATTCTTTCTTGATTTCAGTAAAGCGAAACAAAGATTCATTTTTTCATTGTTCGCTTTGCAAATTTTATGTACATTTGCACTTGTTTTTGAAAGCGGATATTTTAATCAAATACAAAAGAAAAAAAATCATGGAATACAACTTCTTGAAATCAGAAAAACGTGGAGAGATTCTCATTCTTACGATTTCGGCTCCCAAGTCGCTCAACGCATTGAATTCAACCATACTTGCGGAGATTGACGACTTTGTTTCAAATATAGAGAAAGACACAAGAGTTTTGATAATCACCGGAGATGGTGAGAAATCTTTTGTTGCGGGTGCGGACATCTCGGAAATGGCAAACCTAAACCAAGCTGAGGGTGAAGCATTCGGCAAACGCGGTGCCGACGTGTTTAGAAAGATTGAGACACTTCCTATTCCTGTGATTGCAGCCGTTAATGGCTTTGCATTGGGTGGCGGTTGCGAATTGGCGATGGCTTGCGACATAAGGATATGTTCAGCAAACGCAAGATTCGGTCAGCCTGAGGTCGGCTTAGGTATTGTTCCGGGATTCAGCGGTACTTATCGCCTTGCAAAACTCGTTGGAATGGGAATGGCAAAACAACTTATCTTTACCGGAAAACCGATAAAAGTAGAAGAAGCTTTAAGAATCGGATTGGTAAATGCTGTGTATGAACAAGCGGAACTTATGAATGAAGCTGTCAAAATGGCTGAAAGCATAATCGTAAACGCACCTTTGGCTGTTGCTTACGCAAAAGAGTGTATCAATGAGGAGTATGACTTATGTGCAGACAAAGCTATAGAGTACGAAACCAAGCTTTTCGGAAAATGTTTCGCAAGTCAGGACCAAAAGGACGGCATGCGTGCTTTCTTAAACAAAGAAAAAGCAGTTTTCAACGGTAAATAATGATTAACAATTAAAACATAAACAAAATGAAAATTTGTGTAATAGGAACAGGAACAATGGGTTCCGGAGTGGTTCAAGCGTTCGCACAAGCAGGAATGCAAGTTGTTGTAAAGAGTCGCAGTCAGGCAAGTTTGGATAAGGCTGTTGCAAGAATAAGCAAAGGTTTGGCTCGTTTGGTTGAAAAAGGAAAAATGGAACAAGCTGCAATGGATGCAGTGCTTGCAAACATCAGCACAACAACCGAGTATTCTCAGCTTGCAGATGCAGACCTTGTGATAGAGGCTGCTGTTGAGGAAATTGAATTGAAGAAAGAGGTCTTCGCAGAACTTAGCAAGATTTGCAAGCCTGAAACAATCTTCGCAACAAACACTTCATCGCTTTCAATCACTGAAATAGCTGCTTGCACAGATCGTCCTGATAGATTCATAGGTATGCACTTCTTCAATCCGGCTCCTGTGATGAAACTTGTAGAAGTTATAAAGGGACAAAAGACAAGCGAAGAGGTTTGCGAAAAGATAGTGAATCTTGCTACCGAAATGGGAAAAGTTCCCGTTAAAGTAAATGAGGCTCCGGGTTTTGTTGTGAACAGAATATTGATTCCTTTGGTTAATGAGGGTGTCGGCATATTGGCTGACGGCGTTGCAAGTGCTGAGGAAATAGATACTGCAATGAAACTTGGTGCAAACCACCCTATGGGTCCTCTTGCTTTGGGAGACTTAATCGGATTGGACGTTTGTCTTGCTATCATGGAAGTTCTTTACAACGAATACGGAGATCCGAAATACCGTCCTCACCCATTGTTGAGAAAAATGGTAAGAGCCGGACTTCTTGGTAGAAAAACAGGAGAAGGATTTTATAAATATTAAAAACGAATACCCTTGCGGTAGATTAAATCAAAGAATCGGCTGCGTCTTTCAAAGATTCAGCCGATTCTTTCTTTTTGGCATTATTCTGCTCCAAAATCCCATAAAAATAAAACAGCGTTTCGGCAAATTCTTTCTTGATTTCAGTAAATTGTTTCTTTGTTTCAGCCGAGCGAAATCAAGAAAAAATTCCGAGCTTATTTTATTGTAATGTATAAAAAAGCACTACATTTGCATTTATATTTGATTTAAGAATCTAAATCACTAAAATCAATTGTTATGAACAATACAAAAAAGGGATTCAGTTTGGAAATCATTTATTGGGTTTTATTACTCATCATGGTAAAACTGATACCTGCAACAGGGCATACAGGAATAGGTGTATTGGCTTTGAGTTTGATGTTGATGGCTGGAATATTCCTTTGGGTGTGGGACTTTTTCAAATCATCGAAAGGTGAAATAACTACACACTCTATTGTTCTTTTTGCTTTAAGTCTTGTAATCAGGGTTTCAATATCTGTCGGTGCGATTTTCTCTATGGGAAAATATCCGGGCAGTCTGCACATCATGTTGGTGTCTACCGTCTTGCTGTGGGCGTATCTTATAACAAGTTGCATCAAAGGCAAGCCTCAAATTCTTTCTTTTCTGATTCTGCAAATGGTTATGAAGATTTGCATTTAAGAAGTCATGATTTATCAAAATAAAAAAGGCAACTCTGAAATTGGGTTGCCTTTCTTTTGTTGTTTTAATCAAAAAACACTATTTTTGCTGTATGATTAAAGAGATTTATTTAGCAGGAGGTTGCTTTTGGGGTACGCAACATTATTTCAAACAGATTTGCGGAGTGATTGAAACCGCAACAGGCTATGCAAATGGCAAAACTGAAAACCCCGTTTACGAAGAGGTATATACCGATATGACCGGTTTTGCTGAGACGGTCAAAGTTGTGTATGATTCAAATCGGATAAGCCTCGTTTTGCTCGTGGAATTGTTTTTCAAATCCATCGATCCGCTTTCTCTCAATCGCCAAGGTAATGATGTTGGAACGCGTTATCGCACGGGGATTTACTATTCTGACAATGAGGATCTGCAAACGATTAAAGCTGTTTACGAAAAGGTGGCGGCGGAATATGGTTCCGATTTGTGTGTTGAGTTTGAGCCTTTGCTGAATTTTTATATGGCTGAGGAATATCACCAAGATTATCTCGACAAAAACCCGAATGGTTATTGTCATCTTCCGACAGCTCTTTTCGAATTTGCACGAAAGGTTAATAAATAACTAAATCTGTTTTCTGATTCATATTTATAAAAAAAGCGTGTCGAAGAGATTCGACACGCTTTTTGTTTTCATTCTATTCAATTACCTTGCTATAATCATCTTCTTGACTTGCTTTTCATTGTTATAGAACATTGTGTAGTAGTAAACGCCTTCCGGCAATCCCAAATCTTTCAAGACAATCATGTTATGACCGCTTCGGTAAACGCCTTTAATGGTTTTCACTACCTGACCAAGGTTATTGGTGATTGTAAGCACAGCTTCTCCTGACTGAGGTAAGGTAAATCCGATTGTTGTTTCATTCTCGAACGGATTTGGTTGATTTTGTTCCAATACAAAGCCACTTGCTTGTTCCACATCTTCCAATCCTACATAAGAACGTACAGCATAAACATGTGTTGTGTCGTTTCTGTGGTCTGCATCATAAGGATATTCTATCCATGCCATGATATCATAGTTGCCATCTTCGCTCTTAGGTATTCTTTGTGTGAAGTTCATGTAGCGAATCATATTCGGATTTGGTTCATCATGCTCCCATACAAAATCTTCTGTGATTCTGTTCGCAAAGTCTCCGTTAAGAACCAAGTGTGCTCTGACTTGTGTCGTTCCTCCTATGGTTCCTCCGTTGTGTGCTTTCAATTGAACTCGACATTCAGGAAGATATGTTTGTTCTATCAAAATCGAGTCAGCTACACCATCTCTATATCCCATGTAAAGTACACTTGTCGTATCGTTTGTTCTATCATTTTCATCAGGAACAGAGATAAAGGCAGAGATTCTTGCATAAGGTGCATTCGCTCTCGGAAGTGTAGTCTCAAACTTATGATAACCGTAAGAACCTGCTGGGAGAACATTACCTAATCTGTAGGTTTCTGTTACCATATTATTTCTATCTCCATTTATAAAGTAACCTACAGTTATGTCGCCAACACCTACAGAACTCCTATTCATAATTGCAAGTTGCAATGCTATGTTGTCAGGGTCTGCATCATCGATTGTTACGTACTTAGCTTCCAAGTCTTTTGTCGTTCCTACTCCTTCCAATCGTTTATAAATGGTATCGTTGTCGTGATAGAAGTCTCCTTCCAATCCGGTCCAACATTTCAAGTTCACTGCTCCGAATGAAGAACGGAATGTTTGATTGAATCGATACACATACTCATCTCCGTTATACAATGGTGGATTGAAATATATTGTCTCTGAAACCTGACCTGCTCCAGGTACATTATATGCAACAGGAAGTTCTGTTACTGGATCCAATCCATAGTTTCTGATTTGTATAGCAACCTCTATTTGGTCATTAGATACGATTTGTGCATTCGGCGAGTTGATACTGATTATACCAACGTCCTTTTGTAATGGTCCGATAACTATTTCTTGGCACAAAGAGTCATTATCTGAGTAAACGTCTGTCGGATTCAATCGAGTGAATGAGCATATTTGGAATGGATCCGGAGCATCCACTGTCAAATATGTTCCTGTTTGGAATGTATACTCTTGCGTTGTTCCTGGCTCAATGCCTGCATTTGTCAATTGTTCGCAAATTGGGATGTACATTCCTTCAGATACGTAGCATACTTCCACATTATCCAACACTTGTGTACCATAGTTGTGGATTCCAACTTTAGGATAGTAGTTGCTTCCGTAGTTTGGCAATGCAGTTGGCTCCAATACCAAGGATACTACACCGGCATCTTGCTCTCTTTGTGCTCTTTGAATTGAAAAGTCATCGATTGCAAAACCATCTTTCTGTATTCCATTGGCTGAACGGAAGACAAATCTCAATTGGAATTGGTTTCCAAACATGTAATTCAAATGTTTCAACGAGTAAACAACTTTCGTCCATGATCTTGTACCCTGCCAATAATTTTCTTCTGAATTATACCAATTCTCAGCATTGTCATCATCGAATGATCCGAGAAGTACCCACTTTCCTTCCCAGTTCAAATATTCTACATACATTTTTGCGTTAGATGTAGCGGCATCCATTCTCATCATAAAGCTCAATGTATCCGGTTTTACTATATTCACGTCAAATATTGGTGAATACAAAATACTTTCATTGTTCTTTGGATGTTTTCCTGATAGTTTTGTCTTCCAGCAATTAGGCTCTGAATATGGAGTTTTAATTACACTGTTAGTTTCATCAGGCACTCCCATTTCCCAACAGTTGGTAGGATTTGACGCTATTGCATTATAAGCATAGAAATGATCATTTCCTTCCGCTTCATCAAAGGCTGTTTCGTAAGGGACAACGAATGTCTTGAAGATATATGTACCCATGGTTACCGTATCGTTATCATGTGTTTGGTCTCCTGCAACATCGACAAATGCTTTAAGGTTGTTCATACCCAATTCAAGGTCTATGTTACCTATTGTTACAACTTGAGATTGTCCACTTGCAAGGTTACCATTCCATGAATAGTTTATAATTTCCTGACCATTGAACAAACAAGTGATGGTTGCACTTGTCAATGGTTGTAAACCTGCATTACGCAACATAACCGCAACATCTGTTTGTTCAACCGCAGACAATTCGGTCGGATTAACAAAACGCTTCAATTCTGCATTGATAGGTTCTGCTGTTTTGATAAGGACTTTGTAATCTTCTATCTCACCTCTTTGAATTCCATCGAATGGGTTGGAAGTTGCAACCTCTTCTCCATTTCCTCCCTGCTTAAGAATAACACGCATTCTGGTCAATCCACTCACTGTATTTGCAGGAACATTGACTGTTGCATTTACAATGCTTCCTGAATATGCCGTATCGCTCAAAGCCCATTCAGAATAGCTTCCGCTATGTTGGCACAACCCGTCTCTGTTCCAATCTATCCAAACACTCGCCCAAGCTCCGACTGAAGAAAGTGGGTCCATTGCGGTAGAATTTTCAACATGTATATCCATCTGGTCAGGAACGCCTTTATACAACACTGGAATTACAACATTAGTATCTGTTGTGTAATTTGTGTAGGTATTTCCTGACGGTGTGGATGGATTATCCAATGTTCCAAGTTGAACTCTTGTAATATCCAAACTTTCACCATCAGAAACCGCAGGATTACCGTATAGAGTTTCTCCATTTTTGGGTTTAACATTATGTACATTCGTAGTATCGTTTAATGCTGTATAGTCTCCAGGCATATCTGTCCAAGCTTTTATTGCGTAGGTTTTAGTATGGTTAGACATATCTGCCAATTGTGTAAAGCTATAAACATATTGTTGATTTGGCTGAATAGTTGCAGGGCATACTTCACTCACAATTGTTGCTTCAGCTGTTGTAGGTGTTGTAGGTTTGATTGAGTACGAAACCGGTATGTTACTGATCGGTTGTGTACCGAAGTTGGTAAGTTTTACTTTAATCGTATCTCCCAGTGTCATATATACCCAAGCATCTGCAGGTGGTTCAACTACAGCAACCGCAGAAGCATCAATATCGGCTCTAGGATCCAAATGAACGGTTACAGGAGTTCTTTCACTTGCACAAGGATACGCTCCGGTTGCATTCACTCCCACATAGAATGTTGTGTCAGCAAATAATTGTGAAGTGGTATATGTCTTAGATGCATTGTAAGATGTTGGTGCATAGAACGGAGTTGTAGTAAAGTTATCCGAATACCATTTTATCACTAAATTATTTTCTTGCTCTGCTTGCGGATGTCCCCATGTTCCGTAAGGAATGTAATCATCTGTTACTGTTGGTGCAGGTGGAGATACTTTGGAATTAACGACTTTTGCACTGGAAGCAGTATCATTAAGTTGTTGATTATCTCCCAATGCTTTGACACATGTCCATAATCTCCAAGTTACGTCCTCATCTCCCAAAGGATATAAGTTTGCTGTTTGGTTGAATGCGAATGTGAGCGATGCTCCCGGCTGTAGATTTTGGAATGTTGTACCTGTCTCTGCATCAACGTATGGGAATGTAAGGTTTTCCGTCACTACAATATCAGGTCTGTCTTCAATCCAATAGGTTAACTCTACTTGATCTCCGGGTTCTATGTTTCTTTCACCGACATTCTTTATCTTAGTCTTGATTTGAACGTTTGTCAAAACACATCGTTCGGTTATTGGCACAGTTCCATCCAATTTCAAGTCTTTTGCAGGTATTGATAAGAAGAATGTATAAGCTGTATCATTCATCGGTACTGTATCTCCGTCCATTATTGTATATGCAACCACGTACAAATCTTCTGTATATGGATCATTCAACGGCGGAGTAAACGTTTGTGTGAATGTATAGGTAGTTGTTTGCAATGATGCCAACAATCCGGTCCATGTTTCTGTGATTGTCTGAATTGCCGTCTCAGAATATCTTGCAGACTTCAACTCAGCAACCAATTGAACTGAACTTATACTATAGTTTCCATAGTTCTTCAATTCCACTTCCACAGTCAATGGATCCCCTTCCACATATTCATCACCTTCGATAGGGTTTATAATTCGAGGAATACCAGTATCATCTCCCGCAAACTGATATTCATATGCTCCTATTGTTGGTTTTGGAGAAACCGGTCTGAAGTTACCTTCTATATCCGTTGCAATATCATCTATCGGTTCTGCTACTCTTACTATGTCTGAAGGGAATGTCAATCCCAATACCGAATCACTCACATATGTATTCTCAACAGATACAGATTGTGCGTCCATAGAATTTGCCGTTTGTAATAATTGAAGAGTGTTTTTGTCACTTATCCAATAAGTAAACTTGCTTCCGGTTGTGTAATAGTTGTTATTGTTGGAAAGAACGACTTGTGTACCCGGTGTTTGTACATGAAGAGCATATCCTTTTCCTCTGTTGTCAAGGTTATTGTTTTGTACAAATATGTTTGAACCGACTTTTCCGACAGCCAAACATTTAGATGCTGTTGAATTTCCTTTTGATGGTTCGACATAAACCGAATTGTAGTACACATTCACCCAATCCACTGTATCAATATCTATTCCCACATAAGCTAATGCAGAACTTGAGAATCTCGGTCCTATCAATGAAATTGAGTTATTTGCTATCATGACAGGTTGGATCTGAGTTGCAGATGTTTGTTTCAAAGAAATACCAGTTCTGACTGCAGAACCTTTTTTCATATATATTGAATTTGCCAAAACATCTATGTCTCCTCTTAAATTTGCCAAGTCAATTGCTGTTGCAATATACTTAGATGTATCAGTAGAAAGGTAGTTATTTCTTATGAATACTTCTTCCGCTTCCCTCAAACTTATTCCGGAGATTCCGAATTCCAAGAATTGATTATTGTCAATAGTCAATGATGTTGTTGTGTCTGTAACTGCAAATTGTACTGCTGAGCCTGTGAATGTATTATCTGTTATTTCAATATCTTCGGATTTTGAAACAGAAAGCATGGAACCTGCAATAGTTTTTGCAGATTCAAAATTCATTTCATTGAAACTTACATTTGATGAATTTTCAATATTGATAATCGTATTTGCGGTTGTATCTGAACTTTGAATTGTAAAGTTTTCGAAATGTATGTTTTCTACTCCATTAAGATTCAAAACATATTTATCTTCTGAATCTGCAGCAGGAGTATATGTAAGAATAACCTGACTATTATCTTCAGGCAATCCGACAAATTTTATGAAGTTAGTTTCTGATAAACCTGCAATTCCTGGTAATGTCAATTGCTCGTTATAAGTACCTTGTTTCAAATTAACGATTATAGGTCCACAAACACCTGAAGAAGTTAAATTATTCAACAAAGCACTTATTGTTGCATAGTCATCTGTTGCATCTTGACCAATTGTAATAGTTGTTACTGCGTTACTATTTCCAATACAAGAAGAGAAGTTTGCTTGAACTGTATCATTGCTTGGTTCTGTATCACAATCTTTCACAAGCCATGCTATCAATTCAACCTCACCTGATGTAAATGTATAGTTTCCTATGGTAACCACCTCAGTAGCATCTTGAACCAAATTACCTGTCCAATTATATACAGTTTGCTCAACTCCGTTTATTGACCAATGCAAATCAACTGCAGTTAAAGCATCTGTACCAAAATTCTTCAATTCAACTTGAATTGGCACTGAGATACCGGACATAACCACCTCGTCATTTTGTGGAGCCACGACTTCCGTCAATCCCACCTCACACGCAGGCGGTGGTGCTACCGTAACAACAAGTGGTACTCTTTCACTCTTACAGCCGTACTTGTTGATACCAAATTTAACATTAGGTCGTTTTTCGTAATCTGCCGATGGTGCTCCACTATATTGGCAAGCATTGTTGGTGTTATCGTGATATACTATTGTTGATACAAAATCTGTCGAAGTATTGTATGTTTTGACTTTTCCTGTTGTAGTTGTCGTATTGAAGCATATTTCAACCACCAAATTTGAAACACCGTCATAATAGAACGGAGTCGCAAATGTCATATCTTTCCATACTTCTGCTGTTACCGGATTTTTGGTGATGGTTATGCTTCCATTATACACTTGTTCCAAACCGGTAATCCAAGTTGTCAAAGCCGTTGCCGTAGTTGTTCCAATCTTGATTGTATAATCATTCATGGTTACATCGGCACTTTCACTCTTAACCTTAAAGCCTAATGAATTGATTATACCCTCACCCAAAGATGAAAGTTCTTCTGCCTTCCACAAATATTGTTCTTTTACTTGTTTCTTTGAATATGCAAAAGGTGTAGGTGCTGCGTCATTAGAGTTAGTTGTTGTTCCTGTTCCTATTATTTCATTTGCAGAAGTTTCTAATAATGCCGCTACATAGAAAGTATCTGTTTCATAAAGTATAGGAGTGGTGTAAGAATTCCTTGAAAGTTCTATCACAGATTCAGGACTGTCATACCAAATCATTTGACTTGGACTTGAGGCTGTAAGAGTTGTTGAACTTGCGTAAGGTATAGACACATCTTGAGTTATTGGCGATGCAGGTGTTTTCAATGATACTATTTCTATGTAAGATGTATCGTTATTGTGTACTAAATCTGTACTCAAATTTGCAACTGCGAATATTTCAAATGCTTGATCCGCTGTTGATGAAGCCAGATTCAAAGTACCACCTGCAAGAACATACTCCACAGTATCATAAGGTACAATAGTTGCTGTGTATGTATCTGTTTTTTGTTCAAAGATTGTATTATTTTTCTTGCTATAATAAGTTATCGGAATGTTTGATATTGGTTGTAATCCCATATTGGTGATTTTTATTTTTATTTGTTCATCACCTAGAGTACATGCACTATCTGATTCCATTCCAACAACAGACACTTCAACTATACCAGGGTTATATGTCGGTACGTTTTGAATAGATACATTATAGGTTGCTTTATCTCCTAAACAACCATTATTCGGATGAACTGTCAAAGAACTATTATATGTTCCTAATGTCATTGGTGTAGCTGCACTTGCCTTTGTCCAACCTGCTTGTGTAGTTGCATTGGCAGAAGTTCTTACTATACCTGCTGTATTTGTCAAAGTAAGGTTTGCAGATGCTCCAGACCACATTGTTGCAGGAACATTGTGAGCAGCTACAAAACTACCTCCATTAACAGCAACAGCATCCACAACTTCATTCGCAGGGTTTTTCAAAACAAACCCGACTTTTCTCGATGTTGCAACAGAACCAGAACCTATACCAAGAACACCTTCTTCATCTTCAACAGAACCTGCAGATACAGGAACTAAAACAACTGAACTATTAGCTTGTAGCACATAGTTATCAGGGAAAGAATATGTTTTTGTTGCTGATGTTGGTAAGTTTGCAGATGTTCCCGAATAATATATGAATTTGTATCCTGTCATATCCAAATCACCATCTCCGAAGTTACTTATCTCATAAGCGTTTGCTGTTGTAATCCATGAAGGCATTGGTGCGGTTATACCTTCTGTAACAGAAACATTCTTATCAAACTGTAACTCGGTTATCTTCAATACTGGCACTTCTTGCTTTGCTGAAAAATAGAATGCCGTATCCGAATATAATGGGGTTGTTGTCAAAGTATGCGACTTTAAGAAAGGTTGTTCATCATCAAGACTCTTATACCAATAAATAGAATCATTAGAAGTAACAACAAGATTTGCAACTTCACCATAATTTACATTGGCCGTCTGATTTGCCATTGCTGGTAGCTGATAGTTTGATATGATCATCAGACGTGTTGTATCGTTTGTATTTACTGTATCAGCTGTAAGAGAAGAGTAAACTGTTAATGTTTTAGTTGTAGTTGATGTTGTAGTTGCGAAGTTTGCAGTTTGTGTAAATGTAAATGTATAATCTGTATTCGGAGCTATTGCATGAGTGATATATCCCCCGTTTACAGGTGTACCATTATTTATTTTATAATACATTCTTGCTGTATTCGCTGGTATAGTATTAGAACTAATATTCTTGAATGAAACAGTTACAGTCTCTTGTCCAAAATCACAACTTGTATAAATCGGTGTACCATCTTGAGCTTCGCTATATGTTCCATTGTTTATTGTTGCCGACACAACATATATATTACTAGTTGGTGGTTCAAACTCTAATGCTCCGATACATGGAGAAGTTGTTGAACGAGGTCTTCCAAAGAAGTCTTCAGTTATTCCTGTAATCGGAACACCCATATTACATAAAGATGTATTTGTAGAATTCAAGTCATTCCATGCAGCAAAGAAAGGATTGATTGTATAATGAGAATTAGTTTCTCCAGAGATAGTCGGCCATTGTGCCACATCTGTTATGTTACTTGTGTTGTTTCTGAACATAGGATTTGCAGATGTTGCCTCTGTTTTGTAGTACATATTATTAGAAAAGGTGAATGATGAGGAAATACTTTCACCCGATGGTTTTGTCCAAACAGCATAACCGCTTCCATCTGAAACTATCAAATTATTCTTTACATTTATGCTTGAGGTGCTTTGTCCCTGACTACCCAAATTAAGAGCTGTAGCTTGCTTTCCAGGAACTGACTCATCCAAAGCATATATATTATTGTATACTATGTCAACATTCTGACCGGAAAGGAGCTTGATTGCGGAGATATGAATATTTCCAACTCCGGAATTGTTATTGTTTATACCGATCTTGTTATTTGCAATTTTCGAATTTCCTGCCAACGCTTGAGAAAGGCTTATCGCTGTTATCTTTTCCAAAGAGAACTCATTTCTGCGTATATCGAAATTCTTTGACGATTGAATCATCAACGCATATTTTTCACCACCAACTGTAGATATATCAGGGGAGGAAGTGAATACGTTTTTGAATACTTGTAAACCATTGTTGTACTCTGCATAAATTATGTTATCGGAAACGGTAAGCAAAGAATTTATCAATACGGATTCATATTCAAATGTATTGTTTTTAATGGTTATTCCACTTGACATTGATGTTGGTGAAAGACCTTTTACGTTTATCACTTTATCTGCAACAGCACCAAATCTACATGAATCAACCGTTATATTGCTTGCTGCAGACATGTCGATAATAGACGTTGGGCGTATTACGTAAGAAGGTTGTTGTTCAAACGATGCCGGAAACTCACAATTCTTAAACTCGATATTGCTCGTTGCTTGCGACATTTGAACAGAAGTTCTTTCTCCCATAAAACCATAGCCGTTTGCATCAAGATGACACATTGCCGGAGCGACTGCAATATTCTCAAATCTCAAGAACTTAGAACCTGATAAATCAAATGCAGATGTAACCCCATAAAGTGTATCACCGACATAGAATTTAACAGGAGTTGCTGTTGCTGAAGTAAACGTTACCATGTTTATCGCACTTGCTCCTTGTATGTTTGTAGGGAACCTAAGTACATCACTGAACACCCCTTCTGCAGGCTGAGCAACCTTTATCGTTACAGGGGCACCAACACCACAAACTTCCAACATTTTAAACACTTGACCGAAACTTTCAAACGTTCTTGTCGATGGAACTCCTGTTACATTACCTATGGCATAATTACCATTCATTGCACCATCGCACGATACTACCTCATATACTATAGTATCATTATCTCTATTCCAATCGACACTTGGTGGTAAAATTTCAGTCCATGCTGTAATCTTCCTATACCCGGGCGTCAAATTCAATGAAGATGTAACATTGAATACGACTGAATCATCAGGAGCAACAGTTCCATTCCAGATTGCATTTCCCGAACTACCATCATCAGTAGTGTAATTAACCTTTACTTGTGACAATGGTTCAGAACCATCATTCCTTATATATACACTAAAGTTTGTATTCGTATTTGCATTTACATGTTGGTCCGCAGGAACAGCCAAAGATTCTGATAAAGCGGCATCAACAGGCAAGATACAATTTTTTAGAAAGTCAAACTTAAAATTAACCTTGTAATTAACCAATGGTTCTGCAGGATTCAACGATGCGGAACAAGGTTCAACAAAAGATGTTCCTGTTTGAGTAAATTGTCCCGTTCTATAATTTCCTGAAGCAGAAATACACTCTACTTTAGTTACACCTCCTATGTTCTGAACCGTACCCCAACATGTTTTAATCATTATATCACTTACTCCGTCCCACAAAAATGGTTCTTCAAATTCAATATAATGCTCACCAACAGCAGGCACACTATAAAGCGGACTGTTGTAAACACGCTTCAAAGTAGAAGCTTGGTATTGATATTGTTGATCCAAAACCCATTCAGGATCAATATTACCGATATAAACGTTAAAATTCGGAATACCGAAACCAGCATTCGATTGAGTAAGTGTATAATACAAGCCACCTATCTCACCAGCCGAAAATCCAGCTTCCGTAAGTTCTTCTGCTGAATATCTCATTTGAAACATTGACGACATCTTATTTGTCGGCAACATAAGTTCTTGATTAGATGTTTGTGTTTCTTGTATTTTCTGAGTCAACTCACAAGGTCGCACAATCGTATACTTAATATATGTACCATATACATAAGGATAACGCACTTGATTTCCTCTTGAGTCTGTTGCAATAACTCGCCAGAAAGTTGTTTCTCCAAATCCATTAAATGGTATAAGACCTTCGTATGTATTGGTTGCAGCATCAACCAGTGTCATATTAACAGAACCAGGAACTTCTGCGCCAGTTTCATCTGTTTGAAGAAATTCTATTTTGACAGCATCTTCTGTAGATGCCATAGCACCTCCAGCATCTCTTATCTGCATCTGAACAACCACATCATTACATGTCGGATAGTTCTCTATGTTCGGTGCTTTAACAACGCTTCGTATCTGTGGCACTCTTACTTCATCACCAACCACATTGGCAACAAACAATCTCACATCGTCGATAAACCATCCCGAAAAGTTAGCCGCTGCCCCACTCGTTGCAGGAACGACAAATCTAATCTGAACATCAGTTGCTGAAGCTGTCAATGTCGAATACAAATAAAAGATTTCATTCCTCCAATAAGTACTATCAAGATCTTCTACAGGGATATTAGTGTTTCCCGCCCAATAAGACACTTTTTTGAAACTACCATCAAATCCAAAAACCCCTGAACCATAACTTGGGTCATAACAATTCGGATTAGCTGAATTTTGAAGACTCAGCGTAGCCCAAGTTCCGTTAGGTTTCTTTACTTCAACTCTACCACCACTTTGGTTATTCAAAATAGGTATATGACTAAACTCCAACCTTGTTGCACAACCTGCAGGAATTTGAAACACAGGAGAAGTAATTACAATTTCACCTGAGTTAGGTATCATTCTGACAGATTTATTACCTGTTGCAGAAAGGTTGTTGTAAATCACCACATTATTTTGATCAGATACCGTCCAACCGGCTGGTATACCTGATTCAAAATCGGCGTGAGTCAATAAAGTAGGACCTTGTTGAGCAAAACAAATCTGCGTTACAAACAACAAAGTCAGCACTGCAAAAAGTGAACTTTTCTTCATATCTAAACATTTTACTAATTACCAATCAAAGACTTAGGCTTCTTACAAAGAAACTATAAGTCCACCAAATTAACTCGCAAATATACAATTTTTTATCTTTACTGCAAAATTTTTTCGCAAAATAAAGACACTTCGATTATTTTTTTAGTTAGTTAACAAATGTTAAACGCGCAATTAAATACCATTTTTTAAGGATAAAACGCACCAAGCTGAGAAAAAATACATACCTTTGCAGTATGAAAAAAATATTCACTTTATTGCTTTTGGTTTTGTTATCGACTTTTGCTCTCTATTCTCAGAGAGACAGTTTGCATATGTTCGATATTACAATCAGACCGAACAATTACACAATCTCTGCTTTCATCTACACCAATGATGGCAAGATTGATTATGACACTAAGTTTAATTATTTTCTTAAAGGCTCTAACAAAAAACTTTCAAAAAAACAAATACCGAAAGAATGCAGGATTAAAATAAAACGCAACAAAAAATTATCCGAACACTCTTACATATTTACATATCCTGCTTTGGAAGAAGTTGTTTCCAACGCAAATTACTCTCCACAGAGTAACACTTACTTGTTTTTTACTAAATTAGACGGAAAACGAGATATGAGAATAACCGATTTCTTTTTTGAATACGAGGACAAGAGTCTGAAAAGATTAAAATCGGTAGACGTTGTATACAAATCATTCCTTACAGGGTCGGCAAAAATAAGAACATATAAAAACGAATAACAAAAAATAGAGAAATGAAAAAATACATATTACTGGGATTTATCCTGACAGCGTTTGTTACAATCGACTTAAAAGCACAGCGAATCGAAGAAGCATGCGAAATAATCGGCACAAGCATCAAAGACAATTCTTACAAAGAATTTACAATCGATGGTTCTGGCTTTTTATCATACATTTGGAGCGGAAAAAATGGTTCAGAGACTACATTGAGTGTTGATTTGATCCAAGCAACTATTTCAAAAGAAATTACGGCTACAGGATACAAAGTATGGCTTAACTGCATTGATGGAGTGAATTGCATAACCGAGAAAGGTGTTATAGGAAAGAACGACAGTTATTACGGAGAATACAACCGCACTTACCTTCCTGCAAATAACGAAAGCGATATGAATGCAATCTACTATCAATTGGATTATCTACTTCGCTTAGCCAACGAAATAAGATAAAGAAAGAGTTTTTCGGATTAAAGATTCATTTTACTGAATTCAAGAAACAATTTAGCGAAATCAAGAAATAAAACGCTCAAACAAAGAAAGAATAAATTGATTCCTCGTTTTGTTTGAGCGTTTCTTTATTCTATTTGTCTTATTCCATGAAATCTTATTCCGAAATTTTAGTCTTCCTGTTCGATTACCCTAATCAATTCATCATACCATTGTTCGGAAAATCTCCTTATAAGAGGTTCTTTTAGCATTTTATACAATGGAAGAGCGTTTTTCGCATTGACTGCATCCTTACAAATATCCCATTTATGATAATTTAACGCTTGAAATTCGCCATAATCTTTCACTCTTATCGGATAAAGATGACACGAAATAGGTTTACAGAAATCTATTTTTCCTTGTCTATAAGCCTGCTCGATTGCACACAAAGCAATATCATTCTCATATTTTAAGAACACACATTCTCGTCCCTCTATTATCTTTGTGCATAAATCACCTTCAAAGTCCTCTTCCCAAAAGCCATTTTCAATCAACTTCACTCCCTCTTCTCGCATAAATGGCTTTATTTCCGCAAGTCTGTCTTCTATAATTTTGATTTCTTCTTTCAAAAGCGGTGCTCCTGCATCTCCTTCCACACAACAACAACCTTTACACTTGCTTAAATCGCAACAAAACTTCACATCCTTTATGTCTTCACTGACAATACATTCACCTACCAACAACATAAGCTCTTATTTTTTTGGTGCAAAATTAAGGAAATAAGCAATGATTTTCGTATTTTTGCAGAATAATTTTTGCAAACATAAAATCGAAGCAAATGGAAGAGATAAAAGAAGTCGGAGAAAAAACTAGCATGAATTTCATCGAAGAGATAATTTCCAATGATTTGAAAAGCGGAAAACACAATAGTATAATCACACGTTTTCCTCCCGAACCAAACGGATATTTACATATAGGACATGCAAAAAGTATTTGTTTGAATTTCGGAGTTGCGAAAAAATTCGGCGGAAGAACCAATCTGAGATTTGACGACACCAATCCTGTTAAAGAAGACACCGAATATGTAGATTCTATAAAAGAGGACATCAATTGGCTCGGCTTTCAGTGGGCGGAAGAGCATTATGCTTCGGATTATTTTGAACAATTATACCAATGGGCTTGCGAACTTATCAAAAAAGGATTGGCATATGTAGATGACCAAACTTTGGAAGAAATGCGAGAAAACAGAGGTACGGTTCAAACTCCTGGTAAAGACAGTCCTTATCGCAACCGCAGTATTGAGGAAAACTTGGATTTGTTTACCAGAATGAGAAACGGAGAATTTCCTGACGGAAGCAAGACTCTGAGAGCAAAAATCGATATGGCTCATAGCAATATGCACATGAGAGATCCTATAATGTATCGTATTTTGCACACTCATCACCACCGCACAGGAGACAAATGGTGCATCTACCCTATGTACGACTATGCCCATGGTGAGAGTGATTCGCTCGAAAACATAACTCACTCTATTTGTACTTTGGAATTTGACATACATCGCCCGCTTTATGATTGGTTTATCGAACAACTCGAAATCTATCCTTCACATCAATATGAGTTTGCAAGACTAAACCTCAACTATACAGTGATGAGCAAACGTAAATTGTTGCAATTAGTAAAAGAAAAACATGTAATAGGTTGGGATGATCCGAGAATGCCTACCATTTGTGGCTTACGAAGAAGAGGATACACACCAGAAAGTATCCGAAACTTCTGTGAAGACATCGGAGTTGCAAAAAGAGATAACGTAATCGACTATACACGTTTGGAAAATGCTCTTCGAGATGATTTGAACAAGAAAGCACAACGTGTAATGGCTGTATTGAATCCAGTAAAACTCATAATAGACAACTATCCTGATGATAAAGCAGAAACCTTAGAAGCGATAAACAATCCGGAAGATGAATCTGCAGGTACAAGACAAGTAAGTTTTTCAAAGACTCTTTATATAGAAAGAGACGATTTTATGGAGAATCCTCCTAAGAAATATTTCAGAATGACACCTGGCCAAGAAGTCAGATTGAGATATGCATACATTGTTCGTTGCACAGGGGTTGATAAAGATGAAAACGGAGAAATAACCGCTATTCATTGTACTTACGATGAGCAATCAAGAGGAGGAAATGCCACTGACGGAAGAAAAATAAAAGGAACAATACATTGGGTTGATGCAAACAATCATTGCGAGGCTGAAGTAAGACTTTTCGATAGACTTTTCATAAATGAAAGTCCCGACAAGGTTGAAGAAGGTCATTCATTCCTTGAAAACCTAAATCCAAATTCGCTTCAAACACTTCAAAATTGCAAAGTAGAAAAATTCTTAGCAGATAGCAAACCTTTAGACAAGTATCAATTTGAACGTTTAGGTTATTTTTCAACCGATTACGACAGTTCATCAGAACATCTTGTGTTTAACAGAGCATGCACCTTGAAAGACTCTTGGAGTAAAAAATAAACAATTGACACAATGAAAAAACTAATCATTATTTTCGTCGTTTCATTTTTGGCAATCAATACGAATGCACAACTAAGACATCGATTGTCAAACGGGGAACCTTACGATATTTTTTTAAGTGTAAAACCGACAGGAGGCATTACTTACGGAGATTTTAGCAAAAACTACACATATCTTTACGGAGGTAGCCTTTCATTCGAGATGCAATTGGAAGAGACAAAATTGGGATTGGGAGTTGAGTTAGGATATAACTATTGCGTACCACAAGCATACAAACGCAATTTCATTCCAACAAAGTATAATTGGGCCGCTCATCAATTTCCAATCACTCTGAACGCCAATTACTATTTCTACAACGAGGTTTTCAAACCTTTTGTCGGACTTGGAGTTGGAGCAATTTGGGGGCGATATGACTACAGTTTGAGTACGGAAGAAAGTATTGACCATTACTACTCGCGAGTATTTGAAGGACAAAGCGGTTGGCGGTTTACATTGGTTCCAAAAGTAGGATTATTAATCACTACCAATCATTTGCACGCTTTCGGTTTAGAAGTAAGTATGCCATACTGCATGCAGGCGTGGAGATTGGAGAATCAATTGAGCTTCAACCTAACTCTGAATTACACATTCATTATCGACTGATTCTCTCTTCAAGATGGAAGAACACAGATTTGAGACGAGATATACTCGTTTTGAAAACATAGAAGAGCTAAGCAAAGCAGACAAAGAATTAGTTTTGTCTGCTTTTGATGCTTTACAAAAATCCTATTCTCCATACTCTGCATTCAAAGTCGGAGCAGCGATTCGACTTGACAATGATAAAATAGTAATAGGAACGAATCAAGAAAACGCTGCCTATCCATCGGGCTTGTGTGCAGAGCGAACTGCATTATTTGCAAGCGGAATGCAAGAAGGAACTCCTCAAACAATTGCTATCGTGGCACAAAACGACAAACAACAACCCGCATCCGCATATCCCTGCGGAGCATGCAGACAAGTAATGATGGAAACAGAAAAACGCTACAAAAACAATTTGGAAATAATTGTCGGATTGAAGGACGGCAGTTTTGTAAAATTTGAAAACACATCATCTTTACTTCCTTTTGAATTTGAAATCTAAAAAATCAATATGAAATTACTAAGCGAGAATGTAAAGCCTTTTGTAAAATTCATGATGATGATTGCAATCCTTATGAGTTGTTTTTCATTGGCTGCACTTATACTCAGCACACTCAACTACATTGCCCCTACCCTACAAGCAGACCGAACTGGTAAATTGATACTTCAAGCAATCGGAAGCATAATTATGTTTGGCATTCCGACATTGGCATATTTCATAGCTTTCGACAGACATTTCAGCAGACATTTTCAAGTTTCCGCTCCTACCGGTCTTTGGTTGTGGGCAATCATTCTTCCAATCACTTCCATTCCTTTCATAGACATGCTAAACCTTTGGAACAATCAATGGCACTTTGCTGGTGAAGATATGTGGCGACAAATGCAACAAAATTCTTCGATTGCAGTAAGCGAACTTCTATCTGTGAAAAGCATCGGTGGATTAATTGGAAACATTATCGTTTTGGCTGTTGTGCCTGCTGTATTCGAGGAATTGTTTTTCAGAGGTGTGCTTCAGACAATCTGCACTGAATTGTTTAAGAACGTGATACTTGGAATCATCGTCAGTTCTGCAATATTCTCTTTCATACACTTTGAAATCTTTTCATTCGTTCCGCGTTTTATATTGTCCTGTCTGCTTGGCACTATCTTTGTATTGGGGAAAAATATATTCGTAAACATGCTCTGTCATTTTGTAAACAACTTTGCGAGTTGTCTTTTCCACTTTCTCGCAGCCACAGGCAGGATTCCACAAGCCGAAACTGCAACATACAGCCAAAATTTATTATTCATAATCATCAGTATAAGTACCTTGATTATTTTCTTTTGTTATCGGATTTATCTTTTCAAGAAACAAAAGTTCGAAACAAAGAATCAATAAATTAAAACAAAGACTTATTTCTCTCTATTCAAGAATTGTCAAAATAATTTCGTAACTTCGCGGACTGATTAAGCAATATCATTTATGGGATTCGTTTATCCTTATTTTCTTTTCGGATTTTTTGCAATTGCAGTCCCGATTGTGATACATCTTTTTAACTTTCGCAGGTTCAAAAAGGTGTATTTCACAAACGTACGCTTATTAAAAGACTTAGAAATCGAAAGTCGCAAACAAAATAAGGTAAAAAACAGGCTTCTTTTGTTGCTACGTTGCTTGTCTATCATCTTTTTAGTACTCTTGTTTGCAGGTCCGTACATAAAAAACGAAGACAAAGCATTGGTAAAACAAGGAAACAATGCAGTGTTGGTGTTCATCGACAACTCTTTTTCAATGGAAAACGCTGCAAGTAAAGGCAATTTGTTAGATGTAGCAAAGAATAAAGCGAGAGAAATAGCGATGCAATACTCTCAAAGCGATGTTTTCTGTCTTATGACTCAAGATATGTCGGGTAGACATAAACACTTTGTAAACAGAGAACAGTTTCTGACTTTACTATCCGAAGTTGAGACAAGTTCGGCAAGCCTTCCGATGAGTCGCATCTTAAATTCGGCTCACAGATTCATAACAACAAGCACAGCAAAGAACAAAACATGTTTCTATATCTCTGATTTTCAATCCTCTTTATTTGATACAGAATCATTTGACAAGCAAGGAGAGAATGATATCTTTGTTCCGCTAAAAGCAGAGAATGTAAACAATATTTTTATCGACTCTTTATGGTTCGAAAACTCGGTTTTACAAGTCGGACAAACAGCACAATTACACCTGAGATTGATAAATCACTCGGCAGATGAAGCAGAAAAACTATCACTCAAACTTTTCATCGACAACAAGCAACAAACAGCGAGCAGTATCGATATGCAAGCAAATGAAAGCAAAGTCTTAACGATGAATTTCACTATTCCGCATGCTGGAATTTTGCATTCGAAAATAACTATCGATGATAATCCGGTTTGTTTTGACGATGACTTTTACTTTACCTTACTAATCAGAGATAAAATTAAAGTTTTAGCAATCAACCAACAAGGAACAAATAAACATCTTTCAAGACTTCTTCAAAATGATGCGGAGATTGAGTTTGATAACATGAGCGTCGATAATATTGATTTCGGGCAATTCGGTTATCAAAGTTTGATTATATTGAATGGAATTGAAGAAATAAGTTCTGGATTAGCCTCAGAATTAGCCTCATTTCTTGAAAAAGGTGGTTCTCTTTGTATTATCCCATCAAAAGACATAAACGTTCAATCTTACCGCAACTTCCTTCAACCGCTTTCTTCGCCTACCTACGGAACTCTTGTCGAAAACAAAGCAAAGGTATCAAGTATAGATATTGATAATAAATTATTTAAGGGGGTTTTTACTTCGGTTACAGACAATATGGAAAAGCCTCAAGCGAACCGATTCTTTGTAATGGATAAACCAAGCGGAACAGTGGCTCAAAGCATTATGCAATTTGCAGACGGAAACGATTATCTGCTTGTATCTCCTCAAAAAAGCAGCGACATTTATCTGTTTGCGGTAGCACTTGAAGAAGATTGGAGCGATTTTGTCAATCAATCCGTTTTCGTTCCCACTCTTTGGAACATATGCACTCTAAGTCGCAAAATACCGCAACCTTATTACACTCTCGGAGATAACTCTTTTATTGATTTATCTGCTTACATAAGGCTTGACAATGAAGAAGTCTGCGAGGTAAAAAGCAAAGACAACAGCATCTCTTTTATTCCGCAAATGCTCAAACAAAACAAACAAATCGGTATTCTTTCACAAGGGCAAACAAAAACTGCAGATAATTACAATCTATTCTTGAAAGACAGCGCCATAGGTGGTTTTTCATTAAACTATTCTCGTAAAGAAAGTCGTCTTGATTTCCTTTCGGAAAACGAATTAAAAGAACGACTCAAAGATAATAATATAAGCAACTCTCAAGTCTTTGCCACAAGACAAACAATCAAAACACAATTTCAAAAAAGCAAAGCAGGCTTTTCGTTCAACACGATTTTGATTATTCTTATTTTGATAACGATAAGTTTAGAAATCATTTTACTTTACGAAAATAAAAAATCATTGAAATGAACAAAAAAACACTAGTTCTTATTTGCGGAATCATCACCTTGATTTTCTGCAACATCAAAATATTTGCCCAAGAACAAGATAGCATTAAGCATTGGAGTATAAAGAACAGCATAATCTCCAATTCAGAACAAACAACGCTCAGCAACTGGTCTGCGGGAGGATTCAGTTCTTTTGCGTTTTCCAATTTTTATAAAGGATTCTTTAACTACAAAAACGGAAAAAACCAATGGGATAACAGCGTGGAACTTGCCTATGGATTGATTTGGCAGGATAAGACAGGTAACGGTTTCAAGGATAAGAACAATCACTTCCAAAAAAGCGACGATAAAATAGAAATAAACTCGATTTTCTCACGCAAGATGTACAAAAGCTGGAACTATAGTGCGTTAATAAACTTAAAAAGCCAGTTTGACGAAGGTTTTAAGGACGATGTACTCATCTCAGCCCCCCTTTCACCAATCGTAATCACCTCTTCGCTCGGTTGGGAGTATAAACGAAGCGGTTTTTCCGCCCTTTTATCATTCCTTACCGGCAAAACAACAATAGTTGAAGACAGAAGGCTTATCGGAAATTCAATATTCGGATTTACCGAAGCAGATCAGACTGCACTTTTTTCATTAGGCTCGTACGTAAAACTTTACTTTCAAAAAGACATATTCAAAAACATCAACCTATTAGCAAAATTGGATTTCTACTACGACTATAACAAAGCATCTATTCTTGATACAGACATCAGTACAGAGATATTTCTAAACATGAAAATCAGCAAATACCTTACTGCATTCGTAAGTTTTCAAGCCATAATGGACAAAGACTTCAACGAAACTTTACAATACAAGGAAAGAATGGGATTCAGCATCCCTATAAACTTCTAAACTAAGCGTTAACGTCGAAGATATTCATCTGTTTTGGTGCAAACAAATCCAATTGATTTGCTGCACTTTCAGGCAACGGCTCAAGAGTTTCGGTAAGATAAGTCCGCAGGATTCGTTTTATAGCAACCTTGGGTGTAGTCTTATTTGCGGCACAATAACGCAAAAGCATAAACTCATCCTTTGCCGAAAGAGTTATCTTGTAGGGTTGTTTTGAAACGGCCCTTTTCTGCATTAACTTCTTCAAATCCGCATTGCTTTTACGACTCATCAAAATTTATTTTTGTTTCAATCGCCAAAATTAACCAAATTATGCGACATAAATAGTATCTTTGCAGACGAAAATTGATTTTAGCATTGAAAAATATGGAACTATACAAAGAATTAAAGAATACAACAAACAATTTTTTCCTTATTGCGGGACCTTGTGTGATTGAAAACGAGACTCAACCGTTCGAAATTGCGGAACAACTTATCGATATCACTAACCGATTGGGACTAAAACTTATATTCAAAGCCTCATACCGAAAAGCGAATCGTTCAAAACTTGATTCATTCACAGGCATTGGCGATAAAAAAGGACTCGAAATACTGCAACAGATTCGTCAAACTTACTCTCTACCCGTTATTACCGATATTCACTCTGCTCAAGAGGCAGAACAAGCTGCAAAATATGTGGATATACTCCAAATTCCCGCCTTTTTATGCAGGCAAACCGACCTTTTGACAGCCGCTGCTCAAACAGGAAAAATCGTAAACATAAAGAAAGGACAATTTCTCTCAGCTCAGTCAATGCAATTTGCAGCAAAAAAAGTTGCCGAATCAGGAAACGAAAAAATAATGCTTACAGACCGAGGCACAATGTTCGGTTATCAAGATTTGATTGTCGATTTCCGTGGCATACCCACAATGAAAGCTTTCGGCTATCCTGTAATCATGGACATAACTCACTCATTGCAACAACCAAATCAAAGCCAAGGTGTAAGCGGTGGCATTCCGGAAATGATAGAAACAATAGCCAAAGCAGCCATTGCAGTTGGGGCTGACGGCATCTTTATGGAAACGCACCCCGAACCGAGCAAGGCAAAAAGCGATGGAGCCAACATGTTACCGCTATCCCAAGTCGAAAGCTTGTTGCAAAAACTCATCAAAATAAAACAAGCACTCTGAGTCATTGTTTGCAGTGAGCTACAAACAGAATTTCAATTTGTTTCAATAAATGAAACAAATTGTTTCGCTAAATAAAACAACTCGTTTCAGTAAGAGAAACACATTGTTTCAGTAAGGGAAATAAATCATTTCGGTAAGGAAAACACATTGCATAAGGTTGTGAACAATGAACGATAAGCAGGAAAAAAATAAGCCGAACCGATACATGATATTCGCAGAGTGATATTTCGTTTTTTTGAAATTGACATAGAAAAATTTTGTCAGTTAAAAAAAAGGTTGTAATTTTGCAACCGAAATTTGCTTTGTGCGAAACAGAGAGATTTCATTTGACATAATGATGGTTGAAAAGCAAAGAGAAAACGAGTTTTAGGCATTCGATTGATTTTTGTGAGAAACCTCGGCGTTATTGCGGTACTTGGAAGAGCGAAATCCGAACAATTTCGTAACCAAACGAAGCGTGCCGAATCTTTTAACAGGGTTTACAACACCGGCTTTGATGTTTTTTAATTGACGAAGCAGCTTCCACATTTCTAAGCACAAAAGGAAATGAAGAAGTCTGCTTTTTTTGGCTCGTGAATCCCGAAAAGGAGAAACACAGATCAAATAAATAATAAACAATTAAAAAAAACACAAATCAAAAAGCCGACGTCCCAATGTGTTGATAACCGGGAGTGAAAGACAAATGAAGAAAATTTTAATGTTAATCGCATGTGCATCTTTCGGTATTGCGTTGAACGCACAAACTCCGACGCCACCGATTCCAGGTACTTTGGATGCAAATCAAAAAACAGGTGAAAACTCAGTTAAAGGCACGGCACCGATTGCCCCTGCAACATTGTTGTTGTTGGGCTTGGGAGCTTCTGCAGCAGGAATTACAGTTTTCAGAAACCAAAAACAAAAGGAGGATTAAGCCATGAAGAAAGTATTTGTATTGGCTTTAAGCCTGTTTGCCCTTTGCGGAGTTGCTTTCGCACAAGATGTTACGTTTGAAGATGGAGGCAGTTTGTCAGGTAACTACTCGGGGAATGTGATAATCAATGGAGGTATTGTTGGTGTAGATGCTGCTGTCAATATTGCAGGAGACGTGATAATTAATGGCGGAACTTTTACTATAGATGGCGGAGCCGAACTAACTATTGAAGGAACTATATATGTTTATGGCGGTTCTATTGTTCCATATGCTGCTGCCGTTCTTGGGGATGTAGTTCTCGATGGAGGAATGTTGGCTGGTTTTCAAAATATTACCATAAATAATTTAACAATAAAGCAATCTGCATTGACTCCACAGCTTGGCGGAAGTTTGACAATCAATGAAAGCATAAATGTAGAAGGAAGTGTAACTATAATTGCTTTAGGCTCTTCTATGACGTTGGGAGAAAATTGTGAAATAAATGTTGATCCTAATGCAAATATTACAGGTTGGACTCGTACGGAATTTTCATTGCAACCGGGATCGGTTTCCCTCACGTAGGAAATATTTCTCCACTTGCACAAGATGGCATGCCTATGCTTTGGGCTTACCGTTTCGATTATGAAGCTAATGCTTGGGGTACAAACTTCCTTCATTGGAATGACCAACAAAAAGATCTTTTGGCAAAAGGAAATGGTATTTTCGTTTGGTCTGATCAAGCTTATACAACTTCTTTGATTGGCCCTTCGGCAGATGAGGCAAAGACAATTGATTATATAGGAAACGTAGATGATGATCAACCAAATTGGTTGGCTTTGGCAAATCCGTACTTTGGAGTTCTGGATATAGCAAGCTTTGTAGGACAAAAGTATGGCAATGGAAATAATGCAACTTCAAGATGTCAGGGTGAATGTGTTTATAAATGGGATGGAGAGACTTTTGTTACAGCACAAACCGGGACAATAAATACATTCGAAGGATTCTTTGTTAACGTAGTAAAGAGTAATAAAAACAATGTACAAACCGGAATAGAATTTACTACTTCCATGATAGAAAGCCAAAATAAAACGACTGCACAAAGAGAATTTGTTTCTGTATCTGTTCTTACAGATGGTTATGCAGTTCCTGTTGTATTCGCACAAAATGATGCTGCGACCGTTGATTACGATGTTTACGATGCGGATAAGATGTTTGGAACAGGTGCAGTTGCCGAGCCATATTTGGTTTGCGGAGAAAGATTACTTTGCAAGGAAGAAGTGAATACAGCAGACTATGTTGGAAATATGAACATCAAATCAGGTGAAGCTCGCAGCGTTGAGATAGTTGCTTCAAACATTCCTGAGGGGTATTCAGTCGTATTGAAAGACGGTGAAAACGAAATCGCAATGCTTGAAGGTGATGTTTACACAACCGACATCGCATCAGGAGAAAACGAAGGTCGTTTCAAACTTTTGATAAACAAGAACAATGTTTCTATTGCTGATGTTGAGAATGTTTCCGACCTTTCTGTTATGAACAACAATCGCAACATAATAATCAGCGGAGGAAAGAACGTTCGCACAGAGGTTTACAATGTTTTGGGACAAAAGGTGTATGAAACAACTGAAAGAAACTTCACTTTGAACGGAGTGAATGCAGGTGCATACGTTTTGAAAGTACAAAGCGATTCAGCTGTTGTTTCTTCAAAGATTGTAGTTGAATAATTAATTCTTTTATACTACTTTTAATACAATTCTTTTTCAGCCTCCGTTCCTACGTGAGTACTTAACGGAGGTCTTTTTTTTTGAACACATTATCAATTTTTATATTTTACGAATCGCTCTATGCGTGATGCATACGGCGATTCTTTCTTTTTGCGATGCCGACGCTCATCTTATGTTTGTCCGTCATGAGTTTATAGTTTTTTTGTTACCTTTGCAGAAAATATTTTTTGAAATGAATGTCATAGGAATAATCATAGGTATTGCGACTTTTCTTATCATCGGTCTGTTTCACCCTTTGGTGATAAAGAGTGAGTATTATTTCGGAGTGAAGATTTGGTGGATTTTTGCAATTGTGGGAATCGTTGGTCTTGTTTCTTCGCTTTTCATAGACGATGTCTTGTTTTCCACTCTTGCGGCGGTGTTCGGGGCTTCTTCTCTTTGGTCTGTGCACGAATTGTTTGAACAAAAGAAAAGGGTGGAAAAAGGTTGGTTCCCAAAACGTGAGAAAAGAACAAACAATAACGAGAAATAATCTCCGGGAAGGTTGGTTTCGGTTTATTCTTCTTCAGTGATGCAGAGGGCTGTATAAAGTCCGCTTGTTTTTTCTTTGATGCTTAAAAGCGTGTATCGGCTTGTCGGTGATTTGAAACTTTGTTTCGTCAAATTGAAACAAAGTTCTGCTTCAACGATTCTTGATTTCGCGTTTTTCAAATCAAGTTTCACGTAAAATGTCTTAAAGTTGTCGGCTATCCCCTGCCCTGTGCATTTTACGAATGCTTCTTTGAGCGTCCATATTCGGGTGAACGCTTCGTCTTGTTTTTCTTTCGGGAGATTGGAAATGTAGTCTGATTCTTTTGGATGGAAGAATCGTGTAACCAATGCGGCTTTGTATGCCCGTAAATTCTCGATATCAACCCCTATTTCTTTATCGTGGAGGGCTATTGCTATGTGTGATTTTGTGTGAGAGATAGAAAATTGTTGCGAAGGTTGATTCAAAAAATAAGGTTTGCCTTTCTCTGCCACTGCAATCGTGGTGTCGAAAGACAAACCTTTTTCTTTGATTATGGATATTAACTTTTGTTTTGCAAGTTGTGAGATTTGCCTTGGGCGAGACAAAGATTTGTCAATGCCAAACGCCTTTTCACATTCCTCAATCGTGCAAACAAAATATTCCAACGTCTTATTTTATATCCAAAAGTTCGACTTCAAAAATCAAAGTGCTGCCTGCTGGAATTGTTCCAACGGCTTGGTCTCCGTAAGCAAGGTCAGCTGGAATGAAAAACTTGTATTTGCTTCCTATGCTCATAAGTTGCAATCCTTCTGTCCAACCTGCTATCACCTGATTAAGCGGGAATGAAATCGGTTCGCCTCTTTGAACTGATGAATCAAAAACCTGGCCGTTCAAAAGCGTACCGTGATAGTGTACATGTACGGTATCGGTTGCTGCAGGCTTTCTTCCTTCTGCTCCTTTTATGACTTGATATTGCAATCCGCTTGGTGTTTCGAATATTCCGGGATTGTTGCGATTTTGAGCCAAGAATGCCGCTCCGTCTTTCTTTGCAACCTTTGCTTGCTCTGCCATTTGAGCTTGTTTTTTTGCTTGCATTTCTTGTTGCCAACGCATCATGACTTCGTTTTTCTCTGTTTCGCTCAAAAGATTCTCGCTTTTACCGGTCGCAGCTCCCTTTATAGCTTCAAGCATTATGTCTATATCCAAATCATACCCCTCTCTGAGGAATGAGAATCCTATATCCTCGCCTATGATATAGCTTACTTTTTCTTTGTCGTTTGTCAGTTTCATTTTTCTTCTTATTTTACTATTGTTAATTCATCTATCAATCTCTTTGCTCCTGCAAATTTGTCCATAACAAAAAGAACGTAACGTGCATCTACGTTGATTGTTCTTTGCAATTCCGGTTCGAATGCAATATCTCCGCTCATTGCTTCCCAGTTTCCGTCAAATGCAAGTCCGATTAGGTGTCCGTCTGCATTCAAGATAGGGCTTCCGGAATTTCCTCCTGTGATATCGTTGTTTGAAAGGAAGCAAACGATTAGTTTTCCGTCTTTATCTGCATATTGACCATAGTCTTTTGCTTCGTAAAGCTCTTTTAATTTTGCAGGAACAATGAATTCCGGATTTGTAGCATCTTCTTTTTCCATCAAACCTTCCATTGTAGTTACGTAATCGTAGTGAACAGCATCAGCAGGATAGTAATCCAAAACTTGTCCGTAAGTCATACGCATTGTAAAGTTTGCATCAGGGTATTGAACCAAAGCGTTGTCCATTTTTCTCAAAGCTTCAACAAACAACATCTTTGCTTGTGCAAATTTTGCGTTTGCTTCTTCAAATTCATGTGATGTTTCTGTTATCAAAGCATAAGCAAGCATTGCAACTTGTGCTATTTTATCTTTTTGGAACGCCTTAAAATTAGGTTTCTTTGCAAACTTTTCAAAAGCTTTTCTATTGGTTAAAACTGATTTTTCAAAGGCTTTGTTAACGAATTTATCAGGATTTTCTTTGTACTCTTTAAGAATTTCCATTTCTTGCAAGCTTGGAACGGTCAAAAGCAAGTTTGCCAACGCCTTAAACATTTCTTTTTCTGTTGCAAGGTCTGTTGTAGCATAAAGATTCTCTATTTCACCGGTCAAAGCTCCCATAAGCAAAGGAATAGTTTCCTCAGGCACTTGACCGGATTCAATCATTCCTGCATACATAAAAGAACGGAATGCAGTTAATGATGTTTTTGAAGTCATAAGACCAAGATTTCCATACCAAGAATATTGATTTGCCGGTTCAGCTGCAATAACTTTGCTTGCCGATTCAAGGTCTGATATAACGTTTCCGTATCTTGCTTGTCTGTCTGCATCTTTTGCAATCCATTCTACAAGACGGTCTTCAATAGCTTTTTTCTTTCCGTAAACATCAAGGCGTTTCAATCCTCTCAATTCGCCTTTTTTGTTTTTCCAAAGGTTCATATAGCTTGCGTAATCAGAAGCATATTTTAGATTTATGGCGTTATCTGTGTCCATCATCTTCTTCATAACCGGCAAAAGAGCTTCTCCCGCTTTTATAACGGCAGGATCGGAAATGTTAATAGTGTTTGACACTTCGTAAGAGGTCATATATCTTTCTGTTGAGCCGGGATAACCCCATATCATTGTGAAATCTCCTTTTTCTACGCCTTTTATGCTGATTGGAAGGAAGTGTTTTGGTTTGTAAGGCACATTATCTTTCGAGTATTCGGCAGGTTGATTGTTTTTGTCTGCGTAAACTCTGAATACAGAGAAGTCTCCTGTGTGTCTTGGCCACATCCAGTTGTCTGTATCTCCACCATATTTTCCGATTGATGCAGGAGGAGCGAACACAAGACGAACATCGTTGAATACTTCATAGATAAACATATAGTATTCCAAGCCTTCGAAGAACGGTTTCACTTCTACTTTGTATTTTCCTTCTTCCGAATACTTCTCTATCAAAGAAGTAATGTTTTTTTGTATTTGTTCTTCTGTTGCTTTCTCGGGAGTATTGATATTTTCTGCCAAAACTTCTTTTGTAACATCTGCCATTCTCACAAGGAATGAAACATACAAGCCAGGAATCGGAAGTTCTTCTTCATAAGATTGAGAAACAAATCCGTTATTTAAGTAATCGTGTTCAACAGTTGATTGACTTACGATTGCATCATAACCGCAATGGTGGTTTGTAAACATCAATCCTTTGTCGGAAACAATCTCTCCTGTACAGAAATCGCCCATTTGAACGATTGCATCTTTCAAAGATGAGTTGTTAATGCTGTAAAGTTCTTCTGCAGTCAGATGCAAACCCATTTTTTGCATGTTTGCGTAATTCAATTGCTTGAAAAACATCGGCAACCACATACCTTCATCAGGTTTTGGTGCGAAGTTGGCAAATGCGGTTGAAAACAACATAACGCTTGCCACCAATCCAAATAATCTCTTTTTCATTTGTCTTTATTGTTTTTTATTATTACTATTGTTTTTTGCAAAGATATATGTTTTTTTTGTTTGTTCGTCATTTGAAATTCATTATCCGACATTCATTATTCTTATATCCTCAAAGAGAATTTCGATAAAACCGCAGATGATTTTGAAAACATCGGTGGGGAGTATGCAAAAGATCCGATCTTTTGGGGTAAAACATCCGATCTTTCAATACAAAAGATCCGATCTTTTCAGTGGTTTGCACCGGTGTTTTCGTTTTCCACTCCCATATCACCGTTTTTTCAAGCCATCATTCGTATTCCATCACCGATAATTTATCCTCCGAAAACACTTCTTTCGCAACCTCAAGCAACTGTCCGGATGTAATCTGTGCAACCTGACGACAGACCTCGTCCAATGGCGTTATCCTGCCGTGATTCAAAAGAACCTTGCCCATGGACAACATCTCGCTTTGATTGTGATCCGCATTCACTATGAGCTGACCGATGAATTGTTTCTTGAATCTTGAAAGCATTTTGTCGTTTATTGGTTTGGTTTGAAGCTTTTCAAGTTCGGATTTTATCAATTCAAGTGTACGATTGACGTGTTTTTTGTCGGTCGAGGCATATACCGAAAACACTCCGGTGTCATAGTAAGCGGTGTATGACGATTCTATGGAATAGGTAAACCCGTACTTCTCTCTGATGTGCATGTTGAGAAAAGAATTCATCGCTCCGCTGCCGAGTATGTTATTGAGCAAAGAAAAGGCTACTTTCTTCAGATTGCGATATGAGTATGCTCTGTTTCCTATGATTATGTGCGACTGATAGGTGTCCCTGTCAATACATTTGTATGTCGGTTTGTAGATTCCTATCGATGTTCTTTTGTTTGTGCGTTCGGTTTTCGGTTCTTTGCCGAGGTGTTTCTCGCACATGGCAAACCATTTGTCGGCAGGAATGGAAGTTATTGTGGATATGACCATGTTGTCTGTGGTGTAGTTGGCACGAACAAAGTCTTGCAAACGTTCTCTTGTCATTGCTTTGACTTTATCCGGCGTTCCCAATATCATGCGTCCCAATCCTCTGTTGCCGAATAAGCGATACTCGAAATCATCAAAGATTTGCTCCGACGGGGTATCCATATAGGAATTTATCTCATCAAGAATGACTTCTTTCTCTTTTTCGATTGCTTGCTCGGGGAAGGTGGAATGAAAGACTATGTCTGCCAACAATTCCAAAAATCTTTCGTGATATTGTTGAAGATACAGACCATAAACACATGTTTCTTCCTTTGTGGTGAAGGCATTCAACTCTCCTCCCACTCCATCTATGCAATCGAGTATTCGGTAGGCTTTTCGCTTGCTTGTTCCTTTGAACAGACAATGCTCGACAAAGTGTGCCGTCCCATTTTCGGAGAGTTTCTCATCGCGAGAGCCGATTCCGATTGTCAGTCCGCAATGAGAAACTATCGATGGTGTGTAACGATGCACTAATCTTATGCCATTCGAAAGCGTATGAAAGCAATAGGGATATTCCTCTATTTTCTGCATCTATGCATCTATTGCTTATCGGCTTATTACGTAGTATTCGCCACCCAATCTCTCGGTCATCTTTGCCATAAGGTCGTTTGCCTCTTTCAATGTACGACGAGAGCCATAGCTTACGTAATAAATTGCGGTTCCGCTTTTAACCTTGCTCAACACATAGCTGTCATATCCAAGGCTTTTCGCCTTTCGTGCTGCTCGTTCTGCATTTGCTCTGTTTGAAAATGAACCACCGATGACATCGAATCCCAATTTGGAATAATTTTGGACGATGACAGGTGTTGTGTTATCAACTTCAGGGGCAGCAGGCTTGCTTTGTGCAGTTTCTTCTTTCTTATTGTCTGTCTTGGTTTTTGTTTGAGTCTTTTTCTTTGGTGCAGGCTGTGGTTGTGTTTGCGGTTGCTCCTCAACAATCGGTGCTTCTTCGATAGTCATTGTTTCTTCCAATGTTGCGGTTTCTTGTTCTTCAACAACAGGTGTTTCTTCTACTATGACAGGTGCCGCAAGTTGCACCGGCTTTGCCTGAGGCTTGATGTAATATCCGAGTTTTTCGGTTATCGGTTTCAAGAATGGCTTGTCGGGCAAAAGATTAAAATAGAATGCTGCCACGAATCCTCCACAGCAGAGCAACAAGAACAACAATATGCAAAGAATCGTAATCATTATTCTTTTGCGACGCTTTTTGGCTTTCTTTTTACGTTTCTTCTCCTCTTTCTCCAATCTCTCGGCTTCTTTCTCTTCTTCTTTGCGTCTCTTGTTTTCTTCTATGATTGCTTGAGCTTGCTCTCTGACACTTTGCTCCTGTGGCTTTATGTCTTCGATTTCAACTTCTTTTTCTATGGGTTTCAATTCTGTTTCTTCTTGCGGAGTTTCTTCTACTGACAATGTTTCTTCTATCTCATTCTCCGCTTCGGGTGTTTCCAATTCCGCCGCCACCACTGCTTCTGTATGGCTTACCGTTTCTTTCGGCAATTCTACTGAAACAGACTCTTCCTTCAACTCGTTTTCAATAGGTCTTATTGTTTCTTGAATCGGTTCTGACGGTTCTTGATTCTGTTGCACCGGTTCTTCGATTTGTTCTTCCGGTTCTTTGGTTCGTATCGGTTCTATTTTGTCTTCAAAATCGAATGTTTTGACTCCTTTCAGCGTTGTGAATGCGAATGCATCGTCCAACAAGTTCTGATTTACGGCATTAAAGACATAGTTGCCTGCAAAGTCCTTTGCAATTTCTCCCAACTCACCTATTTTGCACTTTTGCCCCGATTCCAATTTTTCCCTCAAAGAATCGGTATATTGCTTTATCCAAACGAGGGCTGTCTGTTCGGATATGAATTCTTTTTCTGCCATATTCTTCACAAAGGAAACGTCTCCTGTTTCTTCCGCTTTGAAAACTATGCGTCTGCATGGCGGTTCTATCGTACCGGTCAAAGACGATATGGTGGCAGATTGTTGTTGTGCGTAAAAGGTTCCTAATCCGGGCAATTCCGCTTTATCGAAATTATGTAAGTATTCAAATAAATTCGCTGCTACATTCATATTCTATAATTTATTATCCAATATTTCGTTTATCCTTTTCAAATCTTCGGGGGTATCAACTCCCATGCTTTCAAATTGTGTCTCAGCAACAGATATTTCAATTCCGTTTTCAAGCCATCGCAATTGCTCAAGACTCTCGGCCTTCTCCAATGGAGTGGGTTGCAATTTCACTATGGAATGCAAAACTTCTGCTCTGTATCCGTAAAGTCCTATGTGTTTGTAGTAGGTGTGGCTTTTCAAATAGTCTTCCTCGCTTACCCCTCTTTGAAAAGGGATTACACTGCGTGAAAAGTAGATTGCCCTGCCGTTGGACTTGACTACCTTGACGCAATTCGGGCTTTGCAAATCCTCGATTCTTTCAATTTTCTTTGCAAGTGTTGCTATTTGACACTTTTCTTCATCAAACAAACCTAACACCTTAGCCAATTGTTCGTTACTTATCAATGGTTCGTCTCCTTGAACATTGACAAGCAAGTCGTATTTTTCGCCTTGAGACTCCAATATCGACAAAACCGCCTCGCATCTCTGCGTTCCGCAACTCAATTCGCTTGAAGTCATGACTACGTCTGCTCCATGGGCTTTTACAGTGCTTTCTATTCTTTGATCATCTGTCGCAATTATAACTTTGTCAAAAAGTTCGGATTGTTTAACAGCGTCATATACCCACATAACCATTGGTTTGCCTTTTAGCAATGCCAAAGGTTTTGCAGGAAATCTGCTACTTGCATATCTTGCAGGAATAACCGCTATCTTTTTCATTTGAACAACCCGTTTATCTCGCCCTCTATCATCGACACAACTTTACCGAAATCTTCTTTACTGTCGATTATGTTAAGTTCATCTATATTCAAAACCAACTTCTTGCCATTATACGAATCTATCCAATCGTTATAACGCTCGTTAAGTGAGGTTATATAATCCAATCTTATGCTGTTTTCGTACTCTCTTCCCCTTTTTGCAATCTGATTGACCAATGTAGGCACAGAGGCTTTGAGATAGAGCAACAAATCCGGCGGTTTGATAAACGAATTCATCAATTCAAAAAGCGAAAGATAAGTTTCGTAATCCCTCGTATTCATCAAGCCCATGGCGTGAAGGTTAGGTGCGAAAATGTATGCGTCTTCGTACAAAGTTCTGTCTTGCACCGTGTTTTCATAACAATTCCTTGAATCGATAACATGCTTAAAGCGCTTATGCAAAAAATAAATCTGAAGATTGAATGACCAACGTCTCATATCTTCATAAAAATTGGCAATATAAGGATTATCATCTATCTGCTCATAAATTGCCTGCCACTTAAAGTGATTTGCCAACAATCCCGTAAGTGTTGTTTTTCCGCTTCCAATATTTCCTGCTATCGCAATATGCATAAATCTCGATTTTTTATTTCTCAAAAGCAAGCCGACAAAAAGCTACTTCCGCTAAGCAAGTGCAAAGGTATGAATAAAAAACGAAAACACAAATATTTTCTTATCATTGATTGCAATCACTTTTTTCAGATTGCTTCAATATTCTGTTTATTTAACTTCTGTGCTTTATAATTTCAGGGGTTATTTTCAAAGAATCAAAGCATGAAAACTGCATTTGAGAAGGATGATTGTAATTTTTTTCTGAACGATTCAAAGATTCAATACAACGGATTTAACATTTTCGGAGCATCTTTGATTGGTTTTAGTCTTACAAAACTTGATTACAACAAAATAACTTTTGATTTCATTTTATTGTTTTCAAGTTTGAGTTGAACGAATCTTGATTTTAGAAAAACGAAATCTGATTTCAAGCACGGCGATTCTTTATTTGAATAAAATAATTCTTAACTTAGACAGATTGATTCTTGATTATGGTAATATGAATTTTTATTTAAGTCAAACCGATTCAAATTCTGTTTTTTGAAAAATAACAACAAAAAGAAAAGGGTTGAAGTTTCCTTCAACCCTTTCATTATTATTTTCAATTCAATACTTACTTCTTGATTATCGCTACACGATTCATGTAAGCTTTTCCAGAGAATGGTTGTTCTTTACATCCTTTGTAATCGATTTTCAAACGATCTTTTTCAACGCCTAAGTCAACCAAATAGTTGTAGATAGCTTCTGCTCTTTCTTTACTTAGGTTTTCATTGTACTCTTCTGTTCCTGTTTGTCTATCAGCGTAACCTGTAATAGTAAATACTTCGTTTCCTTTACTTGCTTTGATAGCTTCTGCCAAGAACTTCAAGTTTTCTTCGTTTTTATCTGAAATTTCACTTTCTCCTAAACGGAAGAAGATAGACAAAGATTGGTTTGGAGTAGGAGCATAAGCTGCTTTTGCTTTACGTTCTGCTTCCATTGCAGCTTCTTTAGCTTTTCTCTCTTTATCCAAAGCTTTCTTCAATTTTGCAACTTCTTCTTCGCCTTCAGCTATAGTCTTGTTTCCGTTTTCAACATCTTTCTCCAAAGCAGCTATCTTTGAAGTATACATATCATGATCAATCAAAGCAAAATCTCTTTTGTTTGAAATCTTGTATGTAACTCCCGCTGTAACATCATAAATATTACCAAAGCGGAATCCACTGTTAGCATTGTCAAAACCTTGCTTTGTTAAGTTTGCTTTCAACTCCAAGTTAGCATCCCAAGACTTGCAAAGTCTGAATCTATTTTGCAAACCTGCAGTCATAACCATTTCATTGTTCACTCCTTCCATGTTTTCAGAAGAAGAGAATCCGTAACCAGCTCCACCAATCAAAACTGCGTTGTAGAATCTATCACTCTTATATCCGCAAATCCAATTAGTAAGGTTGATCAACGCGTCTGCGTGAATGTAATGATAATTCCAATTGTTCTCAGCTCCTGTTGCACGAACAGCATTTGTCATAGAAATTCCTTGGTATTGAACTCTTGCTCCGAAGATTGGAGTAAACCATTTACCTGCTGCAACGTTGAATCCGAATGAAATCTTATTGCCTTCGTTCAAATCCAAATCAGGAGTTTCGTGTAATCTGTAAAAACTTTGTCCACCAACGCCAACAGATACTTCCCAATTGTCTATAAAACGGTTGGTTTCGAAATTGGCATGTCTGAATTTCTTTGTTTCTTGTGCCCCTGCAGTCAAAAACATCATGAAAGCAGAGATGCAAAATATAACTTTCTTCATAATAAATAATATTGTTTTTTTATCCGTTAATTTGATTTCTTAAACGTACGAACACAAATAATGTTGCAAAATTACAATCTTTTTTTCAATCAACAAACACTTTTACATAATTTTTCGCAATCAAATAACGTTTTCAACACGACAAAAAGACAAAAAAATATGAACAAAATTACATTAAGCATCTTCTGCATCTGTCTTTCGCTTACTTTGAGTGCGATTGGACAGACTAATTTTCAACAAAAGCAGGAGAACACAAAAACAATCAAAAACAAGATGACGGAAGACGAATTAAAGACATATTATAAGTCTATCCACTCTCGCCTTCCGATGAAACGAGGAAACATTTCAGTAAAACCAGAAAACAGTTTGTCGGAATCAAGAAAGAGCACTACCCTTTCGCCACTTCCCGACGACATGATCTTTCCTAACGAAAGCGATGAAGTACAAGCAATTCTCATGACTTGGTTATACGACTCTTATACAGTAAGCAACAACGAGCCGGCAGAGCAACTGTTCGACGGATTGGGAATCTCGTTCTATGCGGAGGAATATTATTTAGAGCCTGTCGTATCCACGCCGGACGTATCGCCATCAAGCCCGTACGCAAAGTTGTTTGCAAAGTTGGCAAATGGCATTCAGCAACACGCACAAGTGTGGATAAACATCTGGGCTGCGGAAGACAGCATCGCAATTAAGAACTTCATGGAAGAAAGAGGCACTCCGCTGACCAATTACAGGTTTTTCGTAAATCCGGGCAACTCTTTCTGGTACAGAGACTGCGGACCGGTTGCGTTTTACTATGGAGAACAAGACAGCATCGGCTTCATAGATTTCGAATACTACGGAGGAAGACCGTTAGACGACCAAATCGCACAACGAATCGGCGAACAAGCAGGATTCAGAGTATTTACCAACAGCATAGAGTTTGAAGGCGGAAACATATTGGTTGATGGAGTAGGCACATTGTTTACAACCGATGCTGTTTATTCTGCCAACAGAGACACTTATGGCTTATATGAATTGGATGAAAACAGCACATACGGGTTCACAATCCAACAAAAGACACCGCTTTCAAATCAACAAGTAAACGACTCTTTGACAAAATTCCTTAACCTTTCAAGATGCGTTGTTCTTCCTGCACTTCAATACGACGGAGGCACGGGACACATAGACTTATACTGCGATATGTGGGACGAAAACACCTTCGTATCGACAAAGCATCCTGAATCCATGGCAAACTTATCTGACCCCAAGAAAGTCGAAAGCAACATGGATTCCCTTTGTCGAATGGAAACGATGTTCGGAGTCAAGTATCACAACACACGAATCCCTCTTCCGAGAAAAAACAACGGCACTTGGTACACATCGCAAACAGATTATAACAGAAACTACACAAGGTCTTATTCGAACCATACTTTCGTTAACGACGCCATAATGCAGCCTGTGTTTTACGATGAGACGATGTCAGGCTCCCGAAGAGGCGATGTAGAAGGCAACAAAGAGGCAATCGAAATCATGAAACAAAGATACCCGGGATATACCTTTGAAGAAATCGACGTCAGAGAGTTCGACGGATTCGGTGGAGCGATACACTGCATCACCAAACAAATACCAGCAGAAAACCCTGTGAGAATCTACCACGACCCAATCAGATGGTGGAACACATCAAACAGTCCGTTAACAACCACTTATAGAGTTATAGCACAAAACAGAAGCGGAATAGCAAACGCAAAATTGGTTTACCGTTTCGCAGGCGAAGAAGAATGGCAAGAAATCGAACTTTCAGCCGAAGAAGGTAATATGTACACAGCTCAATTCACATATCCAAACACACAAAGAGACACCTTGGAATACTATATCTCTGCCACATCAAACAACGGCAAAACTATAACAAAACCAATGACTGCTCCACAAGGCTATTACACCACAGTATTTGGTGGAGAGGTTGAAGGAATAAGCGAAGAAGACGTTTACGTTTCCAATTCTCTTGTTGTGAGAGACGAACTCGAAGGCATAGGAGAAGCAATCCCCAATCCGGCAAGCGATGTTGTGAGAATACAATTTTCGAAAGAGTTTTCAAACAACGTAAACTTCAAATTGATAAGCTCGAAAGGGCAGACATTGCTCCAAGACAGCACCGACGGAAAATCAGAACTGACGATAGATGTATCAAAACTCAAAAGCGGAATCTATTGGTTGATATTCACAAGCGGAAATCAAACCACAGCACGCAAAATCGTTGTCGGAAGATAACAGAAGTTCGATAAAACGAATCAAGACATACCTCGGCTTATACTAATCTTTGTATAAGTCGAGGTATTCGTATGTATTGCCGACACAAGACAAATATTTCTCGAACTCACTCCTGCTTATGACAACCGTACCCCTGCAATCGTTAGGGTGAAACGAGAGTTTGTCGGCTTGCAACAAGGTTTTATCCAAAAACAAATGCACATGATGCTCGCAATCGTTTATCAGACCGAACGGAGACACACTTCCCGGCTCCAAACCCAAGTATTTCATCATTCTTTCCGCCGATGCAAAGCTCAGTTTTCCGCAAGATGGCAATCCCTTCTCAAGCAATGAGGCTTTCAAACGTTGTTCCAAGTCATGGATATCGAGTTCGTGGTCGCAGTGAAAGCTGACCAAATAATGTTTGTTGCCTTTATGATTTCTGAAAAACAAGTTCTTGCAATGCACACTGCCGTCATCTTTCCACCAACGCTTGGCTTCTTCAATCGTCTTGCCTTCCGGGTGTAAGTACATAGAGTATTCGACATCGTGCTCCTTTAGATAATTCTCCACAATCCTGATTCTCTCATCGTTTTCGCAAACAAAAGATTCCATAAACAACGTTTTTACAATTCGCCTGCAAAGATACAGAATTTCTTACTTAGTCCGCAAATCCCGCAAATCTTGTTTTATGTTTTTCTCGCAAAGACGCAAAGGTCGCAAATCTTGTTGTCTCGTAGTCTTGTTGACTTGTTGTCCTTTGATGTCAGCCTTTGCGATTTTGCGAACTTTGCGAGAGGAAAGTCAAACGCCGATTGCCAAAAGCCAAAGTAAGGAAAAAAATTCCCAAACGCAGTTTCAAAAAAATTCAGCTTATTGGTACTACCCGTACCGGTAAGTGGTACTACCAATACCGGTAAGTGGTACTGATAGTACCGGTAAGTGGTACTGACAATACCGGTTATTGGTACTGCCGGTATCAATAAGGGAAACATTCCGCAAAAGAAGTCTGAGAGTGGTTTAAGGAAGTATGATTAGTCTGCAAGTCAAAAAGACAACGAGACAACAAGTCTACAAGTCCGCAAATCTTGTTGTCTCTTAGTCTCGTTGACTTGTTGTCCTTTGAAATCAGCCTTTGCTATTTTGCGACCTTTGCGAGAGAAAAAATACTCGTGATTCGCGTGATACGTGGAAAAGAAAAGAGAAAATTTTGTCGGTTTATGAAAGTTTTATATCTTTGCGTTCGTAAACTGAAACAAAATTAAAAAAGGAGGAAACGGCAAACAGAAGATTTGTAATTTAGACTTAGTATTTTAATACGACATATAAAAGCGTTTTTGCTTATACTTTGGAATTGCGAAACTTCGACACTTTCGACAAATCTACCTTGGTAAAGCAGTAAACGCTCACGATGATTCTTCGTGGGCTTTACTTATTAGGTAGATTAGGTAGTCGAAGACCTCGCATTCCAGATAAGAAAAAAGTTCCACGTTTTTATTTTGTCTCAAAACAAAGAAAAAAAAGTAATCAAACGCCTTTGGGACGGGGCGGAAAGAAGAAAACAAATTAAATAACAAAATTAAAAAGCCATGAAACGTTTTATTATTATTTTGACGGCAGTTATTGCAACCTTGAGTGTAAGTACACAAGAAATTAAAGCACAATCACAAGACCTGAATGCTCGTGTGGATAGTCTTTCTGCTAAGCTTGAAAAATTGCAACACGACTTTGATTTTCTGGATTGCAAGAATGATTTAGAACAACTATATAATTCATTAACAAAAACAGCAGATCAAATAAATATAAAATCAAATTCTATAGATAGAAATCGAGATCATGTAGGTTTTAATTGGGAACTTTACGACTCTTATAAGAGATATTATGATGCTGTAGTTAATAATTTTGAGGCTTCAAAAGAAAGTGTAAATAGTGTAAAGTCTTATGTAAAGATGAAAATGTTATTTTCAAATTTTACAGAGAAAGAAAAGAATTTATTGATTGCAAAGATGAATATTCTTGATAATGGAATAGAGGTTTATGAATTAGCAATAGATGTATATAAAAACAGTCTTGATGCATATAGGTATCGTTAGTAATATTTTCAATGTAAACAATAACGAGCGTTCGATTTGCTTTTGCATTTGCGAACGCTCGTTTTGTTTTTGTGAATCTTTGTTTTAAGATTTTCTTTCTTCGTTTTATTAGGCTCAGATGCCGAATGCTTGTTTTATCTTTTCGACATAGTCTGTCTTCTCCCAGGTAAAGAATTCGACTTCTTTTGTTTCGGTTTTTCCGTTCCTTGTCATCTCGATTTCTTTCTTATACGGAGTGCGTCCGAAATGTCCGTAGGTTGATGTAGGACGGTAAATAGGATTTTTCAAACCAAAGCGGCTGACGATGGAATAAGGTCTGAGGTCGAACAACTCTCCCATTCGTTTTGCTATCTCTCCGTCCGACATTGTTTTTCCCTCATTGTCTTTTGCTTTTGCGGTGCCGTATGTGTTTACATACAAGCCTACCGGTTCTGCAACGCCGATTGCGTATGCCACTTGCACCATTGCTTCTGTGCAAAGTCCGGATGCGACCATATTTTTCGCTATATGTCTTGCCGCATACGCCGCACTGCGATCTACTTTCGAAGGATCTTTTCCTGAAAATGCCCCTCCGCCATGTGCAGCCCTGCCTCCGTAAGTATCAACAATGATTTTACGTCCTGTAAGTCCCGTATCGCCATGCGGACCTCCGATTACGAATTTGCCTGTCGGGTTTACATAAAGCTTAAACTTACCTTCAAGCATTTTCTTCACCGATTCTTTTTGCTGTTTCGCCGCAACGCGAGGGATAAGGATTGTTTCTATGTCTCTGCGTATTGTTTCGAGCATTTTTTCTTCCGTATCGAATTCATCGTGTTGAGTAGATACGACTATTGTGTCTATGCTTTCGGGAGTGTTGTCGTCGTTGTATTTTATTGTAACCTGACTTTTTGAATCCGGACGCAAGTATGTCATTTGCTTTCCTTCCTTACGGATTTGTGCAAGTTCGTAAACAAGCATGTGAGACAACTGTAAGCTCAGCGGCATGAAGTCTTCTGTATCCGAACATGCGTATCCGAACATCATTCCTTGATCTCCCGCTCCTTGATCTTCTTCTTTTTGTCTCACAACGCCTTGATTGATGTCGGGACTTTGCTCGTGTATTGCCGAAAGTATGCCGCAGGAGTTTGATTCGAACATGTATTCTCCTTTTGTGTAGCCTATGTTCTTTATGACGTCTCTTGCCGTTTGTTGAACATCGACGTATGCTTCTGCTTTCACCTCTCCGCTAAGCACAACCAAACCTGTGGTTACCAAAGTCTCGCATGCGACTTTCGATTCTTCGTCTTGTTTTAGGAATTCGTCCAAGATGGCATCTGAAATTTGATCCGCCACTTTGTCAGGGTGCCCTTCAGACACCGATTCCGATGTAAAAAAATAAGCCATTTTGCATTTAAGTTTTTAATTGTTAAACATAGCAAAATGGAAATTTGATTTTGACGTACTGTGTGTAAGAAAAATGTTGTTTTAGCATTTTTTCACGTGGTTGCAATCAATCAAATCTTTCCACTTTTGCGGTGCAAAGATACTGCTTTTTTTGCTCTTGACAATAGAAATTGAGCTTTTATTTGCCATTACTTTTATTTAGAGAGATATAAAACAAAGAAACAGTTTATCGAAACTTGATTTCAACAGATTGTTTCTTTGTTTTATTTTTTTCTTTCTTGATTTCATTTTCCGTAAAACAAAAAATCGGATTGCCGCAATTTTGATACGACAACCCGATTCTTTATCTTAGTATTCTGATTATTTGACTACGATTTAGCTTATACCGCCTCCGTTCTTTATCTTCTTGTCCGGAGAAACAAAGCTCAAAGAACCGTCGAAATTTTCCGCCATGAGAATCATTCCTCTGCTTTCTATGCCTTTAAGCATCTTTGGTGCAAGATTCACAATCACCGATACCTGTTTTCCGATTATCTCTTCGGGGCTGTAATACTCTGCTATACCGCTCACGATCGTCCTTTTGTCGATTCCTGTGTCGATTGTAAGTTTCAACAACTTCTTTGTCTTGGCAACCTTTTCTGCTTCCAAAATCGTACCTACGCGAATGTCTAATTTGGAAAAGTCATCGTATGTTATGTCTTCTCGTTGTGGTGCGACTTCTGCTTGTTCGGATTCGTTGGCTTTTTTAGTCTGCAAAAGTTTATTTGTTTGTGCTTCTATCTGTTTGTCATCTATTTGTTCGAAAAGAAGTTCGGGTGCATTCAACGCATGATTCATTTCAAGCAAATCTGCTCCGCCTGCTTCGAACCAAGTTTTCTCGTCCATGACAAGCATATTGCGAAGTTTCTCTGCAGTCATCGGCATGAACGGTGCGGAAAGTATTGCGAGGTTTGCACATATCTGCAAGGAGATATTAAGTACCGTTGCCGTTCTGCTTTCATCTGTCTTGATGGTTTTCCAAGGCTCGTTCTCGGTCAGGTATTTGTTTCCAAGGCGTGCAAGATTCATCATCTCGTTTAGGGCTTCCCTGAATCTGTATTGCTCGATTGAACGTCCGATTCTTTCAGGGAATTGTTTCATTTCCTCAATCGTCTGTCTGTCCAAGTCGTTCAACTCTCCGCATGCAGGAACTTTTCCTCCGAAATATTTATGCGTCAAAACCATTGTTCGATTCACAAAATTACCATAAACAGCCACCAACTCGCTGTTGTTTCTCGTTTGAAAATCTTTCCAAGTGAAATCGTTGTCTTTTGTTTCCGGTGCATTGGCACAAAGAACGTATTTCAATACATCTTGCTTTCCCGGAAAGTCTTTCAAATATTCGTGCAACCAAACAGCCCAATTGCGTGATGTTGATATTTTATCTCCTTCCAAGTTCAAGAACTCGTTTGCAGGAACATTCTCCGGCATTATGTAATCGCCGTCTGCTTTCAACATTGCAGGGAATATGATGCAGTGAAACACTATATTGTCTTTCCCGATGAAGTGAACCAATTTGCTCTTTTCATCTTTCCACCATTTCTCCCAGTCATTCGGCATCAGTTCTTGTGTGAAAGAAATATATCCTATCGGAGCATCAAACCATACATACAAGACTTTGCCCTCGGCATCTTGCAAAGGAACTTTCACTCCCCAATCCAAGTCTCTCGTAACGGCTCTTGGCTGCAATCCTTGCTCGATCCAGCTTTTGCATTGCCCGTAAACATTGGTCTTCCATTCTTTATGTCCTTCGAGAATCCATTGACGCATGAATTCGTCATAGTCTTCCAATGGCAGATACCAATGTTTGGTTTCTCTCAATTCAGGTTCGGCTCCGGAAAGTGTGGATTTCGGATTTATCAAATCTGTTGCCGAAAGCGAGGTTCCACAAGCTTCGCATTGATCTCCGTAAGCCTTTTCATTGCCACAATGAGGGCATTTTCCGATTATATATCTGTCGGCAAGGAATGCTTGTGCCTCCGGATCGTAATATTGTTTTGTCGTTTTTTCTACAAATTTACCATTATCGTATAGGCGTTTGAAGTAATCCGATGCAGTTTCTGCATGTTGTTTACTTGTGGTGCGTGAATACACATCAAAAGAAATTCCGAATTCTTCAAAGGATTGCTTGATTATATTATGGTATCTATCTACTATGTCTTGAGAAGTAACTCCTTCTTTGCGTGCTTTGATTGTTATTGGCACACCATGCTCATCGCTTCCGCCAATTAACACGACTTCTTCTCCCATAGAACGCAAATAACGTGCGTAAATATCCGCAGGAACATAAACTCCCGCCAAATGTCCTATATGAACCGGTCCGTTGGCATAAGGTAAGGCTGTCGTTATCGTGTAACGCTCGAATTTCTTGTCTGATTCCAAATATTTCATATTCCGTTATATTCTTCTTGTTTTTGCAAAGATACGAAAAAAAACAAAGATTCAGCACAGCCAAATCAAGAAAGAAAAAATTAAAACAAAGAAACAATCCACTGAAATCAAGATTCAATAAATTGCTTTCAAGAATCAGTTCTCCCAAATCAAAGGCGAATTCAATCAAACAAAAAAAACGTTCTCGTAATTCTGAAAACGAATCGCGAGAACGTACTATCGTTAATTTACAAGTAAATCTCTATTGAAGGCTTTGCAAGAATGCGATACTCTTGTGCATCAATTCATACATCACTTCGTCGTCTTGTACAAAGTTAACGGTCTTTCTGTATTCTTTTACAAAGTTTTCGATTGTTTCAGATGACTTTAAGCCGGTTTTTTGCTTACGGAAGTCGAACGCTTGTGCTGCATTAAGCAACTCTATCGCCAATACTCTTTCTGTATTGTTGACAACTCTATACAATTTCGTTGCTGCGTTTGAACCGAATGAAACGTGGTCTTCTTGTCCTTGTGAAGAGTCGATTGTATCTACTGATGCAGGAGTACAAAGTTGCTTTGACTGACTCACAACCGAAGCTGCAGTGTATTGAGGTATCATAAAGCCTGAATTAACTCCCGGTTTTGCAACAAGGAATGAAGGAAGATCTCTCTTAGCTCCTATCAATTGATATGTTCTTCTTTCAGATATTGAACCCAATTCTGCAACTGCTATCGCCAAATAGTCAAGGTTTATAGCCAATGGCTGACCGTGGAAATTACCTGCTGATATTACCATATCCAAATCTGGGAATACCGTTGGGTTATCGGTTGCTGAGTTGATTTCTGTTGTGATTACGTTTGCCACATGTTCGATTGCGTCCTTGCTTGCACCATGAACTTGCGGTACACAGCGGAATGAATATGGATCTTGCACGTGTTGCTTGTGTTGTTTTATGATTTCGCTGCCTTCCAACAGCTCTCTGATATGACGAGCCGTCTCAATTTGTCCTTTATGTGGGCGTACTTGATGTACAGGATCAAAGAATGGTTCGATTCTTCCGTCAAAGGCTTCCAATGAAACTGCCATAATCTTATCTGCCAACACAGATAATTTTTGTGCTTTAATGATACACCAAACTGCAAAGGAGCTCATGAATTGTGTTCCGTTCAATAATGCCAAGCCTTCTTTGGATTGCAATTCTATCGGTTGCCATGAAAATCTCTTATTCAATTCTTCACCGCTTATTCTTTCACCTTTGTAATCCACAACGCCTAATCCCAAAAGCGGAAGACACATATGTGCCAATGGAGCCAAGTCTCCTGATGCGCCAAGTGAGCCTTGCTGATAAACAACCGGGAAAATATCATTGTTGAAAAAAGCAATCAATCTTTCTACTGTTTGAAGTTGTACTCCTGAATTACCGTATGAAAGTGATTGAATCTTGTTTAGCAACATTATCTTCACAATTTCTTGCGGTACTTCCTCACCTACTCCGCACGCATGGCTCATCACCAAGTTTTTTTGCAACTGTGAAAGTTGTTCTTTGCTTATTGAGATGTTGCACAACGAGCCAAAACCGGTGGTAACTCCGTAAATCGGTTCTTTTTGTGTTTGCATTTTGTTATCCAAATACTCTCTGCATTTCAAGATTCTTGATTTGCTTTCTGCCGAAAGTTCCAATTTCAAACCCTTTTTCAAGATTTCGTCCACTCTTTCAAGAGTCAACAATTCCGGGCTTATTTGATGTACTGCCATATCTTTAATGTTTTATTTGTTATTCTTAATTAGTTTGCAAATTTAGCACTTTTTCTAAAATAATTCTTGCTGAGAACCTTTTTGAGGTATCTTTCCAAGATGACGATATGCTGTTTCGGTTGCTTCTCTTCCTCTTGAAGTCCTCATTAAAAAGCCTTCCTGAATCAGAAACGGCTCATAAACTTCCTCTATCGTCCCGGCATCTTCTCCAACCGCAGTTGCAATCGTAGTAATTCCCACAGGACCACCTTTGAACTTATCTATAATGGCACTAAGTATACGATTATCCATCTCATCCAAGCCATTCTTATCCACATTCAAAGCTTCCAATGCCTTTTTAGCCACTTCGATGGTAATCTTTCCGTCGGACAATATTTGGGCAAAGTCTCTCACTCGACGCAACAAAAGATTCGCAATTCTCGGAGTACCTCTGCTTCGACGGGATATTTCAATCGCCGCATCATCATCAATAGGTGTTGCAAGGATTGCCGAAGAGCGTTTAATGATGTTTGAAAGCGTTTGATGGTCATAGTATTGCAGACGACAAGTTATTCCAAAACGTGAACGCAATGGAGCTGTAAGTAATCCACTTCTTGTAGTTGCTCCGATAAGTGTAAAAGGATTCAACCCAATTTGCACACTCCTCGCATTCGGTCCGCTTTCTATCATAATATCTATTTTATAGTCTTCCATGGCTGAGTAAAGGTATTCCTCGACTACAGGAGACAGACGATGGATTTCATCAATAAACAGAACATCGTTTGGTTCCAAATTAGTAAGTATGCCTGCTAATTCGCCGGGTTTATCTAACACCGGACCGGATGTCATTTTCACATTGACGCCTAACTCATTTGCAATTATGTAGCTTAGAGTTGTTTTCCCCAATCCCGGAGGTCCGTGTAGCAAAACATGATCCAAAGCCTCCCCTCTTTCTTTCGCTGCACGCACAAATATCTTTAGGTTTTCCTTTATCTGATTTTGTCCTGCAAAACTATCAAAAGCCGAAGGTCTCAAAGCTTTTTCGTAATCGCTTTCACTCTTTGACAACCGTTCTTTTGAAGGATTCAAGTTTTCGTTCATTGATTTTTTCGCTTATTTTTTGGCGTAATGAATTTATTTTAGTATATTTGCTCCCTGAAAGGAGAATCCTTTTTTCGGTTGCAAAGATAATAAAAAGAAATTTGCAACAATAGTGCAAACAAACAAAATTACAATCATGGATACAATAGCTGTAGGAATAGATTTCTCGAAAGCGTCATTAGCAGCAATGAGATTGGCAAGCGACATAGCCGTAAGAGCAGAAGCAGACTTGTGCATAATTTGGGTAGAAACTGCTGAAAGAGACATAAATGAAGCAATTGCCGATTTGGAAAAATATCAGAAAGAATTACAAACAAAGATAGCTCCAAACGAAGTAAGTTTCAAAGTTGTTCATGACAAAAAGGTGTATACAGCTCTTAATCACGCCGTAAAGGAGTGCGAAGCCGATTTGCTTGTAATAGGCACTCATGGCAATAGTGGCTTTGATGAAAACTTTGCAGGTGCAAATACGTTCAAAACAATCACCACTTCATCAGCACCCGTTCTTGCAGTCAGAGAAGATTTTAACTTCGATAAACATTTGGAAAACTTAATAATGCCTATTGATTCGACGAGAGACACTCGCCAAAAAGTGCCTTGGACAATCGAATTCTCAAGAATGTTCCCTAATACGACAATCCACGTTTTGGGAATCCACACGACGAAGAACAGAACTGTAAGAAGCGAAGTAGAAGGCTACGTTCACAGCGTGGAAAAGCTATTGGAAAAAGAACAAATCAGATTTACAACAGCTTATATCGATGCAGAAAACACTACATTGTCGACAATAGACTACGCAAACAGAGTTGATGCCGATCTTATCGTCATCATGAGCGAACAAGAAAAGACTCTGAGCAATATTTTCTTAGGTCCTTACGCACAACAGATGATAAACCATTCACACATTCCGGTATTGACTGTTTCTGTCAAACAAATAAACGGAGCTTCCAGATAATCACAAATATGAACTCACGATTCAGTTTAATACTATTGTGTTTGGGCATTTTGCTTTGCACAAAAGTCAACGCCCAAGTGAAGATCTTGGCTGACGGAAGGTTGCAAACGATTTTAGAAAGGCACATTGAATACAACGAAATGTCTCGCTCGATACAAGGATATAGAGTAAGGGTGAATAGTTTTACGGGGGACAATGCGAAAGCCAAAGCATTCGCACTCAAAAAAGACCTTCAAAGCAAATATCCTCAAATGAGAGTTTATGTAACCTTTGACGAACCGAATTTCATTGTTAAAATCGGAGATTTCTTAACGCGTTTAGATGCATTCTCTCTTTATTCTGATTTACGCAAACAAGTAAACACCACACAGATAATCAGAGATTGGATCAACAATCCTGTGATTTCGGAAGAGTATCTCCACACACCGGAATACATAGAGCAAGACCTTGAGACAGATTTCTAACAACATAAAAACATATTAAAAATCATGAATATCAAAACTTACATAGAAGAAAACAAAGACAGGTTTTTGGAAGAATTATTCTCGTTGATACGAATTCCTTCCATATCTTCAATCGAAGCACACAAGCCAGACATGATTCGTTGTGCAGAAAGATGGAAAGAAATCATAATGGCAGCCGGAGCAGACAAGTGTGAGATAATGCCGACTGCAGGAAACCCTGTCGTTTATGCAGAAAAGATGGTTTCAGCCGACAAACCTACGATATTGATTTACGGACACTATGACGTAATGCCTGTAGATCCTGTTGACCTTTGGAAGACAGAGCCGTTTGAACCGGTAATCAAAGACGGACATATCTGGGCAAGAGGAGCCGATGACGACAAAGGACAATCTTTCATGCACGCAAAAGCGTTCGAATTCTTGAACAAAACGAATTCTCTTCCTTGCAACGTTAAATTCATGTTGGAAGGTGAAGAAGAGATTGGCTCAGTCAGTCTATACGATTTTTGTCGTGAGAACAAGGAACTTTTGAAGAGCGACATCATCCTTGTATCCGACACATCTATGTTGGCAGCCGACGTTCCATCTATAACAACAGGTCTGAGAGGATTAGGATACGTTGAAGTAAAAGTAACAGGTCCTAACCGCGATCTTCACTCAGGATTGTACGGAGGAGCAGTTGCAAACCCAATCAACATACTCTGTCAAATGATTGCAAAATTGACTGACGAGAATAACCACATCACCGTTCCCGGATTCTACGACAAAGTCCTTGTAGTATCAGAAGAAGAACGTGCATTGATGAATCAAGCTCCATTTAACGAAGAAGAATACAAACAAAGCCTTGACATAAAAGAATTACATGGAGAAAAAGGCTATACAACCTTGGAACGCACAGGAATCAGACCAAGTTTGGATTGTTGCGGTATTTGGGGCGGCTACACAGGAGAGGGAGCTAAAACAGTCATTCCTTCAACCGCACATGCCAAGATTTCGTTCCGTTTAGTTCCTGACCAGGATTTCGAAGTTGTAACAGAGCAATTCGCTGAATATTTCAAGACCCTTGCTCCTGATTCTGTGAAAGTGGAAGTTACTCCTTTGCATGGTGGTTACGCATACGTATGTCCGATTGACATGCCTGCATATCAAGCAGCCGAAGCAGCATATAACAAGACCTATGGCAAACGTCCGATACCTTCACGCAGCGGTGGAAGCATTCCGATCATAGCAGGATTTGAAAGAATCTTAGGAACGAAAGCCATTTTAATGGGATTCGGTTTGGGATCTGACGCAATACACTCTCCAAACGAGAATTACCCACTCGAACAATTCTTCAAAGGAATCGAAACCATTACTTACTTCTACGAAGAGTTGGTTTCACGTTGCGGAAAATAAGTTCCAAATCACTGAAAACAAAATAAAAACGCAGGCTTATAAGGCTTGCGTTTTTTATTTTCACAACTTTGTCGTATCTTTGCGGACATTAAACAACCTAAATACAATGAACAAAAAAATAAACACCATTTTGAGCATTCTGCTTCTTGCATTTCTATTCATAACAACAAATAACACAATTGCACAAGAAGCAAAGAAAGATATAATTCTAAGAATCAACGTTGCTGCGAACTGCAATGATCAACTCAATACAAGAATAGCAGAAATTCATTTCAAAAGCGGCGAACACTCATTCTTGAAAACAATCGACATAAACAAAGAATACGCATACCAAGACACAATTTCATTATCCGAAGACACCGAAGTAAACCTGTGGGTTTATAGTTACAGAGGATATGATGCCAAAATAAAACTCGGAAACGAAGAAGTCAAGGAAATAAAAGCCATAAAAGCAAAATACATTGACAAGATTATCAACATAGATCTTTACCCTGTTTCGGGCAATCGCCACAAATACCTTTTCTATTCGAGAGATTTGGAAAACGATAAGCCGTATAGAATCCCGGCAATAGCACAAACACCGAGCGGAACATTGCTTGCACTTAGCGACTACAGACCTTGTGGTAACGACATAGGATATGGCGAAGTCGATATAAAGATACGCCGTTGCAAAGACCTTGAAACATGGAGCCGGGAAGAAACAGTAGCCGATGGAAAAGGCGAAAAAGGAGATTTGTTTTCCTGTGGCTTTGGCGACGCTGCAATAGTTGCCGACAGAGAAAGCGAAGAAGTCTTGATAATGTGCGTAGCCGGCAAACAGACTTTTCAAACCGCTACCCTCAATAAGCATAACCACATGGCAAGAATAAGAAGCCGCAACGGGGGTCTTGATTGGAGCGAACCGGAAGACGTAACCTCTATGTTTATGAACGTGAAAGGAAAATACGAACCAATATTACCGGAAGTCTATAGCATGTTTTTCGCCTCCGGAAGGATATTGCAATCCAAGGTATTCAAGGCAAAAGGCAGTAAATACTACAGACTGTATGCCGCATTGCTGACTAACAGTGCCGAAGGCTATGTTAATTATGTTGTTTACTCAGATGACTTCGGCGAATCTTGGCATCTGCTTGGCGAAGGTTGCGTAAAAGGAGGAGATGAAGCCAAAATAGAAGAGCTAAGCAACGGAAACATAGTCATCAGTAGTCGAAAGCCTCATGGCAGATACTATAATATTTTCAGTTTTACTGATTTCACCTTAGCAAAAGGCGTTTGGGACAAGGCGATAAGCAGTGATAAAGTTGCAGGAGGAATAAACGTCGGAGGCAATTCCTGTAATGGTGAAATATTGAAAATAAACGCCATACGCACAAGCGACAACAAAGCCTGCGAACTTATGTTGCAATCACTGCCGACAGGAAACAACAGAACGGAAGTAAGTATCTTTTTCAAGGAACTTGACAACAATACGGTATATACTCCAACCAAATTCGCAGAACATTGGGAGAAAGGAATGATTGTAAGCGACAGAGGTTCAGCTTACTCAACCATGATTTTACAAGACGATGGCAGAATCGGCTTTCTTTACGAAGAAGAACCGAATGACTATTGCATTGTCTATATTTCTTTATCCATCGAAGAGATTACCAACGGCAGATACAGATAAAGCCACAAGGCATTTTTCTTTCTTGAAAAGAGAAATTTGAATCAAAGAAACAATTTACTGAAACAAAGATTCGCTAAATTGTTTCTTTGTTTTATTTTTTTCTTTTCAAGAAACAATTTACTGAAATCAAGAAAAAGTCCGACAAATCTTTGTTTCCGTCGAATCAATCTGCGAATCTGAAAAGCAGGCTTTTGTTTTATGAATTTTTCGTATCGAAATACCATTATTTTACTTGTATCTCGCATACGGAAAACAAATTTTTCCACAAAAATATTTGGAAATATAATTCTGATTTCTTATCTTTGCTTCGTGAAAGCAGTAAAATAATTATTTAATAACGATTCTATAGGA
>JAZNQE010000027.1:0-45656 GCA_045590015.1 Candidatus Onthomorpha sp. | reverse complement strand
TTTGGCAAGTGGTTCATGGGACAAAACCGTTATTATATGGGATGCAAAGAGCGGAGAAAAACTCCAAACCTTGGAAGGACATTCCGGATGGGTCTCATCCGTTTGTTGGAGTCCCGACGGAAAATATTTGGCAAGCGGTTCGGATGATAAAACCGTTATTATATGGGATGCAAAGAGCGGTGAAAGACTCAAAACCTTGGAAGGACATTCCGATGGCGTTACTTCCGTTTGTTGGAGTCCCGACGGAAAATATTTGGCAAGCGGTTCGTATGACAATACCGTTAAGATATGGGACGCAAAGAGCGGAGCAAAACTCAAAACCTTGGTAGGACATTCGTATAGCGTCAGATCCGTTAGTTGGAGTCCCGACGGAAATTATTTGGCAAGCGGTTCACATGACCATACCGTTATCATATGGGATGCAAAGAGTGGAAAAAAACTCAAAACCTTGGAAGGACATTCCGATTGTGTCTCATCCGTTTGTTGGAGTCCCGACGGAAAATATTTGGCAAGCGGTTCAGTAAATTACGGTGATGAAAGATACGTTGGAGAGTTATTTATATGGAATGCAAAGAGCGGTAAAAAACTCAAAACCTTGAAAGGACATTCCGATGAAGTCTATTCCGTTTGTTGGAGTCCCGACGGAAAATATTTGGCAAGCGGTTCAGGAGACGGAACCGTTATAATCTGGGGCGTGGAGTAGCCCCTTAACCCCCTAAAGGGGGACAAAGGGGTGCAAAGCAAAGACGCAAAGAACGCTAAGGAAGAATAAAAGATACGTGTAGATACGTGAGATTCGTGGAAACACTTTTGCGGCTTTGTGAACTTTGCGAGAGAACTTCCAAAGTAAACAAAAACAAATGAAAACCGACATAAGCGAAAAGGAAGCGGCGTTTATTGCCGGGCATTCGGGGAAAGATGTTTCTGCCTTGCGGTTGAAGCATTCCAAGACTTCGGTCGAGGGTTTGGATATATCGTTCTGCTGTCTGCAAATCGAGAGTCGCAAAAAGTTTTCTTCGAAACTGCCGTCCTTTGTCGCCCGTCCGGATTTTGTTTTTCCCCCTTTGCTCAATTCGGAGCAGACTTCGAGCGAGCAGACCGCAGTTTACAAATCCGAACTCATCGCTTCGGACTGCACGATTGCCGATCTGACCTGCGGAACGGGCATCGACGCATATTTCTTCGCCCGTAAGGCACATTCGGTGCTTTGTGTCGAAAAATCCGAAGAGCTTTGCGAGCTTACGAAACGAAACTTCGAGCGTCTGAAAATGAGCAATTGCAGTTTTCTTTCGGCGGATTGCGAGTCCGTACTCTCGCAAATCGATGCTTTGGACGTTATTTTTCTCGATCCGTCCCGCAGAGACGAAAACGCACGCAGGGTTTACGCAATCGAAGACTGCTCTCCCGATGTTTCAAGCCTTGCACCGCTGCTTTTGAGCAAAGCTCCGCATGTCATAATCAAGCTTTCGCCCATGTTGGACTTGAAGTCGGTGCAACGAGCCTTGCCTTGCGTGAGCGACATTCACGTTGTGTCGGTTGCAAACGAGTGCAAGGAAATCCTGATCGAGCTTCGCAGAGGTTTTTCCGCCGATTTGCGTTTTCATGCCGTCGATATAAACGATTCCGAACGTCGAATGCTTTCGTTCACTCGTCCTCAGAGCGATGCGAATCCTTGTTCGGCAAACCTTGCGACGACGATTGAAGAATTTATCTATGAGCCTTCGGCTTCGCTGTTGAAGATCGGTTTGTACGGAACGCTGATCGAGAAATACGGATTGAAGAAACTGCATCCTCATTCCCACCTTTTCACTTCGTCAAAGCTGATAAGCGATTTTCAGGGCAGGGGATTCCGATTGCTCAAAGTGCGAAAGGCGGATGCGAAATCGCTCAAAGACATCACGAAAGCAAACATAAGTGTCAGAAACTTTCCTCAGACGGTTGCGGAGATAAGGAAGAAAACCAAGATTCGTGAAGGGGGAGATGTGTACCTTTTCTTCACGACATTGGCTCAAGGAGAGAAAGTCTGCTTGGAGTGTTTGAAGATTTGAAAACCTTATATTGAAAAATCAAAAAGACTATATATATTATGAATGTAACGATTGAAGAGAGTTGGAAGAGGGTTCTGAGTAGCGAATTCGAGAAAGAGTATTTCAAGACGTTGAGGGATTTTATTCATTCGGAGTATAGAAACAAGACAATCTACCCTCCGGCAAAGCAAATCTTCAATGCGTTCGATTCATGCCCGTTTGAGAGTGTGAAAGTGGTGATTCTCGGTCAGGATCCTTACCATGAACCTTCTCAGGCTCACGGTTTGAGTTTCTCGGTCCTGCCTCCGTGTCCGCCACCTCCGTCTTTGGTTAATATATATAAGGAAATACGTTCCGATGTCGGTACTTTGGTGAGTGCAAACGGAGATCTGACTGCTTGGAGCAGGCAGGGAGTCTTACTGCTCAACGCAACGCTCACCGTAGAAGCTCACAAGGCAGGCTCACATCAAAACAAAGGATGGGAAACCTTTACTGACAGTGCGATAAAAGCCCTTGCGGAAAATCGGGAACACCTTGTCTTCATGCTGTGGGGAAGTTACGCTCAACGCAAAGGAGCATTCATCGACCGCAGTCGTCATCTTGTTTTACAAGCTCCTCATCCCTCGCCACTGAGTGCTTATCGCGGATTCTTCGGATGCAAGCATTTCTCTGCTGCAAACGCATATCTGATTTCTCAAGGCTTGAGTCCGATTGTTTGGTAGGCGTTTGAGTGTTTTACATTCCGCTTTCGCCGTCCGAACTCGATGCCTGATTTTTCTCAAGTTCCAACTTACCGAATTTAAGCGTGATTCTGAATGATATAAACCTGCTGTCGCGGATGTTGGACGAGTAGCTGTGGTAATAAGGTGCGAAGTTGGTGTTTTCACTCTTGTTCCAATTGAACGGATCCTGAACTCTTAGCGACATCTGAAGGCGTTTGTCGAAAAGATCTGTTGATAATCCGAGGTCCATAGTGTAGAAATTGTCCGATTCGGAGAAGATTGAGATTCTCGGAGTGCTGATGTGTCCGCCTGCAAAGACTTGTAGATATTTCGAAACCTTTGCCCAGAGTCTCAAATTGCCGTTTAATTCCCAGCCTTCTTGGCTATAGTGCTTTCCGTCGATGTAATCCATTTCGTAAACGTTGTGTGCGAGAGTCGAAAATACGTTCAAATTTGCGAAAGCCCCCAAACGAAGATTGCCCATCACCATAACGTCTTGCGAAGATGAGGAACCCATATTGTAAGGTATCGTATAGCTGATGTAACGTCCAAGATTATCATCGAGAGTCAAGTCGGTAACAGTCGAAATCGTGTTGTTGCTCCAACGAGAGTTGAAATGGATTCCTATATGTCCTGCTTTCATGAAAAATTTCGACCAATTAAATCCTATTCGGTGGCTGTATGAATTTGTCAGATCGCGGTTTCCGACGCTGTAACTCTCTTCTTGGTAGTTTCTGAACGTGCTTAGATTGTCCGAAGACGGCTTTGAAGTCGAGAAACTGTAAGAGAACGAAAAGTTATGCATGGATTTGGTACGATAAGACAAGTGAACGCTTGGACGGAAAGTAAAGAATAGAAAGTTGGTATCGTCAGCAAAATATGTGTTCTTTGCAATGAAATCTCTGTTTTCTACTTCTGCTCTCGTCCCAAGGGTGATTGTGAATTTTCCAAAGCGATGTTCCCAGTTTGCAAAGCCACTTAATGTGGTGTTGTTGCTCGTTTTGTCGTGTGAACGCAAAGAATCGATAATGTCAAAACTCATTACGGTGCTGTCAAACAAAGTTACGTCTTTCGTTCTATAGTCATTGTTCAAATCCAAATTAAGACCGTAGGTCATTTCTCCGTCTTTGCTGTATGGTCTTGCATAGCGTGCGTCTAAGTCTATGCTGTATTCGTTTCTGTTTGTTTCGTATTGCTTGTGCAGATTTTCGAATAGTTCGTTTGCAGGTATGTAATCGCGTATCTGAGTCTCGGTTGAAAAGTTTGGAGACATTCTTCCGTTGAGCGAAACATCGAGACGGTGTCCGTTTTTGTCGAAATTCTTTCTGTAATCCGCATTCAGACGTCCCCAAGATGAGAATGCGTCGTTTGTAGTCTCCGATTCATAGAAGCTTTCCAAGAAATCGTCTTTTATATCTGTTTCCAATAGAAAATCTCTTCTTGCTCTTGTTCCGAAAGCTTTTGAATTGCTCCAATTCGGATATATACTTGCCGATACTCCGAAGGTGCTTGTGGAATCTATGTCATAGTCTATGTTGAGCGAAAACCAACCTCCGAGTGAACTGTTTTCGTTTTCGCTTGTCGTCTCTTCGTGATAAACCGTGTCTTTCCCGCCTTGAGCGTTGTCAGTGAAAGATGTGGCATATCCACTGCTGCTTGTAGAAGAGTTTCTTATGTTAAGGCTCGAATAAATACCTATGGAGAGTTTTTCGTTTGCCCAAACGTATGAGATATGCGGGCTTACATCCAATCGAGAGTTGATTCCACTACCGAAACTTATGAAATGGTTTTTCTTAATCTTGGTATTAGTAACAATGTTTATTACTCCGCAACCCGATGTATTGGCGTATTTTGCACTCGGATGCGTGATTACTTCGATTTTTTTTAAGGCATTGGCAGGCAGATTCTCCAAAAAGGTTTTCAAACCGTCGGCTTGGATTTTCGAAGGCTTGTCGTTGAGCCATACTTCGACGCATGATGTTCCTTGAAGCGTGATATTGCCCTCTGCATCAACTTGTACGCCGGGTGCATTCTGCAAAGCGTCTGTCGTTGTGCCGGTTTGTATTGCAGGATCGTCCTCTACGCTGTACACAGTCTTTTCTCCTTCCATCGAGAACAAAGGTCGCTCAGCCACAATCTCAACTTCGGATAATGTTTCAGGAGAAGGCTCCAAATAAAGCGTACCCAAATCCGTTTTTCCTTTGACTTCTATATTCTTTAACAGGGTTTTATAGCCGATGAACGAAACTTTCAAGATGTAGTTCCCGTCTTTGATTTTTCTGATTGTGAATTTACCTTTTTCATTTGCTGTTGCACCGGCAACCAATGAACTATCCGACGGATTCAAAAGCGTAACGTTGGTAAACATTGCGGCTTCTTTGGTTTTGCTGTCTTTGATTTCGCCTCTTATCTGTGCATTCAACCCAAGTGAAGCAAAGAACAAAACCATTAAAATCAAAATCTGTCTTTTATATAAGCTAATCATATTGAATCTGTTTTTATGTTCGTGTTATCAATGTAAAGTTCAGTATCATAATTTTACTGTTTTGCAAAAGTATTATTTATTTTTATTACAGCAAAATAAAACACTGAAAAAATGAAATCAAGAAACAGAAAAACGAAATCAAGAAAGAAAAAAATGTTTCTTGATTTCATCGGATTGTTTCTTTGTTGTATCTTTGCACATAAACACAGTGAATTATGCTAAGCAGATTATGTCTTGTTTTTTCAATGATTTTGCTTTCGCTTGCTTGCTTTTCTCAAAGTAAAGCCGACAAGGATTTTGAAAAAGCGAGAAACTATTTCATCGAAGGTAAAGATGACAGAGCCGAAGAGTTGTTGCAAAAAATAAAATCGAAGAACCCCGATTATTATCCTGCGTATCTGGCTCTCGGAGAAATGTATTTTGCAAAGGGAAACTTTGATGCGTCAAAACACAACCTGCTTTATGTCGTTCGGAATGACGAAAAATATGATTTGAATGCTTATCGCACTTTGGCGAATATTTATGAGAGAGAAAAGAAACTTGACAGTGCGTTGGCGTGTTTGGAATCGTATTTGCGTTTTGTTGTGGACAATGAGAGAAATCTAAAAAAGATAGATGAGGTGTCGCATAAGGCGGAATGCTTGCGGTATAGAAAACAAGCCATGCTTAATCCTGTCGAGTTCAATCCTCAAAACATGGATGTGAATGTAAACAGTGAAAACGACGAATACCTTGCCACGATGACGGCTGACCAATCGGCTTTGTTGTTTACTCGTCAAACTCCTGTCGTTTCAGGTAAAAGACCGGAGGAAGGCTTTTTCATCTCATATAAAACAGGCGAACAATGGCAGAAAGCCGAGATGTTGCCGGGCGTTCTCAACTCGGGATACAATGAAGGTGCGGCTTGTCTTTCTCCTGACGGAAGATATATCTACTTTGCAAGGTGTGGTGCTCCCGGAGGTTGGGGAAGTTGCGATATTTACAGAAGTGAGCGAAAGGGAGCTTTTTGGTCTGAGCCTGAAAATCTGGGTGCAAATGTCAATTCTGAGTCTTGGGATTCTCAACCGAGCATTGCTTCGGACGGAAGGACGCTTTTCTTTGTCTCAAACCGCAAAGGAGGTGAAGGAGAAAGCGATATTTATTATTCGTATCTTAAAGATGACGGCACATGGACAAAAGCCAAGAACTGCGGAGCAGTAATCAATACTCCGGGTAAGGAAATGTCGCCGTTCATTCATCCGTCGAATCAAATGCTTTACTTTTCTTCCGACTACCATTGCGGAATGGGTGGCTTGGATATTTTCTTCGCAAAATTGGAAAACGGGAAATTTTCCGCTCCCTCCAACATCGGCTATCCGATAAACACAGAGGCAGATGAGAGCAGCTTGATTGTAAGTCCGCAAGGCGACTATGCGATTTATGCAAGCAAGCAAAAAGATTGTCGGGGTGGCTTGGACTTGTATCGTTTCTCGCTTTACGAACAGGCTCGTCCGATTGCGGTAACATACGTCAAAGGTTTGATCAGAGATTCCCAAACAAAAAAGCCTGTTAATGCAAAGTTTGAAATACGCAATCTTGAAAACGGACGAATAGTTTCTTCAGGTATTTCCGACAAAGTAAACGGTGAATATTTGATTTGTCTTCCCGTTGGTGCGGATTATGCTTTCTCTGCGACGGCTGAGGGTTATCTTTTCCATTCTGAAAGTTTCTCATTGAGCGATGCCGATGCGAGCATGCCGTATGCAAGAAACATTGATTTGGAACGAATAAACATAGGTAAAAGTCTTGTTTTGAAGAACATATTCTTTGAAACGGGCAGCAGTAAATTGTTGAAAGAATCTTTTGCAGAGTTGAATACCTTGATTGTCTTGTTGATGGAGAATCCCGGATTGAGGGTTGAAATCGGCGGACACACGGATAATGTGGGCAATGCGGAGTATAATATGACGCTTTCGCAACAAAGAGCCGATGCAGTCAAGAATTATTTGGTCGAAAAGGGAATTGCGGCAAACAGATTGGTAAGTAAGGGATATGGTTTCTCAAATCCGATTGCCGATAATGACACCGAACAAAACAGAGCAAAAAACAGAAGAACGGAAATTAAAATAATCGGTAAATGATAGAAAGAAACATAAGTCTGGAAGGCATAGAGATGCTTTCTTTTTTCGGAGTCAATGAAAGAAATCTTAATTTTCTGAGGATATTGTTTCCGGATGTTATTTTGGTTCAAAGAGGGGATTGTCTCATAATAAAGGGTGGAGAAGATGTTGTAGAGGAATTTCATTCTTTCTTTAAGAATCTTGTCAATCGTTATCAAATGGAACAAGAATTGAATGAGAATATAATCATGCAGGTCAAGAATGGGGAAGAGGGATTGAAAGAGGAGAAAGATGATGTCTTGGTTTACGGACAGAATGGTTTGAAAGTAAAAGCTCGAACGCTTAATCAGAGAAAGATGGTTGAGCAAATCGAAAAAAACGATATGCTTTTCGCTTTGGGACCTGCAGGAAGCGGTAAGACTTATACGGCAGTCGCTTTGGCGGTTCGAGCATTGAAGGCAAGACAAGTAAGAAGGATTGTACTGACTCGTCCTGCTGTTGAAGCAGGTGAAAACCTTGGCTTTCTGCCTGGCGACATGAGGGAAAAGCTTGACCCATATCTTCAACCGCTTTTCGATGCCCTGCGTGATATGCTTTCATGGCAGAAATTGGAACGCTTGATTGAGGATAGGACAATAGAGATTGCTCCTCTTGCTTTCATGCGAGGAAGGACCTTGGATAATGCTTTCGTGATTTTAGATGAAGCTCAAAATGCCACAATGACGCAATTGAAGATGTTTCTCACGAGAATGGGCAGGTCTTCCAAGTTTATAATTACGGGAGACTGCACTCAAATCGATTTACCCAAAAATCAGCAGTCGGGATTGTTGCCTGTGGTCGAGCGATTGCAACATATAAAGGATATATCTGTTGTAAGGCTCGAAGCATGCGATATTGTGCGACATTCTTTGGTGTCAAAAATTGTTGAAGCTCTTGATTAAATTAAATATTCTGAAGATATGAAAAAGTGTATCCTTGTCGTTTTTTACTGTTTGTTTGTTTCGATGTTTTCTGTATCGATTTTTGCTCAGGGTGATTTGCGATTCGAGCAAAACAAAGGGCAATGGGACGACAGGGTTCTTTACATGGCAAGACTTGTCAATGGTTTCGTTTTTCTGCAAGACGATGGTCTGTTATTTTCTTATTCATCTATGCCGTCTCATCTTCATTCTGATGAGGGAAATCATCATTCCGATTCAACCTTTATACGACATGCTTTCTTAGTTCAGCCTTTGGGAATGAACGAAAAAGTACCTCAAGCGAGTGGTCTTTTGCAAGGTTATTCCAATTACTTTGTCGGCAACGATGAAAGCAAATGGCAAAGCAATGTGTTGGCTTATTCTTCTTTATCGTATAAAGATGTGTACGAGGGAATCGATTGGAAGATATATAGTTATGAAGGAGAGTTGAAGCATGAGTTTGTTTTGAAACCACAAGCCGAAGTTTCAGATATTCGTCTCTTGTATTCGGGTGTACAAAACAAAGAATTGCGTGACGGAAACTTGATTCTGAAACTTTCTTTCGGTGAAGTAGTTGAGCAAAAACCCTATGCGTATCAATTTATCAATGGTAGAAAGGTTGATGTTGAAGTGGCGTTTGAATTGTTTGATGATTCGGTAGGATATGTTGTCGGAAACTATGACAGAAACAAGGAACTCGTTATCGATCCCGCACTTATATTCTCGACCTATTCAGGTTCGTATGCAGACAATTGGGGATTCACTGCAACCTATGACGCATACGGCAATCTGTATTCGGGTTCGATTGTAAGCGGAGTGGGGTATCCGACGACTCTTGGTGCGTTTAGTGATTATTTTAGCGGGATTTGGGATTGTGCGGTAACGAAATATTCCTCTGATGGCACGCAAATGTTGTATTCTACTTACTTTGGTGGTGATTATAGTGAGATGCCGCATAGTATGATAGTGAATGGTTATGATGAATTAGTAGTTTTTGGAACCACAGGCAGCTTTAATTTCCCTACAACAGAGGGTGCGTATCAGAGATACTTTGCTCAAGGGAGTGGAATGACGTATGATGGAACTGTTATGTTTCCTCATGGTGTTGATATCTTTGTTAGTAGTTTTACTTCAGACGGAACGCAGATGAAATCTTCTACCTACATAGGTGGTTCGCACAATGATGGTCTGAATTATAGGGAAAGATACAACTCATCTCAAATTTTGACATATGTAGGCAATGATTCGCTTTATGCAAACTATGGAGACGGAGCACGAGGTGAACTTATAACCGATGATAAGAACAATATATATGTAGGATCATCGACATTCTCAAGCGATTTCCCTACAACAGCAACCGCATTTCAAACAACACATGCAGGAGAACAAGACGGAATTGTTTTTAAGTTGGATTACACAATGGGAACTTTGCTTTTCTCTTCCTACATTGGCGGAAGCAACGACGACGCTGTGTTTAGCATAGACACCGATTCAGAATACAGACTTTACGTTACAGGAGGTACGGTTTCGAATGACTTTCCTACCACACAAGGTGCTTATAGTACCATTCACAATGGAGGAGCGGTAGATGCTTTTCTTGCTTTGGTGTCTTATGATGGAGCGAATCTATTACATTCAACTTACTTTGGTTCGCCTGCATTCGACTTATCGTATTTTGTAAGGACGGATCGATATGATAATCCGCACATTTTCGGACAGACAAAGGCAAGTGGAACAACCTTAGTGTATAATGCACAATACAATATCCCTAATAGCGGACAGTTTATTACCAAATTTTCTCCGTTATTAGACACTATAATCTTTTCAACCGTCTTTGGAACGGGAGATAATCAAATAAACATTTCCCCAACAGGCTTTTCTGTCGATGTATGTGGAAGAATCTATGTATCGGGTTGGGGAAGAATGTTCAAGTATTTGCCGAATCTGCCTAATGTTTTCGGAACAAGAAATATGGAATTGACATCTGACGCCTATCAAACACAGACTGACGGGCAGGATTTCTACATAATGTCGCTTGCTTCCGATGCTTCGACTTTGGATTACGCCACAATGTTCGGAGAGGTCAGCTCTACGTCGAATCATGGCATTGATCACGTTGATGGAGGTACGAGTCGATTCGATAAATACGGCAATCTGTATCAAGTAGTCTGTGCAAGCTGTGGCGGAACTCAAAATTTCCCGATAGCACCCGATAGTGCGTGGAGTCAGATCAATGCTTCATCAAATTGTAATGCGGCAGCCTTTAAGTTCAATGTGCATTCCGATTTTGCAGTTGCCGAATTCGACTTGCCGGACTTTGTTTGCCATCCCGACAGTGTGCATTTCGAAAATCTGAGTAGAGCAGACAATTATCTGTGGCTTTTTGGCGATGGCACAAGTTCAACAGAGGAAAATCCGACTCATTTTTACACACAAAGCGGATCTTATGATGTTACGCTGATTGCCTATAAAGACAATGCCTGCAAAAGTTCCGATACATTGGTTCGAAGAGTCTTTTTGTTGGATTCCCAAGTTGATACCCTTGAAAGCGTGATTGCGTGTGCCGGAGACATGGTTCAAATCGGTCTTGACAGCTATCCGCAAAACCAAGTTCAGTTTCAGTGGCAACCATCTGAAGGTTTAAGCAATGCAAACGTGCCAAACCCATACGTAAACGTGAATACAGATACGGTATATCGGCTTATCATAAACACAAATCAGTGTAACGATACACTCATTCAGCAAGTGATGGTACGCAAACTTGAAGTCGATTTTCCCGATACTTTGAACTATTGCAACAATCCTTATCAATTGTCTTTGCCTTCCATGCCTGATGATTATCTTATAAGTGCTTCGTGGGATGAATCTTTTGCTGATAGTCTTGATGTTGAGAATGGTTTCATCCAAATCGACACATCGCTCACTGCTTGGCTGTATATAAACATCCGAAGTGGCAATTGCTATGACAGAGACAGTATTTATATGATTTACAACGGCGGAACAATTCTCTTAGACGTGCATTCCACTCATTGCAACAGCGAAAGCAACGGCTATGTTGTGGTTGAAGCAGATAATTTCACTGCACCGCTGTTCTATAGTTGGAGTACGGGACAAAACGGTGTAGATTTGGATTCATTGGGAGGCTTATCGGTAGGGGAATATTCTGTAATCGTAACCGACGCATCAGGTTGCAGTGTAACGGAAGCCTTTTCTATAACTTCGCCCGACAGTCTTGCCGTTTCGTATCAGTTTACCAATAATCCATGTCAAAACACCTGCATCGCAACGATTGCACTCAGCGTTTCCGGAGGCGTTTTGCCATATCAGATTCAATGGAGTAACGGTTCGCATTCCGAAAATCTTTATCAGCTTTGCAGTGGAGAATATTCGTTTGTGCTGACCGATGCCGAAGGATGTAAGGTTGAAGATACGATAACGATAAAAGACAACGACAGTTTGAGAGTGCAGTTGGATGCAACGCTGAATAATTGTCCCGAAGGCTGTGGAGCGAGTGTGGTTTCTTTGGTCAGCGGAGGTACTTCGCCATTTAACTATCTTTGGTCCAACGGTTCGACCGATGCAAACCTCAGTGAGTTGTGTTGCGGAGAGTATTCGTTGATTCTGACCGATGCAAACAACTGTCGAACCGAAGACACTGTGGTCATAGGCTATGATTACGCATTCGAAGACTTTGATGCACAGGCGAGCGAGACGAGAGTATTCGACGGACATGAGATTACGCTTTCAGCAACCGAAATAGAAGATATGACATATAGCTGGACGCCAGCCGAGAATCTTCGTCATCCTTATGCTCCGACAACGTCTGCCACAATGTATCAGACGACTCTTTTCTATGTAACGGCAAGTGATGGTTACGGATGCGAGACAAAGGACAGCGTGTTGGTGGAAGTGGATTTTGTAAATTGCGATAAGCCGAATATATACGTGCCTAACGTTTTCACACCTAACAATGACGGAAAGAACGACAAGGTTTTCGTAAGCGGAGACTGGATTGGAGAAATCACATTCGAGATTTACGACCGTTGGGGAGAGAAAGTATTTGCCACAAACGACATCGCAGAAGGCTGGGACGGCACTTTCAACGGCAATCTCTGCGATGCGGCGGTTTATTTCTACAAGTTGGAAGTCAAATGTATGGGCGGAAAAACCTACATCGGCGGAGGTGATATAACATTGATAAGATAGAGATGGCTAAAAAAACGAAATACTATGTTGTTTGGAAAGGTCGAACAACGGGAATCTTCGATAATTGGGACGAATGCAAACTTTCGGTATTGGAATACGAAGGAGCAAAATACAAATCCTTCGAAAGTCGGATTGCAGCCGAAGAAGCGTATGTACGAGGCTTCGAATCATATATCTTCAAGAAGAAAGAACAACTGCCGAAACAAACCGTGCTGACTTCGCATCTTCCGATAATCGACAGCATAGCAACGGATGCGGCATGCAGCGGTAATCCCGGAGTGATGGAATACAGAGGCGTGTACGTCAAAACAGGGAAGACGCTTTTTCATTATAAACATCCGAAAGGTACAAACAACATCGGAGAATTTCTCGGCATAGTTCACGGCCTTTCGTACTTGAAACGACACGGCTATCCTCAGCCTCTGTACACCGATAGCGTGAATGCGATCAAGTGGGTGGAGCAAAAAAAATGTAAGACAAAGATGCAACCCGACGAAACGAACAAAGACCTCTTCGATTATATCGCACGAGCCGAGCGATGGTTAAGAGAAAACACCTATACCACCGAGATAATAAAATGGGACACCGATTCGTGGGGAGAAATCCCTGCCGACTTCGGTCGAAAGTAAACAATACTAATTTGCTTCAAAGTCCAAGAAACGGCGTTTGAAGTTCTCGTCAATCGGAGCAGAGGAATTGGTTCGCTTGTCAAAGCCTGCCAAAACTGTCTTGCACGTTCCTTTCACCACACCTTTGTCATCGATAAGCCTTTGGTGCGTTATCATAGATTTATTCCCGAATCTGACCAATTTAGTCTCCACATAGATTTTCTCACCCTGCATGATAGGAATGAAAAAGTTGGTTTCGGTGTTCACAATCACAACAGTAATATCGCTCCAGCTCAATTGCTCACCCATAACCTTCTCAAAATAGTTTATTCTCCCCAAGTCGTAATACTGAGCCTGGAAGCTGTTGTTCACATGGTTCAATGCGTCCAAATCACTAAAGCGTATCTGTACTTCAAGTCTGAATTTGTAAACGTCGTTTTCGGGTCTTACTGCCTCGCTCATAAGATTAAATTTTTTGCAAAGATACGATAAACCTCGCGAATTGCCTCAACGAATCTCTCGAATCTGCACGGAGCTTTTTCTCGCAAAGACGCAAAGGTCGCAAACCTTGTTTGCAATGAGCTATGAGCAGAGAGCAATGAGCCGAAAGTTGCTTAAAAAATCCTCAAAGCTCATTGCTCAAGGCTCAAAGCCGAAATGAAAAGATTCGTGTAAATTCGCGTGATACGTGGAAACTCTTTGCGATTTTGTGAACTTTGCGAGAGAAAAAATACTCGTGATTCGCGAGATACGCGGAGAGATTCCCGATTCTTCTTTCAAACTTTTAAGTTTTCTTAACGCGAGAATTCGCGAATTTGTCGGCGAGTGCGGAATTGCCCTCAAGGACGCGATTTATCGGGAGTTTATTATAAGGTTGAAAGTCAAAGGTTTAAGAAATTTTGTCCTGATTTTGGACATTTTTACGCCGTTTCGCTCTCTTCAGACGGCGTTTGAGAAATTTCAAACGGCGTTCAAAATTTTTCAAACGGCGTCTGAGAGATTTCAAACGGCGTTTGAATTTTCAAAAACCCGATTTTCTACCTCTCGAACGCCTTTTTGACATTTTCAAACGTCATTTCAGCCCAAAAACACGCGACTTAAGGAATGTTAAATTTAATGTTAATATTTCATAACGTCTCCGCGTATCTCGCGAATCTGCACGTATCTTTCTTTTTTTTTACTTTGGCTGTTGGCAGTTGGCTATTGGCTAATTTCAAACTGCGTCAGCCGAAAGCTAAAAGCCAATAGCTAACAGCCAAAGTTCGTTCCAAAAGATTCGTGTAAATCCGTGTGATACGTGGAAAAGGAAAGAGAGAATTTTGTCGGTTTTAGAAAGTTTTATATCTTTGTGGTCGGATGCCAATTCGGCGATAAAAAGAACCGATATGAAGAAATTAAGATTTCTATATTTGATTACGGTGTTTGTTGCTTTGTTTGCGAATTTCGGAACGCTTTCTGCACAAGAACAAACAACATTGAAACATTTCAAGACCTTGAAAGGACATTCCTATACGCCTAATTCCGTAAGTTGGAACGCTGACGGAAGTTGTTTGGCAAGCGGTGCGAATGATGGAATCGTTATTATATGGGATGCAAAAAGCGGTACGAAACTCAAAACCTTCGAAGGACATTCGGGAAAGGTCAATTCTGTTGCTTGGAGTGCTGATGGAAGGTATTTGGCAAGCGGTTCGTGGGATGAAACCATTATTATATGGGATTCAAAGAGCGGAGAAAAACTCCAAACCTTTGAAGGTTGTTCCGATGGCGTCTATTCCGTTGCTTGGAGTGCTGACGGAAGTTGTTTGGCAAGCGGTTTGGGAAATGGAAACCTCGTTATATGGGATGCAAAGACCGGAGAAAGACTGCAAACCTTGGAAGGACATTCCGCAGTCGTCAATTCCGTAAGTTGGAGCCCTGACGGAAGTTGTTTGGCAAGCGGTTCGTTTGATCATAATGTTATTATATGGGATTCAAAGAGCGGAGAAAGACTACAAACCTTTGAAGGACATTCCTATTGCGTAACATCTGTAAGTTGGAGTCCAGAGGGAAGAAATTTAGCAAGCAGTTCAGGCTTCTTTTACTTAGGTGAATATATCGGAGAGCTTTTTATCTGGGATGCAAACAGTGGAGAAAAACTACAAACCTTTGAAGGATATTCTTCTTGGGTTAATTCCGTAAGTTGGAGTCCAGACGGAAGAAAATTGTCAAGCGGTTCGTTAGACAAAACCGTTGTTATATGGGATGCAAAGAGCGGAGAAAAACTCCAAACCTTGGAGGGGCATTCCGCTGTCGTTAATTCCGTTGCTTGGAGTCCCGATGGAAAAAAATTGGTAAGCAGTTCATCTGACAATAACGTTATTATCTGGAGCGTAGAGTAAGGAAAAGAACTCAGTTTCTGCTATTGGCTTTTAGCTATCAGCCTTTGGCTTTCGGCTGACGCAGTTTTATTTTTGCCAATAGCCAACAGCTAACAGCCAAAGTAAGAAGAAAAACCTCCGCGGCTCTTTTTTATACATTTTGTCGGTATTCCGAATTTTCGTATCTTTGCAGTCCGTTTTTCGAAAGGCGGATTGTGTAACGTAAAGAAAAGATTGAATTGGAGACAATTGCGTTTGAGGATTATGTTTTGTCGAATGAGCGTCCTTATCTGACGGTCGGGATGTTTGACGGGGTGCATTGCGGACATCGTTCGCTCTTGCAAGAGCTTGTCGGCAAGGCTCATTCGCACGGCTCTAAGGCTGTGGTTGTCAGCTTTACGTCTCATCCCCGCCAAGTGCTGAATGCAACCGACGGAGGCTTTGCTCTCTTGCAGGATTGCACGCATCGACAAAACGAAATCGCTTCCTGCGGTGTGGATTGTTTGTTGTGGCTCGATTTCACGGCGGAATTGGCATCCATGGAGGCGTCCGAATTTTTGGATATGCTGATTGCGAAAGTCAATCCCTGCCAAGTGCTTGTCGGATACGATAACCGCTTTGGCAGAAAAGGCAGCAGAGAATTTGAAGACATAATTGCAGAGGGTCGATACAAGGATGTAGTGGTCAAAAGAAGCGAAACGAAAGTCTTATGCGAGGGTGTGGAGGTCAGCTCCACGCAGATAAGAAAAGCACTCGGCGATGGAAATGTCTCGCTTGCCGCAAAGATGTTATCAAAGCCTTATTCGCTTTCGGGAATCGTTGAAAGCGGAAGACAAATCGGCAGACGCATAGGTTTTCCAACTGCGAATGTGAGGGTCGAATCGGGCTTTCTGCTTCCCAAAGACGGGGTGTATGCGGTTAAGGTCTCGATTGAGGGAAGGGGTTTCGGCGGTGTATTGAATTTAGGTCATAAACCGACAATCGATAAGCAGGAGAGGACAATCGAAGTGCACGTGTTCGATTTTTCGGAGCAGATATACGATAAATCGATAGAAATTGCGTTTATCGAATACTTACGCTCGCAACAGAGGTTTGAGAGTTTGGATGATTTGAAAGCACAGATAGAAAAAGATTGCGATGAGGCGAAACTTAAAATCGGGCTTTTGTAGCATTTGTCTGCTGATTGCGTGTTGTGTTTCGTGCGTTGCGATGTCTCAAAGGTGTTTCAAGTCGATTGAAGAGGCAAGACAATCCGGCGAATGTGTGGAGTGCTTGGATTTGTCGAGGAATCGTTTGGAGAGTCTGCCGAGTGAGTTATTTGAATTTAAGGATTTGAAGCGTTTGATTTTGTCTCGCAATCGTTTGAGCGGGGGATTGGATTCGTTGGCTTTGCTTCCGAAGTTGCGATACTTGGATTTGTCGTCCAATTACATTGAATCGCTACCCGAAAGCCTTGCCTTTTCGTCGCTCGACAGCTTGATAATGTGGGACAATCCTTGTTATGGCTTCGCAGACTGCTTTTCCCGATTGGATTTGCAGTATTTGGATTTGCGGGCTATTCAGATGAACAGAGCAGAACAAAAGAAAATAAAGGCTATGTTCCCGAATGCGAGAATCAGGATGGACCATCCGTGCAATTGCGGGGCGAGGCGTGAGTAGAATTGATTGAATGAATTTTTTGTGACAGAGAGAAAGAAATATGAAGATAGCGATTTTTCAAGCAGATACAAAGGATAATCAGATAGATGCAAACTTGGCAAGGTATAGAACCATGCTTGAGAGTTTGGAAAAGGATACAGAGTTGTTGGTAATGCCCGAAATGTTTTCAGGAGGCTTTACGATGGATAAGGAATTTGCCGAAACGATGGACGGAAAGGGCATTGCGTTTATGAAAGAGATTGCTCGAGAAAAACATATTGCCGTTTCGGGAAGTCTATTCATCAAAGACGGCGACGCATATGTGAACAGACATTTTTTTGTTACCGAAAACGATATCAAATACTACGACAAAGCTCATTTGTTCTGCCTTTCGAAAGAGCCGGAGGTCATTTCCCCGGGTTCGGAACAAATGATAGTCGAATATAACGGCTGGAAAATAAAACTGATCACTTGTTACGATATTCGTTTCCCTATGTGGACAAGAAATACTTTTGAAAACGGAGAGTTCGGATACGATTTGCTGCTTTGCGTTGCAAGTTGGACGGATTTGAGAATAAGTCATTGGGATATACTTCTTGAAGCCAGAGCGATAGAAAACCAAGCCTATGTCGTGGGAGTTAATCGTAGCGGCGTGGATAAGGATGGCAATAATTACCAAGGTCATTCTGTTGTAAGGGATTTCAAAGGTAAGGTGTTGGTTGTGGCAGATGAAGATGCCGAACAGATATGTTACACTACTATAGACAAGGAACGTTTGTACGAATTCAGAACAAAATTTCCTGTTGCGAAGGATTGGGATCACGGAATCAAGTTTTAATCCGACAAAATTAAGCTTAGGTTTTACTTATCTTTGATTGCTTTATGGAAAATATTACAAAAACAAATCGACTTGCGAAAGGAAGAATGTCTTACGAGCAGGCATTCAATATGAATGGCAATATGCCACCGCAGATCACCGATGTGGAGGAATCTGTGCTTGGTGCATTGATTTTGGATCAAGATGCGTTGAGTAATTCTATCGATATAGTAAAACCGGAATACTTTTATACGGAAGAGCATGCGATGATTTTTCGGGCTATAAGCTCACTTTTTGCAGAGGGAAAGCCGGTTGATTTGCTCACTATTTCGGATCGATTGAAGAAAAACGGACAACTCGAGCAGATTGGTGGAATTTACAAACTTGTTTCGCTAACCGAAAGGATTACTTCTGCCGCTCACATCGAATATCATGTGCGTTTGCTTTCTGAAAAGTATATTCAAAGAGAACTTATCAGGGTTTCGACCGAGACACTTCGTGATGCGTACGATGAAACCAAAGATGTGTTGGATTTATTGGATAAAACGGAAACCAAATTCTTGGAAATAAACGACAGTAATTTCAATTCCGATATTCTTGGAATGGACGTTCTTGTTCGTAATACGATAAATGAAATCGAGAAATCGCAAATATCGTCAGAGGATGCAACGGGAATGCTTACCGGATTCAGAGATTTGGATAACAAGATAGGAGGATTTCAACGAGGAACCCTTATTATCCTTGCCGCACGTCCTGCAATGGGTAAAACGGCTTTTGCTCTTACGATGGCAAGAAACATGGCTGTCGATTTCCATAAGCCTGTTGCTGTTTTCTCTCTTGAGATGACGGCAAGCGAACTTACAAGCCGACTCATATCTGCCGAAGCTTGTATAAACGGTCGAAGATTCAAAGCTAAAGGAAAGCTCGAAGAGTGGGAGAAAACAATGATTCGAGAAAAAACTCAGTCGTTAGTGCAAGCTCCTATCTACATTGACGATAATCCTAACCTTACAATATTTGAACTACGTGCCAAATGCCGAAGACTGAAGCAGAAATACGATATTCAGATGATATATATAGATTATCTTCAGTTGATGCACGGTGGCGATAGTGTTAAGGGGGGAAATCGTGAGCAGGAAATATCGTACATATCCCGTCAATTGAAAGCCTTATCCAAAGAATTGGGTATCCCTGTTTTGGCTTTGTCGCAATTGTCTCGTGCTGTGGAAACTCGAGGTGGTACAAAGAAGCCTGTGCTTAGCGACTTGAGAGAATCGGGAGCAATAGAACAGGATGCGGATATTGTAATGTTTATTTACAGACCGAACTATTATGGCGAGGATGTTGATGAAAAGGCTGCCGACATCATAGTTGCAAAGCATCGTGCAGGAGAAGTGGGAGAGGTTCGTTTGAATTTCATCAGCCAATTTGTGAAATTTGAAAACAGAATGAGTGAAGGAATAGTTCCGGCAACGCATCAGTTTATCGATTCAAAGATAAATTCAGAGACAGATAACTTTTATGATAGCAACACAATGCAGGAAGATAATGGAGAAGCGTTCTGATAAATCATTTCTTTGTTCTATTTTTTTCTTTCTTTGTTTTGTCATATTCTCTCTTCGTTTGGATGCCGCTTATTTGGTGATTCCGATGGATGAAACTCAGAAAAATCATTTGAAAGCTTACGGAATTGCTTATCGAGCTTTGGAAGAAGAGTATGAAGTCGATTGGCTATTGAACTATTTGGGAGGTGCATTCGCTATGAGGGCGAGTGAGCAAATCGAAAACTTGTGTCGATTGCGTGGTGTGAGTTATTATTTTGTCAGCGATGGACAATACGATGGTATAATCGAGTCTATTGCCGTTCCCGAGGTGAATCAAGATGTTGTTAAGTTGCAAAAGGTCCCTAAAATCGCAGTCTATTCTCCTAAAAACAAACTTCCGTGGGATGATGCGGTAACTTTGGTGCTTACTTATGCCGAAATACCTTACGATGTAATATATGACGAGGAGGTTTTGGGCGATGTATTGCCGCTTTACGATTGGTTGCATCTGCATCATGAAGATTTTACAGGACAATTCGGCAAGTTTTGGGCATCCTATCGTAATCAGCAGTGGTATATCGATGATGTGAGAATGCAAAATGAGACTGCAAAGAAATTAGGCTATGAAAAGGTTTCTCAATTGAAGCTTGCAGTAGTAAGGAAAATAAGAGATTTTGTTTTGGGTGGGGGATTCATGTTCGCCATGTGCTCAGCCCCTGATTCGTTTGACATAGCCCTTGCAGCCGATGGCGTAGATATTTGTGCAGAAATGTTTGACGGCGATCCGATTGACCCAAATGCTCAATCAAAACTTGATTATTCGAAGTGTTTTGCTTTCAAAGATTTTCATATAGTAACGGATCCTAATGTTTATGAGGTGTCCGATATAGATGTTCCTACGAGTCGTTCAAGACGATTCAATGAAAAGAACGACTTTTTCGTATTATTCGATTTTTCTGCAAAGTGGGATTGGATTCCAACAATGCTTACGCAGAATCATAGCAAGGTTGTGCATGGTTTTATGGGACAAAGTACGGCTTTTATGAAGAAATATCTTAAGTCGGAGGTGATTGTGCTTGGCGAAAACAAGTCTGCGGAAGAGGTAAGGTACATTCATGGCACCTATGGCAAGGGAACGTGGTCCTTTCTCGGAGGTCATGATCCCGAAGACTACAGTCATTACATCGGAGACCCGGTTACAGACTTGGATTTGCACCCAAATTCATGCGGATACAGACTCATATTGAACAATATTTTGTTTCCTGCCGCTAAAAAAGAGAAAAGAAAAACCTAATCAGGTTTTGTGGAAATAGGCATAGACCTTGGCAGCTTTGCTTTTACCGATGCAATCTGTCAAATCTTCAAGGGAAGTTTCTGAAATTTGCTTTACGCTTTTGAAACGCAAAAGCAGGCTTTGTGCTGTTGTTGTTCCGATGCCTTCTATTTCGCAAAGTTCGGTTTTGAATGTGCCTTTCGAGCGTTTGTTTCTGTGAAAGGTTATACCGAATCTGTGAGCCTCATCTCTTATATGTTGGATTACTTTCAACGAATTGGAACGTTTATCGATGCAAAGCGGATATTGTTCGCCCGGAAAGTAAATTTCTTCCAATCGTTCTGCAATGCTGATTATCGGAATCTTACCCATTAAATCCAAAGCAGTGAGACTCTCGATTGCAGCAGACAATTGACCTTTTCCTCCATCGACAATAATCAAATCAGGTAAAGGTTTACCCTCGGCTTTCAGCCTTCCGTAGCGTCGAAATATGATTTCCCTCATCGAAGCAAAGTCATCAGGACCATCAACCGTCTTTATGTTGAAATGTTTGTACTCTCTGTTGGACGGTTTTCCGTTTCTGAATACCACACAACTTGCAACGGGAAATTCTCCTTGTATGTTTGAATTGTCGAAACACTCCATGTGATAAGGCGGTTTGGGTAGTTGAAGATCCTTTTGCATTTGTTCGACAATGCGATTGCTCCATCTGTCGGGATCGAGAATTGTTTCTTTTTTGATTCTTTCACTTTTGGCAAACATGGCATTGCGATGGCATAAATCCAAAAGTTGTTTTCTGTTGCCGGATTGAGGAATGCTTTGCTTTGTATATTCTTCCGGCAGATCCAATGAATGAGGAACTATGATCTCTTTTGAATTCCAAGATAGGTTTTCACGGGTTTGTATGATTGCTTGTGTGAAAAGTTCTTCCGGAGTCTCGTTTAGTTTGCAATCAACTTTGGTTGAAATAGAGCCGATTATACATCCGCCGACCACTTTCATTGCATTAATCATTATGTTTTGGTCAATCGGTACATAGTCGTAAACTTCCACATCGAGCATTGTGTCAGATATGATGATGCTTTTTGAAGTGTAGCTTTCTAATAAGGAAAGTCGTTGTTTTACTTGTTCGGCTTGTTCGAATTTTAGTTCTTGTGCAAATGATGTCATTTGATTTCTTAACTCTCGTTTCACCCATGCAAAATCGCCTCTCAGTATTTTCTTTATTTTGTTTATCGTTTCGCCATACTCTTCTTTGCTTATATTCGCTTCGCATGGGGCATCGCACAATTTTATTTGATAGTTCAAACATGCTCTATGCTTGCCCAAGGCAACAGTTCGCTCACTCATTACTTGTGAACAAGTGCGATAGCGAAACAATTTGCGAATCAAATCGGTAATCTCTTTGAGTTGTCGTCCGCTTGGGTAAGGTCCAAAATACAGAGAGCCGTCTTTATTGCGATGTCTTGTAGTAAAAACACGAGGAAAGTCCTCATTGGAAACACAGATCCAAGGATAACTCTTATCATCTTTCAAAAGTACGTTGTATTTCGGCTTAAACTTTTTGATAAGATTGCATTCAAGCAACAAGGCCTCGGTTTCGTTATTGACAACAACTAATTTTATGTCGGCAATCTTTCGAATCAATACTCTCGTTTTTGCACTGTGATTTGCATCTGTGCGAAAATACGAACTTACTCTATTTTTTAGATTTTTTGCTTTGCCTACATATATGACGTTTCCCTCTTTGTCGAAGTATTGATATACGCCGGCAGAAGAGGGAAGCGTCTTTAGAATTGTCTCTATATGAGAACGAAACGGATTGGACGAGAAATCGTCAATCATGTTTTTTATTCTTTGTCTTTTATTTCCAAATCCGATTTGATAACTCTCAAACCAAGTTCCATTATTCCTATCGTCTCATACTTGTTTCCCATGTTTACCAACTCTATAGTATAAAGACCTGCTTCGGGAAACGAGATGTATTTTTTGCAAACTTCCTCTATGTCTATCAAATCACCAAGAGCTTCTCCCACCCATTGCTTTCCGTTTCTGTCTTTCAAAGCAATCGTATGCACGCTTTCTCTTGTGATTCCAGAAGGTGAAGTGATAAGCATTTTGAACTTGATTTTATCTTCATTAACAAAAGGAGTGTGTCTAATCATTACATGAACGTCGTAACTATCGTTTGTGTTTTTTATTTCTATATTATCAAACACCACACTCTTTCCTTTGTTGATTCTTTCCCATTTGTATCCCGGCAATTCTTGATACTCTTTGTAAATATCTCCATCGCTACAAGAAGACATCGTCATAGAGAAAGAAAAAAACAGAATCAGAATTAAAAATTTTGTTTTCATCATTGATTATAACTCTTTCAAAGCATTGGAAACATTGTTTTCGATTCTTTGGAGAATGTTTTTTGAATCTCCTTTTTGGAACTTTTCTCCCGTGATTTGTTCGTACAATTCCATGTAACGTTCCGAGATACTGTTTACGATTTCCTCTGTCATTTCAGGCACTTTCTGTCCTTCTTTGCCTTGAAATCCGTTTTCCATCAGCCACTCTCTTACAAACTCTTTGGATAATTGTCTTTGCTTTTCACCCTTTGCTTGTCTTTCTTCATAGCCTTCTGCATAGAAATAACGAGATGAGTCAGGCGTGTGAATCTCGTCTATAAGAATGATTTCGTTTCCTATTTTACCAAATTCATACTTAGTATCCACCAAAATCAAACCTCGTTTTGCTGCTATTTCTGTGCCACGTTGGAATAGTGCAATGGCATATTTTTCCAATAAAGCATAATCTTCTGCTGACACTATGCCTTGTGCAATAGCTTCCTCTTTGGAAATGTTTTCATCATGTCCCTCATCGGCTTTTGTTGTCGGCGTAATGATTGGGGTAGGAAACTTATCGTTTTCTTTCATTCCCTCAGGCAATTTGATGCCACAAAGTTCCCTCATACCAGATTGGTATTCTCTCCATGCGCTTCCTGCAAGATAGCCTCTTACAATCACTTCCAATTTCAACGGTTCGCACTTTTTGCCCAACGTAACCATGGGATCGGGAGTCGAAATCTTCCAATTGGGAACTATATCCGCAGTTGCATCCAAAAATTTTGCGGCAATGGTATTCAAAATCTGTCCTTTGAAAGGAATGCCTTTTGGTAATACGACATCAAAAGCTGAAATTCTGTCGCTGACAACCATAACCAATGTCTTGTCTGCAATGTTGTAAACATCTCTTACTTTACCTACGTATAGGCTTTTTTGATTTTCAAAATTGAAGTTAGTACTTGTAACTGCTTCCATATTATTTATAAAACTTAAACCCTGCAAAGGTAATATAATTATCGGATATGAGAAAAGCGAAACAATGTATTTTTTGCAAACGAATAGGGAATATGAAATTTTGTTGTATCTTTGCCAATTGTTAAATAAAGCTAAATACTATGAAGATAAAGAAAGTTATCGATGATTTCAAAGCCTTTGCGATTAAAGGCAATATGATTGACATGGCAGTCGGTATTATAATCGGCGGTGCATTCGGAAAAATTATCACATCTTTGGTAAACGACGTGATAATGCCACCTTTGGGATTCTTGATTGGTGGAGTAAATTTCACAGACTTGAAAATAACTCTTAAAGAAGCCGTTATAGAGGCAGGAAATGTGGTTACGCCCGAAGTAACCCTGAATTACGGAAACTTTTTGCAAGTTGTGTTCGATTTCTTGATTGTTGCATTTGCAATATTCTGCTTTGTACGTTTATTAGCTAAGCTACAGAAGAAAAAAGAAGAAGCTCCGGCTCCGGCACCTGCGGCTCCAAGCAAGGAAGAACAACTTTTGACAGAAATAAGAGACTTGTTGAAGGAGAGAAACAACAAACAAGAATAAGGAATCAAGATAAGAGTTTAATCATTCTTGAAAAGAAAACGCCAACTCTTTGTTTCATTTGAACGAAACAAAGAGTTGTTTTTTTAGAATCAAGAAAGAATTTAGCTAATCTAAAAACATAATAATCTGTCTGTTGCAAGTAGTGTTAGAAATCCGAGAAGCAGTGCGTAGGTAGCTTGTTTTTGAAATCCGTGAGCGTGAGTTTCGGGAATCATTTCGTCGCTTACAACGTACAACATCGCACCTCCTGCAAACGAAAGCATAAGCGGAAGAAGTGTTTGTGAAATACCACCTGCCCAAAAGCCGATCAAAACCCCGACAATCTCCAACAGAGCAATTGAAAGTGCAATCAAAAATGTCCGTATTCTGCTTACACCTGCAAGAAGCAAGGGAGAAATAATCACAATGCCTTCAGGAATATTTTGAATCGATATTCCGAGGGTTACATTCCACGCATTGTCGATGTCATTTGAGTTAAAGCCGACTCCAGCCGCCATTCCTTCAGGCAGTTTGTGGATTGCAATCGCCAAAACAAACAAAAGGATATGATTAAGCTTTGAATTGTTGCGATGTTCCTCTTTGTCCAAGCCGGTAATGCTGTGAAGATGAGGCGTAATTTTGTCTAAAATATTCAGAAACAAAGCTCCGATGATAACCCCTGCAAAAACCAAAATCAAGCCTTTTGATGATACCGATTCGGTTGCAGGAACAATCAATCCCAATATAGCGGCTGCCAACATTATTCCCGCACAATAACCCAATATAATGTCATTCCATTTGTGAGAAACCTTTTTTATGAAAAATCCTATGAGAGACCCCAAAATCGTTGCTCCACATAATCCGGCTGCACTTATTAAAACGTTTTCCAGCATATTACTATAATTTTTTGCAAAAGTACATAGTTTTTTTTGAATTTGATGTTGAAAAAACGAAATCAAAATTAGTTTTGTTTGAAAGAAAAGAACTATCTTTGTAGCTTGAAAAAACAATAACTACGATGAGCGAAGAAATAAAGCAAGGTGAATATACGGCTGCCAATATTAGCGTTTTGGAAGGCTTAGAAGCGGTTAGAAAACGTCCAGCCATGTATATAGGAGATGTAAACGTGAGAGGATTGCATCATTTGGTTTATGAAGTGGTGGACAATTCAATAGATGAGGCATTGGCCGGCTATTGTAATAATATAGAGGTAAGCATACTTGAAGGCAATTCAATAAGGGTTGAAGACAATGGTAGAGGTATTCCTGTGGATATCCACCCTAAGGAAAAGAAATCTGCATTGGAAGTCGTTATGACTGTGTTGCACGCCGGCGGAAAGTTCGATAAAGGGTCTTATAAGGTGTCTGGAGGTTTGCACGGTGTGGGTGTAAGTTGTGTAAATGCCTTATCAAAACATACAAAGGTTACTGTATATAAAAATGGTAAAGTTTACGAACAAGAATACGTTAAGGGACACCCTCAATACGAAGTAAGACAAATAGGGGATACCGATAAACAAGGTACCGTTGTTGAGTTCACTCCTGATGATGAGATATTCACTGTTACAGAATACAATTATGATACTTTGTGTTCTCGTTTGAGAGAATTGGCTTATTTGAACAAAGGAATCAGATTGAAGATAATAGACAAGAGAACAAAGAATGAGCAAGGTGAATATTTGTCTGAGGAATTTTATTCAGAGAATGGATTGAAGGATTTCATATCTTATCTTGATGGAGCAAGAGAACACTTGATTCCTGAGGCAATCTACGTTGAGGGAGAGAAGCAAGGAATTCCTATAGAGATAGCTATGCAATATAATACAGGCTTTACGGAAAATCTTCACTCATATGTGAACAATATAAACACGCATGAAGGCGGTACTCACTTGACCGGATTCCGTATGGGTATGACAAGAACCTTGAAAAACTATGCTCAGAAAGAAGGAATGTTAGATAAGCTGAAATTCGATATTGCAGGAGATGACTTCCGTGAAGGATTGACTGCAGTGATTTCAGTAAAGGTTCAAGAGCCTCAGTTTGAGGGACAGACCAAAACAAAATTGGGTAATAGCGAAGTTTCACCTGCCGTGTCTGCTGCTGTTTCCGAGATATTGACTAACTATTTGGAAGAACACCCTAAGGAAGCCAAGCAAATAGTTGATAAAGTCATTCTTGCAGCTACTGCACGTCATGCCGCACGTAAGGCAAGGGATTTGGTGCAAAGACAAACTATTTTGGGCGTTGCAGGATTGCCGGGAAAATTAGCTGATTGTTCGAGCAATGATCCTTCGATATGCGAGTTGTTTCTTGTCGAAGGAGATTCCGCAGGTGGCACAGCAAAGCAGGGAAGAGACAGAGAACATCAGGCGATTTTGCCTTTGAGAGGTAAGATTTTGAATGTAGAAAAAGCAATGCAACATAGAGTTTTGGATTCAGCCGAAATAAAGAACATATATACAGCATTGGGCGTATCAATAGGAACAGCGGAGGACTCAAAAGCTCTTAATATGGAAAAGCTTCGTTATCATAAGGTGATAATCATGACAGATGCTGACGTCGATGGAGCACATATTGCAACTCTTATTTTGACTTTCTTCTTCAGATATATGAGAGAACTTATCGAAGGCGGACATGTGTACATTGCAACGCCACCTCTATACAGAGTATCACAAGGAACGGGCAAGAATGGAGTGTATTGTTGGACTGAAGAGGAGAGAGCGAGGGCCACAGCAGAGATTACGGCTAAGAATGGCAAGGTTGAAGTTCAGAGATACAAAGGTTTGGGAGAGATGAGTGAGGAACAATTGTGGACAACGACGATGGATCCGGCTAATCGCATATTACGACAAGTTACAATCGAAAATGCGTCCGAAGCAGACAGGGTTTTTTCAATGCTTATGGGCGATGATGTTCCGCCGAGAAGGGAATTCATAGAAAGCAATGCAACTTATGCAAATATAGATGCGTAATTGAAATAGTAGAAACAAAGAATGCTCCAAGATTATTCAAAGAGCATTCTTTTTTTTCTTTGTTTTCGCTGATTTTTTCTTCGTTTTTTCAAAATAATTCTTTGTTTTATTAGATTCTTTCTTTGTTTTATTGCAACAATTCTTTGTTTTAGAGAATCGGAACTTGAGTTACGATTTTTTTGTCATTAAAGAAAAATGTTATACCTTTGCGAGTTGAAACCAAAACAAAAAGAAACAATGAAAAAGTTAGTTTTAATTATCACGTCAGTGATATTATTCGCAGCCTGCGAAACAAATCATACTTGTGAATGTAAGTATGATTATTGGGGAATTACAGGAGAACTTATAAATGGTGACTCTTACACTTTTAAATCTGGAGAAACTCCTTGTGAATATTTTGATGGAAAAGATGTTCATGAAGAACTTCGTATTATTGATCATGCAGGAAATAAATATTACGAATGTAAAGAAGTTGATTAAAAATATCGGAGATAATTAACTCAAAGAAAAACGCTCGTGAGTCTTGGTTTTATTCAGACAAACGAGCGTTTTGTTTTTCTCTTTCTTTGAATTATTATCAATAAAATCATTATTTTTGCAATATGGGACAAGATATTGAAATTTTCAAACTTAACAATACTAATGATATTTTCAAAGATGTAGAAAGTATTGTTGAACAAGCACGTGGTTATGCTTACAATGCTGTAAACATTGCTATGGTGCAACGAAATTGGTTATTAGGAAAACGTATCACAGAAGAAGAATTGCAAGGAGAAGATAGGGCAATATACGGCAAAGAGGTTGTAAAACAACTTTCTCTACACTTAACAAATGTTTATGGCAAAGGATTTACGCAAAGTAATCTTTATCAGTTTGTTCAGTTTTATAGATTCTTTCCAGAGATTTTCCACACAGTGTGTGTAAAATCTCAAATACTTTCATGGTCTCATTATAGAACCCTACTCAGAGTAACGGATAAAGAAGCACGAGATTGGTATTTACAAGAGGCAATCAACGAAATGTGGTCCGTAAGAACGCTTGATAGAAATATTGCTTCTCAATATTATTATCGTTTGCTACAATCACAGAATAAAAAGATAGTAAAGGAGGAAATGAATCAAATAACTACTCCTTTTCAACAAGATAAATTAGAATTTATTAAAAATTCTATTGTTGCAGAGTTTTTAGGTTTAGCACCAAATGCTGACTTTTCTGAAACAGAACTTGAATCCTCTATTATTACTCATATACAAAAATTTGTAATGGAGTTAGGTAAAGGTTATGCTTTTGTTGCTCGACAACAGCATATCAAGACTGATATGGGAGATTACTTCATTGATTTGGTATTTTATAACTATATACTTAAATGTTTCTTATTGATAGATCTTAAAACATCAAGAATTACTCATCAAGATGTTGGACAAATGGATATGTATGTAAGAATGTATGATGATTTAAAGCGTACACAGGGAGATAATCCTACGATAGGACTTATTCTTTGTTCGGAAACAAGTGAGGATATGGCACGTTATTCAGTTCTACATGATAATGAGCGTTTGTTTCAAGCGAGATATTTAACCTATTTACCAACTATAGAACAACTAAAAGAAGAAATAGAATTGCAAAAAGAGATTTTCAGGCAACAACACGAAGACAATAAATAATAACTCAAAGAAAAACGCTCGTGAGTCTTTATTTTATTCAGACAAACGAGCGTTTTGTTTTTCTTTTTCTTTGTTTTAATTTTTCAATTCTTTGTTTTAGAAAGTTAAACTCAAAGATAAGCCGATTTTATTATCGTAAACAAATGGTGTGATGCCTCCGTTGAAGGATAGGTCTTTGTTGTTACGTTTGTTTAGGCATTGTTTGATTTTGTCAAATGCCCAAAATGAAAGTCTTGATGCAAGTATTCCTACGCCCGCTCCACATACTACGTCCGAAAACCAATGACGGTTGTTGTACATTCTAAGAAAGCCTACTGTTGTTGCACAAGCGTATGCGGCAATTCCATAGATTGGCGAGGTGTCTTTGTATGCCATATAAACCAAATCGGCTCCTACGAAAGAGAATGCTGTATGCCCCGAAGGGAATGAATTGTTTGCCGAGCCGTCCGGGCGTTCTATCCCCGTAAGTTGTTTGGTTGTCAAAACCGTTGCACCGACTAATGTATATGCAGCGGCACCTACGCAAAGTCTGTCAACAAATCGGTAATCTGTCTCTACGCCTAAGGTTCCTAATCCTGCAAATGCAATGGTCGGAAGGTACTGAATATAGTCGTCAATCTTGCATTTGTTTTGATTAAATGAAGAAAAACCGTCTTTAATACTATGGTCAAAATCGTCTAAGGCGGGAACGAATTGAGCAAGTACACCGTATGAAATCAGTGTTGTTGGAATTATGTATTCGGCTTGAGCTCTTGCTTTTTTGCATGGGCTAATCACCAAGATTAATGCTAATAACAATAAGATGTACTTGCTTTTCATACTATTATGTTCAAATATCTTAGATGTTTAACGGCTTGATGTTTTTGTGCATATAAGAAGTAAGTTCGTCGATCGAGATTCTGATTTGTTCCATTGAGTCTCTCTCTCTGACAGTTACCGTGTTGTCTTCAAGCGTTTGAGTATCCACAGTGATACAATAAGGAGTTCCGATAGCATCTTGGCGTCTGTATCTTTTGCCTATTGCATCTTTCTCATCGTATTGTACTCTGAAATCTTGCTTTAGTATATCCATTATTTCGCGAGCCTTTTCCGGCATACCATCTTTTTTTACCAATGGAAGCACTGCTGCTTTGAATGGAGCCAATATGCGAGATAGTTTCATGACAACGCGTTGTGAGCCGTCCGCAAGGTTTTCCTCTGTATAGGCATAAGAGAATACTGCAAGGAATGTACGATCCAATCCGATAGATGTTTCGATTACGTAAGGCACATAGCTTTCGCCAAGTTCCGAATCGAAGTATTGGAGTTTCTTTCCGGAGAATTCTTGATGGCGTTTCAAGTCAAAATCCGTTCTTGAGTGAATTCCTTCCAATTCTTTGAAGCCGAACGGGAAATTAAACTCAATGTCGGTTGCCGCATTGGCGTAATGTGCGAGTTTTTCGTGATCGTGATAGCGGTAATTCTCACTTGGAATTCCCAAAGCAAGATGCCATTTCAATCGAGTTTCTTTCCAATATTCAAACCACTTGAGTTCTTCACCCGGACGCACGAAAAACTGCATTTCCATTTGCTCAAATTCTCTCATTCTGAAGATAAACTGACGTGCAACTATCTCATTACGGAATGCTTTTCCGATTTGAGCGATGCCGAATGGTATTTTCATTCTTCCTGTCTTTTGAACATTCAGATAGTTCACGAAAATACCTTGAGCCGTTTCTGGTCTCAAATAAATGGTATCGGCTTCCTCGCTTACAGAACCAACTTTTGTAGAAAACATTAAGTTGAATTGTCTTACGTCAGTCCAATTTCTGCTACCCGAAATAGGACAAACGATTCCCAATTCTTCAATCAAAGCTTTTATTCCCGCAAGGTCGTTTGCCTCCATAAGAGAAGCAAATCTTGTTTGTATGTCTTTCATCTTTGAGGCATACTCTAAAACTCTTGCATTGGTGCTTACGAATTGTTCTCTATCGAATGCGTCTCCAAATTTCTTTTTTGCTTTTTCGCATTCTTTGTTTATTTTCTCCTCAATCTTTGCAATGTGTTCTTCAATCAATACATCGGCACGATAACGCTTTTTTGAATCTTTGTTATCTATTAAAGGGTCGTTGAAAGCGTCCACATGACCGGATGCTTTCCAAATAGTAGGGTGCATAAATATTGCCGAATCAATCCCAACTATGTTTTCGTGCATTTGTGTCATTGATTTCCACCAATATTGCTTGATGTTGTTTTTCAACTCCACACCATTTTGTCCGTAATCGTAAACTGCACTCATTCCATCGTAGATTTCACTCGACGGGAATATGAATCCGTATTCTTTTGCGTGCGATGTTATTTTTTTGAACAAGTCTTCTTTTGCTGCCATATTTGATTTATGTGTTATGTTTTAATATTCTGTTTTACTGATGTTTATATTCGTGTTGCTGATTCTTTGTTTCGTTTTGCCGAATCTTGATTTCAGTGAATTGTTTCTTTGTTTTATTTTATTGAATCTTGAAAGTAATTTTGCGGTTCTTTCAAATCGACAATTATATGATGCAATCCGTATTCGTTTACGGCTTTTTCGATGTTGCTTTCATTGACGCTGTAAGCTATCTTTTTGTTTGCAAGTCCCCAATCCCTGAGTTTGTCCATCTGTTTTTTGTCTGTCTTTTCCATAAAGCCTGCATAATAGTCTGTTTGCAAATTTCCCGGCAAGACTTTCAGCATCCATTCTTTTCCGCTGTTGAATCCTTCGTTGCAAGAAATGATGTGTGGAAATTTTATGCGATGAAGCAAATGGGAAACAAAGTCCGCATGTGCCACGATAGTGTTTTGTTGCATTGAATATTTGTCTATCAGGTCTGCAATGGTGCTTAGGTTTTTTGAAGTAGGCTCTTTTACGTCCAAATAGTAGATTAAATCAGGGTGTTTTTTGAAAACTGTTTCCAAATCCGCTATAGTGTTGTCTGTTTTTTTGTTGTCAAAGTACAGGTGTATTGTTTGCAATTGTTGAAACGGCATTTGCTCTATGCTTCCTTTGGTTTTGCATAAGCGGGTCAAGGAATCATCATGAAAAAGCATTGGTTTGCCGTCTTGACTCATGCGAATGTCCAATTCGATTGCGGTGTAGCCGTCTGCTATTGCAAGTTCTATTGCTTCAAAAGAGTTTTCGGCTGCCTTGGTTGCCTGACCTCTGTGAGCAAAAACAAGATTCTCATTTGTTTTCAGCTGAGTCCTTTCGCTTCCTGCGGCAAAAAACAGAACGCAAAACAAGAGAAGGATTGCTCCGATGGCAAACAACAAAATTTTTACACTCGTTCCGATAACTCTTTTGAACATACGGGAAACGCAATTCTAAATGCAATATAATCAACCATTCATTGTAACGAGGAACTCTTCGTTTGTCTTGGTGTCTTTCAGCCTGCCCTTTATCAGTTCCATTGCTTCCTGCGAATTCATGTCGGCAATATGGTTGCGAAGTATCAACATACGATCCCAAACCACCTTGTTGTGAAGAAGATCATCTCGTCTTGTTGATGATAAAACAAGATCTATTGCAGGATATATGCGTTTGTTTGCAAGCTTTCTGTCTAACTGCAATTCCATGTTTCCGGTGCCTTTGAATTCTTCAAAGATTACTTCGTCCATTTTTGAACCTGTCTCGGTCAATGCGGTGGCTATTATGGTCAAAGAGCCTCCGTTTTCAATGTTTCTTGCAGCTCCGAAGAATCTTTTAGGCTTTTGCAATGCGTTTGCTTCAACACCTCCCGATAAAACTTTGCCCGATGCCGGTGCAACCGTGTTGTAAGCTCGTGCAAGTCTTGTTATGGAGTCTAAAACTATCACAACATCGTGTCCGCACTCTGTCATGCGTTTTGCTTTCTCCAAAACGATGTTGGCAATCTTTACATGGCGTTCCGCAGGTTCGTCAAAAGTTGAGGCAATCACCTCTGCGTTTACCGTTCTCTGCATATCGGTAACCTCTTCCGGTCTTTCGTCTATCAGTAATACAATAAGATAAACTTCAGGGTGGTTTGCGGCAATTGCATTTGCTACTTCCTTCAATAGGGTTGTTTTACCTGTTTTTGGAGGTGCAACAATCAAAGCTCTTTGTCCTTTTCCGATAGGGGTGAAAAGGTCGATTATTCTTGTGGAAAGAGTTTCCTGTTTGTGGTGACAAAGATCGAATTTTTCATCAGGAAAAAGTGGAGTAAGATAATCAAAAGGTATTCTGTCCCTTATAAGTTCCGCTGTTTTGCCGTTAATCTTCTCGGCTTTGATTAAAGGAAAGTATTTTTCGTTGTCTCTTGGCGGTCTTATCGTTCCGCAAACGGTGTCTCCGGTTTTAAGTCCGAAATATTTGATTTGCGATTGCGATACATATACATCGTCGGGAGAATTTAGGTAATTATAGTCTGATGAACGTAAAAAGCCATATCCGTCAGGCATTATCTCCAAAACACCTTCTGCATACACCAATCCTTCGGTGTCGAAGTTGAATTCGAATTTCTTTTGTTGAGTATTCTTTTGTTCTTGTTTGTTTTCTCCTTTATTATCTGTTGATTCTGATTCTACGACAGTTTGTTCCGTTTTAACGATTTCTTCTGTCGGGTTTTGTGTATTGTCGTTTTCCGTTTCTTCTTTTAAGGTTGTAATATCCAAAGCAAGGTCTTTAATTTCTTCTTTTTGTTTAGTGATTTGTTTTTTGCTTTTTTGTTCTGCTCTTATGTTGATTGGATTGAATTCCGGTATGAAAAGTTCGTCTACTTGCGGAATTTCTGGAATGTCTTTCAACTTCAGTTCCTTTATAACAGGTTCATCAAGTTGTGATTTTTGTTTGTTTTTGCTCTTTTTTTCAACTTGAGTTTCTGCTTCAGTGTTTACAACTACTTCTTTCTTTATATTACTTTCCGCAATTGGCTTTGGTTTTATTCTTGTTCTTTGTTTCTTTACAACGGGTTCTTTGATTTCCGTACTCTCTGCCTTAGTTTCTTCTTGGGCTTGAAAATCCAATATTTTGTAAATTATTTCCTGAGCAGATAAACGGCTTGTTCTTGAAATGTTTAATGCTTTCGCAATCGCTTTAAGCTCGTCTAAAGATCTTTCTTCTAATTGAGATTTGTTATACATACTGAATAGATGTAAGTTTTCGCAAATATAAATGTGCGTTTGTTTGTTTATAAAATTATTAAATGGAAATTACGCTTGTTCAAACTCCGAACTCTGCGTTTTGTTTTTTGACGATGCAAAAGTACAAACTTTTTTTCTTTGATTCAAAGTTTTTTTCAAAAAAATACTACATTTGCAAAGTGTGTAAAATCAAAGTTTCGATATGAAAATGTTAAAAAGAGTATTGTGTGTTTTTGTAGTTATGATGTTTGCTTTGTTGTTTGAAGCAAGTGTATTTGCACAACAGTTGCGTTTGGGAGCAGAATGTTTTGAGGAATATTTATCGCGTTTGGAAGGAAAGAAAGTAGGATTGGTTGCAAATCAAACCTCGGTAGTCAGAAACGAAAAAGGGAAATTGGTACATTTACTCGATACGCTTTTATCTTTGAATGTAGATGTTTGTTGCGTTTTTTCGCCAGAGCATGGTTTTAGAGGAAATGTTGAAGCCGGTGCAAGTGTTCAAAGCGGTAGAGATTCTAAGACGGGCGTTCCAATAATTTCGCTTTACGGAAAGAATAAAAAACCGAGCAAAGAACAGATACAAGTATGCGATATTTTGATTTTTGATTTGCAAGATGTAGGTTGTAGATTTTATACCTATATCTCAACACTGCATTATGTGATGGAGGCTTGTTCAGAAAATGAAATACCTCTTATTGTTCTTGATCGTCCTAATCCGAATGACTATGTTGATGGCCCAGTTTTAGAAGATAGATTCAAGTCTTTTGTCGGTATGCATAATGTTCCTGTGGTTTACGGATTGACAATAGGAGAATATGCAGGTATGATAAATGGTGAGGGGTGGCTTATAGGAGGAGGGAAATGTGATTTGTCGATTGTAAAATTGGAAAATTGGTTTCACAATATGGAAGAGACTTATAAATTGCCAGTTGCCCCAAGTCCGAATCTTCCAAATGCTCATTCGATTGAATTGTATCCTTCATTGTGTTTGTTTGAAGGAACACCTGTCAGTGTGGGACGAGGAACCGATACTCCATTTCAAATAATTGGTTATCCGACTTATTGTAAAAAAGATTTTAGTTTTGTACCTAAATCGATAAAAGGTGTAAGTGAAAATCCACCTTACAAAGGGCAAAGATGCTATGGCTTAAAGGATATGACGCCTGCAAAAAAGCGTTTGGATTTGTCTTATATCATTGAAATGTATTCTTGTTACAAAAATAAGGATGCTTTCTTTACTTCATTCTTTGATAAATTAGCAGGAACCGAAATGCTTAAAAAACAAATTGCTTCAGGAATGAATGAAGAGCAAATCAGAGAATCGTGGAAGGATGACTTGGAAAAATACAATAAAATAAGGAACAAATACATGATTTACCAAAGAAAATGATTACCTTTGCAGTTCAAAAGGTGTAGTATAAAGAGCTAAGACCACGAAATTATGTTTGAAAATCTTTCGGAAAAATTTGATAAAGCCTTTAAGATAATCAAAGGCAAGGGAAAAATAAATGAAATAAATATTGCCGAGTCTCTGAAAGAGGTTCGCAAGGCTCTGATTGACGCGGACGTAAGTTATGCAATTGCAAAGGAGTTTTGTGCAACTGTTAAGGAGAAAGCCTTGGGTAGAGACGTGCTTACGGCTGTTGAACCGGGACAATTGATGGTTAAGATTGTGAAAGACGAACTTACCGAGTTGATGGGTGGTGAGAGTCAGGGAATCAATCTTAACGGAAAGCCGAGTGTGATTCTTATTGCGGGTTTGCAGGGTAGTGGTAAGACGACTTTCTCAGCCAAATTGGCGAATTTTCTCAAGACAAAGAAGAACAAAAAAGTTCTTTTGGTGGCCGGAGACGTTTACAGACCTGCTGCAATCGACCAATTAAAGGTTTTGGCAGAACAGATCGGCGTTGAAGTTTACACGGAAGAAGGTTCGAAAGAGCCTGTTAAAATAGCACAAAACGCAGTTCAGCATGCAAAGTCGAAAGGTCTTGATGTCGTGATAGTCGATACAGCAGGCCGTTTGGCGGTTGATGAACAGATGATGGAGGAAATTTACAACGTTAAACAGGCTGTAAATCCTAATGAAACATTGTTTGTTGTCGATTCAATGACAGGTCAAGATGCTGTAAACACTGCAAAAGCTTTCAATGAGAAAATTGATTTCGATGGAGTTGTTCTAACAAAACTTGATGGAGATACAAGAGGTGGTGCGGCTTTGACTATAAAGCATGTCGTAAATAAGCCAATCAAATTCGTAGGTCTTGGAGAGAAAATGGCAGATCTTGATGTCTTCCATCCTGATCGAATGGCCTCAAGAATCTTAGGCATGGGTGATATTGTGTCTTTGGTAGAGAAGGCACAGGCTGAATATGACGAGGAACAGGCTCGAAAACTTACCAAAAAGATTAAGTCAAACGAATTTGATTTTGATGATTTTCTTGGTCAGATTGCTCAGATTAAGAAGATGGGTAATTTGAAAGACTTGGTTGGAATGATACCTGGTGTCGGCAAAATGATGAAAGATGTTGATATAGACAATGATGCGTTCAAATCAATCGAAGCAATGATTGGTTCGATGACGCCTTATGAAAGAAAACATCCGACAAAAATAGACACGTCTCGCCGTAAAAGAATAGCAAGAGGAAGTGGTACTTCGATAGAAGAAGTAAACCGTTTAATGAAACAGTTCGAAGAGACCCGTAAAATGATGAAAATGATGAGCGGGGGCAAACTTAACGCAATGAAAAACATAAGAAGGAGATAATAAACACTATGGAAAACAAAGCAAATCCCGTTTTGATAGACGGAAGAATAGTTGCAAAGACAATTAAAGAAGAAATAAAGCAAGAAGTTGAAAATTTGCTTGCAGAAGGCAAAAGACCACCTCATTTGGTTGCTGTTATTGTCGGAAATGATGGAGCAAGCCTTTCTTATGTGGCAAGTAAGGAAAAACAATCCAAAGAAGTGGGATTTACCTCTTCTGTTTATCGTTTTCCAGAATCAATAACCGAAAAAGAACTTCTTGAAACTATCAGCTTTTTGAACAAAGACGATGAGGTGGATGGCTATATTGTTCAGTTGCCTCTACCTAAGCATATCAACGAAAGACACATTCTTGAGGCAATTGCACCGAGCAAAGACGTGGATGGATTTCATCCAACCAACGGAGGTCGAATGATGTTGGGAATGTCATCTTACATCCCTGCAACCCCTTATGGAATCAAGCAATTGTTAGATAGAAGTAATATTGAGACAGAAGGAAAGCATTGTGTAGTTTTGGGCAGAAGCAACATAGTCGGCACACCTATGGCAATACTTATGAGTAGAAATTCCAAGAAATCGAATTGTACCGTAACGCTTTGCCATTCCAAAACACAGAATATAAAGGAAATTTGTCGCAGTGCCGATATCTTGATTGTTGCAATTGGCAAACCAGAGTTTTTGACTGCAGATATGGTTAAAGAAGGTGCGGTTGTGATAGACGTGGGCATTCACAGAGTTGAAGCTGATAATGAAAAGGGTTATAGAATAATAGGGGATGTAAAATTCGATGAAGTAGCTCCTAAGTGTAAAGCAATAACTCCTGTTCCCGGAGGTGTAGGTCCGATGACTATTGTTTCATTGTTGGATAACACAATGAAGGCTTACAAACACGAAATTTACGAAGCAGAATAATTTATAGAGATTGCAAGCAAGTGGCGTGAGTTATAATGACTTACGCCACTGTTTTTAATCGTTTGTATATGGATTGCAAAACAGAGAAATTGTATTCAGAAGGTTTGATTCTTCCTGTTGTCGAATGCTTTTATTCATTGCAGGGAGAGGGTTATAATTCAGGAAAGCCTGCTTTTTTCATCCGTTTGTGCGGTTGCAACGTCAAATGTTCGTTTTGCGACAGTAAAAGCACTTGGAGCATGGATAATGCGAACTGGATTGAGATAGAAACGCTTGCTGATAAGGTTGATGAAAGTGGAGCAAACAATGTCGTTATCACAGGGGGAGAACCCTTGATGCATAATTTGAACCCCTTGTGCGAACTTTTGCATTCTCGAAATAAAGCTTTGTGGCTTGAAACCTCCGCAAGTTTACCTTTAAGCGGATCTTGGGATTGGATTTGTATTTCCCCAAAAGAAAAAATTCTTCCTTTGAAAGAAAATTATGCTTTCGCAAATGAGTTGAAAGTTGTAATATCTTCGGCTGATGATTTTTCGAAACTACCTGCGTTTGAAGCAAGAGTGTCGAGTGAAACAAAGCTTTATTTGCAGCCGGAATGGAATAGTCGTTCTCTTATATTACCTCAGATTATTGATTATATAAAAGAAAATACTCGTTGGGCGTTGAGTTTACAGATTCACAAATGGCTTGAAATTGAATAGAAAATTTGTCGTTTTTTTGTTTTGATAGCTGTCGATTAAACTTAAATTGCCTATTTTTGCAAATTGTATCAAAGAAATAAATCCAAAATGAAACGTTTTATAAACATATTAAACAAGAGTTGGTATGCATCTTTGTTGAGCGTAGTTTTGATAAGTGCGTTTGTGGCGGCGATTTACTATATATGGAACTTTGAAGCAACATTTGAAGGAAAGGAAGCTGTGATATTCTCTTATGGATTAATGTTGGTTATGGTGCTTTGCGTGTTTTCGGCAGGCAAGTCTTCAAGGCGAAAATTAGCAAGAATCAGAGAAAGCAAAATATCATTACCTGAAAAAGTTGCAAAATATCACTCGATTTCACAAAAGAGATTGTTGCTTTATGATTTTGTTGCAGTGATTGCGGCAACAGGCTTTTTGTTATGCAGTCAGCCGAGTTATTTGTTGTTTTCTGCTATATCCTTATTATTAGTTCTTTTATCGAAACCAACAGAAACCAAAGTGAAAATGGAACTCGCATTAAGCGAAAAAGAAATAAATGATTTTGAAACATTAAAATTTGAAAAAAGATCATGAAGTTCGTGATAAAACGTAAAGAAAAGCTTACGAGCAATATCTTCCTGATGGAAGTAACTGCAGAATGGGTGGCACGTTCTGCAAAACCCGGACAATTCGTTATAGTAATAATAGATGACAAGGGCGAAAGAATACCTTTGACTATTTGTGATTACGATCCGGAAAAAGGAACCATTGTTTTGGTTTTCCAAGTTGTGGGAAAATCAACAGAAAAGATGGCATCGCTTGCAGTGGGAGAGAAATTCAAAGACATAGTCGGACCATTGGGAAAAGAATCTTTGATGATGAACCTTCCTGACGAAAAACTGAAAAACAGAAGAATGTTGTTCGTTGCAGGAGGAGTCGGAACAGCTCCAATATATCCTCAGTTGAAATGGGCAAAAAAACATGGAATACATGCAGATGTAATCATAGGAACAAAAACCAAATCAACTCTTATTTTAGAGGATATGATGAAAGAGTATGCTGATAATCTCTATGTTTGCACCGATGACGGAAGTTACGGAATGCATGGTTTGGTTACCGATGCGATAAAATATCTTGTTGAAGAGAAGAAAGAGAAATATGATGAAGTCGTTGCCATCGGTCCTATGGTCATGATGAAGTTTGTATCTCTTTTGACAAAAGAATTAGGCATACAGACAACTGTAAGTTTGAATTCATTGATGGTTGACGGAACCGGAATGTGTGGAGCATGCAGAGTAACGATTGACGGAAAGACAAAATTCACTTGTGTTGATGGTCCGGAATTTGACGCACACCTTGTCGATTTTGATGAAGCCATCAGAAGACAATCAATGTTCAAAACCCACGAAATTGCAACCGACAGCAAGGATCATAAATGTAATCTGACGGCAGAAGTAAACCATACAATAAAACGTCGTCGTGTACCTGTAAGAGAGCAAGACGCCGTTGTGAGAGCAACAAATTTCGATGAAGTTTGCTATGGCTATACTGCCGAAGAGGCAATGGAAGAGGCGGATCGTTGTTTGCAATGTAAGAATCCGGGATGTAAAGGAGCATGTCCTGTTTCCATCGATATACCTGCTTTCATACGTCAAGTAAGAGACGGAAACTTTGCACAAGCTTATAAAATCATTTCATCAGCATCTTCATTGCCTGCAATATGTGGAAGAGTCTGCCCTCAGGAAACACAATGCGAAGGAAGTTGTATTTTAGGCAAAAAAGGCGATCCTGTAGCCATCGGAAAGCTTGAAAGATTCGTGGCAGACTGGGCAAGAGAAGTAAAATTGAACTTTTCAGAGGTCGCACCGGCAAACGGAATCAAAGTGGCAATCGTTGGTTCCGGTCCGAGCGGATTGACTTGTGCCGGAGATCTTGCAAAGATGGGTTATGATGTAACCATATTCGAGGCTTTGCACTTGCCGGGCGGAGTATTGGTATATGGAATCCCAGAATTCAGATTGCCGAAAGAATCTGTTGTAAAGGCAGAAGTTGAAAATGTAAAGAAGTTAGGAGTCAAGATAGTTACCGATGTGATAATCGGACGCAGCATAACAATTGACGAATTGTTCGATAAAGAAGGATTCTCAGCAGTTTACGTTGCATCGGGAGCAGGATTGCCTAAATTTATGAACATTCCGGGTAAGAATCTCAACGGAGTAGTTTCAGCAAACGAACTTTTGACACGTTCAAACTTGATGAAAGCATACAAAGAAGGCTATGACACACCGATATATCCGGGAAAAGTAACCGTAGTTGTAGGAGGTGGAAACGTAGCAATGGATGCTGCAAGAACAGCTAAAAGATTGGGAGCAGAGGTTCACCTTGTCTATAGAAGAAGTAAAGCAGAGATGCCTGCGAGAGTTGAAGAGGTAGAACACGCAAAAGAAGAAGGAATAGAGTTTCACTTTATGACCAATCCGGTTGAAATAGTTGGCGACGAGCAAGGCTGGGTTAAGGCAGTCAAATGCGTAAAGATGGAATTGGGAGAGCCGGATGCAAGCGGAAGACGTTCACCGATAGAAGTAAAAGGCAGTGAGTATGACTTGAATGCAGATTGCGTTATCATGGCATTGGGAACAGCTCCAAACAAATTGATAATCGATACTACCGATAACTTGAAATCGACCGATTGGGGTGGAATCCTTACTGATGACACAACGGCTACATCACGCGAAGGCATATTTGCAGGAGGTGATGCAGTGATGGGAGCAGCTACAGTAATACTTGCAATGGGTGCAGGTAAGAAAGCGGCAATCGGAATCGACGAATATTTGAGAAATAAGAAGAAATAGTAAATCGATTCTTGAATATAAAAAAGCAAAACGGCGTTTCGATTTTCTGAAACGCCGTTTTATTTTTTTGAAACAAAGAATCGTTCGAATGAAACAAAGAATCGCAAAAATCTTTCTTGATTTCAGAAAACTAAAACGGGCGTTTGTCCGAATCAAATCAAGACTTACGCCCGTTGTTTGTCAAATTGTTTTTTTTATATCGTGCTTGCGATATGCCGATAGTAAGAGTTATTATATTCTTTTCCTATTCCAATCCGCTCAACCACTCTTTGGTTATCTTTGCCTGCTGACTTTCCTCACCCGAAACTTTGATATATATTTCCAAAGCCTTGTTCAACCAATTCAAAGCCTCGTTCTGATTTCCCTTAAAGTAATTTGCCACACCTATGTTATTGTAAGTCGTTGCCAAGTCACTACTTTCCGAATCCAAAACTTCCTCTTGAATCTTCAAAGCCTTGTTCAGCCATTGCAAAGCCTCATCATAATTTCCGCTTTCACAAGCTGCAACTCCCACATTATTGTATGTGATTGCCAAAACAGGACTTGAAGGAGCCAAGAAATTCTCTTGAATAGCCAAAGCCTTGTTATACCATCTTACAGCTTCGTCGGAATTTCCCTGATAGTGATAAATCTCTCCCACATTGTTGTATGTAATCGACAGATTAACGCTTACAGAATCCGAAACCTTGTTATATGCCGTCAATGCCTTGTTATAATTATTCAAAGCTTCGTCATACTTTTCTCCATGCTTGAGAATATTTCCCACACTTTCGTATAAAACAATCAAAACATGGTTATCAGGGTCTTCAACCTGCTCTTCTATCGCCAAAGCCTTGTTAAACCAAACCAAAGCACCCTCATAATCTCCTTTTGCACTGAATACGACTCCCATGTTTTTGTAAGAACCCACCAACTTGGAGCTTAGCGGATCCAAAACCTTTTCCTCAACCATCAAACCTTTGTCATACCATCTCAAAGCCTCATCATAACTTTCTTTCTTGAAGTTCAAATTTCCCATCATCTTATATGTCTCCACCAAATCGAGATTTGTAGGTTGCAAAACCTGCTCTTGAATCTTCAAAGCTTTGTCATGCCAATTCAAAGCCTCATCATATTCTTTCTTCTCGGCGTATAAATCTGCCATATTGCGATAAGAATCCACCAAATCGAGACTCAAAGGTTCTGAAAGTTGTTCTTCAATCTTCAAAGCCTTGTGATACATACTCAAAGCCTTGTCATAATCTTTCAAAGTCTTGTATGAGAATCCCAAATTGCTGTAAGTCTTGTACAAATCCCCATCCAACGAATCCGAAATCTTTTCCTGAATCACTAAAGCCTTGTTCAAATAATTCACGGCTTCGGCATGATTTTCCTTAGCCTTGTAAGCCAATCCCATATTGTGATATGTCGTTGCCAAATCAGGGTGATCGGAACGCAAAACCTTTTCCGAGATTGCCAAAGACTTGTCATAGCACTTCAAAGCCTCATCATAATTCTCTTTGTAGAAGTAAACAATTCCCACATCGTTGTAAGACTGAGCCAAAACAGGGTGTTGAGGATTCAAAACCTTTTCGCGTATAGCCACAGCCTTGTTGTGGAACGTCAAAGCCTCGTCATATTTCTTTTGAACCTCTTTCACGCCGCCTATGTTGGAGTATGTGCGAGCCAAATCGATATGTTGAGAATCCAAAGCCTGCTCCTGAATCTTCAAAGCCTTGTCAAACCACTTCAAAGCCTCGTCATAATCATCTTTTGCGGCGTAAACCGTTCCCACACCGTTGTATGAAATTGCCAAAGCAGGGTGGGAGGCAGGCAGAACCTTTTCTTCGATAGTCAGAGCCTTGTTGTGCCATTTCATAGCTTCGTCAAAATTCAACATTTCGAGATAAGTGTTTCCTATGTGGTTGTACGATTCAGCCAAAGCGGGGTGATCGGCAGGCAGAACCTTTTCGCGGATTGCCACAGCCTGATTGTGAAGATTCAATGCGTTGTTATACATTCTGTTTGCACCGTAAGCCAATCCCATATCGAAATATAATCTCATCAACTCGGGGTGATTCGCAGTCAGAACTTTTTCCTCTTTCGACAAAACGGCATTATACCATTCCAAAGCCTTGTCATAATTTCCCTTTGCAAAGAATGCTTCTCCCATATCGGTGTGCAAAGACATGAAATCGATATGTTGAGGATCCAAAACCTTATCATATATATTGAAAGCCTTGTCATACCACGCCAAAGCCTCATCATAGTCTCCTTTTTCGAAATATATCGAACCTATATCGTTGTATGAGCGAGCCAAAGCAGGGTGATCGGCGGACATAACGCTCTTTTGGAGTTCCACACACTTGTCATACCATACCAAAGCTTCGTCAAGATTTTTCGCATAGTCCTTATAATATTTTGCAACCTCATAAGCGAAATCCGTATTCAAGCCGTCGAGTTCGCAACGCTTTTTCAGATAAAACAAAACAGAGTCGTGAGAACGTTCAACTTTGAAAGAACGAGCCAACTCGCCAAGATCGTGAAACAACTCGAACAAATCATCTTCGTCAACCTTTTTCGACTTTTTCAGATCGTCGATTCGTTCGAAGATATTATCCTTTCGATTTATCAGATTGCGGGCTTCGACAGTCTTACCCTGCATTATGAAATTCGTAATCTTCTTTCTGTCCTTATCGATCTCAGCATAATCGATGCGAGAGTACTCTTCGGCAAGCTCTTTAATCATTTGCTTGTCCCTGTCCTGCTGTTCGAACAAACGAGAGTATTTCCTACGCCACTCATCTTCCGTTATCTTACCCTCTTTCAACATCAGGTTCAACTCAGCCACGCTTTTGTGATGACGCAAGTTGAACAGAACATTTATTTTCTGCTCCGTGGAATTGAGAAACAAAGCCTCCTCGTTCTCTTCCGCCATTATGATTTCCAATTTGTGTCTTTCGCATTTGTAAGTCTTCGGAAGACCGACAGGAGAGATGAGTTTGTAACCGCCTTTCGTTACTTCCTTAAGCACAAACGTCTCCGTACCCGGCTCTAACTTGAAATCACCGTCCTCATCGCAGGTTACGACAGTACGATCGTTAATCACGACATTCGCACCCGCAACCCTGTGAATCGCATTCGAATGTTTATCATCGTAATACCTGCCTATCGTCCTCACAAACCCCTTTTGAGTCTGAGCAAATCCCGTCGAAAAGGCAAGAAAGCTTATCAAAACAATTGTAATCTTCTTCATATTATCTTATTCTCTCGTTTTACAAATCTTATATTTTATTTTGGCGGTGAGCGGTGGGCTTTGGGCTGTGAGCATTGAGCTTTGAGCGGTGAGCAGTGGGCTTTGGGAAAATTCTACCAATATTCTACGGTGCGTGTAGTAACGGTTTTGTTTCCTTGATTGTCGGTTTCTGTTCTTTTCTTCCAGTTTTGGTTCATCACATCGTAAGTGTAAGTTGCTGTAGTTTTGGTTGATGATCCTTCAACATTGTCTTGTGAAATTTCAACCTTTTTTACCAACAACCCCTCTTCGTTGTACTCATACGAACGGCTGATTCCTAATTCAAAATCCGAGTCCGAGTATTTCTTGATGCCGAATTCGTTAAACTCATACACCCTTTCGCTGTTGCAATCGTAAGTTGCGGAGTTTTTCTGCTTGTTTACCGAAAGCAGAGAGCAAAGTCCGTCGAATTTTGTCGCCGATACGATTTTTCCATCCTTGAAAGTAAATTCAAGAGCCTTGCAATCGGGACACGCTTTCTCCGTTATCTTAATCAATTTTCCTTGTTGGTCGTATTCCTTAATAAGGATTTTATCTTCTGCTCTTTCGATTGTCGTTTCCTTAGTGTTTATATCATATGTGGACATAAGGATTTCACCCTCTGTTCTCTCGATTGATTTTTTTATGACCCCGTTAGAGCGTTTTTTCATTTGGATTTGATCCGACTCGACGCCGTTTCCGTTATTGCTTTCGTCGTTTACCGCTTGCAAAGAGCAGGAAAACAAAATCCCTGCCAAGATCAGTGAAATCTTTTTCATCGTTTCTTAATATTTAATTTTACTTTCAATGTTTTCAAACTTACTTTCGCCCCGTCCC
>JAZNQE010000026.1:0-53666 GCA_045590015.1 Candidatus Onthomorpha sp. | reverse complement strand
AAGGTTAAGAGGAGATGTCATCGCGAGAGAAGCATTGAATTGAAGCCCCAGTAAACGGCGGCCGTAACTATAACGGTCCTAAGGTAGCGAAATTCCTTGTCGGGTAAGTTCCGACCTGCACGAATGGTGTAACGATCTGGGTACTGTCTCAGCCACGAGCTCGGTGAAATTGTAGTAGCGGTGAAGATGCCGCTTACCCGCAACGGGACGGAAAGACCCCGTGAACCTTCACTATAGCTTAACATTGGTTTTGGATATGCGATGTGTAGGATAGGTGGGAGACTGTGAAGTAGTGTCGTCAGATATTATGGAGTCGTTGTTGAAATACCACCCTTTGCCTATTCGGGATCTAACTTTCGGAGAGAGGACAGTGTTTGGTGGGTAGTTTGACTGGGGTGGTCGCCTCCAAAAGCGTAACGGAGGCTTTCAAAGGTACCCTCATGGTGGTTGGTAACCATCAGTTGAGAGCAATATCAGAAGGGTGCTTGACTGCGAGACAAACAAGTCGAACAGGTAGGAAACTAGGATATAGTGATCCGGTGGTTCCGCATGGAAGGGCCATCGCTCAAAGGATAAAAGGAACTCCGGGGATAACAGGCTGATCACCCCCAAGAGCTCACATCGACGGGGTGGTTTGGCACCTCGATGTCGGCTCGTCACATCCTGGGGCTGGAGAAGGTCCCAAGGGTTAGGCTGTTCGCCTATTAAAGTGGCACGCGAGCTGGGTTCAGAACGTCGCGAGACAGTTCGGTCCCTATCTGTTGTGGGCGTTGGAAATTTGAGGGGCTCTGACTCTAGTACGAGAGGACCGAGTTGGACAAACCACTAGTGTACCGGTTGTAGCGCCAGCGGCACCGCCGGGTAGCTATGTTTGGAAGCGATAAGTGCTGAAAGCATCTAAGTACGAAACCGCCCTCGAGATGAGATTTCCTTATAGGGAGGTTGGAGATTACGACCTTGATAGGTTGCAGGTGTAAAGGCAGTAATGTCAAAGCCGAGCAATACTAATAACCCGAAGGCTTCCGATATGTTTATTTCTTGTATGTATGATGATGTTAAATAGAGATATTAGAGATATTAGAGATATTTTTGGTGGTTATAGAGCAGGTGAACACCTCTTACCATTTCGAACAGAGAAGTTAAGCCCTGCATCGCCGATGATACTGCTACACCAAGTGGGAAAGTAGGTCGCCGCCAGATTAAACAGAGAGCTTCGCTGATTGCGAGGCTCTTTTTTTTGCCGTTTTGTAACTCTATGAGACTACGAGACAACAAGTCTACGAGACAACGAGAATGAGTGTTGGGGTTTGTGGAAGGGTTAATGGTTAAGGTGGAGGGATTAAAGTTTTTTTGTGAGTTTTTATTATTTTGCTACTTTGCAGAATTTTCAAAATATATTCTATTAGTCATTAATTTTAATGATAGTTTCAATAATTTAGTATTTTTATGTTTGTGTGAAGCTTATAGGTTTAGTTCTTAATTTTTGTGCATTAAAAAACTAATAAAACTTTGAACTTGATATGCTTTTTGGATAGTACCTATAGTTACAATAGAGACTATAGAAAAAGGCTGAGACTATGGAAATAGAATCAGCCTTTTTGTTTTTAAGAGAATATTCGTTGAAAAGAATTTAATCTAAAGAATCGGGTTCATCGTCATCTTCATCATCATTAGTTGAAAGAGAATTATCAAAAGACAAGAAAGTTTCTAAAAAAGTAGTTTTTGTGAAAATTTAATTAAAAATCCATTTTGAAATACGTTCCCATATAATATCTAACATAATATCAGTACGTTTATCAACTAAATCTCTACTCCAATTATCATCTGTTGTTAATGTCGAAATTGATGAAATATGTTTATTAAATTTGGATTCTTTCAGCATTTTTATCGTACTTTCATTAAGTGTAATACCAATATTATTTGCAGTATTTTCTATATCGTTAAGTTTATCAATGTTTTCTTCTGCAACACACTGATAGTATAGTAATTTTTCTTTCCAACTTTTGTTTCCTGCAGATGAATTTAAATCTTTAGGTAAAAGTGTTAGATTTCCAAGTGTTTGATATGGTTCTATATGTTCTTCATATAATTTATCATCCCAAGTGCCATTATTTTTTTGCGGAGCTATATGTTCAATAGTTTTTAGATGTTGTGAATTCCATTTTTCAATATTAAGATAATTTTGACTTCCTTCTCTACCTAGCATAATAAGCCCTTTTTTTTCTGGGTTAGAGGTTGTGTCATGTGCATAAATTAATAACGATAAACGAATAATTTCATTGCTTGTAGTACTATATTTAAGATAAGATTTAGCTTTAGAAATCCAATTTTCTTTATTATTTATAGACTTTTTACTTAATTCCTCTTGTAGATGTTTTTTGATAGATTCTAGAGATATTTCCTTTTTTTGTTTAAAGAAATCTCTGTAAGTAGAATCCAACCCAGAGTTAGAATGTGTTGAACGCCATAAAAAATAATAAGCTGCTATAGCTTTAACTGTATTAATAAAATTATCAATAGCATTTTCATATTGTTCTATTACAAAATAATACATGCTTCCAAGCACAGTAATTGCCATTTTATGATAAGAATCTTTGAGAAATAGCATTAACATTGATGCCAAATCAGCATCAGTAGAATTACTTAATATAGGGAATGTTGAATTATCTTTTCCATCATATTTAATCCATTCTTGGTAAAATTCTGCATAATTTCCCATTTTTTTAATAAATAATTCTTTGTCTTTAAAAGATGCTAAAGTTTCATAAACATTGTTTAATGCTTTACGTTGATAGCTAAAATGCGTAGAAATTGTTCTACCATCATATGCTATAAAGAAAGATGTTAAATAATCATTTGTGCGTTTATTTTTTTGTGCTGCATTAGTAGTCCCTGACAAAAAATTCTCAATTTTTTTAAATGATTTATCACTAACAGATTCTTTGAATTCTCCATCAACAGTGTTAACAACAGTCGGTTTAAAAGTTTCTATTGCAGTTAATGGAGTGCCTGTTGCATTCAATGATTGGAACATATCAAAAGCCCAATCATCATCTGTTGGTTGAATAATAGTAAAACAACAACGCTCAAGTAAATAATGGCATACGGAAATAATTTGAACAAGTTCACATAAAATATATGCATTATTTTTTGTATTAGAAGAATCTTCTTCTTTTATAATCTGGATTAAATTATCACGTTCAAATTCCCATAAATGCTCTTGTGAAAAATGTTCAATTATGTCTTTTGCACTAGCAAACTCATCGTTTTGCTCAATATGTGCAACAGAAACGGTTTTCTTTAACCAATTTTCTATTTTTTTCCCATTTTGGTAAAGTAATGTTTTTCCATATTTATCTTTATTTAGGCATGGAAGTTGAGTATTTTCTGAATATGCTTTTATGAAATGTCCTAAATAATTAGATAACTCTGATTTATATGCAACATCTACATCAGCCTCTCTTGTCCAATAATCAATAGCACCTCTAATTACTTTAGGCTTTAATCTAGGTGTTCCACGTCCTAAATCAAAACTAAATATAGGGAGAAGTTTATTTATCCAAATATCACAAATTTCTATTATGTTTCCATAAATAGGATTATTTGATTTTATTTTCGTTTTTATTTTCGTTTTTATTTCTGTCAACTTTTTTGTCAATAAAGTTGACATTAGTGCTATTGTAGAAACACGTTGTTGACCATCAATTAATTTTTCAATGCGAGAAGGAACAGCTTGTATATCTACAGGGTGAATATTATTTCTATTAGATTCAATCACTGTAATAATTGTTCCTAAAAAACGAATTTCTTTATTACCGTTATTTACTTCTCCGGAAGCAATTCTTTGAATACCTCTCGATAAGTCTTCTAATAATTGCTCAATATTATCACTATCCCAACTATAATCACGTTGATATAATGGTATATAAAGACCTTGTCCAGACTGATTTAAGAAATCAAGGACACTTCTATTTTCTGTTAAGAAAGATTGTTCAATATTTAAAACTGGCATAATTTATAATTTTTATATAAAACAATTCGCACAATTTATTTCATCATCATCAAATAAATCAATAAGTAAACCTGATGATTTTGAATTTAAGTTTTCCTGTTTTTTTATGTAATCTAATTTTATTTGACGTACTCTTTCTGGATTGCTTAATTCAGCAAGCGTTTCTCCTTGTATCCAAGTGTAACCATCTTTTTCATACTCCATAGATTTTTTATAAAGTTCAGGGTGTTGTTCCAAAAGCCAAATCCATTCTATTCGTTGTTGAAAAAAACAAAAATAACAACCTGAACGGCTTCGGCTATAAGTTCCTTTCTTGCCATCAACTTCAAATTCAATAGGAGTATAGTAAGCAGGTATTCCTACACCACTTTCTTTCAATATTCTAAAAATATCATCTTTAATAAGAATATCTTCGTTATTGATAAGTGGAAATTCAGAAAGTTTTCCAACGGGATAATCTGTAGTTTTTAGAAATTCAAAAACTACTTTATTAAAAGTTTTTATGTTTAAGTCTAATAAAGCATTTAATTTCTTACTATAATAGAATGATTTATTAAGAGGGGTTAATACAATTTCAATTGCTTCATCAATAATATCATTTGAAGCGAACTTTTTATATAAATCAGCTATTTTAGTTATATTATCATTATGAAGAACCTTTTGTATAACATCTACACTCCATATATTTTTTCTAAAAGGGAAGATAGCTTGAATATTAGGTTTAGTTGAAACATATCCTTCTCTATCTTCATCTCCCCTTATCCCAACATAAGATATAGTAGGAGTATCTCCAACAAATTTTTCAAATTCTGCCAACTTCATTTTTTGAGTACACCACCTCGCTTGTGGAGAAGGTAAATAGCCACCTGACGCTTTTAGAAAATGATCGAAAGGAGTAGGTTCTGGACTCCCTTCTGCCGCTTTTAGACGTTTTATTTTTCCAAGAATAGATTCAAGATTATCAATGAGTTTTTCGGTTTCGGTAAGTTCACAACCTGTATCTGAATTATAATACTCTATTGCAAGTTCAGGATACAATTGTTTTAAATAGATAGCCAATGCAGCACTATCTTTACCCCCAGAAATACCTAATACATGTCTAACTTTATTCATCTTTAAATTTCTTTTTAAGTATATTTAGTAATGCATAAGCATCTATTTCATCATCTCCAGATAATAATTCATTGATCTTGTTTTCAAGTTTTGTTGCTTTGTTGGATTTTTGTTCGTTAAGATGAATAATTTGAGGAGAAATAGAACCTTTATTAGATATTAACTCAACTCTAATGAAATCATCATTAGATTCAAAACCTTTATTACTAATATCAATATATTTTTCAAGTTCTTTAAATGAGTATATAAGATTATCAATCAAATAGGATTCCTCTTCATCTATGATGTTTTCTAATTGTTTGTCTAAAATTACGTAAGCTAATGATTGATACCAAGTTTTTTTGTCAATTGCATTTGATGTAATTCGAGTAAGTATAGTTTTTTGTTTATCTGTTAGAAGATAGTTTTTTATGCAAGAATATCTATTTTCTAATTCTATTTTGTAGGAACTAAATTCATTAGAATTTAAATTCAAACTTGAAATTAAAGCTTTTTCTATTCTGTTTATTAGTTCAGCATAACAAGATCTTAAATCTCTAATTGCATTTTGGAGTAAATCTACATAAGTTTTTAAAACTTCATCATTGTTTATTATATCAATATCTTTGAAACCTAAGGCGTGAGGTAAATCTTCAAAAAAAGTTTTTTCTGGATCTTTTGCTTTTGCAATAACATTTCTAAATTGAATAGTAGTCTTTTTTAATTTCTTTGTATGTTTTGCATAATTGCTTAACTTATTATAAAATATTAAGAATGGTTTAATAGTATCAATAAGTGAAGAAGTTGTGAACTCATCATCTTTGTTAAGTTTTACAATTTCTCTGTATCGATTAAATAAATCTAATTTTACTCCATCAATATTAAAGGCTTTAACAAGATAATTTGTCGGATTCTTTTGTAAAATATCAAGTACTTCTCTATTTATATTTGGAATAAAAGTCCCATTATCACTATATAAAGAAAAATCATTCTTTTTTATAATTAAAAATATAGGAAGCCATAAATCAATAAAACCTTGTTTTAATTTTAAAGGTCGAGATTTAAGCAAATTAATAAGTTCCCCAAGTTTACGAGGCTTTTCTTTACTACTTTCTAAAAAATCTTCACATGTTTTCCATAGGTTACTAAAAGAACTATCTTTTGGTTCTAAGAGTTCATAACTACCAAGGTGTTTTCTGTGAATTTCTGTTTTTCTTAGTAAAGTTAAGAATAATGTTTTTTCAGGAGGAAATTTGCTTTGTTCAAATCCAAGATTATAATCAGAAGAATATTCCAATAAGTGAGTTAATAAATTAATACGAGCCAATGACATTACACTACTTGCCTTGTGTTTATTTATCAATTCATTTATAAATGTGGGAGTTGCGTAATAAATTTCATCACAATTTTTAGATAACCATTTATTTAAATGAGTTTTTGAATTGATACTAATTTCTTCTCCTTTGTAAATCCAAACAATGTTGTCGTTATAACTATATAATTCGTTTAAAACATTAGCATTTAGTAAACTTCTCTCATAATCAATCAATGCTTTTATTTCCTTGTGAGCAACCTTATCTGAACTATCAATAATGTTTTGAATGTAGGTCAATTTGTCGAGCATCCAAATGTTGTTAATGACTTTATCAGATTGTTTAAAATAGGCATATATTATAGCTTCTTCAACATTGGCTGTTTCTTCTTTTAATTGATTTAAAGATAAGTCTTCATTGAAAATTAGATTTATATAACCATCTATTTCATTTATAGGCTGACGCTTTATTGGTTGATTAGATATTACATATTCAAAATAACGAGGAGTTCCTTTTTTGAAATATGTTGCGTTTGCAAATTCTAATGGTAAATTAAAACTACGTAATAATTTATCAACAATATCAGAAGAACGAGGAACAATTCCACTCGCTTTTAGTAATTCGCCTTCAATATTAACATCTGTTCCTTCAAAAAGCATATACTGAGATTTGTATTCAGCATAGCGAATTATTTTATGTTCATTCAGTGACTTAATTGTTTTTTTTGCGTTTTTTATTCCTAAGGCATATTTTGCATATATAGATAAATCTTCTTTTGTTATCTTAATTCCAGCATTTCCAAACAAATTAAGCATTCCAATTGTTTTTATTAACAAAGAAGCATCTTTAAGGTCATTTCCATTAAACAAACTTTCTGCTCTTTCAAGTGATACTTTTATCCCTGTCCATGTTGCAGAATCGGAATTTACTTCTGATAAATATGAGTGGAAATTATAAATATCATAATCATAAATATTAGCTAAATTAAATGTAGTGTGTTCTGTATCTTTAAAATCTTGAAGAGATCCACTACCATTAGCTTCAAGAAAAGAAAAAAGTGTTCTTTCATTCTGTCCATATCGCTGTATAGATAGTGTTAATGCTTGTGCAGAAAACAAATCCATAGGATAAAGACTTTTTGCAGTTGCAATATCTATTGATTTACTTGCAAAGTTTGTTTTAATAGCAAGCTCATATAATTTGTCAAAATCTTTGTTTAATTGTTTTCTTGGATTAGAGCCTATTCTCTTTGATGCAAGTTGTAGTAATTGTTCAACAGGTTCGTTAAATACTATTTCTTTAAAACGTCCCTTAACTTTATTCCATTCTTGTCGTTGTGATTCAGTTAAATTGTGTGCATAAGAATTAAAATTCTGATGAAGCGTAGTTAGTAATATTGCATTTCTTTTTTGATGATTTATAAATTCAGTAAATTTTTGGAAAAAATAAAGTTCTCTCTCTGGTTCATTCTTAGAAGCGTATTCTAAAAGTTTGCCAAATTCGTCAATTACAATAAAAACGAATTCTTCCTTTTTAGTACACGAAGAAATCAACTCTTTAAGGTTATCAAAGATGTTGTTTGTTATGTTTTTAAAAGGAAGACTATTCGTAAGAAGATTATGCAATGGCATATAATCTCCGACTATTTTAAAAAAACGAAATTTTGTAAATTTATTAAATTGTCCGTTGTTACGAATAAGAATATTAGAATTGTTTATAAGACTATCTTCTAATGCTAAAATAAAATTAGATTTACCAGTACCGTAAGAACCTATTATGTTGAAAGAATGAATGCCTGATTCAAAAGAATTAACAATGCTTCCTACAACATTAAGTGCGTTTTGGGTGATTATATATTTTTGAGAATCAAAACTACTATGTTCAATATTTATAGATGGTGTATAATTCATGTTATTTATCCTATATAATAATTTTTAAGTACTTCATCTTTTGATAATTCTCCTTTGATTTGTAGTTCTTTAATGCCAGCTACATCAGAGAAAACCAAAATTCCAGAATAATCAATACACAATTGCTTTATGATATTTAGTAAATCGTTGTTTGTTAAACAAAAAATTAAAGCTAAATCTTTCATCATTTCAAATGAAATACTATTATTGTCATGGAATGAATGAAGTAATGCGTATAGAAATATTTTTGGAGGAACGTTAGTTTTGTTTTCGTAATTAAATACAAAAGTTCCCTCTTCTGTTTCTCGAATTAAATTTAGTTGAGCAAAGATTGTGTTACTATCTTCAATGTTTGAAATTGATTTGTTGTAGTAATTGTGAATTAAAACATTGATGTCTTTTTTTACAGTATTTTCATTGTAGATGTTTTGGTAGCCTGCATTATCAAAACATAGGTGTTTTATGAAATTTTGTAATTTATTTTTTTCTATTATGTTACGTTGGCTATGGTAGTCTACGAAAGTTGTTTTATATGCTGTTGCGTGATTCGTATTTATTATAAGAAAATGTAATAGATATAAAGAACCGATGTCTTCAAGAAAGGGATCAAAACCATTTTCACTATCAAATAATTTGTGAGCAATATCTTCTAAATCTCCATCTTGATTTAAAAGACCAAAAGCTTTCATATAATATTTGATGGAAACAACCATATTTTTGCCAACTCCTAAACGAACGACAGCTTCCTCATCATTGAAATTATATTTTTTTACAACAAATTCATAACCTCTTTTTAGCCAATGTAATTTACAAGAAAATGTTTCGTGTCCTGAGAATATTGGTTTTGCCATATAGAAATAAAAAATTAAATTCTAAACTTAAATATTGGCAAAGTTACGATTTTCTCCTTAAAATACAATAATAAATGTATATAATTTCTATTGAAAATCAATAATCCAACAACCCTCAAAATTTTTCTTTGCTTTTTTTGATTTTTTCTTTGAAATTTTATTTAATTTCTACTATTGTCCATGAGACTATAAGTCTACAAGTCTACGAGACTACAAAATAAGACAAAGCCTTCAAATCTGTTAAATGCTGTTTAATGTGTTCGAATTTTAGGGAATAGATTTCAGAAATCAAGGTTTGGAACCGCAAAACAAGGCTTTTCAAAAATTATCACGCCTATGATAATCTTTTATCATGCCGATGATAATTTTTTATCAACACGATGATAACTTTTTATCACGCCGATGATAATTTCTTATCAAAAAGAGAAAATTCTTTGAAAAAAGCTTATCAGACTACGTTTACGACCTTTATCTTCTCACAAACAAAGACTTATATCTTATAAAATCAGCAAAAGAGAGACTCGAAAACAGCTCTTAGTAAAGAAAATCCTCGTTTTATGGAACTGAATCTTGTTTTCGTAGGAGGGAAGTCTTTGTTTCGAATGAACGCTTTTTTACTTTCATCGTTCGTTAACCTTGTCTTATGTTTGCTGCGTTTGAAATGTATGAAATAAGAATAAAAAAAAAGAGTACACGAAAAGTGTACTCTTTTTTTGTGCTTGGAAACTCAATTATTCTGCTTGAGCAACCTTAACTTCGTCAATTATCATGTTGAATTGGTCTGTTACGTCATGGTGACGGAATGCAATTCGAACAGTTTTACCTTTGTATGCGTCAAGGTTGAATGTCTTTTGTGTGAAATCCGCAGTGGAAAGTTCCTCTGTAGTAAGTGTTCCGATTGTAGTGAAAGTTTCTCCGTCAAGAGTTCCAACCAATACTGAATAATTCTCTGAGTACCAACTGGCATCGCTGGCTCCAACATAGTATGAAAGTGTGTAGCCATTGTGGGTGATTGTAATTTCAGGAGAAATCAAATAGTTGTCCGGAGTGAGTGGGCCAACCTGATTGCTGTAAGATTGTGATGCTACACCCTCACCACTAAATCCACCTTCTTGACCTATAATTTCAGTGGTTAACGCCCAACTGTAGCCGTCACCGTCTTTATCAAGGACTGTCCAATTTGATGGTATTCCATTATCAAAGCTTTCATTCAATAGGATTGGCTCTGCTGGAACTTCTGGTTGACTAGGAGTACCTGCATTTTCTTCAGGATCTTCTTCACATGCAGCAAAAGAAAAACCTAAGCATAAAGTCATAGCTGCAATGCCTAAAAATTTAAATGTTTTTTTCATAGTGTTTATTACTTTTATTAAACGAATTATGTTTTTTATTCACGTTGCAAAGATAAGTAAAAAAAACAACTTGCCAAATTTTTTTTATATTTTTTTAATTATTAGATGCCAATAATAGTTTTTTTATTCTCTCTGCTCTTTTTATCTGTTGCGGATATATGTTCCTACAACTAAAAAGATAATCAGAAAATACAATAGTAATAAGGAAAGAATTACCCAAAAGAATAAACAAAGTGAGGGCATTAATATTCTATCAATATTAAGTTTTGTTGTCTTTTGAAATTTATTTAAGGCTTTTCGGAATAACAGAATAAGTTTTCAAATCCAGTAAAGGGAGCATTTATGAACCAATATTCAGACATGTAAAAATGAATAATAGAAAGAAAATCCTATCTCCAAATTCAAGAAAAAACGAAGATAAGCATACCAAGCTATGCGAGTAAGTCTTGCAAAACCACAACAAAGTGTTCGCAAAACTGATTCTTTGTTTTAGAAAATTGTTTCTTGAATTCAGCGAAATAAAACAAAGAATCAGCGAAATAAAACAAAGAATCAGAGAATTGTTTCTTCGTTTTATTTTGTGGGTATTTTGAGAGAAAAAATACTCTTTATTCAGGTATGAATAATTTTTTTGTTTGGTTTTTCTTGGCTTTTCATCTTTTATTGCTAAATTTGCATCGGCATTTCCAAAAGTCGGGCTTGATTGAACGATTGCTGCAAATGCTTGTTCTAATTAGTTAATTCAATGGTCTGATCCAAAAGTTGAACTGATGGAAAAGAGGATAGGTACGATCAGTATTGTGATTCAAGAAAGAAGCATGGCGGAAAGGGTGAATAAACTTATCTCCGACTATGGTGATTTCATATTGGCTCGACAGGGTTTGCCCTTTGCCGATAGGGGAATCTTTATCATAACCTTGATAATTGAAGCTCCGATGGATAAAATCAATGCTTTGACCGGTGCTCTCGGACGTTTGGAAAATACAGAGGTAAGATCTATTTTGTCGAAAATAAAAAACGCAGAATCATGAATATAGAAGAAAGAAACAAAAACTTTATAGATAGAGACAAACTCTATGGTTTGATTGACGGCAAGAAGCCTTCGCAAATCGAACTCGATGATATATTGAACAAAGCTTTGAAGTTGAAGGGCTTGGATTTGTATGATGTTGCGGCTTTGCTAAGGGTTGAAGATGCGAAACAGATACATCAAATAATGGAGTGTGCAAAGACAGTGAAGGAAGCTATTTACGGCAAACGTCTTGTGCTTTTTGCTCCAATCTATACCGGTAACGTGTGTATGAATAATTGTACGTATTGTTCTTTCAGAAAAGATAATCATCTGATTAAGCGTAAGATTCTGACTATGCAAGAGATTGCCGAAGAAACTTCTGCTTTGTTGAAACAGGGACACAAAAGGGCGTTGCTGATTTGCGGAGAGAACAATAAGAATGGTACGGATTATATGGTTGAGGCAATAAGAACGACTTACGGAGTGAGGGAACGCGGTGGCAAAGACTACATAAGACGTATCAATGTCGAGCTTGCACCGATGGAAGTTGAGGATTTTGCTCGTTTGAAAGCCGAAAAGATTGGTACTTATGTTTGTTTCCAAGAGACGTATGACCAAGTGAAGTATGGAGATTTTCACCCAGCGGGAACTCCTAAGGCAGATTATTTGTATAGATTGACGGTTATGGATCGTGCTATGGAGGGTGGTGTCGATGATGTGGGAATCGGTGCTTTGTTTGGATTGATTGACTATCGTTTTGAAGTGCTTGCGATGATTGAACACGCAAATCACTTGGAACGTTGCTTTGGTTGCGGTCCTCATACTGTTTCTGTGCCGAGAATGGAACCTGCAATCGGAGCTCCGACTGCTGAAAACATTCCTATGCCTGTCAGTGATGATGACTTCAAGAAGTTGGTTGCTATCATCAGAATTGCATTGCCTTACACCGGAATCATACTTTCGACTCGTGAAAGCGATGCAATGAGAAACGAATTGATAAAATACGGCGTCAGTCAAATATCTGCGGCAAGTAAAACGAACCCCGGTAGTTATGCTCATGAAGAAGAAGGAACGGGAACTCAGTTTTCGACAGGAGACCACAGGACTTTGGAAGAGGTGATTGCGTCTTTGGTCGATGCAGGTTACATTCCATCGTTCTGCACCGGCTGTTATCGTAAGCACAGAGTGGGAGGGGATTTCATGGATCTTGCAAAGCCGGGTTTGATTAAGCAGTTTTGTTTGCCTAATGCCATGTTTACGTTCAACGAATATTTGCAGGATTTTGCTTCGGAGCCGCTTCGATTGAAAGGAAAGGAACTTATAAAATCCATGTTTGCCGAAGTAGGTAAGCCTGACTTGCTTCCAAAGATTGAGGATAACCTTTGCAAGATTGATAACGGCGAAAGAGATATTTATTTCTAAGATTTATTTGAACACCTTTTGATATTTGTATTATAAAACAAAAAACGGCGTGTCTTAGAATCAAGATACGCCGTTTTGCTTTGTTTATGTGTTTTGTTCTTTTCTCGTATTATGCAACTATGTTGATGATTTTCTTCGGTACAAAAATGATTTTCTTCACTGCTTTGCCGTCTAAGAATTTTTGAACGTCGCTATTCTTCAACACTTCTTGTTCTATGGTTTCTTTTGTTGCGTCAAGAGGAAAATCAATCATTGTTCTGGTTTTTCCATTGATTGAAACAGGGTATTTGAAACTGCTTTCTACCAATACGCTTGGGTCGAAGAGCGGGAATTTTGCAAAGCTGATGCTTTCTTTGTGGCCGAGTTGCTCCCATATTTCTTCGCAAATGTGTGGTGCAAATGGTGAAAGAAGTATTGTAAGCGGTTCGATGATTTCTCGTTTGTTGCACTTAATCGCTCCAAGTTCGTTTACGCATATCATAAACGTTGAAACGGCTGTGTTAAGTGAGAATCGTTCGATGTCTTCTTGCACTTTCTTTATCGTCTTGTGAAGTATCTTCAATTCTTCTTTTGAAGCAGCTTCTTCACTTATGTTGAGTCGGTCTTCTGTGTGGCTGAGCAACCAGAATTTTCTAACGAATCGGCTTACGCCTTCAATACCTTTGGTATCCCAAGGCTTAGATTGTTCAATTGGTCCGAGGAACATTTCGTATAATCTCAATGTATCGGCTCCGTATTTCTCAACTAAGTCATCAGGATTCTGCACATTGTAAAGACTTTTGCTCATCTTTTCGACTTCGCTTCCGCAGATGTATTTGCCGTCTTCAAGTTCGAACTCGGCATCGGCAAATTCCGGTCTCCATTTACGAAGTCCTTCGATGTCTAAAACATCGTTATCGACAAGGCTTATATCGACATGGATCGGGTCGGTTTCGTATTGGTTTTTCAGATTCAAAGATACATATTTGTTTGTTCCTTTGATTCTGTAAACGAATTGGCTCTTGCCTTGAATCATTCCTTGGTTGATGAGTTTTTTGTAAGGTTCGTCTTTGCATACAACGCCTATGTCGAAAAGGAATTTGCAGATAAAGCGTGAGTAAAGCAAGTGTCCTGTTGCGTGTTCGCTGCCTCCGACATACAAATCGACGTTTTCCCAATATTCGTTCGCTGTTTTGGAAACAAATTCTTCGCTATTATTCGGGTCCATGTAGCGAATAGAATACGCATTTGAGCCTGCAAAGCCCGGCATTGTGTTATAATCGTAACGGAATCCGTCTTTGTTGCACCAATTCTTCGCTCTGGCAAGCGGAGCATCGCCGTTTTCGGTTGGTAAGTACTTGTCTACTTCCGGCAAACGCAAAGGTAGTTCGCTCTCATCAATAGGATATGGAATCTCATCTTTGTAATAAACAGGGAAAGGCTCACCCCAATATCTTTGACGTGAGAAAATAGCATCTCTCAATCGGTAGTTGGTTGTGCCGAATCCTATTTTCTTGTCTTCGATGTTTTGGATTGCTGCTTTTATTGCTTCGGTTACATCTAATCCGTTCAAGAAATCGGAGTTTATCAACTTGCCTGCTTTGCTGTCTTTGCTTTCTTGCCAAGTGTCGGTGTTTGATTCCTCTTCTCCGTTTGGTACTACGACTTGAACGATTGGAAGATTAAACTTGCGGGCAAAGGCAAAGTCTCTGCTGTCATGAGCTGGTACTGCCATCACTGCACCGCTTCCGTATCCTGCAAGCACATAATCTGAAATCCAAATAGGAATTCGCTTTCCGCTGAATGGGTGAATGGCATAGCTTCCTGTGAAAACACCGCTGACTTTCTTGACTTCGCTTTGACGCTCTCTTTCACTGCGGTTTTTTGCCCAAGCAACATATTCTTCCACTTCTTGTTTTTGTTCGCTTGTTGTCAATTTTGAAATCAGTTCGTGCTCAGGACAAAGTACCATAAAAGTAACTCCGAAAATTGTATCGGCTCTTGTGGTAAATATTTCTAAAGATTCGCCACTTTCTGTCTTGAATTGAAGGCTCGCTCCGCGACTTTTGCCTATCCAGTTTCTTTGAATTTCTTTTATGGAATCTGTCCAATCCAAATCCTCTAAGCCTTCGAGCAATCGCTCTGCGTATGCTGTGATTCTTAAACTCCATTGACGCATTTTCTTTCTTTCAACCGGGTAGCCACCTCTTACACTTACTCCGTTTACAACTTCGTCGTTTGCAAGCACTGTGCCTAATTCACTGCACCAATTAACCATTGAGTCTGACAAATAAGCCAAACGGTAGTTCATAAGCAAGTCGCTCTTTTTCTTTTCGTCGAAAGAGTTCCATTGTTCTGCGGTAAAGGTTTCGCAATCTGAGTGTGCTGCATTTACTGCATTCTCTCCGCCATTGCCTTGCTTTGAAAAGATGTCTTCAAGTTCTGAGATAGGACGTGCTTTCTTGCAATCGTTGCAGTAGTAGCTGTTGAAAAGTTGCAGAAAGGTCCATTGAGTCCATTTATAGTAGCCTTCATCGCACGTTCTTACTTCTCTGTCCCAATCGTATGAAAGTCCGAGTATGTCTAATTGCTGTCTGTAGCGGTTGATGTTTTGTTCTGTTGTTATGGCAGGGTGTTGTCCTGTTTGGATTGCGTATTGCTCTGCCGGCAATCCGTAAGAGTCGTAACCCATTGGGTGAAGTACGTTGAATCCTTGCAAACGTTTGTAGCGTGAAAAGATGTCTGAGGCAATGTATCCCAAAGGATGACCGACGTGAAGTCCCGCTCCTGATGGGTAAGGAAACATATCCAAAACATAATATTTAGGCTTGCTTGTGTCTGTTTCTACTTTGAATGTTTTGTTTTCAGCCCAATATTTCTGCCATTTTGATTCGGTATCTCTGAAATTGTAATCCATATCTGTGTTATTGTTTTAATATCAATTCAACTATGTTTTCCACGTGTTGGGTGTGTGGAAACATATCGACAGGTCTTATTCTTCCTATGTCGTATTTTGTTTTCAATAAAGTGAGGTCTCGTGCTTGTGTTGCAGGGTTGCAGGATATGTATATGATTTTGCGTGCATTGGTTGCCAATATTTGATTGACTACGCTTTCTGCCATGCCTGCTCGCGGTGGATCGGTGATTATGACATCGGGTTGCCCGTTTTCTTTAATGAAGTCTTCGGTTAGTATCTTTGCCATATCACCTGCGTAAAATGTTGTGTTGTTTATGTTGTTGAACTCTGAGTTTAGGCGTGCGTCTTCTACGGCATCTTCAACGTATTCCACGCCTACAACTTTTTTAGCCATCGTTGCAACATAATTAGCTATCGTTCCACAGCCTGTATATAGGTCATAAACGATGTCATCTTTGGTTATGCCTGCAAATTCTGCTGCTTGGTGATAAAGTCTTTCGGCTTGTGCAGAATTGGTTTGGTAAAAGGTTTTTGGTCTTATCTTGAATCGGAGTTTGCTTTCTTGGTTGAAAGTCGTCATTTCTTCCTCTATGTGATCTTTTCCGCTGTAAAGCAAAATCTCTTGGTCGCCAAGGGTGTCGTTAAACTTCTCATTGACGCAATACATTAAAGATGTAATTTGTGGAAACTTGATTTTGATTTCTTCAAGTAAAGGAAGAATTTCTTCACTCTGCATTGCAAAAACGACAACGACCATTAAATCACCCGTACTGCTTGTTCTGATGATTAGGTTTCGCATCAAGCCTTGATGATTTCTTATGTCGTAGAATGGAAGTTGGCGATTGCGACAATATTCTCTCAAATGATTTCTTATCTCATTTGAAGGCGATTTTTGCAATCCGCAATATTCTATCTCTAATACTTTATCGAAGAAACCGGGTACGTGAAAGCCGAATGCACCTTGGTCTTCTACGGTCTTGTCATAGATTTCCCTCCAACTCTTTGTTGAAAAGGTGTATTCTAATTTGTTACGATATTCTTTCTGATTTTCGGAAGGTAAAATCGGAAGCATGTTTGAACAATCTACATGTGCGATCCGTTCCAAATTGTCTTTGACTTGTTTTTGCTTGTAAAAGACTTGGCTTTCGTAATTCATGGTTTGCCATTTGCAACCTCCACATTGTGTAAAGTGTTCGCACATTGGCTCTACTCTGAGTGAAGAATACTTGTGGAATTTGATTGCTTTGGCTTGAGCAAAGTTCTTTTTCTTGCGATAAACCTCCAAATCAACGACGTCTCCGGGTACAACAAATGGGACAAACACTACCATGTCGTCCACTTTTGCGATACTGTTTCCTTCAGCCGCCGCTTCCAATATCTCAACTTCTTCGAACAATAATCTTGTTTTTGTTTTTTTTAACTTCATTGTTTGTGTGATAAAATTAAAAAAAAGAAGCATTGGAAAACCTCAATGCTTCTCGCAAATATCTCTCGATTTTGTTCTCTTGATTCAAGAGCAGTAAACTATCTTTCGTCAGAAACGGTTAGTTTATGTCTGCCGTGAGCTCTACGAGCAGCTAAAACTCTTCTACCATTGGCCGTTGCCATTCTTGCTCTGAAACCGTGCTTGTTTACTCTTTTTCTGCGTGAAGGTTGATATGTTCTTTTCATCGTATGTTTATTTGTTTTTGAGGTGCAAAGGTACGACTTTTTTTTAGATAAGCAATATTCAGAGACGTTTTTTTTGATTTTATTCGATTTTTACCTTGTTTTATTCTCAGAGAATGAGTTTTTTTGTACTTTTGCAACTCGTATTGGTTGAGGGGATTGGAATTTTAATAAACTCAAATTAGATATTATACCATCGAAACGGCATGGATAGAAAATTAAACGACATATTAGAAACAGAAGAATCGGAAGTGAATTTGATGAACCTTATAAATGTAGAAAGGTTGATTGAGAAGTACTCGTATTCTTCTGTGCTTTATGCTTATGCTGCAAAGTTTTCGATGATTCTGAATAATCAAAACAAGGATAAATACCTGCTTTCGGCTGCCGCATACGTTGCTGAGCGTTCTGCTTTGAAAAATTTCATTGAGCAACCTTTGAAAGTGAAAAAAACGAATAAAGAGGTGGAAAAGCAAGTCGAAGAATCAATTAAACAAAGCAGTGTTAAGCAAATCGAAGAATCAAATATAATCGAAGAGATAAACAGCTATAGAGAGCCAGATCTTTCGGATAATCCGACAAGAGAGGAAGTTCGAAAGCGTTTTTTGAAGATAGAACCGCCTGAAACGCCTAATTCTGATGCAGAAACAGAGGGTGATACAATCGAAACAGTGATAAAGCGTTCTGCGACTTCTGATTTCAAAATTGTAACCGAAACAATGGCTCAAATTTATTTGAAACAAGGAAATAAAGACAAGGCTTTGCAAATTTATCATCAACTTTTGGCTGATAATCCAAAAAAAAGTGTTTACTTTGCAGACCGAATTAGAGAGTTGGAACAAGAATAAATAACACAAAAAATAGAATTAAAAATGTTTGTATTTGTAACAGTATTGATTATCGTGGTTGCCGTTTTGTTGGCAATAGTTGTATTGGTTCAAAATTCAAAAGGAGGTGGCTTGGCTGCTAATTTCGCATCACAAAATCAGGTTATGGGTGTGCGAAAGACTGCAGACTTCTTGGAAAAAGCTACTTGGACACTTGCAGCAGCAATGTTGGTTTTGTGTCTTGTTGCAACAGCGTTTTCACCTGGAAAAACAGAAATCGAAAACACTAATGGAACTCAATTGGACCCTAATGCAATAAAAACAACGGTTCCTGCACAAAAAGCACCTGCTATGCCTGCAGCTCAACCGATGGAAACACCACAGGCAAACTAAGATAGGTAACGATAGAGATTAAAAGGGAGTGAGTTGGAAACGGCTTACTCCCTTTTTTTCTTTGTTTTCTCCGAAAATAATTCTTTGTTTTGTTAAATTGATTCTTTGTCTCGCTAAATTCTTTCTTTGTTTTAGTCGCTTATACCTTTTTTTTGGTTGAACTAATTGCTGTTTTGGATGTCTAAAATGCATAAATGAGCATAGTTTACTTTTTTTTTAATCAGGTTTTTTCTTGAAATGGATTGCCGATTCGTTGGAAAGTTGTATCTTTGAACTCGCAAAATATTTAATGAGATAATAACGAAAAAACATAAAAACATGACACAAAACAATGTATTAAAAGGTTTGAAACCTGAGGGTGTATTCAGATTTTTTGAAGAAATATTATCTGTTCCCCGACCTTCGAAAAGAGAAGAGAAAATGACGGAATATTTGATGAATTGGGCAAAAACAAGGTCTTTGGAGCATGAAAGAGATGAAATAGGTAACGTAATAATTCGCAAACAAGCCACATCGGGAATGGAAAACAAGCCATGGGTTTGCTTACAGTCGCATATAGATATGGTTTGTGAGAAAAACAGCGACAAGGTCTTCGATTTCGATAAAGATGCCATTGTTCCGGTTTTACAAGGTGAGTGGTTGATGGCTGATGGTACCACATTGGGAGCAGATGATGGTATTGGAGTTGCAACAGCTCTTGCAATATTGGACGCAAACGATATAGAACACGGACCGATCGAATGTTTGTTCACCGTAGATGAAGAGACCGGTTTGTCGGGTGCAAGTGCTTTGAGTCCTGATGCTTTGAAAAGTAGAATATTGCTTAATTTGGATTCAGAAGATGAAGGAGAAATATTCATAGGTTGTGCAGGCGGAATAGACACTTTGGCAAAATTGCCGTTCGATAAAGAAGAAACTCCTGCCGGTGCTTATTTCAGAATATACGTTAAAGGATTGAAAGGCGGGCATTCGGGAGATGATATAAACAAAGGCTTGGGTTGTGCAAATAAATTATTGAACCGTATTTTGTGGGCAGCCGATAAGGAAATGGATATGAGATTGGCAACATTTGATGGCGGAAATCTTCGCAATGCAATAGCAAGAGAAGCATACGCAGATGTTGTTGTGATGGAACAAGAGGCAGAAGATTTGAAATCACTTGTTGAAAGATATGCTTCGGAATTGAAATACGAGTTCAGAACCACCGAACCGGCAATGCAAGTCGGCATTGAAACTATTGCAAAGCCGGAGTTCGTAGTCGATATGTTGAGTCAGGATAATTTGCTTAACGTATTGTATGCATGTCCTCACGGAGTGTTGGCAATGAGTAGGGAAATACCCGGATTTGTTGAAACTTCAACCAATTTGGCAAGTGTAAAAATGCAAGAAGATCACTTCTTTATAACAACATCTCAGCGTTCAAGTCTTGAAAGTGCAAAAGATGCGGCAGCAAGCAGAGTTGAGAGTTGTTTCTTGTTGGCAGGTGCCGATGTGGAACATACAGATGGTTATCCGGGTTGGAGTCCTAACACAGACAGTTATGTATTGAAAGTTGCTGTTGAATCATATAAAAGATTATTTGGAAAAGAACCGATAGTGAGAGCGATACATGCAGGTTTGGAATGCGGTTTGATAGGAGAGAAATACGAGGGAATGGATATGATTTCTTATGGTCCTACGCTTAGAGGCGTACACTCACCGGAGGAAAGGCTGGAAATAGCAACCGTTGATTTGTTTTGGCGTCATACATTGGACATTTTGAAAAACATCTAATCGATTGAGTGATATAAAATAAGTAATTAAAAAGTAGAAACGATATGTACAGATTGGGAACAAAACACATAGTTATAGCAGTTGTAGTGTTGCTTGCTTTTGTTGGTATTGCAATGTTTGGAATGCCTATTTACAGAGTTTGGAGTCAAGAAATGAGAGGTAAAGCTCAACTTGCAGAAGCCGAACAAAACAGAAGAATAAAAATAGAAGAGGCAAGAGCCAACCTTGAAGCAGAAAAGCTTAATGCAAAAGCAGAAATCGAAAGAGCAAAAGGAGCAGCTGAGGCAATAAAAATAGAAAACGGTACGCTTACTCAAACTTACATTCAATATCTTTGGGTAAGAAATCAAAACAATCTTAATGAAAAAACCGTGATTTATATACCTACCGAGGCAAATCTTCCTATTTTGGAAGCAGGAAAAAGGGTTAGCGGTTTGCCTAAAGCAGAGTAATTAACAAATAAAAATAACAAACTTAAAGAATAAGAAAATGTTTAGTAAGGAAACTTATATCAGACGTCGCCAACAATTGATGAAAGATGTGAAAAGCGGCATTATATTGATGGTTGGAAATGGGGATAGTCCGTTTAACTATCCTGCAAATGTATATTCATTCCGTCAAGATAGTACCTTCAGATATTTTTTCGCACATAACTTGCAAAACCTTGTTGGGGTTATAGATATAGATAATCAAGAAGAATATCTGTTTGGAGAGGATGTTGATATTGAAGATATAATATGGACAGGTCCTGTTCCAAGTATGCGAGAAAGAGCATTGGAAATAGGTGTTGAGAACAGTGGAAACATAAATGATTTGCGTAAATTCTTAGATGCAGCGATTTTTGCAGGAAGAAAAGTTCATTTTGTTCCACCTTACAGAGCTGAAAACGTGAATTTCATTGCTGAACTTTTACATGTAGATCGTAATTACGTGAAAGCGTATGTTTCTGTGGAGTTAATCAATGCTTGTGTAAAGCAACGTTCTATCAAGAGCGAAGAAGAGATTGTTGAAATCGAAAAAGCCATCGACACAGCTTACAATATGCACACTACAATGATGAAAATGGCTGCCAAAGAAGGAACGTACGAATATGAAATAGCGGGAATGATGGAAGGAATGGCTTTAGCCGGTGGCGGACCTGTGTCTTTTCCTATCATTTTAACGACTCACGGTGAGATTTTGCACGGACATGATCATTCATTGCAAATAAAGAAAGGTCGTATGGTTGTTTCGGATGCAGGATGTGAGAATCCGGAAGGATATTGCTCAGACATAACTCGTTCTGTTCCTGTTGGAGGAAAATTTTCAAGCAGACAAAAAGATATTTATGAAGCAGTGCTTTCTGCACAGACGCTTGTACCGAGTTTGATTGCACCGGGAGTAAAATATTCTGAAATTCACATCGCAGCAGTTACGCGTTTGGCAAGTGCATTGAAAGAGTTGGGCTTGATGAAAGGTAATGTACAAGATGCAGTTGCTGAAGGAGCAATGGGAATGTTTATGCCGCACGGATTAGGTCACATGATGGGACTTGATGTTCACGATATGGAAAATTATGGTGAAAATTACGTCGGATATGACAAAAAGAATGTTCGCTCAACTCAGTTTGGATTGGCATCGCTTCGCTTAGGCAGAGAATTACAAGAAGGATTCGTTTTGACAAATGAGCCGGGCTGTTATTTCATTCCTGCATTGATAGACAAGTGGAGAGCGGAAAGAAAATGCAAAGACTTTATCAATTATGATGTTGTTGAGCAATACAAAGACTTTGGTGGCATAAGAATCGAAGATGATTTGCTTGTAACAAAAGACGGCTGCAGATTGCTTGGTAAATACATACCAAAGACGGTTGCGGAATTGGAAGAGATTATGTCTTAATAATGAAGAAATTTATTGGACTTTTATTACTGCTGAGCGTAAATATGGTTTACGCTCAGTTTGTTTGGCAGGATAGGGTTTATTCGCCACTTATCAAAACGGTTGCTTTGGAAAGCATTTATTCAAACTCGCTTTTGCCGATTATAAACGTGAATGAGAGTGAAGGATTATTGCTTAGTTTTGATGAACTATCGGAAGAAACACATCGTTTCGAATATACTTTTATTCATTGCAACAGCGATTGGACAGAAAGTTCGTTGGAGTATTCCGATTATGTGGATGGGTTCGAAACGGCTTTGGTCGAGAACTTCGCAAACTCGTTTAACACCTTAAGACGCTACGTTCACTATGAACAAACAGTACCTAATTCGACTACTCGTTTGACAAAGAGTGGCAATTATGTACTTAAAGTTTATAAAGAAGGAAATCCCGATCAGGTTATCTTTACAAAACGCTTTTATTGCATAGATAAAAAAGCTGAAATCTCGGCTTTGGTTATGCAGGCTCGAGAGCCATCGTTGAGAAACAATTCTCAGGAGGTTGATGTCAAGGTATTTTCGATTTCTGGTTTAAGTTTCGATAATCCGAGAGAAAGAATAAAATTGTCGATTCAACAGAACGGTCGAACGGATAATCAAAGATTTTTGCCACTAAGCGAAGACAAAGGAGTGGAATTGGTGTTTAATTTCAGAAAAGAAAACATTTTCGACGGTGGAAACATATTTCGAACGTTTGATTTTACGTCTTTGCGTCAGAGATCCAATTTTGTCGAGAATATTGATTACATCGGAGGAGAAAATATTGTAAGGCTGAGGATTGAGGAATTGAAAGCACGCTCGCCTTTTGTGTCCCAAAACGATTTGAGGGGTATGTATCACGTTAGAAATGAGTTTGATGAAAATGCCGCTTTGTGTAGTGATTATGCATGGGTGTATTTTTATCTTCCAATGCCTTTAAGCCTTGAAGGAAGCTATTATGTAATTGGAGATTTGACCGATTGGAGATTTTCAGAACAAAATAAGTTCGTTTTCGATAATACATTGAATCAGTATGTTTTGCGTTTGCTTTTGAAACAAGGCTATTACAATTATCAGATTCTTTATTTGCCTTATGGTCATACGCAGGGGTCGTATAGAGAAGTAGAAGGAAATCATTCCGAAGCAAAAAATCGTTACAATTTATTCTTGTATTACAGAGAGCCGGGTAATGATTACGATTCTTTTATCGGCTATTCGACATCGGAGTATCAGTATTAGAAATATGTTTTTTGCATAAAAAATTAAGCAGGTAAAACTATAAATTCGTATATTTGCAATCAAAAGATTTAGAACTTGAAAAGAATAATTTGTTTCTTTGTTTCAGTAATTTGTTTCTTTGTTTCATTTTCTCAGAATCAAGCAACAATTTATGGGGTTGTCAAAGATAGCCTTGGAAATGGTTTATTTCCTGCTAATGTGGGTGTTATAAATATTTCAAAGCCTATCGGATGTACTACGGATGAACAAGGACGATTTTCGTTGAACGTTCCTGCCGATAGAGAATTGAAATTGGTGGTTTCTTATGTTGGTTATGATTCGCAGGAGCATAGTTTTGTTTTGAAAAAAGGCGAAAAGCGTGCAATGGAGTTTGTGTTGAATTTTGCTTCATCAGTATTGCCTACAGCACAAATCAAAGGAGATTTCTCTCGAGAAGAAGGTCTTACGCGTATAAACTCACAATGGGCAAAGAATGTCGCAGGTCCGATCGGTGGAGTTGAAAGTCTGCTCAAATCTATTGAGGGAGTATCGTCTAATAATGAGCTTAGTACACAGTACAATGTAAGAGGAGGAAATTTTGATGAGAATTTGGTTTATGTAAACGATATAGAAGTATTTCGTCCTTTTCTTGTACGAAGTGCTCAGCAAGAAGGGTTGAGTTTTATCAATTCAGACATGGTTTCGGATATTGTTTTCTCTTCGGGAGGCTTTGATGCTAAATATGGAGATAAGATGTCGTCGGTTTTGGATATCAAATACAGAAAGCCACAAGAGTTTTCAGCTTCTGCATCCGTTAGTTTATTAGGAGCAAACCTGCATTTGGAGCAAGCTATCGGCAATCGGTTTACCTATCAGCTCGGTTTCAGAAACAAAAACACCAAACACTTGATTTCAGCTATGGATACAGAAGGCGATTACTTCCCTTCGTTCAACGATTTGCAACTTTACGCAACATATGACTTGAATGAAAAATCAGAACTTGCCTTTTTGGGAAACGTAGCTTATAATACCTATAATTTCATTCCTCAAAACAGAGAAACATCTTTTGGAAACGTGTATGAGATGTTAAAGTTGAAAGTTTATTTCGACGGACAAGAATTGGATAAGTTCGCATCTTTGTTTGGTGCTTTTATGTTTACTTACAATCCGTTCAAAGATTTACAATTAAAGTTCATCGCTTCGAGTTTTGCAACTGATGAAAGGATAAATTACGACATACAAGGACAGTATTGGTTATCGGAGACAGGTTTGGGATATGAAGATGAAGAAGGCCTTGAAAGGGGAATCGGAACATATATTGAGCATGCGAGAAATCATCTCGTTGCAAACATCTTCAATATTGAGCATAAAGGTTATAAATTTTATGATGAAGGCAAACTGACTTGGGGAATAAAGTATCAAAGAGAACTTATATATGATAGGGTCAATGAATGGAAGATGGTGGATTCGGCAGGCTATACCATACCTTCAACACCAGATATTCCGGGAATTTATGATACGGTTGCAGCCCCAAATTTGCAAAATGTCTTTAAGTCAAACAATGAAATAACTTCGAATCGTATCAATGCTTATTTGCAGAGAGATTGGAAAAAATACAGCAAAATAGGAAATTGGTATGCGAATGCAGGTGCACGTCTTATGTATTGGGATTTTAACAACGAAGTTTTCGTTTCACCGAGAGCAAGTATCAGTTTCGCTCCTGCAATAAAATATGATTTATTGTTTAGATTTGCCACAGGAATTTATGCACAGAGTCCGTTCTATAAAGAATTTAGAAACGAGAAGGGTGAAATCAATCCTGATATTCGTTCACAAAAGTCATGGCATGTCGTGCTTTCGGGGGATTGGAAGTTTACAATGCTTGACCGACCTTTCAAATTGATGGCTTCCGCCTATTACAAATATATGTGGGATTTGATTCCATATCGAGTAGATAATGTTCAGCTGCGTTATTCTGCTCAAAACAATTCGATAGGTTATGCAAAGGGAATCGATGTTCGTTTGTATGGAGAATTTATAAAAGGAATTGACTCTTGGCTTTCTTTGTCTTTTATGAATACGGAAGAAGATATAGAAGGGGATAATGCAGGCTTTATTCCACGTCCTACAGATCAACTTTACAATATCAACATTTCGTTTCAAGATTATGTGCCAAAGATGCCATATCTTAGAGTTTATTTGAGTTTTAACTATGGAAGCGGTTATCCGTATGGTGCTCCAAATACCGAACGCTACCTTCAGACTAACCGAATGCCAGATTATTTGAGATGTGATATAGCTTTTACATTCCGAATCAAAGATGAAGATGCAGCATGGGCAAAAGATAATTTTATGAAAGTGTTTAAGAGGATTTGGTTTAACGTAGAATGGTTTAATGTTTTCTCAAGTAAGAACGTTATATCTTATTTTTGGGTTGCTGATTATTCTAATAAGTACTATGGAGTGCCTAATTATTTAACTCCATCTCAGATAAATGCAAAATTGATTTTGGAATTCTGATAATACAATATGGCTATGAAAAAATTACCGCTATTTTCTGATTACTCTTTTCAACTCCCATCGTTCGATGTCGAAAATTTGTCGATGTCGAATGGTATAAAACTCAATTGTTTCCCTGATAGAGATAGTGAGGTAGTAAGATTGGAGTTTATGTTTTCAGATGCGGGAAGTAACAATCAAAAGAAGTTTTTCTCAGCTTCTGCAGCTGCAAATATGCTTACTGAAGGTAGTGGTGATTTGACGGGAGTTCAGATGGCTGATAAGTTGGATTATTATGCTGCCTATGTGGAAAAAACAGTCGATAGGGAAAGCTGTTCAATCGTATTTTATTTTCTGACAAAATATTCTTTTGATTTGTTGCCACTTATCGAAATGATAATCAAGCAACCTCGCTATTCGGAAGAAGAATTTGAGATTTACAGAAACAAACAAAAGCAATCGTTTTTGCTCAATAACCAAAAGACAAATATGATTGCTTATAAGAAATTCTACAATTCTATTTTCCCCGCATCAAATCCTTTTGGTAAGTTCGGAAAATTAGAAGACTATGACTGCTTGACAAGAGATGATGTGCGGAATTTTTATGATGAGTTTTATTCTTCTGAGGATTGTGAAATATCTGTTGCAGGTAATTATTCGAATGAATTTGTCGTTAAATTAGTAGATGGTTTCGGAAGCGAGAAATGGGGAAAGGGAAAAGATAAAACGACGAAATCATATTATGACACAAATTATCCTATGGCTCAAACAATATTCGAACACAAGGAAAAAGCTGTTCAAGCGAGTATAAGGTTAGGAAACTTGACTATAAACCACACAGATGAAGATTATCATTCGTTTAAGGTGCTTGTTGCTTTGTTTGGTGGCTATTTTGGTTCGCGTCTGATGACCAATATCAGAGAAGAAAAAGGATATACCTATTCCATAGGCTCTTATATCACCTCTTATAGAGATTGTTCTGTGCTTTCAACAACGGCAGATGTAAGAGCAGAAAAAGCAAGGTCTGCAATAGATGAAATAGGCCTTGAAATAAAGAAATTGCATAATGATTTGGTTAGTGAGCAGGAGCTGATTGTATTAAAGAATTATTTGTTGGGAGATTGTCTTCGTGGGTTAGACGGAGTTTTTGATGTGGCTGAAAAATTCTCTTTCATAAGAAAAAACAATCTTCCTTTGTCTTATTTCAATGATATACAGAATACAATTTTGGAGATCAAGCCTGAGGACTTGCGAAACCTTGCTCAAAAATATCTTGATTTTGAAAAGATGACAAAAGTCATTGTTTGCGATAGAGCTTTGCTTGAATGATGTAAACAAATTGCAATATGAAAAAATTGATTTGTTTTTTGTTCGGATTATTACTTTGCTTTACTTGCTTTGCACAAAGTTTCGGAATTTATTGTGCGAGTGTTGGTGAAGACGGAGACGTAACTATCTCATTCGAACAGCAAACAAATTCTGATTTTCTTGAATATAGAGTATCAAAATGGGATAACACAACAGCGGGTTTTGTAAATTGTGGTGTGGTTTCTGATGCAAGTCAAGCGGTTTACACAGATAATACACAGCAAGCAGCAAATGGCAGTGTCAGATATAGAATTGAAGCAGTTTATACTTCGGGACAAATCTTTCAAGATGAGATTACGACCATATTTCTCACAGCAGTGCAGAATCCAAATAACATAGTGAATCTGTCTTGGAATGATTTGAGAGATGCAAACGATGCTTCGGATATGCAACGTCAATACAGTGTTTACAGAAAAAGAAAATCCACCGATACGGATTGGAGTTTGATTGCAAATACAGCTACATCTGATTATATCGATACTTTACCTCAGATTTGTTATGATACGATTTGTTATGTTGTTGAGTTGGAAGACGAAAGTGGATGTGTGAATCGTTCGAATCAAGTTCAAATATTGGTTGGAGATATGGAGATACCGAATAGTCCGATTCTTCAATCCGCTACGGTGGATCTTGATTCCCAGATTTTGAATCTTGAATGGATACCATCGGATTCTGATGATGTTTATGGTTATGTTGTTTGCGGTGGAAGTCCTTGTATAGCTATTGATACTATTTGGGGAGCCGATGCTTCGCATTACAAATGTGATGAGTGTGATATCGAACAATTGAATTCGCTTGCTGTGATGGCTTTTGATTCTTGCTTTAATACGAGCCTTAGAACCGAAACTCACACCAATATGGTTTTGACATACAATAACGTTCATTGCTCCGATAAAATTTCTTTGTCATGGAACAGTTACGATGATTTTGATTCGGGAATACAACACTATAATATATATTCCAAAAAAGAGAATGCAAACGCATATACACTCGAACGAACAACCCAAAATACTAATGAACAAATTCAAATCGATATAACGGAAAGCAGGTATTGGTTTTACATAGAAGCCGTTTCAAACGATGGCATAACGGCTAAGTCAAATAGGATAGAGGTTGAAGTATCGAATGCTCGTCAAGTTGAATTTATAGAAATAAGAAAGGTATCGGTTAGAGAGAATAATACAGATATCGACTTGGAGTTTTATGTTGATGCTTCGCTTGCAGTGAATTTTTATCGTTTGCAAAGAGCTGTCGATGGAGGTGCTTATTCTCTTATCGCCAATCTGCCTTATACGGGTAATAATACTTTGACTTATATCGACCACTTGCCATTTTCTGCACTTGAACATTCGTATAGCTATATTCTTTCTGCTCCCGACGAGTGCGGTTTGTCATTCAAACAATCCAAATCCGTATCTCCTATGCAAATGACCTTGAAAAGCACAGATGCAACTTCAAATATGCTGACATGGACTCCGTATTCGGGTTGGGAAAATGGCGTTGGATTTTATGAAATCTATCGTTACTCGCAAGGAGAGACTATGCCGACACAAGTAGCTACAACTTCAGAAAATACATATGTCGATTACTTGGAAGAAAATCTGTCTTCATCTGACAGAACATTTTATTTTGTCAGAGCAAACGAAAGTTCGCAAGGAATAGACAATAAAATACAAACAGCAAATTCAACATACGGATATATATTGCATGAAACCAAAATATTTATTCCAAATGCAATTACACCGCTTGAGCAAGATAACAATATCTTTAAGCCACAATGTCATTTTATTCAGCAAGGTAGTTATCGTATGAGCATATTCAATCGATATGGGACGTTGATTTTTTCTACCGATGATTTGAATCAAGGTTGGGATGGCAGATATAAAGGAGAGTTTTGTAAGCAAGGGGTATATATATACGTGATAGAGTTCGTCAATAGTTTGGGTGAGAAACAGACAAGAAAAGGTACGGTTGCTTTAATCGAATAAAAGATATAATAGAATTTGAAATGAATAAGATAGAAACTATATTGAGTCCGGCTTTGTATCCGTTCAGAAAAATGAATGGCTCACATATTTGTGTTGTAATCGATATCCTGAGAGCAACAACTTCGATTTGCACGGCTGTAAACAACGGTGCGAAAGCCATAATCCCGGTTAAGACAATTGAAGAGGCAAAAGAATACAAGGATAAGGGCTTTCTTGTTGCGGGTGAGAGGATTGAAGATACTTTTCCTTTTGCCGATTGGGGGAATTCCGCATTGGAGTTTACTCGTCAAAGGGTTGAAGGGAATGAAATAGTACATTCGACGACTAATGGCACGGTTGCAATAGCTCTGGCTAAAGAAAGCAATCCTTCAAAGATTGTTATAGGAGCATTTTCTAACCTTTCTGCTTTGTCAAACTACCTTTCGGAGCAGGGAAAAGACGTTCAATTGCTTTGTTCCGGCTGGAATAATACAGTGAGTTTGGAAGATATGACATTCGCAGGGGCTTTGGCTGACAGGCTTATTCAAAGCGGTAAGTTTGAAAACAAAAACGATTCCACACATTCGGCAATTGCCGTTTGGAATTTGGCAAAAGATGATTTGCAAGGCTACATGGAAAAAGCATCTCACATACATCGTTTGCGAAAACATGGAATGGACGATGTGTTTGATTATACTTTTCAATTGGATACTTGCAATGTTGTTCCGGGGCTTGAACAAAAAAAAATCATTAACGTTATGCAATAAACAGAATGTAAAATGCGATATACAAATGTTAAATAAATTCAGTACAAACAAAAAAACAAAAAAGAAAATGAAGAAATTATTCGTTTGTGTCTTTGCTGCGGTATCAATGTTCTTTGCAGCAGACGGAGCAATGGCTCAGAAAATCGGTTTCGGTGCAAAAGCAGGTTTGAACCTTTCAACTTGGAATGTTGATGATTGCGAATTCAAACCCGGATTTCATGCAGGTGTGTATGCGAATATAAAAATCAATAAAATGTTCGCAATACAGCCGGAAGTGTTGTACTCAATGGAAGGTGTAAGAATTTCGGAAGACGAAACTCAAACAGTGTTGGGAAAAGAGTATTTCATGAATCTAAGTGCTACAACTACGACACACAGACTTAATGTCCCAGTTTTGTTGCACATAACTCCGATTCCGCTTTTGACAATCGAAGTAGGACCTCAATTCGGTTTTAATTTGGCAATGTCAAACAGAGAAAAACTTGAAACAAACGTGCCGGGAGTGCCTGAATATGACGAAACAGCAACTGTGGATAGCGATGTGTACAATATGTTTGAGCTTGGAATCGCCGCAGGTTTGAAAGTGAATTTGGCAGGCAATATTTCATTGGGAGCAAGATACGTTTACGGACTTACACCTTTGTTAGGAGATGTTTATGATGGCTTTGTAGAACAAGAATACGGCACAAGCAATTTAATGATCAGCTGCAGCTTTGGATTCTAATCAAGATTAAAGTTGATAAAACAAAGAAAGGGAGGCGATGCGTCTCCCTTTCTTTATATCCGTTCCTATTGTCGAACAATCGAATCAAAGATGCAATTACATCGTTTGAGCAAGATAACAATATCTTTAAGCCACAATGTCATATAAACAACGGTGCGAAAGCCATGATGCCGGTTAAAACAATTGAGAAAGCAAAACAATATAGGGATAAAGTATTTCTTGTGGCAGGAGGGAGAATTGGGGATACTTTTTCTTTTGCCGATTGGGTTAATTCTGCATTGGAATTTATCAAAGAAAGAGTTTGTAGAAATGAAATAGTGCATTCTACAACCAATGGTATGGTTACAATAGCATTGGCTCAAGAAAGCAATCCTTCAAAGATTGTCATAGGAGTTTTTTCCAATATTTCGGGTTTGGCAAACTATTTGATAGAATAAGGAAAAGATGTACAAATATTTTGCTCAGGCTGGAAAAGAAGTTTGGTTTTGAAGATATCGTGTTTGCAGGGGCATTGGCTGAACGCCTACTTCAAAGCGGTATGTTTGAAAATAAAAACGATTCCACACATTCTGTTCTTGCTGTTTGGAAACAAGCAAAAGATGATTTGCAAGGCTATATGGAAAATGCATCACACATACACCGTTTACGAAAACACAAAATGTATAATGTGTTTGATTATACTTTCAGGATAGATACTTGTGATGTCGTTCCGGGACTTGAAGACAAAAAAATAATTAACCTTATGCAATAAACAGGGTGCGAAGTACATTATATATATGTTGAATAAATTCAGTATAAACTAAAAAACAAAAAAAAGATGAAAAAAGTTATTGTATGCATGCTTGCAGCTGTTTCAATGCTGTTTGCATCAGAGTACGTGAATGCTCAAAAAGTAAGCTTCGGTGCAAAAGCCGGTTTGAACCTTTCAACTTGGAATGTTGATGATTACGAATTCAAACCCGGATTTCACGCAGGAGGTTACGCTAATTTCAAGTTCAACAGGATGTTTGCAATACAACCTGAAGTTCTTTACTCAATGGAAGGTACTCAATATAAATTTGAAGAAAGTAATACCATATTGGGTAAAGAGTATTATGCAAAAAGTACCTCTACATACACAAATCACAAAATAGCAGTGCCTGTTATGTTGCAATTTTCTCCAATTTCAAGATTTACAATTGAAGCAGGACCGCAATTTAACTTTAATATGTTCGTGTTTATCAAAGGAGAATTTGAGACAAACGTTCCTGGAGTAAGTAATTACTCGAGAAATAGTAACACGGAAGCTTATAATGTATTCGAATTTGCTGTTGCTGGAGGCGTGAAATTTGATTTGACAAATAATATGTCGATAGGTGCAAGATATGTTTACGGCGTAACACCTCTATTTGGTGAAGTTCGGTCAGATGGTGAAATATCGGAAGCTGTAAAAACAAGCAATATAATGATAAGTTTTAACTACGGATTTTAAGAATATTAAAAATATAAAACAAGGGTGGTATCATGAGTAATACCACCCTTGTTTTATTAGAAAAAAACGTTGTTTTAATTTTTCAACTCTTTGTTTTATTTTACTAAAATCAAGAAACAATTTACTGAAATCAAGAATTAGAAAATCAAATCTTGATGTTGTTATTCTCCTTTCAAGCGATAGAACATGAATCCCAAGAAAATGCGAGGTCCTGTCGCAAAGTCGTTCTGTGGATTGTTGATATTGACAAGATAATCCGCCTTTAATGTAAGTCTGATTTTCGAATTGATGGCGTATTCCACTCCTACAAAAGGAGCAATTGCCAAAAAGGAATATTCTCTGAACGATGCGTTATTTTCAATTACAAAATCATTGCCATAATCTTTGTTCAAAGTAAGGTTTTTTGTGTTTCCACCTCCGACCAAAAGCCCTGCAAATGGAGCGAATCTTTTGAATTGCCAAATACAATCAACCAACAGTCCTCCCCAACTTGTAGAGAAATAGCTACCGTTTGAGTTGTATTTGATATCTGAAACATATCCTTCACCGCCTACTCTGATGTGTTTGCCGAAATGAAGTCTTGCTGCTCCGCCTATGCCGAAAGGAAAACCCTTAATTTTGTTTTGTGAGATTGATTCGTTGTTAATATTCGTTATTTCGAAATTATTACTCTGCAAATAGCCACTGTGAATCATCATCCCGCCTGAAAAACCACTGTATTTAGGCAATCGTTGAGATATTACAAAACCTGAGGTCAGCATTACCAAGGATAATGCTATCAAAATCTTTTTCATAGTTTGATAGTTTTCGTTTTTGTTTATTTCTTTCGACGACTTGTTGTCTTCTTTTCTACAACGGGTTGATTGATGATTTGTTCAACAATCGTATCATTTAATTCCTCTGCTTTGTTTTCTTTAGGAATTTTGTAGTTTTTGCCATTGTATTTAATGTAGACTCCATATCGTCCTTCCAATAACTCGGCTCCGCAAGCAAAAGTTTTGATTGCCTCTTGTTTTTTTGTTTCTCCGCTAACTATATCAAGAGCTTGCTCTGCTGTTATCTCGCTTGCATTGACTCCTCTTGGGATTCGGAAGTTGTTTTCGTCATATTTGATATACATTCCATAGCGTCCGTATGCCAAAGTGATGTCTTTGCCATCTTTTGTTGCAAGTACCTTTCCTACAAGCTCGGTTTGTTTGTCTTTTTTCTCGATTACTTCTACGCATTCTTCGATGCTGACTTCCATTGGGTCAATTCCTTTTGGTAGAGTGTAGTTCTTAGTGTTGTAACTGATATATGCACCAAATCTTCCGTTATTTGCAACTATTTCATGTTCGTTTAAGATACCTACAACACGGGGAAGACGGAATAAATCCAAAGCCTCTTCAAGCGTTATGGTATTTATCGATTGTGTTTTTTTCAATGAGGCGAATTTCGGTTTGTCTTCGTCAGATGTTTCGCCGATTTGTATCATTGCTCCGAAGCGTCCTATTTTTGCATATACGTTTTTGCCACTTGCTTTGTCAATTCCAAGCAGTCTTTCGCCACTTTCTTTTTTGCTTTCTTTGGTTGCTTCAACTTCTTTGTGGAATGGAGTGTAGAACTCTTTCATCATGTCCTGCCAACTCTCATCTCCTTGTGCTATTTTGTCGAACTGCTTTTCCACTTGTGCAGTAAAATTGTAGTCGATTATGTCTGTGAAATGCTCAACCAAAAAGTTGTTTACTATAGTTCCTATATCGGTTGGGTGGAGTTTGCCTTTTTCGCTGCCGAAGTTCTCTTTCTCTTTATTTTCTCTTATTTCGCTTTTTTCCAATAATAAAACGGTTATTTCCCTTTGTTGAGACGGCGTGTCTTGTTTGTCAACGTATTCTCTCTTTTGAATAGTCGTTATGGTGGGAGCGTAAGTCGATGGTCTGCCTATGCCTAAGTCTTCAAGCTTCTTTACAAGCATCGCTTCGTTGTAGCGAGCCGGTGGGGTGGAATGACTTTCTTGTGCTTTGGAATAAAGATGCTCTAAAACCTCACCTTGATTTACTCTTGGCAATATTGAAGTTGATTCCTTTTCTTCGGTAGAATCTTCTTCTTTATTAGGAGCATAGACTTTCATAAAGCCATCAAACAATACTACTTCGCCGTTTGCTATATGTTTTTCCTCACGATTCGAAATTGCTATGGTGATATTGGTTTTCTCTAATTTTGCATCTGCCATTTGAGACGCCAATGTACGTTTGCGAATCAGGTCATACAATCTTTGGGCAGAAGGTTCGGCAATGATTTCTTTACGAGATAGATCAGTAGGTCTTATAGCTTCGTGAGCCTCTTGAGCACCTTTTATCTTGTTTGAAAATTTCCTTATCTTGAGATATTCTTTCCCATATTCGGATTCAATAACCTCTTTAGCTTGTGCAAGAGCTAAATCGCTCAAATTAACAGAGTCTGTTCTCATATAAGTAATATACCCTTCCTCATAAAGATTCTGAGCAACGGACATTGTTCTTGAAACAGACATTCCAAGTCTTTTTGATGCTTCCTGTTGAAGTGTTGAAGTAGTAAATGGAGCCGATGGTGATGTCTTGCTAGGTTTTGTTTCTATTGCTTCAATTGAGAAAATAGCTTCTTTGCAATCGTTTAAGAATTTTAAGGTTTCTTCTTTTGTTTCGAACTTTTTGTCTAATGTGGTAAAGATATGTTTCCCTTCATTGGTAAGAAAAGCTGCTTTTACCTTATATAATGTATGTTGTTTGAAGTTTTGAATTTCAGTTTCTTTCTCTACAATCAATCGAACGGCAACACTCTGAACTCTACCTGCGGAAAGAGCTGGTTTAACCTTCTTCCAAAGCACTGGAGATATTTCATAGCCGACAATTCTGTCAAGAACTCGTCTTGCTTGTTGGGCATTCACTAAATTGATGTCAATATCTCTTGGATTCTCAACAGCATTCAGTATGGCGTTCTTTGTAATTTCGTTGAAGACTATTCGTTTTGTCTTTTCGGGTTCAAGTCCAAGTGTTTCTTTTAGGTGCCATGCGATAGCTTCTCCTTCACGGTCTTCATCGGAAGCAAGCCATACCATGTCTGCTTTTTGGACCTCTTTTTTTAATTCTGAAACTACTTTGCCTTTATCTTCGGAAACAACATATTTTGGTTGAAAATCGTTCTCTATATCAATACTCATGTCCTTTGAAGGCAGGTCTCGAATGTGTCCGAAACTCGATCTGACAACAAAATCCTTGCCAAGGAATTTTTCAATCGTCTTAGCCTTTGCAGGAGACTCCACTATAACTAAATTCTTTGCCATTGCGTTAATTTTTCGAGCCGCAAAAGTACAAAAAAACAATCAAACAATGGAATCTGTCTTGCTTTTTTAATTTTAGAAGTCTTGGTTAGATGACCACAATTATGATTTCAAAAGCAGTAATGAAACAAAGAAAAATATACTTCTTTAATTGTCAATATCGGAATTTTGACTACCTTTGCAAACTTATTGAAAACATATTCGGAAATAAAGATAGATAGTCGTGGAAATGAATGAAATTAATTTAGGTCAAACTTTCAAATTTATCAAACGAAATTTCAAAGTTTTGGCTGTTGTATTTATCGTTTCAGCAGTTGTAGTTGCAGGAATAACTCTAATGATGCCTAATTACTATAAGGCACAGGTATTGTTGATTCCAAGTGATACCAATTCAATTTCAAAAGGTATATTGAGTAATTATGATAATGTTGATCCGCTTAATTATGGTAGTGCATCGGACTGTGAATATATTTTGGATATTATAAGCAGTGGTCGTGTTGTTGGTGCGGCTTGTTCGAAGTTTAACTTGGCTGAGCATTATGGAATCAAGGCTGAAGGTAGGGAATTGGATGAAAAACTCGGACGAAAACTTTATAACAACATCAAAGTTAAGCGTACAGAAAACTTAGGTATAAAATTAACAGTATGGGATACCGATCCTGAATATGCAGCTAACATTGCGAATTTTATGGCTCAAGAAATCGGAACCGTTAGAAATGATGCGAAGAAAGTAAAATACGATTCCATTTGTGCTGTGATCGAAAGATCGAGAAACAGAATTTTGGCGGAGATAGATGTTCTGTCGGATAGCTTATCTAAGATGAGTAAAGAATATAAGGTTTACTATCCTGATGGAACAAGTGAAAGGTTTGCCCAAGAGTTAGCTAAGCAAGTGGCAGCGGGAAATGCAGCTTCGGTTGCTAGATTGGAAGCAAAAATGTCTTCAATCGAAGAAGCTGGTGCGAAGATTGCGAATTTGAGAGATCAATTGATAAATAAGAGAGAATCATTGAGGCTTTGGTCTGATCATTTAGAAAGAGCTGTGGTTGATAGAGAGGCTCAAATCCCTGTTGAGTTTATAGTTGAAAAGGCTTCTCCTTCATATTCTAAAGACAAACCAAAGCGTTCAATAATAGTTCTTGTATCTGCTCTTTCTTGCACTTTGTTGGCTTTGTTTGTTTTGGTAATCAGAGAAAGAATAAAAGAAAACAAAGATTGTTAATGAAAGTATTCGATTTGGCAGATAGGCTTATCGAAAAAACAAAATCTGTATTTAATTCTTTTTTTGACAGATTCAGTGATAACACAATAACGTACTTTTGTGTCGGATTGTGTTGTGCATTGTTTATAGCAGGCGGTGTGTATTGCCTTACCTATGAATATTATGTTTATGCATTGATTCCCGTTGTTCTTTTCGGAATTCTGTTTGTTGTAAAGCAATTCAAAAATACTTTTCTTTTGATAGCATTGCTTACTCCTTTGGCTGTAAATATGAGCTTCAAAGAAGTGGCAATCAGTATTCCCTCAGAACCGATTTTGATACTTGTTTTTCTATTGTTTTTATGGGAAAGGTTTTTTACAGGTAAGTATGAAGGAAAGGTGCTTTCTCATCCTATATCAATAGCTATAATAATCAATTTGGTTTGGACGCTGATTACTTGCTTTACGAGCGAAGATATGGTGGTGTCTTTTAAGTATCTTTTGTCGCAACTATGGTTTATAATACCATGCTTTTATTTGCCGATAGTTTTATTTAAGAATACGCGTAAAATAGATGCTTTCGTCGGATTATACACTTTGTCGCTTTGCATCGTTATTTGTATAGCAACTGCTAATTTTGCATCGCATGGATTTGCTTTCAACTTTGCACATTATTCTATGCAGCCTTTTTATAACGATCACACTGCATACGGAGCAGCAATTGCTTTGTTGATACCACCTATTGCGTATTACCTTATATATGGTAAAGATTTGGGCTTTGGAAAGGGTAAAATGATATTTGCGGTTACGCTATTGGCTATTTTGATTATAGGATTTGTTCTGTCTTATTCTCGTGCGGCATGGGTAAGTCTTTGCGCTGCATTTGGAGTTTGGGTATTGGTTAAATCGAATATAAAATTGAAAACGTTGATATATTGCGGGCTTGTTATGTGTATTGTTGTCGCTTTTTCGTGGGGAAGAATCATGGGAGCGTTTGAAAAGAATGATCAAGACTCTTCGGGAAATATGGCAGAACATATAAGTTCGATTACCAACATTTCAACAGATGCTTCAAACGTTGAAAGATTGAATAGATGGGCTTGTGCATTGGATATGTTCAGAGAAAGACCTATGTTTGGATGTGGCCCTGGAATGTACACTTTTCTTTATGGAGCTTATCAGAAATCATATAATTTGAGTATCATAAGCACGGATTCGGGCGACCTTGGCTCAACTCACAGTGAGTATTTGCGACCTTTGTCTGAGCAAGGTTTGATTGGACTGCTGACAAATACAGCAGTGTTTGTTGTAACCTTTGTTATAGGAATCAGAGCCTACAGAAGAACTGCAAGTAAGTTGCTTGCAAATTTGGTTTTGTTTGCAACAATGGGTTTAACAACATATTACGTTCACGGGTTCTTGAATCAATTTTTGGAAACAGATAAATTAGCAGTGCCTTTTTGGGGATTGACAGCTGTTGTTGCCGCGATAGATTTGTATGCAACAAAAAAGGAAAAACAAAAAGAAAAAGATAGCGAAAAACAACTCTTGAATTCAGAAAAATGAAATCAAGATTCGTTGAAATAAAACAAAGAATTATTTTTTTGAAACAAAGAATTAAATTAACAGAAATAAAATAAAGATAAAACGGATATGGCAAATTTTTTCACGAAATTTTTTGGCACTAAATCGCAAAGGGATTTGAAACAATTGAATCCGATATTGCAAAAGTGTCTTGCTGCGTATGACGAGGTTCAAAAACTGACAAATGACGAACTGAGAGCCAAAACGATTGAGTTTAAAGGCAAGATAAAAACAGCAGTTGCGAATGAGCAAAAGCAGGTTGATGAATTAAAGGCAAGAATCGAGCAAGAGTTCGATATGGCTGTTGAAGAAAAACAACGTATCTATACTCAAATCGAAGAATTGGAGAAGAAGATATACGAAAAAACGCAAAGCATTTTGGACGAACTTCTTCCTCAGGCTTTCGCAGTTGTAAAAGAAACAGCAAAACGATTCACCGATAACGAGAAAGTTGAAGTAACGGCAAGCGAATACGATAAATATCTTGCTTCAATCAAAGATAATGTAAATATAGTTGGAGATAAGGCGTATTATGACAATAGTTGGATTGCCGGAGGCACGATGATAAAATGGAATATGGTGCATTACGACGTTCAATTGATAGGAGGAACTGTACTTCATCAAGGAAAAATCGCCGAAATGGCTACCGGAGAGGGAAAAACCTTGGTTGGAACTTTGCCGATTTACTTAAACGCTTTGTCGGGAAAAGGAGTGCATGTTGTAACAGTCAATGACTATTTGGCAAAACGTGATAGCGAATGGATGGGAATGTTGTTTGAATTCCATGGATTGAGCGTTGATTGTATTGATAAGCACGAACCTAATTCCGAAGAAAGACGCAAGGCTTACAATGCCGATATTACATATGGTACAAACAACGAATTCGGTTTCGACTATTTGAGAGACAATATGTGTAGCAACACAAAAGAAATTGTTCAAAGAGAACATAACTATGCTATTGTCGATGAGGTCGATTCGGTTTTGATTGACGATGCAAGAACGCCACTTATTATTTCAGGACCTACGCCTAAGGGTGATGATCAGGAGTTTGAGAGATTTTGTCCTGTAATAGAAAAGATTTACAATGCACAAAAGCAACTCGTAACTCAAATATTGGCATCTGCAAAAAAGAATCTGACAGCGGAAAATCGTACAGCAGAGCAAGAAAGAGAAGGTGGTGCATTGTTGCTTCGTGCTCATCACGGATTGCCTAAAAACAAGGCTTTGATTAAATTCCTATCTGAGCCGGGAATGAAGGCGTTGCTTTTGAAGACAGAGAACTTCTATATGCAGGATCAAAGCAAGGAAATGCACATTATTGATGATGAACTTTTCTTTGTGATAAACGAACAACATAATTCCATTGAATTGACCGATAAAGGTATGGATTATCTTGCTAATTTGGGAGAAGATCCTAAATTCTTCACATTGCCTGATGTCGGAAGTCAATTGGCGGATTTAGAAAAAGAAAATCTTTCAGCTCAAGAGAAGTCTGAGAAAAAAGAACAAATAATGCAGAATTATGCAGTCCAATCCGACAGAGTTCATACGATAAATCAATTGATGAAAGCTTATGCTTTGTTTGAAAATAACGTTGAATACGTTGTTATAGACAATCAAGTGAAAATTGTCGATGAGCAAACTGGACGTATAATGGAAGGAAGACGTTATTCAGATGGTTTACATCAGGCTATAGAAGCAAAAGAAAGGGTGAAAGTTGAGGCAGCTACTCAAACCTATGCAACAATTACTCTTCAAAATTACTTCAGAATGTACTCTAAACTTGCTGGTATGACGGGTACTGCTGAAACTGAAGCAGGGGAATTGTGGGATATTTACAAATTAGATGTAGTTACCATTCCGACAAACCGTCCTGTTATACGACATGACAATGATGATTTGATATATAAAACAAAGCGAGAAAAGTTTGCGGCGGTTATTATGGAGGTTGAACGCTTGGTAGGAGAAAATCGTCCTGTGCTTATCGGTACAACAGATGTTGAAACATCGGAATTGTTGTCGAGAATGTTGAAACAAAGAAGAATCGAACACCAAGTTTTGAATGCTAAATTACATAAAAAGGAAGCGGATATTGTTGCTCAAGCCGGTCGTGCTGGAGCTGTAACTATTGCAACCAATATGGCAGGTCGTGGTACCGATATCAAACTTCAAGAAGGTGTAAAAGAAGCAGGTGGATTGGCAATCATAGGAACGGAAAGACACGAATCAAGACGTGTGGATAGACAGTTAAGAGGTCGTTCAGGACGTCAAGGAGATCCGGGAAGCAGTCAGTTCTTTGTTTCTTTGGAAGATAAGTTGATGCGTTTGTTCGGGTCAGATAGAATGGTGAAAGTGATGGATCGTCTCGGTATTCAAGAAGGAGAAGTAATTCAACATTCGATGATGACAAAGAGTATTGAAAGAGCACAACGTAAGGTTGAAGAGAATAACTTCGGAATAAGAAAGCGTTTGTTGGAATACGATGATGTTATGAACAATCAAAGAACGGTTGTTTACACAAAAAGACGTAATGCATTGTATGGCGATAAATTGGCAATCGATATTTCGAATATGATTTATGATACCTTGGAAGTATTGATTGGAGAATATAAAGATGATTACGAAAACTTCTGTTTGGAATTTATAAGGGTATGTGGATACGAATGCCCTTTGACAGAACAGGAATTTAACAAAAACAGAACCAAAGATAACGTGGATAGTTTGTATTCAAACGTATATTCATATTATAAGGAACGCTTGGAGAATATAAGTAAACTTGCATTCCCATTTGTGAAGAATATATATGAAACGAAAAACTATCGTTATGAGAATATTGCTTTCCCTATTACTGATGGTAAACGCACAATAACTGCTATTGCTCCGATAGAAAAGTCTTATCAAACAGAGGGTAAAGAAATCGGATTGGCTGTTGAAAAGAGCATAACTTTGCAAATAATCGACAATGCTTGGAAAGAGCACTTGAGGGAATTGGATGATCTTAAACAATCTGTACAAAATGCGTCTTATGAGCAGAAAGATCCGCTTTTGATTTATAAATTTGAGTCGTTCTCTTTGTTTGAAAAGATGCTTTCTTCGATTAATAAAGATATAACAACATTCCTTTGTAGAGCTTCTTTGCCTATTGCAGAGCAGCAGCAGGTTAGAGATACGGAATTGCCAAAATCTGACAACAGAAACATACAAACATCACGTCAAGAGGCATCTCCGAGACCTAATAACCCAAGTGCTCAACCTAAACCACAACCGGTACATGTTGAAAAGAAAGTTGGAAGAAATGATCCTTGTCCTTGTGGTAGCGGAAAGAAGTATAAGCAATGTCATGGTAAAATGGATGCAGAATAATTTGGCTAATTCAAAAAATGTTTGTAATTTTGCAAACTCAAATTTTTAATAAACAAATATAATTAATTATGGTAAAACAGTACGAAACCGTTTTCATTGTAACTCCCGTTTTATCTGAGGAACAGATAAAGGAAACGGTAAAGAAGTATCAGACTTTATTGACTGATAATGGTGCAGAAATAGTTTTCGAGCACAATTGGGGGATGCGTAAATTGGCTTATCCAATCCAAAAGAAGACAACAGGATTCTATTATCTTATCGAATTCAAGGCAGAGGGTAATGTAATCGCTACATTGGAAACTGCATACAAGAGAGATGAAAGATTGTTGAGATTCTTGACTGTATCATTGGATAAACACGCTATTGCTTACAACGAAAAGAGACGTGCAAACGGTTTGAAAAGTCAACAAAAGGCATTAGCAGAACAAAAAACCGCAGAATAACCTTAAAAAAAGAAGAAAAATGGCTAACGAAACAGAAATAAAATATTTGACACCGATCGCTGTAGAAACGCAAAGAAAAAAATATTGTCGTTTCAAAAAGAGCGGAATTAAGTACATAGATTACAAGGATGCTGATTTCCTTTTGAAGTTTGTTAACGAACAAGGTAAAATATTGCCAAGAAGAATCACAGGAACTTCAAACAAATATCAAAAGAAGGTAGCACAAGCAGTTAAAAGAGCAAGACATTTGGCTTTGATGCCATATGTAGCTGACTTATTAAAATAATATAGGAGGTACATCTATGGAAGTTATATTGAAACAAGACGTTAATAAATTAGGATATAAAGACGAGATAGTAAAGGTAAAAGACGGATATGCTAATAACTATCTTATTCCACAAGGACTTGCAATGATGGCGACAACAGCAAACAAGAAAATGTTGGCAGAGACTATCAAGCAAAGAGCTTTCAAAGAAGCAAGAATCAAACAAGAAGCAGAAGAATTCGCAGCTTCATTGGCTAAGGTGGAAGGTCTGAAAATTGCTGCAAAAGCAAGTGAAAGCGGTAAGATATTCGGTTCTGTAAACACAATTCAAATAGCTGATGCAATAAAAGCTCAATTCGGAATTGAAGTTGACAGAAAGAAAATATCTATCGTAGGCGATGCAATCAAGGAAATCGGAACACACAAAGTTGTTGTTTCAGTTTACAAAGAAGTTAAAGCCGAAATAGAATTCGAAGTGTTCGCAGAATAATTTCTGAATAAAGAACAAACAATACAAATGGAGGTAAATCCGAAATGATTTACCTCCTTTTTTTGTAGAAATAAATATCCCACCCGATTATGTTGTCGAAAAACGAGTTGAAAAGCCTGATTAAATACAAGCAGGATAAGTATCGCAAGCAAGATGATTTGTTTGTGGTTGAAGGAGTGAAGCTTGCCGAAGAGCTTTTGAAGTCCGATTTTGAGATATTGGCTGTTTACGCAACTCGTTTATGGATAGACGAAAACCGAGACTTGATAAAGCAAAATCAAACACCAAATCCAAAATCGGTAAATAATATATCCGTAAATTACGATAAAGATACCACCTTAGCGAAATCAAGATTTACGGAAACGAATTCAAGAATCGGTAAATCCTTTTCAAGAAACAAAAAATCGGATTCAAGAATTGGAGAAGCAGAACAAAGTATTGATAGAACCTTTCCAATCAATGAAATAACCGAAGAAGAATTGGGGAAAATCAGTCTGCTGTCGACTCCGAACAAAGTTTATTGCCTTGCGAAAAGACAAACAAACGATATGCCTTTTTCCGAGAAGGGACTTAGCATTGTTTTAGACGGGATAAAGGATCCTGGAAACCTCGGGACAATAGTTCGATTGGCTGATTGGTATGCAATAGATAGGGTGATTTGTTCGAAAGACAGCGTTGATATTTACAATCCCAAAACCGTTCAATCGACTATGGGTTCGATTTTTCGTGTGAATGTGAGCTATGAAAATTTGAATGATTTTTTTGAAAGCCTGCCGCAAGACCTCCCGATTTATGGTTCGCTTGTCGAATGTGGCGAAAATATTTATAGAGAGCAACTTTCAGAGAATGCAATCCTTGTCATAGGCAGCGAATCGCACGGAATAAGTCCGCAAATCAGAAAATATATCACGCATAAAGTCAATATACCGAGATTTAAGCAAGGAAACGCCCCCGAAAGCCTTAATGCGGCAATCGCAACCGCAATAATGATTTCCGAATTCAAACGTACGGTTTTATAAAATTAAACTCACTTTCTTATTATTTTTGAAATAGTGGAAATATTTTTTTTAAGTATTTTCTTGCTATTTGAATATTTGTTTGTACCTTTGGCACATCAAAGATAGTATGTCTTATGAAAAAAGTAGCTTTTCTTTTATTTGTTTTGATAAGTGTGATAAATACACAAGCACAAATTGTTTCTGAAATAAACGATGATACGTTGACTGTTGTGCAATATGATACGGTGGTTTTATATCATCACCCTGATTATGAGTCTTGTAGTATGGATGTGTGGAATTATACTCTTCCCGATGCTTGTTTTGGTCCCGGAACGTTGGAAGAGTATTATTCAATGTTAGTAAGAGCGATAAAACCCGACGTAACATTTTATGATAGTGCTTGGGGCTGCGAAATAACATATAGTCCCCAGGATATTGCAGGTAGTTTTTTTGGAAAAAACAGTTATGTGGTGCAGGCTTATGCTCAACCATTTCATTTGGATTCCAGTGTTATGGTGATAGGTGCGGCGGCTCAAGTTGTGGGTGAAGTTTATGGTATGGAGAAAAAGATATATGTAACAACGGAAAAACATAACTTTGAACCTATCGCTTGGGGGTATGTTTACCCTGCTTATTTGCAACCGGGAAATACTCGATACAGTATGGGACACTATTTGTTTTATAATCCTGTTGAGTTGAAAGACTTTTTTATAGTTGCCGAAACCTACTATAATCAGAGTGATACGGCAAAGCGTTGGGGTGCCGGTATGGCTTATCCTTACTTGAACTATAATGCAACATTCAGTATATATGATACGGTTTGGAAAGATACTATTATAGGTTGTCAGGGCTCTGAATCTCCGTGGTTGAAAAAGGATAATCAGTGGGTAAAGTTTGCAGATGATACCGTTTATACTTATGTTCAGAACAGTACATTGAATTTTTGTCCGATAATAATTTTGCATCCGTCATCAAGTGCTTTGTCCGGTGTGAGTTTGGATAAGACTTGCAGTATCTTTCCTAATCCTACGGAGAATTATGTTACCGTTCGGAGTAATTATAAGGTGAAACACTACGATTTGTATGACGAAAGCGGAAGATTGATTCTAAGTGAAGACTGTAACGCTCATGAGTTTCCGATAGATTTACGCACATGTATTGCCGGAAATTATGTATTGAAAATTCGGACATCCAAAGGCGAAGTGGTGAAAAAGATAATCAAGAAATAGAAATCAAATCATAGAGTTTTAATATTGGGAAATCGCACCGCTGTTTTGGAAATCGTTTCTAAAAACAGCGGTTTTTGTTTTGTGCCGTAAAGATTTTGCACTGAACAAACTTTGTTTGGTATTCCGATAAACGAAGATTATTTACTACCTTTGCAAAATATGAAAAAAGTATTTGTTGCAATAGCGGTTTGTTTTTTGTTTGCGGCATGTGCAAAGATTGTTACGCCGAGCGGAGGTGCGATTGACAGAATTCCTCCCAAGCAATTGAAATCTTACCCCGAACAAAACAGCTTGAATTTCAAAGAAAGAGAATTCGTAATCGAGTTTGACGAGTACATAGTTTTGGATAACGTGATGCAGAACTTGCTGGTTTCTCCTCCCTTGAAAGTAAAGCCGGAAGTGAATGCAAAATTGAAGAAAGTATATGTTAAAGGTTTGGATTCTTTGTCTGAAAACACCACATATATATTTGATTTCGGTAATTCGATATGCGATTTCAATGAAGGTAATCGTTTGAACGGATTCAAGTATTCTTTTTCTACGGGCGATTATATAGATACTATGATTTTCGAAGGCAGAGTGCTTGAAGGCTTTACGATGAAACCGATCGCCGATAAGTATGTTATGCTCTTCAAAGATACATTGTTTTCATCTCTTTATGACAACGATTGTGCGTATATCACAAAGACGGATAGCAATGGTTGGTTTGCGTTTTCAAATATAGCGAATAGCGATTACAGAGTTTTGGTTTTGGATGACAAAAATCAAAATAAAAGATATGATTTACCTACAGAAAGTATCGGCTTTTCGGAATATGCGGTAAACTCTTATGCAAAAGATAGTTTGAGTTTTGAAAAGAAAAAAAAGAATCATATATTCTATGAGCAAGTTATCGATACTGTTCAAAAAATTGTTACATCAAAATTTTTGTCAAAAAGTGTTTTTCTGCTTTCGTTTTCGAATCCGTTAAGTCAAAAAGTGAATATCGATATTCTTAATAAGGATAAAGTAGGGGATGTCTTGTATGAATTTTCCGAACAAAGAGATACGGTTTATGTTTTTTCTTGTTCGCCGTCGGGATTCGATAATTTGGATATCAAAATAAAAGACGGAGCGTGTGAAGAGGAAGTCTCATTGGTTAATACTGCGAAAGGGAAGAGATCAAATGGGCCATCTTGCTTTGGATTTGAACTTCTCAAAAGGGATTCTGTCGATTATTATAATGTTTTGTTGTTAAGAACTGCACTTCCTTTGAAAACAAAAGAAGTCTCGGCTAAGTTGATAGATGAAACCGATACTACAATGCTTAGTCTTTTGAGTGATGAATTTCGTCGTTTGTCTTTGCCCGATGGTTTGCAGGAAGGAAAAAAATACAAGCTTGTTGTAGATAGTGCAAGTGTGGAAAATATTGCTGGAGAAAAGAATTGCAAATTTTCTTTGGATTTCTATTTGACGAAAAAAACGGACTACGGTCAATTGGTTTTGAATTGTACCGACAGTCTTTTTGCAAGCGTTCCTCATTTGTTTTATCTGTGTGATGTGAAGTCGAATGTGTTGCAAGTAGTTCGAACAGAGAATGGTCAGAATGAAGTATTGTTCGAAAATATCAAAGAAGGAAACTATCGGGTTAAGTGTGTGCTTGATGTAAATGGCAATGGAAAATGGGACAGAATGGATTTCGGAAATGCTAAACAAGGAGAGAAAACTACTATGTTTGATAAGGTGGTAAGCATACGAAAAGCTTGGATTGTGGAAGAAAATTGGAATATTTTATGGTAAAGATGCTTGTCAGTTAAATAATTGTTAGTATCTTTGCACCCTCAAATTAATATATAAATAGTAAGAAAATGGCAGTAAAAATCAGATTGCAACGTCATGGTAAGAAAGGTGCACCTTTCTATCATATCGTTATTGCGGATGCTCGTGCAGCACGTGATGGAAAATTTATTGAAAAATTGGGTACATACAACCCTATGACAAATCCGGCTACTATCGAATTGAACATAGATAGTGCTTGCCAATGGTTGAAAAACGGTGCTCAACCTACGGATACAGTAAGAAATATCCTTTCTTACAAAGGCGTGTTGTTGAAAAGGCACTTGCAAATCGGAGTTGAAAAAGGTGCTATAACACAAGAAACAGCTGATGCAAGATTTGCAGCATGGTTGGAAGAGAAAACTAAGAAAATAGAAGCTAAGAAAGCGTCTTGTGCTAATGCTGCAAGAGAAAACGAAAAAGCAACGTTAGCAAGAGAAACTGAGCTTAAAGAAGCAAAAGCTGCTTTGATAGCTAAGAAGAGAGAAGAGATTGCAAAGGCAAAAGCTGACGCAGAAGCAGCAGCAAACGCTGAAGCAACAGAAGCACCTGCAGAAGAAGCAGAAGCACCGGTTGAAGAATAATCGGCTTTTGAAAGGTGATATAAAAGCGAAATCTAAGAGCGTGTCAAATTGTTTTTTGGCACGCTCTTGTTTTTTTTTAAGATAGGTTAATGTTTCGTTGTTTCGACTTTGTGTAATTTATTTATAGATTCTTAAAATAAATATTACAACAAAAAGAGGATTATTTCGTATAATTAAAAAAAAGAAATATTATGGCTTTAATGAAAAAGGAGGACTGCTATTACTTGGGAAAAATCACAAAACCCTTCGGTTATAAAGGGGAAATGAATGTTTTTCTTGATGTGGATACACCTGAGGAATATGCGGAATTGGATGGAGTTTATGTAGAGGTGAACAAAAAACTTGTCTTGTATGAAATAGAAAGCATAAGAGTCAATGGTAATAAAGCAGTTCTGAGATTTGTCGATGTGGAAGCGGAAGATGTGAACCGACTTATTGGACGTGAATTGTACTTACCTTTGTCTATGTTGCCAAAATTAGAGGGTAACAAATTCTATTTTCATGAGGTGATAGGTTTTGAGGTAGAGGATGAGGAAAAAGGAAGAATCGGTGTGATAGCTGGCGTTTATGAGAATACGACCACACCATTGCTTTCTGTGGAATTTAATAGTAAAGAAATACTTATTCCTGTTATCGACGAGGTTATTGTAGATGTTGATAGGAGTGAACGTTTGATGAAAGTCAAAGCTCCAATGGGTTTGATAGATTTGTATCTGAACTGATTTTTATCGTAAAACAGTAAATTTTTATCGAAAAACGACAAAAAAATATCGAAAAACGATAAAATATTTGGTGGATACAAAAAATGATTGTATATTTGCACCGTCAAAAATCAAATAAATATGAGTGTGAAGAAAAAGATTAAGGAACTGAAAACAATAAAATGCTTCTTCGATGTTGCTTTGGTGGCATTGTTGTTGTTTATTGCTTCATTTCTGTTTTTGTCTGTTTGGGATGTAACTCAAGGAGGAAAAAATGTTGTCGGATTTGCACTCATAAAAGGAACGGATGCAGATACGATAACCTTGGATGGAAATATTGAATCTGTGATCGATGATGTTGAATTCTCATTGCATCCTGACGGAATCAAGGTTTATTATGATGTTTCTTCGGATGAGCATAAGGCAATCTTTATTCTTTGGAAGATATTGTACTTGTTGTCCCTCAATTTGAGTCTGTTGTTTTTGCTTTTCGTGTTGTATCAAATCAGAAACATAATAAGCAGCGTTTATCGCATGAAAAAATCAGATGACATCAAATTCAGCGAGTGTGTTTTCTCGCGTAAAAACATTTTGAGATTGCGATACATTGCTTACGGCTTTATTGCGATGCCGTTCATCGAACTTTTGAATTATTATTTGGATAAGATATTTTTGGAAACCTATATAAAGATTGCAGACGTGAGCGTTTTGCCTGTAACAGGTGTGAGCAGTATTTCGTGGGAATATATTTTCGTGGGCTTGTTATTCATTGCTATGATAGAGGTGTTTAGGAAGGGAGTGAGTTTGCAAGAAGAAAATGATTTGACTGTTTAGAATGAAAGGACGTAACGAGATGGGAATAGTTGTAAACTTGGATGAAATGATGGCAAAAAGGAAGATGTCTCTCGGAGAGTTGTCTTCGAAAGTCAATGTTACGCCTGCGAACATGTCTATTTTGAAAACAGGTAAAGCCAAGGCGATTAGATTCTCGACACTTGAAGCAATATGTAAGGTTTTGGACTGTCAGCCGGGCGATATTTTGGAATACGAAGAAGAAAATCAAGTAAATAATAATAATATTTAAGTTTAACAAACAAATTATCAGCTATGAGAAACAGAGTTTTTTTAGCGTTGGTGTTGTGCCTCACATTGGTTACAACAGGATTTGCTCAAAACAAGAAAGCTGCAAAAGTTAATCTTGAAGAGCAAATAAAGTTAAATGGAAAAGTAAGAACCGGAAAATTGGATAACGGACTTACTTATTTCATAAGGTCAAACAATAAACCTGCAAACAGAGCAGAATTTCAAATTGCGGTGAATGCCGGTTCTGTATTGGAGGAAGCAAACGAGGTAGGTTTGGCTCACTTTACCGAACACATGAATTTCAACGGTACTAAGCAATTCCCTGCAAACACAATGATAGATGAATTGGAGAAAGAGGGTATCGTATTCGGTAGAGAGATAAATGCTTACACCGGATTTGACCAAACAGTTTACATGGTAACGTTACCTACCGACAACAAGGAGTTGTTCGACATGGGATTGAAGATTCTTGACGGTTGGGCTTTTGGAGCGTTGATGACAGGTGAAGAAATCGACAAAGAAAGAGGCGTTATCATCGAAGAATGGCGTATGAGCCAAGGAGGAAGCGAAAGATTGAGAGCTAAAACTTGGGGAACCATGTTGAAAGGTTCAAAATATGCAGAAAGACTTCCTATAGGAACATTGGAGAATCTTCAAAACTTCAAATACGAAGACATAAGAGGATTTTACCAAAAGTGGTATAGACCGGACAATATGGCTGTTATAATCGTCGGAGACTTTGATGCAGACGAAATGGAGCAAAAAGTAATCGATTACTTTACTATGACACCGAAGCCATGTGCTCCAACTGAAAGACCTGTTTACAGCATCGATGACAACAAAGAGCCACTTGTATGTGTTGCAACAGACAAAGAAGGAACTTCTACTCAGATTCAAATGTTCTACAAGCACCCTGCAAAAACCGTAAAGACCTTGGGAGACTTCCGTGAACAATATTTGGTTTATGGATTATTTGAAACAATGTTCAATGAACGTTTATCAGAACTTGGAGAAAAAAAATCATGTCCTTACATGCAAGCCGGAGCAGGTTATGGTGGATTTTTGGCACGTCCTGTTGCAGCTTACCAAATGTATGTTGTAGCAAAAGAAGGCAAAGTCTTGGATGCGTTGGAAACAATGATGATGGAAAACAGACGTCTTCAACAACACGGATTCTTGCAAACAGAATTGGACAGAGCAAAAGAATCATTGCTTGAACAATATGCAAGAGCTGCAAAAGAAGAATCAAAAACAGAGAGCGAACGTATAGCATCCGAATTGGTTAATTACTTCCTTGACGAAGTGCCTATGCCTGGTGCAATATTGGAAAACAAATGGGCTAAAGCAATGATGGACGACATCACATTGGAAGAAGTAAACGCACTTATCTCCAAGTGGATGACAGAAGAGAACTTTGTTTGTACAATATCAATGCCTGAAAAGAAAGGCGTGAAAGTTCCAACCGAAGAAAAAGTCCTTAAACTTATCGAGAAGTGTAAAAAAGCCAACACAAAGGCTTGGGTTGACAATGTTAAGACAGAGCCATTCCTTGCACAAGAACCAAAAGGCGGTAAAATAGAATCAACAACTAAGAATGAGAAATTTGACTACACAGAATACGTTCTTTCAAACGGAGCAAAGGTTGTAGTAAAGAAAACAAACTACAAGAACGATGAAATTCTTACTCACGCAGTATCGAACGGTGGAGTTTCAATGTACGATGATAAAGACGTAATCAATGCTTCTTTTGCTGCAAGTATAGTTGACGGAAGCGGTATAGGAAACTATGACCACAGCCAATTGATGAAATTCATGAAAGGAAAAACATTCGGATTGACTCCTTCAATGGATGAATTGCAAGATTTCTTGACAGGAAGTTGCTCTCCAAAAGATTTCGAAACACAATTGCAATACATGTATATGTTCTTCACAGCTCCAAGAGTAGATAAAGAAGTGTTGGCAAGCGAAATTGATAAATTGAAAACACAAATCAACATGGTGAAAAACATGCCTGAGTTTGCATTCCAAGAAAAGTGGTTGAAAGCTATGTATCCTAATGACAAGCGTACAATCATGATTCCAACAGAAGCACAATTGAAACAATTGAATGCAGACAAGATGTTGAAGATGTTTAAGGAAAGATTCTCAGATGCATCAGACTTTACTTTCACTTTTGTAGGAAACATAGACGAAAAAACAATGTTGCCATTGATTGAAAAATACATTGGCGGACTTCCTTCATCAAAAGGAAAGAAAGCAGAAAACTGGAAAGATCGTTCAAAAGCCTTTGCAAAAGGAATTGTTGATGAAACAGTATATGCAGGAGAAGCTAACAAAGGTTTAATGACCATCACATTCGAAAATGATTTTGATTGGAACGATCGTCTTGCTGTAAACGCCTTGAACAACATCTGTTCAATCAAACTTACAGAGACAATACGTGAAGAGTTAGGCGGAACATACTCTCCTTCATTCTCTTTGTCATACGAAAAATACCCACAAGCAAAATCAACAGCAATGTGCTACTACACTTGTGATCCTACAACAGTTGACAAACTTACAAATGCCACATTCGAAGTACTTGACAAGATCGTTGCAGAAGGACCGACAGAAGTTGACTTGAATAAAGTGAAAGAGCAATTGATACTTGAGAGAAAAGGAAGAATGGAAAATAACGGCTATTGGTTGGGTCAGATAATCGGTTCCAGATTCTACAAATACGAAATGCAAACATTGGAAGAGTATTCTGCAGCAGTAAACGCTTTGACAATAGAAGACATAAAGGCAGTTGCGGCTAAGTATTTGAAACATGACGGTTACGTAAGAGTATCTTTGAAACCTGAATCGATGAAAGCAGCAAAGTAATCGAAACAAAATAAAAATCTATAAACGAAACGGAGGCAATGTACGTTGTCTCCGTTTTTTTTGTCTATCTTTGCAACGGCTAAAACGAAGATATGGACAAACAAAACGGCATCAACGCAAAACTATTCCCCAAGAAAAACGAGCTGTCCCAAAATAAAGATATGCGGGCAGGCTGGGGAATAAAACTACCCCTTGTTTTCTCGATACTGAACTCCGTCATGATAATGGCATTCGGGCTTTCGGGAATTGCATTCAAAGGATTGATAACAGAAACCTTGAGCGGAATGCAATACCCTTCGTGGACATATTTCTGGAAAGAAAATCTCTTGTTTTATTATCAGGCGAATATAATGTATTTCGTGCTTTTATTTTTGTTAAGTCTGCTTATGACCTATTCATGCGTGCTTATGTGGAACGGACACCGCACCGGAGTCAATCTTTTCGCCTTTGCAAAGTGTGCAGGCTTGACCTTGCCGATGCTCTTCTTCGGATTGCGAGGCGTAGTCGTCGGAGATATAATGTTGGCACTGCTTTTCATAGCCTACTACTACCTTTATATGTTCCGCCACCTGATTCATAACAAAGAAGAATAAATTTCTGATTCGCTTTTTTTACTTTGGATTTTGGCTTTTAGCCTTTGGCAAATTTCAAACTGCGTCAGCCGAAAGCCAACAGCTAACAGCTAACAGCCAACAGCCGACAGCAATTCTTCTTTCAAACTTTTAAGTTTTCTTAACTTGAGGATTCGCGAATTTGTCGGCGAGTGAGGAATTGCCGTCAAGGATGCGATTTATTAGAGGTTTGTTATAAGGTTGAAAGTCAAAGGTTTAAGAAATTTTGTCTTGGTTTCAGACAATTTTAACGGCGTTTCGGGCATTTCAAACGGCGTTTGAGAGTTCGCAAACGCCGTTCAAAAATTTTCAAACGGCGTTCCAAAAAATTCAAACGGCGTTTGAATTTTCAAAAACCCGATTTTCGACCTCTCGAACGCCTTTTCGATGTTTTCGAACGCCGTTTCAGCCCAAAAACACGCGACTTAAAAAATGTTAAATCTGATGTTAAAATTTCATAACGGCTCCGCGTATCTCGCGAATCTGCACGGAGGGGTTTCTCGCAAAGACGCAAAGGTCGCAAAAAAGGCTCCACGAATCTCACGTATCGACACGGATTTTTGAAATTTGACTACGGACAACGGACAACAGATAACGGATTTTCCAAGCGAGGAAAGAAAATATTCGTGTGAATCCGCGTGATACGTGGAGCTTACTTTGCGATTCTGCGAACTTTGCGAGAGATTTTTGTATCTTTGCATCGGAAA
>JAZNQE010000025.1:0-137476 GCA_045590015.1 Candidatus Onthomorpha sp. | reverse complement strand
GATACTACCAGTACCAGTTAGTGATACTGCCAGTACCAGTTAGCGATACTACCAGTATCAGTTAGCGATACTGCCGGTATCAATAAGGGAAACATTCCGCAAAAGAGGCTCCACGAATCTCACGTATCGACACGTATCTTTTTAACTTGACAACGGACTACGGACAACAGATAACGGATTTTATAAGCGAAGAAAGAAAAGATTCGTGTAAATTCGCGTGATACGAGGAAAAGGCTTTGCGACTTCGCGAACTTTGCGGGAGAAAATTTTGTCGGATGAGAAAGTTTTTATACCTTTGTCAATTGAATTGGAAACCAAATTAAAAAAGGAGGAAACGGCAAACAAAGTAATTATAATTTAGACTAAGTTAAATTTTAACGACATATAAAAGCGTTTTTGCTTATAATTTTGTGTGTGAAACTTCGACACTTTCATACAAATTACTCAAAAAATAAGCCAAGGACGCTCACGAGTGAAATCGTGGGCTTCTCTTATTTGAGTAATTAGGTAGTCGAAGACCTCACACACGGATAAGAAAAAAAGTTCCACGACTTTTTTATGCCTTGAAGTCAAAGAAGAGAAAAAACATATCGCCATTTGGGACTTGGGCAAATCAATTAAAATATTATTAGAATTAAATTGAAACTCAAAGAAATGAGAAGTTTGAAATTTTTAAGTTTGATTGCAGTATTTGCAATCTTAGGAATGAATAAATCAAATGCTCAGACAGATTTTTCAATCCATTTGGGATTTGTTTCTCCGCAAGGATCTTATTCGGATTCTTATGCACAGCAAGAAATATTTGCTTTGTTAAGTGATACAGAACGTGCAGGAGCAGGTTTCGGAGTCAATTTAGGTGCAAAATTCCGTTATGCTATTTCTTCTGCAAAAGGATTAGGTATAATTGCAACAGCAGATGTGTTATTAAATGATGTGAATAAAGATGTTAAAGAATGGGTGAAAGATAGAGAAAAAGAAGTATTAGAACGTGATTATGTTGAAGATATTTCCTTTACTACATCTAAATATATCAATATTCCAATTATGATCGGATTAAATTACGAATATCAATTTGGAAATAATGGTATTAAATTATTTGGTGAAGTTGAAGGTGGTTTTAACTTAGGTATAATTACCGATCTTAAAGCAACTGCGAAAATAAATGACCATATTGATGACGTAGGAGTGTCAAATGAATATTATAAATATGAGCCAAATACAAGTTTTGCCTTTCAAATAGGTGCGGGAATAATGTTTTCCGATAAATATAGCTTGGGAATACATTATTATAACTTAGGTTCTCAAAAAATAAAAGGAGAAATTATTGAAGAAGAAATATTTGATGGGGATATAGATACTGAAAAGGAGAAGTTCTCCGGAGCGACTATAAATCCTTCAATGCTTACAATAAAATTAGGATATCACTTTTAGAAATAATTAAATTGTTAAATTAAAAAACTTAAAAAGAAATGTTGAAAAAATTATTCGTGCTTGTGGCAATATTATTTGCCGGATTAACAATGTATGCACAAACAGAAATGCAAGATGTCGTTTATTTGAAAAACGGTGGAATGGTTAAAGGACTTATAATTGAGCAAATACCTAATGTAAGTCTTAAAGTACAAACTGCAGATGGCAGTATATTTGTTTACAAAATGGAGGAAGTGGAAAAAATGGCAAAGGAACAAGTTCAAGTACCTACGCAAAAGAAATTTAATAATCCATATCAAAACAATAATGTCGGATATAATAACAATATGGCTTATATGCCTCCTCGAAAATCAACGTTTGCAGCAGGTTTACTTTCTTTCTTAATTCCTGGAGCAGGACAATTATATGCGACAAACTGGGATAAAGGATGGGGATTCATTGCTTGGACGTTTATAGGTTACCCTATTGGTATTGGAATCGTTTCTTCAATAGTTGATTATGACGGATTTATGGCTGGATTAACAGTACTTTCAATTGTACATTTAATTGTTGGAATATATTCTATTGTTGATGCTGTAGATGTAGCTAAACAAGTAAACATTAATAATGGGTATTTATCTTTCCAAATCGGGGATAAGGCTCGTTTAGGTGTACGTCCTGAATTTTCATATAACAATATTATGAAAACAAATGGAACTATGTCAAGTGGATTTACAACAGGATTGGGAGTTTCACTTAATTTCTAAATAAACTAAACAAATGAAAAAGATAAATGAATTGATTTATAGAATACTATTCATTATTCCTGTTATGCTCTTGTTTGCTTCTTGCGAACCTAAAGCTGAAGCTGATTTTGATTATAGTTTTATGGGTGATAGGTATGGAACGGGAAAGGTTGAATTCAAAAATCTATCAGAAAAAACAAATGAGTATTTCTGGGATTTTGGAGACGGATCAACTTCCACAGAGAAGAATCCTTCGCATTTTTATTATAATGCAGGAAGTTATACTGTAAAATTAAAAGCCACAAATAGAGCTAATGGGGAAATTGTTTCAAAGACAATTACTCGTCCTCGTCATAAATATACTATCAAATGTAACTACGATGTAGGAGATGTGTCAATATATGAAGTTGATTATAAAAATCATAAAACCTATTATGCTAGAACAATATATAATGCACAGCTTAATAAAGAGTACGTTTATACTACTAATAGATCGGATGCGAGTGAGGTAAAAATATATCTTGATGATTATGGTAAGTGGGTAAAGGATAGTTTTATTTTATATGGAGAAAATACTAAAATAATTATAGACGGACAAACTACTATTTCTCCAGATATGCCTTACAAAAAGCAAGATAATTAGTAAATTATCTAAGGTATATTTAGATATAACAAACTAATAACGAGCGTTCGACTTGCTTTTGCATTTGCGGACGCTCGTTTTGTTTTCTTTCAATCAAAGAGAGAATGTGGATTTGCGACATTTTTGCAACACTTTTTCTTGACTTGCCGAAATAACAAGAAAATATTGTAACTTTGAAGTCTTGAATCGATAGAGAGAATGACTGATTGAAATAATTTAAGATATGGAAAACAATAATGCAGGTTTGACTCCGCCGGTTTCAAAGCAAGAGGACAGATACGACAAATTTAAGAGAGCAGAAGAATTGGTTAAGTTGGGAGAGAAAAGTTCTGACGCAAGAAAAAGAAGAAAAGCGATTGCTTATTACAAAGAAGCGGCTGCAATCTTCAAAGAAATAGAGGGCGAGAAAAGTATAAAGTTGGCAAGCGTGTATGGGAGTATTGCGTGTAATTGTCTTGAAATCAAGAATTATGAGGAGATGTTAAATTACGTCAATCTGGCATTGGAAATCTTTGAGAGTGAGATGTCGGGTGCTTATAATGAAGCTTGGGTGATATGTTATGCGACCTTGGGACATTATTATAGGGAATTGGGAAATCCTAAAAAAAGTATATATTATTATGAAAAGAGTTTGGAAATATTAGGCGAAGAAGATGATATGGAATTAAGGTTTGCTTTCACCCTGATGTCGGAATTCGAGAAAGCGAAATTGAAAAACGCTCATGGAGATAATGAAGAAAATGATTCCAATCAACCGTAATGTTTCATAATATCTCAGAAAATGCACCCGAAACCGACATCGGCAAACCGGATGATAAGGCTTTCACTCTCCAACCGCTTGTTTTGTTTTTTCGGTTAGAATGCTTATGGACCTTAGAGCAAAGGTGGGTGTAGCAGAAATAACTTCCGATTATAAAAATAGGGCGAAAATGAAAGAAATAAAAACTTTTTTGTAAATTTGTCCGTTAGTTTAGAGTCAAATAAATGTAGAATCAATGTTTAAGAAAATAGAAATAAAGCGATTTAGAGGAATCAAAGATGCTGTTATCGGTGATTTTAAGCGTGTTAATCTTTTCTTTGGGAGAAATAATTGCGGAAAATCTTCATTGTTAGACGCTTTATTTTTAGCAACAGGCTTATCGAATCCGTTATTACCGATTAATGTAAATGTTATGCGAGGTTATAACAAAACCCGTTTGAAGGATTTGGAATTGAATTTCTATAATTTAGATTCTGCTCAACCGATTCATATTTGTGTAGAGAATAAAGAAAAACGTAATATTGAGATAAGTCTTTTTGAAAATAATAAAAGGGATGTTTCTTTTGATACAAATACTATAGATATTCATTCAAATGTAATAGAGGGTGAATATGGATTGAAATTTAATTTTGAAATTAATGATGAGTCATTTGAATCGGAATTGCGTTTTGACTTATCAACAACAACTAATACGATAGACTTTCCTAAAAAATACGTAGAATCGTTACGATGTATTTATTTAACTCCCAAATATGATTTTAATACATCGATACAAGGCTTGGAAAATATTCTTAAAAATAAAGATGAAGATTTTATTATTGAAGGTCTTAGATTCATAGAACCGCGTGTGAAAGACTTTATATTTACAGAGGAGGGAATTTTTGTAGATATTGGTATTGAAAAACGTATTCCTATAAATATGATGGGTGATGGCGTGAGGAAGATTGTTTCACTTCTAACGGTTATATATGATTGCAAAGATGGAATTGTGCTTATTGATGAGATAAGTAATGGATTCCATTATTCTGTTATGAGTAATTTATGGAATGTTATCATAAAAGCCGCAATTAAAAACAATACTCAATTATTTATAACAACACATGATTATGATTCTATAAAAGGATTGCGAGATACAGCCCTTAATATATATGATGAAAATGTGGCAACCTTCAAATTATTGAGAACTTCTGATGATGAATTAAAAGCATTACACTACTCTTTGGAAAGCGTTGATTATTCTATTAACCAAGAAATTGAAATTAGGTAATATGAATAAGATATTTATTGAGGCAGAGAGTAAAAAGACTTCAGAGTACTATTTCCTCGAAGCAATTATACGCAAATTCTTTCCTGCGATAAAGGTTCAGTTTATTTTTATGAAAGGTGTTGATAACCTGTTTAATCAACCTATTCTCAATGAAATAAAGAAAGCAAAAATAGAGGGAAGTCAGATTTTAGTGTTAGTTGATGCAGATTCAGAGGAAAAGAAGTGGGGCTATAAAAGAAGAAAAGATTGGATAGAGGGAGGAATGAAAGAACATGATGTCTCGTTTCCGTATTTTATTTATCCAAACAATCAAAATGATGGATTGGTGGAAACGTTAATGGAAGCCGCAGCCCTTTATGCTCCAAACAAAGTTTTTTTTGATTGCTATACAGATTATGAAACTTGTCTTAAAAACTCTAAATACAATATTCCAAGTCTAAAAGGAAAGGTGTATGCTTATGCAGAGGCTCAAACAATATATGATATACAAAAAGGGGAACGTATACCATTGATTAATAAAATTAACAGTGGGGATTGGTTGTTTGATAATCCTGATTATTGGAATTTAGACGTGGAAGATTTGCAACCTCTGAAAGATTTCTTTAAGCAATATCTCAAATAGCGAGCGTAATTCTTGAAAGCATTCGGACGAACGCTTGTTTTGTTTTTTCGGTTTTTGGTTTGAATAGCGATTTCTTTTCTTATCTTTGCAAAATGGATTTGAAAGAACAGAAGAAAGAGTTGAGAAAATCGATTAGAGAAAAGAAAAAGGCTTTTCCTGATCAAGAAAAGAAATCTCAAAGCAAAGAGATATTCTCCCACATCGAAGAAAGCGAATTGTTCAAACGCTCAAACACCATACTCTTATATTGGTCTATGGATGATGAGGTTTGCACTCACGACTTCATAATGAAATGGTACGAAAGCAAAACGATACTTCTGCCTTGTGTGGTGGGAGATGACTTGGTGCTGAGGGTGTTTCAAGGAATGGAATCGATGAAAGCAGGCGAGCAATTCGGAATCCTTGAACCTGTGGGTGAGATATACGAAAGCTATGAGAAGATAGAATTGATGATAATCCCCGGAGTGGCATTTGATGATAAGTTGCACCGAATGGGAAGAGGCAGAGGATTCTACGACAGACTGCTTTCGGTTGCACAAAGCACCAAGATAGGAATCTGTTACGACTTTCAAATGGTGGAGAATGTTCCTGTCGAGGAATTTGATGTAGTGATGAACAATGTCGTAACGCCAAAAGGATTCGTAAAACAATGAATAAGAAGAAACTTATCTTGCTTTCCGTACTCAGCGGATTGATTCTGTCTTTCGCATGGTGGGATTTGATGTTTGCACCTTTGATGTTGGTGGCGTTTGTTCCGCTTTTGCTTATGGAAGACGGCATAAGCAACAATCTGAAGCCCGAGAAAAAAACTTCATGGAAAGTATTCCTTTATTCCTATCCTGCTTTTCTCTTATGGAATGCAACAACGGTGTATTGGGTGGCTTATTCCACACCTTTGGCAATTGCTTTGCCGTTTGTCGAAGCGGCTTTTATGTCATTGACCTTTCAATTGGCACATTTCTGTAAGCGTTCCTTTGCTGTTGGAAAAGCTTGGACGGACGTCTTCTTTGCAATCTTCTTTCTCGCCTTTGAACAACTGCAATTGAATTGGGATTTGAACTTTCCTTGGCTTGCGTCGGGCAACAGCTTTGCAAAGTATCCTGCACTCGTTCAGTGGTATGAATACACCGGAGTAGCAGGTGGCACGCTTTGGATTTGGCTTTGCAACATCGCAATCTTTGCCTTGCTGAAATCATTCTTGGAAAGAAGAAAATCAAATCAAGTTTCAAAAAATTCTTTCTTGAAAACAATTTTCTGTTTCTTGATTTTATTTTTGCCGATCTTTGTTTCGCTGATACGTTGGTTTACATACGTTCCGCAACAAGGCAAAGCAGTGGAAGTGATTGCCGTACAACCAAACTTGGATCCTTATAACGAACAATACGATTTAAGTCCGAGACAGGTATGTGATAAGGTCGTGGAATTAACTTCAAGAGAGATAACACCGAACACTGATTTCGTTATCTGCCCTGAAAGTTGTCTGCAAGATTATGCTTGGGAAGAAAGAATCGAATCTTCGCCGAGTGTGGATTATCTGAGGAAATTTCAAAACCAATACCCGAAAGCGGAAATCATAGCAGGCATGTCGTCTCGCAGAATCTTACCCGAAGGCGTTGTAACAAAAGCGGCAAGACCTTTTCGCGATGTTTCGAACCGCTATTACGAATGTTGCAATATCGCAATCAAGATAGACAGAGATACAAATCAGGCCTCAAGTCAGCTACGTCATAAAAGCGTACTCACACCTTTTGTGGAAAAAATGCCGTTCAAGTCTGCACTAAGTTTTCTCGGCGATCTGGCATTGGATTTGGGAGGAACGGTCGGAACGCTTGGCACAGATGAGAAAGCAACTCTTTTTACAAGTGAAGCGAAACCAAAGACTGCGACAATGATATGCTACGAGTCTGTCGATGGAGAGTATGTTGCGGAATTTGTAAGAAAGGGTGCGGAGATTCTGTTCATAATTACAAACGACGGATGGTGGAAAGACAGTCCCGGACACAGACAACACGCCGCTTTTGCAAGGCTTCGTGCAATCGAAACACGCCGTCCGATAGCTCGAAGTGCCAATACGGGAATCTCGTGCTTTGTTTCGCCAAAAGGAGAGCAAACACAACAAACCGCATATTGGGAAGAAGCAGTGATAAAGCAGGAATTGATACCGCAAAACAAGATAACATTCTACGCAACCTACGGAAACTATATCTATAGAGCAGCTTCGTTTCTTGCAGTCTTGTTCTTGCTTTTGAGCATCGTCAGTTCGCATCTGCGAAAGAAAGAAATAGGAAATTTAATCAAAACACAAAACAATGTTTAAGAAAGTACCACACACTTATGTCATTATTTTCTTGCTGATAATCCTTGCAGCAATCGCCACATGGTTCGTTCCGGCAGGAGAATTCACAAGACAAGCAGTAACAACCGAGTCAGGAAAGGTAGTGAATCAAATCGTTCCCGGCTCATATTCCCAAGTCGAACAAGCACCTCAAACATGGGAAATAATGTCTGCCTTCTTCAAAGGATTTCAAAAAGCACCCGGAATCATTGCTTTCCTGCTTATATTGGGCGGAGCCTTTTGGATATTGAACGAAACCAAGGCAATAGATATGGGAGTGCAGACCTTTTTGAACAAATCCGGCAAGTTGGAAAAGTATCGTTTGTTCAAGGCAATCGGAGTCAATAATCTGATAATCGTTTGCGTCATGACGATGTTCTCACTCTTTGGTGCGATATTCGGAATGAGCGAAGAAACGATTGCATTCGTTGCCATATTCGTTCCACTCGCCATTTCGATGGGCTATGACTCTATCACAGGAGTCTGTCTCTGCTTTTTGGCGGCAGGACTCGGCTTTGCGGGCTGTGTCTTGAACCCTTTCACACTCGGAATTGCCCAAGATATTGCAGGCATAAAGATGTTTTCTGGCATCGAATACAGAATTGTCGTTTGGTTTATCATCACTTTCATAGGCATAGCCTTTGTTTTGTGGTACGCAAACCGCATTAAAAAGAATCCGACCAAGTCTATAATGTACGAAAGCGACGCCTATTGGAGAGAAAACAAAGAATCGGCAGCAGGACTTGAAGCAGTGAAAGCCTCAAAGACTTGTTGGTGGGCGTTTGGTTTGAGCTTGCTTGTGCAAATCCTTTTCTGCATCACAACACAGAGCCTTACAGTAATCATAACCACTGTTTTGTTTGCTTTAATCGGTTGGTTCATGATACGAAAGTCGATGCAAATGTTTTCACTCAGCGTTTTGATATTTACAATCGTCTATTTGGTTGTCGGAGTGATGAGTTTCGAGTGGGGATTCGAACAGATAGCGGCATTATTCTTCGCCATGGCAATCGTAAGCGGTATGTGCTTGGGCAAAAACGCAAGTGAAATCGCAAAACTCTTTATCGCAGGAGCAAAAGATATGCTTTCGGCAGCTTTGGTTGTAGGTTTGGCATCCGGCATAATCATCATTTTGGAAGACGGAAAGATAATCGATACCTTTTTGAACTCGTTGGCATCTGCTATTTCTGGTAGCGGACAAATCGGAGCCTTGACTATAATGTACGGATTCCAATCGGTGTTAAACGCAATCATCACTTCCGGAACGGCAAAGGCTGCGATGTTGATGCCTATGTTTGCCGAGATAGCAAATATGACAGGAATATCGTTGCAATCTGCCGTTACCGCATTCCACATAGGCGACGGATTCACAAATCTCATTACTCCGACATCAGGAGTCTTGATTGCAGTCTTGGGATTGGCACGAATTCCATACGCAAAGTGGGTTCGATTCTCTTGGAAGTTTATCTTGGCAATGGTAATCCTTGGTTGGCTGTTGCTGATACCTACCGTAACGATGACCCTGCCTGATTTCTGATAAGCAAATCAAGCTTTTAAGAACCGCAAACTTATTATCAAAAAATCTCCACGCCGTGATAATCCGATTATCACGGCGTGATAGTATCATTATCACAAAGAGATAATACCATTATCACGCCGTGGTAATACCATTATCACTAACTGATAATACCATTATCACTAACCGGAAAATTCCGCAAAAGAAGTCTGAGGATGGTTGAAGGGGGAATGGTTAAAGTTTAAGGAAGTATGATTAGTCTGCAAGTCAACGAGACAATGAGACTACAAGTTTACAAATCCGCAAGTCTTGTTGTCTCGTAGTCTTGTTGACTTGTTGTCCTTAGAAGTCAGCCTTTGCGGCTTTGCGAACTTTGCGAGAGATAATTTTGTAGTATGATAAAGTTTTCCTACCTTTGTGCCGATAAAACGAATACTAACATAAAAAAGGAGGAAACTAAAAATAGAAAAATTGTAATTTAGACTTAGTTAAATTTTAACGACATATAAAAGCGTTTTTGCTTAGACTCAACTGTTTGAAACCTCGAAAATTTCAAAACATTTACCGAAAAGTTAAGCAAGAAACGCTCACGAGTAATATCGTGGGCTTTTCTTATTCGGTAAATAGGTAGTTTCGAGGACCTCAAACAGTGATAAGAAAAAAGTCCCACGTTTTTTTATGCCTATAAGTCAAAGAAAGAAAAGTAATTAAACGCCTTTGGGACTTAGGGAAAGAAAATTAAATAATAATTAAAAACTTGTAATTATGAAAAAAATCATCGGTTTATTATTCGCAGTCTTATTTTCAGCGGGATTGTACGCACAAGAAAAACAAGAATCTCAAGATTCAATGTCTCTAAAAGATAGTTTGCTATTTCAATATTTAGATGCTTACATTGACCAACTAAGAGAACCTTGTTACGAACTTTACCCTACAGATAACATGTGGACTTTTTTGAAATTGAATACGGCAACGGGGCAAATTTGGCAGGTACAATATTCGGTAAAAGGTTCGGATTATAGATACGAAACGGAACTTAGCACTATTCAACGTGTATTTGGGGATGCCAATATTTGCGGAAGATTTGAATTACACAAAACTCAAAATATGTACAACTTTATTATGTTAGACAAAATTGACGGAAGGTGTTGGCAAGTCCAATGGAGTCAAGATAGAGATAACCGAGCTGTTATACGGATTTATTGACATTAGATACATAAAGTAAAGAAAAACGAGCGTTCGACCTGCTTTTGCATTTGCGAACGCTCGTTTTAATATTTTGTTTCTTTGTAAATAAGGATTACATATCCTCTATAGAAAGTCCTCGGTATGTAATTTCATAATCTTTGAAAGTTCCAATTGCTTTTAGGAAGGTTTGCGATTTGGCTTCTAAGATTTTTCTGTCAAAATTCTTAGATTGACGTTTTATTTCGATGAATTCAATTTTGTTATCTACCTCATCTTCTGCTATAATGTCTATTTCATTCTCACCTTTCCTATCGTGCCAATATCCAAGACGAGTATAAATTCCTGATTCCTTTAATACATCAATGAAATAACTCTCAAGAGCTTTCCCACTTACTGTGTTAAAATCTCGTTTCGCTATTGCTTTTAATTTATCGTTGCCTTCTGCTTCAATAATATGAGTGTATTTATATACAAATCTAAACCAAAAGCTTAAAAATTGGTCATTTATAGAATAGTGTACATTTTTATTTGTTGATTTTTCATAGATTGGTTGCATTTTTTTTATCAATCCGTATTCTTCATTCAAGTTTTTTAAGTAACCGGATAATTCTTTGATATTTAGAATACTTTCAATCTCTGAACGCGTATTCCTTCCTTGTGCGATTAGGGTTAAGATTGAGAAATAGATACCATAGTCTTTACCAAATTCATCAACGAGCATATTTTTGCCTTCTTGCAAAAAGTAAGAATCCCTTTCAAAAAACATATCTAACATTGTTTTTTCGGTAAATTTCTTTCGGTCAATAAATAATTCAACATATTTAGCCACTCCACCGGTTAAGGTGTATAGGGCAAGCAAGTCTGAATTTTTATAATCAGGACAATATTCTGACATTATTTGTTTTAGAACGAGAGGTTTGAAAGGACGTACGTTTATGGTGTTAGTTTGTCTTCCGAATAATGGTTCTTTCTTATCCTTGAATATTTTATTCATTAAGGTATTCACAGAGCCTGCTACGATAAGATTAATTTGGGCTTTATTTTTATAACTATCCCAAATATTCTGCATATCTGAGTAGATTGAGGAATTTATTCTGTAAAAATCTTGAAATTCATCAATAAAAAGAGTTATGTGTTTGGTCTGAGATAGTTCCATAATGAATTTAAAAATAGTTGCAAAAGTCATTCCTTTGCCTTCAAGCATTGGAATATTTAGTTTAGTACGGATTTCATCAATGAATATCTCACAAAGTTCAGTTTCTGCTTTGCGAGCAACAAAAAAGTATAGTATTGTTGAGTTTTCATAATACTTCTTAACCATCGCAGTCTTGCCAATACGACGTCGCCCCGTAATAATTGTAAATTGAGCCACTTCGTGAGACAATTCTTCTATTTCTCTAAGTTTTTCAAACTCTGTTTCTCTGTCAAAAAATCTCATATTTTATAAGTTTTATCGTAATATACATTACCGTAACAACGGTTACGATTATGCAAATTTACGAATAAAATTATCATTTTTGCAAACAATCTCAAATATTTCTTTGATATATGAACTATTTCGAATAAAAACGCTTGTAAGTCTTTGTTTTATTCAGACAAACGCTCGTTTTAATAATTTGTTTCTTTGTTTTGTTTTCTTGAAAACTTGTTTCGTTATGGTACGGGGTCGTATCCGCTTCCTCCCCAAGGGTGGCAACGCAGTATTCTTTTGATTGCAAGCCAAAGTCCTTTGAACGGTCCGTGTTTCTTTATTGCTTCAAGTGCGTATTGCGAGCATGTGGGTGTGTAACGGCAAGCTGCAGGGGTGTGTGGAGAAATCGCAGTCTGATAAAACCGTATCAGAAGAATGAAAAACCAAGAAAAGATTTTCTTAATCGTTTTCATGGCTTGTCTTTTTGACGATTGTGCGGATTATTTCGTTCATTCGTTCTTCTGTAAGTTGATATGTGGGCAATTGTTTGGAGACAAGGCAGATGTTGATAATGAGTCGTTGTTTTCTTTCTTCAAGATGTGAATATAATACGTGCTTTTGTTTGCGGTAGGTTTCTCTTAACAGTCTCTTGGCTCTGTTGCGATTTACTGCCGTCTTTTGGTAGCGTTTCGGAGCTGTGAGAAGTGCAGATATACTGCAAGACGTGCTTGGCAAAAGGATAAAACGAACACTGAAAGGGTAAGCCATAAATCTGTTACCTTGCGAAAACAGCTTCTCTGTTTCGGATAGAGAAGCTGTTCGTTCGTGTTTATAGAGTCTATTCATTTCATCCTTATTTAAGACTTCAAGTTTGCAAGACGATAATAAGTCTACAAATTTACTTGTTGTCTTGTTATTTTGTCGTCTCTGCTGTTTCTGCGGTCTTCTTCGTTGTTGTTCTTGTTCTTGTTGTAGTCTTCTTTGTTGCAGTTGTTTTGCTTGATGCTTTAGTTGCGGTCTTTGTTGTTGCTTTTTTTGTTGTTGCGGTTTTCTTTTTACCGCTTGCTTTTTCAGGCTCTGTCTTCTTGACTCTTCTCTTGCTTTGTGCATCTATTTCTTTCATCCATTCCGCTCTCTCTTCTTCTGTTAATGACAAGAATTTGTCGATTGCCATAACCATTGAAGGATGTTCCGGAGTCGGAGCAGGTATGTATGATTTCAACTTTGCACTTTTAAGGGCTGCCTGTGTTGTTGTGCCGAATGCCGCAATAAAGATGTTCTCATGGTTTGCTCCTTGAAAGTTTTCTACAAATGCTTTTACTCCTATCGGGCTGAACATAGCAACCATATCGAAGTCTTTTATGTTTATAGCAGACAAATCTTTCACTTCGGAACGATACATCACCGCTTTCTTAAACGTAATCTTTGATGCTTCAAGTGTTTTGAAATAATCCGCAGATGAATCTTCCGCACAAGGGAAAAGATATGTTTCTTCTTTGTGTTTTGTTATCACATCAACCAAATCAAGGAAAGTGCCCTTGCCATAGAATATTTTTCGCTTACGATATTGAACATAGTTTTGAAGATAGTTCGCAATCGTATCACTTATACAAAAGTATTTCATGCTTTCAGGTACGGTTATTCGTAATTCCTTCGCAAGACGGAAGTAATTGTCTACAGCAAGTTTGCTTGTCATAATCACAGCACTATAATCCAAAAGAGCAATTCTCATATCTCGAAACTCTCTTGTGCTTACGCCGACTACATCAAAAAATTTCTCGAAAGTTAATTCGACTTTATACTTATCTATAAGGATTTTGTATTGTGATTTTGCCAAATCTTCGGGCTTCGGTTGCGAAATAAGTATTCTTTTTACGCTTGTTGCTAACGCCATAAGTGATTGATTCTCTATGATAATAATATCTTTGCTACAAAAAATAATGGTACAAATTCGACGATGCAAAGGTACAAAAATAAATAGACACGAGAAAATTTTGAGAAATTAAATACCAAAAAAAGTCCTCGAACAACCCTTATCAAACTCAAAATAGCAAACAATCCACCTATAAAAATAAGGACATAATAACGTATATAATTATCGGCAAACAGTGAAAGACATATCGGTAAAAACAATATCAAAGAATATAAGAAAAGAAATGTCAATTGATTTATGATATACAATCTGCTGATTGCTCCACTGCGAAAAAGCGTGCCGAAAAAGTAAATCAACAAAAACTTGACACAGAAATAAGCCGTAAGTGCAACCAGCAACACCAAGTATAATTGCAGTGAAGATAGTTTATATCCGATAGCGAATTGAAGTTCATAAAAATCCACCACAGAATACAATCCCAACGCAACCAAAGGGAAAAAGGCTATGGCAGCAGGTATGATTATGTTGTTGCTAGATTTCGTCAGCATTTCAAACGATTTAACCGACAAACATCCATGTACAATCTCAAAACTGCGATAACGAAAGAAACGAAACAAAACCGCAAGAAATGCAAAGATAGTAACCAATACCAAAAACGCCCAATCTTGCGACTGATTCGTGCTTTCAATCGGTTTAAGAGTCATCTTTGGATTATGAACGTATGTTTTCTGTTGTAGTAAGGATGGTTCGGTTTTTAGAACTGGGAAAGAGTCGTTAAGAACTCGTACAACATAATCCTTGAATTTCAAATCGCTAACTGAATCAAGGCTTGCCGTCGTATCTTTCTTGATATACAACGGCACAAATAACAAGTCGCTTTGTGTTTCCTCTGTTATGCTGTCTTGATTCATTGGAGTTGAGATTTTATCTCGCTATTATGAACTTCTTCGTCAATATATTGTTCCCGCTCTTGATACAAAGCGTATATGTTCCAACGGCTATGTCTTCTGTATTCAAAAGCATTGCATCCGAGCCGTTCAGATCCTTTTGTTTCATCACTTTACCATTCATATCAAACACGAAGAGTGTTCCTTTTTCAGGTAGGTTGCTTATTTGTATTTGCTTGTCGGCAGGGTTAGGACTTATGCTCAAATCTAAAACCTTTATATCATTTAATCCTGTTACAGAACTCTTCAAAGGAAGTCTTAAATTATCTATCCATGCAGCATCTTGACCTGTTGAATTTGAGTAGTCTTTTGAATATTCGAACTTCAAAGTATGAGTTCCTGCAGTAACGACATACGTTTTCTGAGTCCAATCGCTTGAAGAGCCAGAGAGAGATGTTTTTTCAACTCCATCCAAATAAAACTTAAAGAAGTCGTAATTGGTTTCTGAAGAAACTTTTACATAGAATGAAATTGTGTCCTTGCCTAATGCTTCGGTTGTTATTTCAAGAGTAGTTGTTTCATTATCGTTTATATCACCTGAACGCAAGGAATATTGTCCCTCATAAGCAACTGAATTGTCGATTATCCAAGTTGCTTCTGTATCATTTGCCCAATTTTCCGGAATAGATGCCGTTTCAAATGTCTCTACCGTTGCGTGTGTTTCAAGACTTATTACCTTTGTCAAAGCATAATCGCCTGCTGTGTATGTTATTGCAAAAGTAACATCTTCTTCATCGCTGATTGTACATTCGAATGATTGAGTAGCAGATTGGTTAGCATTAAGTGCAATCACATTTTGAGTGCTTTCAGTTGGGAAAGCTATATTTGCAGAACGACTTTCAATACTTACACTACCATCTTCGGTCGTAATCGAACCATTGTTACGAAGAGTGAATTGAAGAGTCTTAGAATCACTGCTTTGCTTAAGATTTATGTTCGTAATATCCAATTCAGGTGCTTCAATCTTTTTCTTTATCACTTTTGATGATTGATAATTTGTTCCATCTACAAGGATTGAGAAGTTTAATTCAAGTCCGTTTACCAATGCTTCATGAGTTCTTATTTTGAAGATATTATTGCAAGTGATTGATTGTTGTGCATTCATTCTTCCTACGTTCAAATGATAATCACTTAACACCGTTACGTTTTCCAACCATTCAATATGAATAACCGTATTATTCAAGGCAACAGTTCCAATATTTTGAGCATTAAGATGAATATTGTATTCTTTACTTGATTGAAGTTTTTCAACAATATCTCCTGTTGCTATATCCTCGAACTTAATATCAGACAAAACAATATAAGGCTCATTTGGTGTTGCTATCATTATTTCTGAGATCAATGGACGATAGAACTGATTTGTCAAAACGATCATTAGGTTGCTGTTTTCTGTAATCGCGTCGAAAGATATAGTAACAGAACCTGATTCATTTGCTTGTGCTGCGCCGATTAAAGTGTTATTAACGCTTAATCCTACATATGTATAAGGAGGAAGTGCATCTAAAGAAAGTTCACTTGTGCCAAGCGGAAGACTTGTTGGAAGTTCAACATCGAACGTTTGTCCCACGCCTACAAAAGGAACAAGAGAAGGATCTCCCATAAGGTTATAAACTTCCCAATAATAGTTTTTGCGAGATGAGTTTGCCAAATCCACTGCCAAATTACCCGCTTGAATTGTTTGTCCGACGGTTGTATACCATTTATCGAATGTTTCACCATGAGTATGGAACATCCTATCATAAGAACCCAAAGCAGATGCGCTATAAGATGGGTTTAAGGTGGCATTCTTTGCTCCAACGGACCAATAAAAATCTTCATACCAATAAGTATAATTACTACCTCCTATCACTGCAACAGCAGCTTTGTTTTCCTGTCTCAATAACTTTTCAGCAAAGCATTCGGATACATCATACTTACTTGACAAACAGCAGTTATTCAACCAAACTCCATACATACCTGTATTTGTCATAGCACTTACATTGCTTCTTGTTAGCGAAGGAGATGCCCATCCATCCTCATCGCAATGTGCCGAGTAGTTTATCCAACCATAACCATTGTTTAGTTTTTGCTTAATCTCACTAGCTTTGTTTCCTGATGCAGGGTTATAATAAATCGCTGTGTCAAGAGTAGTGAAATATTGCTTAACGTAATTCATCTGTCCGTTTACGCAAGTCGGGGCAGGTGAAGCCGTTTCTTTTCCTGCAACAAGCATAATACGATTCAACCACTCATCGTTTTCAAAAGCATATTTTTCATAATTTACTGTTTTATTAACTATTGCAGTCATCTGAGAAGCTGAGTTTGCTGAAAATCTTCCGTAAAACAATTCAGGCAAAAAGTCTCCTGTATATTCGGCATAGTAAAGGTCGGTAGGATGGGTAGATGTTGAACCATCGAAAGTCGGAACCTTGTTTATATCACCGCATAGCAACAAATAATCAGGAGCAGGATTTGTTTCGCTTGCATTATCCCACAGACTTTTCAAATGATTTTTTATAGCTGTTTTTGTAGTACCTATCTCATCGGTATAGCAAGTAATCACTTCGAAACCTTGTTGAGTTTTCCATTGAATAAATGGCTGAAGCGATTCTTCGAACATTCTATCCGATACTATCACCATCTTGTAAGGACGATTTATATTTGTTGCATGTACGCTTGCTGAAAGATTTTTAGGATTTGTAATCATTTTGTTTATGAATCCTGTAGAAAGGGAGTTTGTTTTTGCCTTAAGGTTTTGAGTTGCTGTATAATCGGGATTTATAAACTTAATAGTATAATCGAGATTCTTTGCTATTTCGATCTTGTTCTCTTGTGGGTTATAACAAATAGGACTTACACTTACTTTTGCCATTCTTGTTCCACTCATAACTCCAAGTACTTCTATAGATACTCTGTTTTTATTCCATTTATTTTGAGAATAATACTCATTGCTCATTACGAAAGGGATCTCTTCATTTTGTTTTGATTGACTTTCTTGAACAGGAAATATCTTTGTCTGAAGGGCAAATGTTTGTGAGTTGGTTGTTTTTTCTTCAATCACTATATCATCACAAAAAGGGATTTCGATCAAATAGGTATAAACAGGCAAATCTGCTTGACCAATCTTATTTGACGATACAAAATCGTTACCCATATTCAATTTATGGAAATTTCCCGCTTCTGTTGTTATTGTTTCTAACTCCAAGAAGTCAAATGTTTGATTGACTGATAAATCAATCAAAGATTCATTGACTATTATCTTTGTGTTTGATTCTTCTTTTGTTCCGAATAATACTTGTCCGAATGTCTGAAAACTAATGCTCAACATAAGGATTGCAAAACATAATTTCTGTTTCATTTCTATCTTTCCTTTCTTAAATTTATTAAATCGGCCGCCAAAGGTACGAATATTTTTGAAACTGATAAGTCGGGTAGCTCAAAAGATAGTAAGTTCAACGTCTATGAGTGTGTCTATTGTTGTTTTCTTGTTTTAACTCTAATGTCAAACAAAAAGAGGTTCGAGAGTCCGAACCCCATAATTATCAAATCCAATTAATCTAAAATTATAATCTCGATATCGACTTGCGAACTGGTTTATAAATTCTTCATTAGCTTCTTTCTTGCAAGGAATATCCGACTTTTTACAGTGCCTATTGAGATATCGAGCATATCAGCAATCTCTTGATACTTATAGCCTTGATTAATCATATTAAAAGGAATACGTTGTTGTTTTGGTAAAACAGAAATCTCTTTCAAAATATCGCTGTAACAAACTTCGTGATCAGTAGCTCTCTGAATACAAGCCTTAGGACTTGAAAACACAGCAGTTGTGTCTGCTTGTTTTTGTAAATCTTCCGAACGTTTCTTCCTGCGATAAGCATTAATGAAAGTGTTTCTCATTATAGTAGACAACCAAGCTTTCATATTGGTGTCTTTTGCAAATGATTTGTGATGAATAAGTGCTTTTAACAAGGTGTCTTGTACCAAGTCGGCTGCTAATTCCTTGTCTTTGGTTAGAGATAGAGCATAATACTCAAGATCTTTCATCTCTTCAACCAATCTTTGTTCGAAATCTTGCTGTTTCATAACATTCGTTTTTTAGTGTTAAAATTACATTCTTTATATATGGCTTATTTTTCTTCAAATAACAATTCGCACCATACATATATATATGTGTCAATAATAGTGCCAAACGCACATCAAATGCCAAAAAAAATATTAAAAATTTATTATCTACTTGATTCTCAGTAACTAAAATTTTAGCTAATTTTCTCTTCATTGACCACAGTAAGGAAGTCAAAAAATCAAAAACTTACAAAAAACAAAAAACTTTTCCAAAAGATGAAAAAAATCCTTTATAATTTGTATATTTGCAAGTTAGTAACTAAATATTTTGTTGATGAAAAGAATGTTGATTTTTGGGACACTTTTACTGTCAATTATAGGTAAAGGGTTTGCAGATGAAGGTATGTGGTTACCTTTGCTTTTGGCTGATAAACAGATTGATATGCAAAAAAATGGAATGAAAATAACAGCTGAAGATATATATAGTGCCAATCATTCCTCGCTCAAAGATGCGGTAGTTTTATTCGGTCGCGGATGTACAGGTGAATTCGTATCGTCAGAGGGACTACTTCTTACAAATCACCACTGCGGATATGGTTCAATTGTATCGCTCAGTACTGTTGAAGCGGATTATCTTACAAATGGTTTTTGGGCAAGCGATAAGCAATCAGAGTTACCTTGTAAGGGTATGACTGTTACTTCATTAGTGTATATGGAAGATGTAACAAAACAAGTGCTACAAGGGGTTGATGCAAAAATGACTGAATCGGATAGGGAAAAAATAATCAACGAGAATATCGAAAAGATAAAAGCAAAAGCAATTGAAGGAACTCATTATCAAGCTGTCATAAAGCCATTTTATTATGGGAATCAATACTTTATGTATGTGAATGAAGTATTTAAAGATGTAAGGCTTGTTGGTGCTCCGCCAAGTAATATAGGCAAATTTGGAGGAGATACAGACAACTGGATGTGGCCTCGGCATACAGGAGACTTTTCGATGTTTCGAGTATACGTCGGCAAGGATAATAAACCTGCTGATTATAGTCCGGAAAATGTTCCGTATGTTCCTAAAAAGCATTTGAAGATTAACCTTAATGGCGTGAAAGAAGGAGATTTTACTTTTGTGTTTGGTTATCCCGGAACAACTAAACAGTTTTTGATTTCCGACGCTGTTGATTTTGTCCAAAATTTGGAAGATCCTATCAGAATAAAACTTAGAACCATAAGATTGGATGTTTATAACAGAGCGATGAATTCAAGTCCTGCTCAAAGATTACGCTATGCCTCTCAAGTGGCTTCAATAGCCAATGGTTGGAAAAAGTGGCAAGGAGAAGTCAGAGGCTTGAAACGCTTGAATGCAATAGAAAAGAAGAAAGATTTTGAGAAGAGATATTCAGATTGGGCTGCAAGTTCGGAGGAAACAAACAAAGTTTACGGAAGTGTATTACCTGCCATGAAGTCTGTTTATTCGAAAAAGATGGCGTCGGAAATAATGTACGTTTATCTGAATGAGGCAATTTTTGCATCAGATTTAATGCTTAATGCTCGAGAACTTTTGGATTTAATTACTGAAGCGGATAAAGAGACAGATGAAAAAGTGTTGAAAATGATTGCGGAAGTAATGTATGGCAAACTTTCAAAATACTACGAGAACGATTATGAAAATCATCGAAAGATTGACAAAGAAATTTTTGTCAAAACGATGACAACATTTTACGATGCTTGTGTTGGAAATCTTATTCCTGAAAAGAAATTTGATGGACCGATGGAAACGTATTTTGAATCTGTGTATGAAACATCGTTATTGTCGAATCCGGATAAAGCAAAAAAGCTGTTAGGAAATTTCAAATCAAAAAACATAAAGAAAATAGCAGAAGATCCTGCGGTGAAATTGCTATCTCCATTTTGGAATTTATATGTGAATTCGATGCGTGATGAATTGATTGCTTCCAATAATGAATTGGATAGTTTATATCGTGTTTATGTCGCAGGAATCATGCAAATGGAAAAAGACAAAGACTTTTACCCTGATGCCAATCTTACTTTGAGAGTTGCGTATGGAAAAGTAAAATCGTACGAACCTAAAGATGGGGTAGTGTATAAGCCGTATTCAACAATAGAGGGAATAATGGAAAAAGAGAACCCTGATGTGTATGATTATGTTGTAGTTGATAAATTGAAAGAGTTATACAATACAAAAGACTATGGTCCTTATGCAAATGAGAAAGGTGAAATGCCTGTTGCGTTTATTGCAAGTAATCATACTACAGGAGGAAACTCCGGAAGCCCTGTGTTAGATGCGGAGGGAAATCTTATAGGTATAAATTTCGATAGAAATTGGGAGGGAACGATGAGCGATATCATGTATGACCCGACTCAATGTAGAAATATATCACTTGATATACGCTATTGCTTATTTATAATAGATAAGTTTGCGGGAGCTAAACATTTGGTAGATGAAATGACGATTGTAAAATAATAAAAGATAATGAAAATATCATATAATTGGTTGAAACAATATGTTGATACAACGGTTTCAGCAGAGAAAGTAGCAGAATTATTAACTTTTGGAGGTTTAGAGGTTGAAGATATAGAGGTTGTTGAGACAATTAAGGGAGGTTTGAAAAACTATGTAGTAGGGAAGGTTCTTACTTGTGTTATGCACCCTAATTCAGATCATTTACACCTTACTACGGTTGATGTAGGGGAAGAAAAACCTTTGAATATAGTATGCGGAGCACCGAATGTTGCCGAAGGACAAAAGGTGATCGTTGCAAAAATTGGAGCAAAGGTCTATGTGAGTGATGATGAATGTTTCGAAATCAAACGCTCAAAATTAAGAGGTGAAGTTAGCGAGGGAATGATCTGTTCCGAAAAAGAGTTGTGTCTTAGCGATAATAATGATGGAATAATGGTTTTGGACTCTGATGCAGTTGTTGGAACTCCCGCAAAAGAATACTTCAACATACAAGAAGATTATGTATTCGAAATAGGACTTACCGCAAACCGTTCCGATGCCACATCTCACATAGGAGTAGGTCGAGATTTAGTTGCATTATTGAAGGCTCAATTGGATGAAGAAAAGCAATTGCGTTTGCCATCTGTTGATGACTTCAAAACAGATTCTTTGGAGAACAATGACATAGAAATCAAAATCGATACCGATCTATGTAAGCGTTATTCAGCAGTAGCAATCAGCGGAGTAAAGGTTACGGATTCTCCGCAATGGTTGGCAGATAGGTTGAGAGTGATTGGTATTCGTCCGATAAATAATATTGTGGACATTACCAACTTTGTCCTTATGGAAATAGGGCAACCGCTTCACGCATTTGATTTGAATAAAGTAAAGAATCGCAAAATTGAAGTAAAGACTCTCGCTGCAGGAACAAAGTTTACAACTCTCGATGGAGTAGAAAGAAAACTTGAAGGAAAAGAAGCGATGGTTTGCAATGCTCAAGAAGCAATGTGCATGGGTGGAATATATGGCGGATTGGATTCAGGTGTTAGTGCAGAGACGACAGATGTTTTATTGGAAAGTGCATATTTTGACCCTGTTGTAATTCGTAAAGCGGCAAAGACACATGGACTTCATACCGATGCATCATTCCGCTATGAAAGAGGAACTGACCCAAACATAACTCTTTATGCTTTGAAGCGTGCTGCACTTTTGATAAAGGAGATTGCAGGAGGTGCAATATCTTCAGAAATCAAAGACGTTTACCCTTCAACTATAGAGCCTGTTAAGATTGATTTACGTTATTCGTATATGGATAGTCTTATAGGAAAATCCATTGAAAGAGCTTTGGTTAAGAATATATTGACAAGCCTTAATATTCAGACAGCAAACGAAAATGAAGAGGGATTGACAGCAATTGTTCCTACAAACAAAGTAGATGTTACACGTCCTTGCGATTTGGTTGAAGAAATTCTCAGAATATATGGATATAATAATGTGGAGATTTCAGAATCAGTTAAAAGTTGCTTGAATCAAACACACAAACCTAATCCTGATAAAGTTCAAAATCTTGTTTCAGACTATCTTGCGGCAAATGGTTTCAATGAGGTTATGAATAATTCCCTCACAAAACTTTCTTACTACGAAAACAATGCGGATTTCCCTGCAGAAGTTTCCGTACCTGTTTTGAATGCTTTGAGTAAGGATTTGGGACAGATGCGTCAAACGCTTTTGTATGGTTTGCTTGAATGTGCAGAATATAATATCAATCGTAAGTTTTCGGATTTGAATCTCTTTGAGTTTGGAAATTGCTATAAGAAAAAAACTGAAACGTTTGAAGATGAGAATATAACAAAACGATACGACCAAACAAAACATCTTGCAATCCTTACTTGCGGAAAGACAAAAGAAAGTTGGCAAGCAAAACAACAAGATACAGATTTCTATTATTTGAAAAACATAGTAGCAAATATTTTTACACAACTTCGTATCGATACTTCAAGAATCAGTGTTGAACACCTCATAACTGAATATTATCAATATGCCTTGTGTTTTATTGCAAGAGAAAGCAAGAAAGTTGTTTTTACAATAGGAATGCTAAAACCTCAAGTTTGCAAGCGTTTCGGAATTAAGCAACAAGTTTATTATGCAGATCTTAATTGGGATTTGATGCTTAGAATGCTTCCTTCCAAAAACGTAAAATACAGCGAAATATCAAAATATCCAGAAGTAAGAAGAGACCTTGCGTTGATTGTTTCCGATGAGATAACTTTTGCTCAAATCGAATCGGTAGCATATCAAACAGAAAAGAAACTACTCAAATCGGTTTCGTTATTTGATGTTTATAGAGGAGATAAATTGCCTGAAGGCACAAAACAATATGCCGTTTCTTTCGTTCTTCAAGACAAGGAGAAAACACTTACCGATAAGCAAATCGAGGCAATTATGCAAAAACTTATAAAAACATTCGAACAAAAACTAAACTCTCAACTGAGATAAGTCTATGGTTTCTTTGGTTGATTACGACATAAAGATTCTGATTGTTTTATTGGAATCGCTCAAAGGGAAGAAGAAGTTTTTCAAATGGCTTTTGGATAATGGTTATCCCGAACTTGCGGCTTGGAGTAATGCAGTGCTTGGAGATGTTGATGCACTGCATTGGCTCTTTGATAATGGTTATGGAGAACTTGGAGTGTTGAGCAATGCAATTGACGGAGAAAAGAAAGCTGTGCAGTGGGTGTTAAGTTCAAAGAATGAGTTTTACATAAACTTTTCTGCCGCATGTCGCAAAGAACCCGATGGCATGCGATGGTTAGAAGAAAGAGATTTAGAGATTTTTATTCAGATGGCATTGAGAATAAGGGTGATTCTCGATATTCAAATTAAAGACCAATTGTTTTGGTACAGATGGAAACACTAACGAATTTATTCAAACAGAAAAAGAACAGCATAATAAATAATACGGTATTGTTTGTTATGTCATACCTCATGGTTTTTTATGTGGTTCAAATATCAACCTTCTTGAGTGCGTTTACTCATGGAGTGCCTATGGTGCTTTATACTCACGAGATAGACTTTAGTCATGTAAATAGTGCGGCGAGCGGGGATGTATGGACAAGTGCTGACAATGTTATAGCGATATTTGGTATGGCTGTCATTGCCGTAATTATTCTCAGTATAACAGCCGTTCTTTTGCTTACAAGATGGCAAACAGATAAATTACAAATCAAACGATTTTTATTTTGGATATTTATTTGTTCGTTTGTTCGTTTGAGCAGTAATTTCATCGTAGGGCATATTTCTCATTTGTGGAATATCAACTTGGTTACAGACTTTATGGGTATTACTTATCCAGGGAATTTAGGAAAGACTATCTTTATCATTGTTTTGATACTCCTTACTGCGGCAGGTTTTTATTGGTCGTCATCGCTGATAAAATATATCTTAAATCCTTATGCAGGACGTTTGAAAGAATCTGTGAAAACGGATATTCTTGTTCCTGCGATTATAGGTATTGTGATTGTCAATCTTTTCTTTATTCCATTCAAACCTGCTTTTACTTGGATGGAAGTGCTTGCGGCGGTGATGTTACTTGGAGGAATGATAGGGATAATGTTTCCTGTCGTATTGAAAAGGTATAGGTTTGTAGAAGAAAGCGAAGAAAGCGTGCTAATTGATGATGAAAGGATAAATCTGCCACTTCTTCTCATAGTATTGGGGGTGATGATTGTTGTTAAGGTTATATTCGATGGCGGGTTGTTTTGTGATGTTTCGCCATACAGAAACTACTTTTTGGAAAATGTAATCCTGCTTAGCTTGGGACTGATAATAATCGGCTTTTTGATTTACCTTTATATCTCATATAAAAAGAAAGAAAAAAAGAGAGCAAAGTTGGAAGATTCGTTTCTTGATGATATCGAGTCGGTTGATAGCACGATTTCGGATGAGCAATGGGGACAAAAGAAATACGATATGTCCAAATACAAAGATTGGGGAAACGATTAAGCAATTGTTAAGTAAAACAAACGCCGATATGCACAAAGTATATCGGCGTTTGTTTCTGTTTTCAGCAGTTGCTTATTTTATTCCTGCAATTACATTAAGTGTTTCTGTGTCGAAATGAACCTCTTCCAAGCGAATTATTCTCCCTCTGCTCAACTCTTAACCTTATTCCTATCGATGGAAAATGCTGGATTTATAAGTTGTCTCAAAGGTTTTGGAATCTATACCGACGAAATTAAGCCTTTCTTTTAAGCTTTTTCTCGACAAAGTCCGCGATTTCATTATATCGTATCGTGATTTTCATAATTCTTTTCTAAGAGTTATTGTTATACTTTAATAAGAAAAGATAATGATTTTCCTACTTTCCGCAAAACCAAACAAGCCTTTGCAAGATAGATAAAGGCGTTTGCAACTGCGTTTTTCTTTGTATCAAAAAAAATCAACGGCTTGATAATTATTTTACGAAGGCTTCGTAATGGTATTACGAAACTGTCGTAATAGTATTACGAGTTTGTCGTAATCGGATTACGAAGGCTTCGAAATAATATTACGAAAACTTCGTAATATTTTCGAAATGGCGTTTTGTGAAAATAAAACAAAGAATCGCTCTATCGAAATCAAGAAATAATCTGCCGAAATCAAGAATCAGTTTTCTAAAACAAAGACTCGGGGTCAAGGAGTCTGAAAGAGAACAAGTCCATAAGACTATAAAATGACAACTATCTCGTTGTCTTGTAGTCTTATTGTCTTATAGTTGTGTTAATTTTTCGATGAAGGGAAGAAAACCATATCGCAGATAAGTATAAGCACTATGCCTGCAAGCGAACTCAAACTCGAACGAAGAAGATATTGAAGTATTTCGCTCCAACGCAAAGACTCTATCGCAATAAGGGTAAATGTGTGGATAATCATAAGGATTGATACGTAACCGAAATAAGGCATAAAGCCCATGTTTGCAGATGTAGGAGTGTCGTGCGCTTCATTGTGAGAGTTTGTCAGCAAAGCACCAAGAAACAAAGGACGGATGAATCCCGTAAACACACTGACCGCTGTATGAAAACCTACTTGTCCGCTGAAAATATCAACACAGAATCCCATTAGAAACGATAACAATAAAACCGCCCATTTAGGTGTGCGGAGAGGTAACAACAAAATAAACCATACATATAATAACGGTTCAACCAATCCAAACAAATTGATATTGTTCAGTATCAATACTTGAACTGTTAGCAATAAAATAAATCTCAAAGCTGTCAGTAATATGCTTTTACTCATCTTCCTTTATCCCCCTTTCCAATTGCTCTTGTTCCAACTTAAAGAAGTTCTTCACCACATAAACATATCCTAATTTATTGTAGTCGGTGCTGTATTTTATTTCCACATTGTAAAAACCACTTCCGCTATCTTTGCTGAATTTCTTTATGTATCCGACTTCGATTCCTTCAGGGAAATTTCTTGAAAAGCCGCTTGTCGTTATTGTGTCTCCGACTTTAAGAGGCATAGATGAAGGAATGTCGATAACTTGTCCAGTTGCATAATTCCCTCCATTCCATACAAGAGTGCCGCTTGCACTGGTTCTTTTGTTCTTTACCGCAATCTTGCTGTCTTGGTGCAGAACGGTCATGACAAGAGAAAAATTCTCTGTACTGTTTACAACTACTCCAACTATACCGTTTGGTGCTATCACACTCATATCTTTCAAGATTCCGCTCGAGAGCCCCTTGTTGAGCATGAAATAATTGTTGCGTTTATTAATTGATTTTGATATGACTTTGGCTTCAACAAAAGAGAATTGTTGTTTGTAAATCGTATCATCTTTTATCATCACCCTGTCGGTATAACGCACATAAGATGATTCGATTTGTTCTCGGAGTCTTGCGTTTTCCTTTACCAATTCTTCGTTGACAGAAGCAAGCGAAAAATATTTTGATACTGCATCAACCCCTCCATAAACTCCACCGGCAACACTATTGGCGAAGCTCGTTATTGCAGAGCCTTGATAAAACGAATTGCAGGAAATGAAATACACCGCAAAACCTTCGAGTATCAGAAACAAGAAGATGTAATAATATTTTTGTAAAAAACGTATAAGATTGTTCATACCATCACTCAAATTCTTTGCAAAATTAGAAATAAATTTTGTGATTAGAAAAAAAAACAATATTTTTGCACTTCAAAACATAAAAAATAGATTGTCATGAAAAAAATTATGAGATTTTTAGTGTGCTTGTTGGCACCGGTTATGTTCTTTGGTTGTGAAGAACTGCAAGATATGGTTGGTGAAATGAATATCACAATTGGTGAAGAGCAAGTAAAGATTCCTGATGCATTGTTTACTCAAATCGAAGGTATAACAACAATTGTGGGAACTAATGTTCAAGAAAGTGTTGCAATTGCTTTCACTGGCGATAGTGTAGGAACATATACACTTGGACTTGGAGCTGATTTGCTTTCTGCAGCAGCTAACCTTTCCAATATTTCTTCAATGGAAAATACATTGGTTTATATTCCTTCATCAGGAATAAGGGAAGAGGGAATGACAACTTTGTGTGGTACTTTGGAAATAACCAAATACACTTCTCAAAAAGTTGAAGGAACTTTCAGTGGATATGGTATAAAGACCTCGATTTTGAGTGAGGGTGATTTGAATTGGGATGCATTGCAAGAAAGCATAAAGGAAATAAGCGGAAGTTTCAAGGCTGTAGGTCAGAAACTATAGGCTGTATTTTAATATAGAAGACGTATGAGAAAAATATTTTTGCTTTTTTCGCTTGTCGTGATTTCTCTTTTTGGGGTGTCGTGTAGCGAAGATAGAGATTTTACAGGTTCTGCCGATTTGACAATCGACAAGACTGCGTATCACATGCCGATTGCCAATTTCGTGTTTGCAGATGGCGTAACCGATGTATTGGGAACAAATGTGGCTCAAACCTTAAGTGTAAAGGTGAAAGGAAATGAGGTAAAACAATACACGATTGGTTACGGAAAGGATTTTGAAGAAATGTCTGCGGCACATCCGTTCGGAGAAGGATTTGCAACTCAGGCTGATTTGGAATTTGTTTCAACGATTGATGCGAGAGAAGAATTTGTTGCCGTTTGCGGAGTTTTGACAATGAGCGAATATGGCGAAGATTCGATTGCAGCAACCTTTACTGGTAAGATGTTAAGGAAAGACCACGCACTTTCTCTTATCGGTGGCAACCTTACTCCTGAGGCTGTGCAGAACTCACTTCGCACATTCAGCGGACAATTTGTGGCAGTGCCTTAAAAAAATGAGAAAATATTGATAGATAAGAAAACCTCCTTAAAAGCGGGAGGTTTTTTTGTTTAATTTGTTGTTTTGAACAAAAACGAATGATATTTATAAAATCCCTTCGTCAAGCATGCTGAGATATTTGCAGTTTCCTATTATTATATGATCTAATATTTTTATCGACATCAACTTTCCTGCTTCTATGATTCTTCTTGTGGTTGTAATATCGTCTTTGCTCGGTTCTGTTTCTCCTGACGGGTGGTTATGAGCGAGTATAAGTGATGATGCGTTGAACTCCAATGCTGCCTTGAATATTTTCCTTACGTCAATCGATGTATCATTCCAGCCACCTTCGCTTATACACATACATTTTAATACTTTACCTTTTATGTCGAGTAGAATTATCCAAAATGCCTCATAATCCAAATCCAAAAGATATTGAGCAAGTACACTATATGCATCGGCAGAACTTGTAATTTTAGTCTTTTGTAAAGCGGATGATTCTTTTCTTCTGAATCCCAATTCCAATGCGGAAATTATGTTTAATGCTTTTGCAGGACCTATGCCATTGAATCTGTTACAGAAATCTTTGTACGATAATTTGGATAGCTCATGCAGGTTGTTGTTTACACTGTCGAGAATATCTTTTGCCAAATCCACTGCTGTTTGTTTTGTGTTTCCACTACCTAATATTATTGCCAACAACTCTGCATTGCTCAGATTTTGTCTTCCAAGGTTCATTAACTTTTCTCTTGGACGATCTGCAGTATCCCATTGTTTTATATTTAATCTCTTTTCGTATGAATTGGGTTTATCAATATCGTTCTTCATAGATGCAAATTGTGTGTTTGTTATGTGATGAAAACACTGCGAAGTTAGCAAATATCTATCATAATTGCCTAAGTTTTATGAGTAAAAATCAAAAAAAATTACTCAAATGCTTGATTTGTAAAGAAAAAATAGTAATTTTGCAAACTCTGAATCTATGTGTCAGCGAACCCGTATTATCCTATGACTAATTGATTTGGAGAAAGTTAGATGAAAAATCAATAGCCGTTACTGCCCGTTTCGGTGGTTGTTTTTTCGTTGAAAGAGTGTAAGTTTTTAATGTTTTAGAAAGCAAAAACGAAATGAGTACATTGAGTTATAAAACAATTTCGGCTAACAAAAACACGGTAAAAAAAGAATGGATAGTTATCGATGCCGAAAATGAAGTGGTAGGACGTTTGGCTACCAAAGTTGCAAACGTATTGAGAGGAAAGCATAAACCATGCTTTACTCCACATGTGGATTGCGGAGATAATGTAATTGTTATCAATGCAGATAAAGTTAGATTCACAGGAAAGAAATTCACCGATAAGGTTTATGTAAGACATACAGGTTATCCAGGAGGACAACGTTTCTCTACGCCTAAGGAATTGATGGCAAAGTTCCCTATTCGTATTGTTGAGCATGCAGTAAAAGGAATGTTGCCAAAGAATAAATTGGGTGCTAAATTGTATAGAAATTTGCATGTAGTTGCAGGAACAGAACACAAATTTCAGGCACAACAACCTAAATTAGTAAACCTTAATTCAATCAGATAAGAGATATGGAAGGAGTAATAAATACCATAGGAAGAAGAAAATGTGCCGTTGCCAGAGTTTATATGAAAGCAGGTGAAGGTGCAATAATAGTAAACGGAAGAGATTACAAAGAATATTTCCCTACTGAAACTTTACAATATATTTGCCGTCAAGCATTCGAAACAATCGGAGCAGAGGGAAAATATGATGTAAAAGCAAATCTTGATGGTGGTGGAATCTCAGGACAAGCAGAAGCATTGAGAATGGGTATTGCAAGAGCTTTATGTGAAGTTAATGCAGAGGATAGAAGTGCTTTGAAAGCAAAAGGCTTGTTGAGAAGAGACCCTCGTATGGTTGAAAGAAAGAAACCTGGTCAAAAGAAAGCAAGAAAACGTTTCCAATTCAGCAAACGTTAGTATATGGATATTGTTTAGTATCCAAATTGGTGAGATTTGTAAAAACACAACTACTTACCGATTGATAGTAAAATTTAGGAAAGTAAACAAAAAAGAAAGAAAAAATGTTAGAATTTAATCAAATGCTTGATGCAGGTGTTCACTTCGGACACTTGAGAAGAAAATGGAATCCAAAAATGGCTCCATATATATTTATGGAACGTAATGGTATCCACATTATAGACTTACACAAAACTGCAGCTAAAGTAGAAGAGGCTTCTGCTGCATTGAAACAAATAGCAAAATCAGGTAAGAAAATATTGTTTGTTGCAACCAAAAAACAAGCAAAGGATATAGTTGCTGAGAGAGTAAAGAGAACAAATATGCCTTTCGTAACAGAACGTTGGCCAGGCGGTATGCTTACTAACTTTGTTACAATAAGAAAAGCCGTTAAGAAGATGAACTCTTTGGAAAGATTGTTGAACGATAAAGAATCTACAGCAATATCAAAAAGAGAAAGACTTCAAATCACAAGAGAAAAAGCTAAGTTAGAAAAGAACTTGGGTTCTATTGCAGAACTTACTCGTCTTCCTTCTGCTTTGTTTATAGTTGATGTTAACAAAGAACACATTGCTGTTGCAGAGGCAAAACGTTTGAATATCCCTACATTTGCAATGGTTGATACAAACTGTGATCCTGATGTTGTTGATTTTGCAATACCTGCAAATGATGACGCATCAAAATCTGTTGCTTTAATTGTTGACTATGTATGCCAAGCTATTGAAGAAGGTATGCAAGAAAGAAAAATGGACAAAGATAGCAAAGTTGCAGAACAAGAGGAAGCTGAAAACGACAGATTGGCAACTGAACTACTTGATGATGAGGTAACTGAAGGAAAAGAAGAAAACAAAATCAGAAAAGTAAAAGCTGTTGCAGAAGATAACGAAACAAAACGTCCAAGAAGACAAGTTTCTAAAAAGAGTACTTCAAGAAAATAATTTTTTCATTTAAAACATACGGATATGGCAAATATAACAGCATCACTTGTTAACGAACTAAGACAACGTACAGGAGTCGGAATGATGGATTGTAAGAAAGCCTTGGTTGAGTGTGACGGTGATATGGATAAAGCAATTGATTATCTTAGAGAAAAAGGTCAAAAGTTGGCAGCAAAACGTGCTGATAGAGATGCTTCAGAAGGAGCAGTTTTAGCAGGAGTTAACGCTGATAAAACTTTTGCAGCTGTTATCATGATGAACTGCGAAACAGACTTTGTGGCAAAGAACGAAGACTTCGTAGCGTTTACAAAGACAGTTTTGGATGCTGCATTGGCTGCAAAAGCACAAACGATGCAAGATGTTTTGGCTCTTGAAATCGAAGGTAAGAGCGTTGAAACAATGATAGTAGAACAAGTTGCTAAGATTGGAGAGAAGATTACATTGTCTCACTATTTACCAATCGAAGCAGCTGCTACATATTCTTACGTTCACCCAGGTAACAGAATGGCTTCAGTAGTTGGCTTGTCAAAAGCAGGATACGACGAAGAAGGTAAAGAAATGGCAATGCAGGTAATTGCAGGCAGACCAGTAGCTTTGAATAAAGAAACTGTACCTGCTGAAGTTATCGAAAGAGAAATGGAAGTTTACAGAGCTCAAGTAAGAGAAGAAGGCAAACCTGAAAACATGGTTGAAAAAATTGCTGAAGGTAAACTTAACAAGTTCTTTAAGGAAAGTACATTGCTAAGCCAAGAATATACACGTGAAGCAAAGGTTTCTGTAGAAGAGCACTTGAGAAAAATAGATAAAGATTTGACGATTTCAAGTTTCCAACGTGCAGAATTGGGAGAATAATTTCAAATCTTAAAAACAGCAAAAAGGGCGTGTCAAAAACCAGTTTGGCATGCCCTTTTTTAGCATTGAAGATTTCGTTGTTGAAAAGCAAATATCGAATCGAAGAAATAAAGAAGTGATATCAAGAATCATTTCGTCAAAATCAAGAAAGGAAAAATTAGAATCAAGAATCAGTAATACTGAAATCAAGAATTATTTTATCCATATAAAGTTTCAGTAGATTGATTTAAGAAATAAGAGACATCGTTTTCTTGAATTGAAAAAAATAATCATGGAAAAAGTAAAAGCAAAGAAGTATCTCGGTCAGCATTTCTTGAAAGATGAAAGTATTGCAGAGCGAATCGCATTCAGCCTTGTAGGCAATAGCTCTGTTTTAGAGATAGGTCCTGGGATGGGAGTTTTGACAAAATATCTTTTGAAGAATTCTTCGGTAAATGAACTTAAAGTAATAGAAATAGATACCGAGAGTGTGGCGTATCTGAAGGAGAATTACCCTATTCTAATTCCAAATTTGATAGAGGGAGACTTCCTTAGAATGGACTTAGATAATATTTTTTCAGACCAATATGCCATAATGGGAAACTTCCCTTACAATATATCGAATCAGATTTTGTTTAAGTTGTTTGAGAATAGAGAAAAAGTAACCCAATTAGTGGGAATGTTTCAAAAGGAAGTTGCAGAGAGAGTCGTAGCATCAAATGGCAGTAAAACCTATGGCATACTTTCGGTTCTTCTTTCTGCGTTCTACGATAGAGAATACTTGTTTACGGTCAATGAAGACGTATTTGCACCACCTCCGAAGGTGAAATCTGCAGTCATAAGGTTGATTCGTAATGATGTAAAACAATTAGATTGTGATGAAACTTTGTTTGTAAGAATTGTAAAGACTGCTTTCAATCAAAGACGTAAGATGTTGCGTTCGGCATTGAAACCTCTCGGATTTTCTCTCGAAAAGATAGAAGATTCTTTGCTTACATTGAGAGCAGAACAATTGACAACTGAACAATTTATTCACATAACAAAATTATTAAGTAATGATTAGTTTGGCTTATATATTGGAAATACTTTTCCTTTCAGTGGCTTTGTCCATGGATTCTTTCACTGTGTCCATCACATGTGGCTTACAAAAAACACTGACAAAGAAAAGAACATTCTTACTTGCATTTAGCTTTGCATTTTTTCAAGCATTGTTACCATTATTGGGAGCTTTGCTTGGCGATGCTTTCAGTTCTATCATGTCAAAAGCAGATCATTGGATAGCATTTGCATTGTTGTTTATAATAGGACTTAAGATGATAATGGACGGACGAAACTTCAAGTTGAAAGAAAAAATCTTCGATGTTTCAAGTCTTAAAGTCATAATTTTATTATCATTAGCCACAAGCATAGATGCTTTCATTGTTGGAATAAGTTTTAGTATGATGTGGACTATAATGCAACAAGTGATAGCTATATTGGCGATATTTGTTGCTACATTCATATTTTCGTTTATAGGCGTAAAAATGGGAGAAAGAGTTCACTTTATAAAACCAAGAATTGCTTTGTTTTTGGGAGGAGCGATTTTGATTTTGATAGGAGTAAAAACGCTTATTGAGCATTTATATTTTTAATCTTTGTATTTAGTTATTTAATAATAGAGATTGATTATGTTGCATTTCGATACCGATTATATGAGAGGAGCTTGCAAAGAGATAATCGAAAGGTTGTCTGCAAGCAATATGGAGCAAACTGTTGGCTATGGTTTGGATGATTATTGTCAAAGAGCAAAACGATTGATACTTGATTTGTGTGAATTGGAAGAGGGAGAGGTTTATTTTATGGTAGGGGGGACACAAACCAATGCAACAGTAATAGATGGGCTTCTTGCAAAGCATCAAGGTGTAATGGCGGCAGAAAGCGGTCATATAAGCGTTCATGAATCTGGTGCAATAGAGGCTTCGGGACATAAAGTTCTTGTATTGCCATCAAATAATGGAAAAGTGAGTGCAAAAGATGTAGAAAGATATATTGAAGATTTTTATACAGATGAGTCATACGAACACATGGTTGCCCCTGGGATGCTTTACATCAGTTTTCCTACCGAATTGGGTTCTATATATGAGCTTGAAGAACTAAAAGAACTTTATGCCGTATGTCAAAAAGCCGAGATACCTTTGTATATTGATGGAGCAAGATTGGGATATGGGTTGATGGCAGAAACAAACAAGGTAACACTTCAAGATATCGCAAAATATTCTGATGTGTTTTATATCGGCGGAACGAAGGTGGGGGCTTTATTTGGAGAAGCTGTGGTTGTCAAAAATAAACAAAGACTGAAACATTTCTTTTCTTTGATAAAGCAACATGGTGCATTATTGGCAAAGGGTCGCTTGTTGGGAATGCAGTTTGAGACCTTGTTTACAGATAATCTGTATTTCAAGCTCTCAAAGAACGCAATCGATAGAGCAATGGAAATAAAACGAGCATTCATTTCAAAAGGCTATGAACCGTATTCGGATTCTCCGACCAATCAACAGTTTTTTTATATGTCGAAAAGCAAAATCGAGGAGTTAAAACAAAAAGTCAGTTTTGAGATATGGGGTAGTGGAAAAGGGGAACGTTCGTTAGTCAGATTCGTTACCGATTGGTCTACTACAAAAGAAGATGTTGCGGAATTGATTTCCTATTTGTAGCCTTTGTAAAGTTTTTTTTGTATATCTTTGTTCTGATTAAGTTGCTGTTTATTCCAATTCTGAAGAGATGAATGTGAAAAATCAAGAAAAATATAATCAATTGAGAGAAAGTTATCCTTGCTTTGAATACAGGGGATTTGAATATGATATCGTAGAAGGTGATTTTGTACTGAAATTTCACTTTTATTGTAGGAACCATTCTTTTACTCCAACTCATACATTCAAGGCCAAAGAATTTTATTCGTTCAATCATCTATCGAAAGCACAATTGGATTTACTTGTTTTCAATATCGGAATGATAGAATTGGTGAGTTATTGGAAAGCGTTCTGTTCTCCTACTATTCTGATACACGATTACAAACTTGATAGTGAACAATTGGCATTTTGGAGAAAGATTTACTTCTATGGATTGGGTGAATTCTTTTTCATAAACGGCATAAAAACAGATATAAATAGTTTTGTTAATTTCGCATTCGATACAGATAAAGAATTGCAACCTTGTGCATTCGATCTGGAAGACAAATACATTGTTCCGATCGGGGGAGGTAAGGATTCTGTTGTGAGCCTTGATTTGCTTTATGGAGCAGGAAGAGATGTCAGAACGTTTATAATAAATCCGAGAGGAGCGACTTTGGATTGTTGTAAGCAAGCAAAGATTCAGAGAGATGAAATTTTAGAAGACAGAAGAACGATAGACTCTCATTTATTGGAGTTAAACGCCGAAGGATATTTGAATGGACATACGCCTTTTTCTGCGATGTTGGCATTTACAAGTCTTTTAACAGCAGCCTTTTCAAAACGCAAACACATAGCTCTTTCAAATGAAAGTTCAGCAAACGAATCTACCGTAAAGGGAGAAAAAATCAATCATCAATATTCAAAAAGCCTTGAATTTGAAAATGATTTCCGCTCATACGTTGCAAAATACATATCAACAGACTTTAACTATTTCAGTTTCCTTCGCCCGTTATCAGAACTGCATATAGCGAAATTATTTTCCGAATTAAAATATCATCACGTTTTCAAAAGCTGTAACGCAGGTTCAAAACAAGATATATGGTGTGGGAACTGCCCTAAGTGTCTTTTTGCCTTTATTATCTTGTCTCCATTTGTTGAAACGAAACTATTGTCAGAAGTATTCGGAAAGAATCTCTTTGAAGACGAAAATCTGAAAGACTATTTGTTTGAATTGTGTGGGGTTGGAGAGCAAAAGCCTTTCGAATGCGTAGGGACTATCGATGAGGTAAATATGGCGATTGCGATGAGAATAAAACGAGAGGCTGGTTCTGAAAAAGAAATACTGTTGAAAGAGTGGTTACAACTTCCGTTTTCTCAATCTTGTCTTGATATGACCGACTCGCATAATTTGTTCACCTTGCAAAATCAGCATAACCTTTTGCCAAGAGACTTCGAGATCTTTGCCGATTCATACGCTGCCATTGTCAAGGCTGAATTAAAACGTATGTTTGCTTCGGAGAAAGTTGCTGTGTTGGGATATGGAAGAGAGGGAATCTCAACTGTGAAACTGCTTGAACGAATCGGAGCAGATTGTTCTCTTGTGGTTGCTGACGGAAACAAAGAACTGATTTTGCGAAATCAAGAAACAATTTCTCAAAACAAAGAAACAAAAAAATCTTTTCAAGATTTAGAATACTGTTTGCTTGGTGTTGATAATCTGAATGATAGAACGCTATTCATAAAAGCCCCGGGAATACCTTATAAGAATATTCCGTTTGTTCCGAAGGATAAAATCACATCTCAAAGCGATATTTTTCTTCAACTTTTTGCCTCTCAGACGATCGCAGTAAGCGGAACAAAAGGCAAGAGTACCACAAGTAGTTTGATTTATAAGATAATAAAAGATCAAACTCCGAATGTGGTCTTTGCAGGTAATATAGGTGTGCCACTTTTCGAGACAATAGATTCGATAAACAAAGATACGATAATCGTTGCCGAAATGTCAGCTCATCAATTGCAATTTATCAAACGGTCGCCTCATATATCCGTTTTATTGAATCTTTATGAGGAACATTTGGATCATTTTGGTGATTGTGCAGAATATTGGAGCGCAAAATTCAATCTTGCAAGCAAACAAAGCGAGTCGGATTATTTTGTGTTTGATTCTGATGACAAGAGAATACAAAACCTGATTCAAGCCAATGATTTGCCCTCTACGCTTATAGGATTCGTAAAGGAAGGGTATCATTACCCCGAATTGAAATATTTGAAAGGTGAACATAACAAATCGAATGCGGTTGCGGCAATGAAAGTTGTTGAGATATTGGGATTGGATAAAGAAAAGGCAATTGAAAGTATGATAAACTTCGAGCCTTTGGCACACAGACTTCAACCGATTGGGGTAATTGATGGAGTAAGTTATTACAACGATAGCATAAGTACTATTCCTGAAGCGACAATTGCAGCACTGGAAGCATTGAAAGATGTTCAGACTCTTATTCTTGGAGGAAAAGATCGTGGAATCGACTATAGCATTCTTGCAAAAGAACTAAAACGCTTTTCTGTTCAGAACATTGTTTTTGTAGGTCAGGCAGGCAAGAGAATGAACGAAATCTTGAGTGAATCAGGACTTGATTACAATGCCTTTGTTTGTGATGATTACGAGGCTATTGTGAAATGGTGTGCAGAAAATACTGAGAAAGGAAAGATTTGTTTGCTCTCTCCGGCAGCCAGCAGTTATGATATGTTCCGCAATTTCGAACATAGAGGAGAAGTTTTCTCTACTTTGGTCAAAGCATTGCGGAACATATAAAACCTTATTTCAAATAAGAAGCCATTTCTTCTTGCAATTCTTTCGCTTTTTCAGCGGCTACTTTTGCAAAATCTTGACTCTTGTCTGCAAAAATGATGCCTCGAGATGAGTTTACGAGCAATCCGCAGTCTTTAGTCAAACCATATTTGCATACTTCTGCAAGTGAGCCACCTTGAGCACCAACTCCGGGAACTAAAAGGAAATGTTCTGGAGCTAATTCTCTGATTCGTTCAAACATTGTAGCTTGTGTAGCTCCGCAGACAAACATTAGATTGTCCGGAGTGCCCCATTGTTGAGCTTTTGTCAAGACGCTTTCAAATAATCTGCTGCCTTCTTTGTCTGTTGTAAACTGAAAATCGTTTGCACCTTTGTTTGAAGTTAATGCAAGCAGGATTACCCATTTTCCTTCGTAAACAGTAAAAGGTTGTACCGAGTCTTCACCCATGTAAGGAGCGATTGTCATAGAATCGAATCCGAAATCGCTTTCTGGAGACAAAAATGCTTTCGCATATTGTTGAGATGTATTTCCTATATCTCCGCGTTTTGCATCGGCTATTGTAAAGCATTCGTTTGAAAATTGTCTTAAATAGTCCATTGTTTTCTTCAAACTGATTAAGCCTTTTATGCCTTGAGATTCATAGAAAGCCAAATTAGGTTTGTAGGCTACTGTGTAAGGAAGTGTGGCATCAATAATGGCTTTGTTAAATTCAAAGATTGGATCCTCTTTATCCAATACGCATTCTGGCAATTTTGTAATGTCGCTGTCCAATCCTACGCAAAGAAAACTCTTCTTGCGATATATCAATTCAATTAGCTCTTTTCTGTTCATGTCTTTTTGATTTAATAATGAATTGCAAAGATAACAAAATATTAAAATAGGACAGACGTTAATAAGAAAAAGAGATATGTATGGAGAAAACGGAAATTGAAAGAAAAGTTGCTCAAGCTGTTGAATTGCATAAGCGAGGCTATAATTGTTCGCAATGTGTTGTGATGACTTTTGCGGAAGATTTGGGATTGAATGCGGATGTTGCAGAAAGTATGTCGGCTGCATTTGGCGGTGGAGTGGCAAAGATGAGAGAGGTTTGCGGTTGTGTCAGCGCAATGGCAATGTTGGCAGGTTTTGTGCAAGGTAACAAGAATCAGGAAGGGAAAACTGATTTAGAAAAAACGTATGATTGGACAAAGAGTCTTGTTGATGAATTTCGTGATGAGTGTGGAGAGATAATATGTAAGCGATTGAGGGGAATTGAAGCAGGAAATACAAAACCGATAAGGCCTTGCAGGGAATTGATTTCTTCGGCCGTTCGAATGGTGGGCAGAAAAATAGATTGAAAAACAAAATGAGGTGAAGCAGATGCAATTGATTCTTTGTTATTTAGCAGAATAAGTCGAAGTAAAGTGCCGCATTGCCTCACCTCTTTGAGTTTATGAGTAATGGGTTAAAATATTATTGTCAGTATCTTGCCGATACTTTTTCCCAATCAACTAATTTCCAAAAATCTTCCAAATATTCTGCTCGTTTATTTTGCTTATCAAGATAATAAGCGTGCTCCCAAACATCGCAAACAAGCAATGGGTGTTTTTCTTCGCAAATCGGATTCCCTGCATTCGAGGTTTTGACTATCTCTAATTTGCCTTCTTTGTTTTTTATCAGCCATACCCAACCACTACCGAATAATTCCATCGCCGCAAGGTTGAATTGCTTCTTGAATTCTTCAATTCCGCCGTATTTTTTTTCTAAGGCAATGTGTAGACTTCCAATAGGCATTTTTTCATTCTCTGGATTCAGACAATTCCAATAGAAATCGTGATTCCAAACTTGTGCGGCATTGTTAAAGATACTGCCGTCCGAATCTTTGATAATGTCTTCAAGACACATGTTTTCAAATTTTGTTCCTTGGATAAGACGATTCAAATTATCGACATAAGCACGGTGATGTTTCCCATAATGAAATTCCATTGTCAAACGTCCGATGTGTGGTTCTAATGCTTCCATAGAGTATGGTAACTGCATTAATTCTAATTTTTTCATGATATATAATTTTTGTTGTTTTTTGGATATACAACAACCAACAAAGCAATTAGTTCTTTGTTTTTGAAAAAGGATAAAATAATATTTAATGCAAATTTCTTTGCTATATCAAAATAAATTCATAATTTTGGAGTTCGAAATAAAGAAGTAAATTATTCATTAAAAACAAACAGCAATGGCAATAAAAGGAGCAATTGTAATTGATGTTGAGCGTTGCAAGGGATGTGGAGTATGTGTTTCCGTATGTCCTAAACAAGTTATCGCTCTATCAAAAAATGTGAATGTAAAAGGTTATAATTATGCCGAAATGGTAAATGGCGATTGTATCGGATGCGCATCTTGTGGTATGGTTTGCCCTGATGGAGTTATAACAGTTTACAAAGCAAAATTATAAACGAAAAAAACTGTATAAGAAATGGCAAAAGAGTTAAAATTAATGAAAGGTAACGAAGCGATTGCAGAAGCAGCAATTCGCTCCGGTTGTGACGGCTATTTCGGATATCCTATCACTCCGCAGTCTGAGGTTATGGAACATCTGATGGCTGAAATGCCATGGGAAAAAACCGGTATGGTCGTTTTGCAGGCAGAAAGTGAAGTTGCCTCAATCAATATGGTATATGGTGGTGCTGCAACAGGTAAAAAAGTTATGACATCTTCATCTTCTCCTGGAATGTCTTTGATGCAGGAAGGTGTTACTTATCTTGCAGGAGCAGAACTACCATGTTTGCTTGTTAATGTTATGAGAGGTGGTCCAGGATTGGGTACAATTCAACCTTCACAAGCAGATTATTTCCAAACTGTAAAGGGTGGTGGACACGGAGACTATCAATTGTACACTCTTGCACCAGCTAGCGTTCAAGAAATGTACGATTTCGTGTTCAAAGCTTGGGATATAGCATTCAAATACAGAAATCCAGTTATGATTCTTTCCGATGGAGCTATCGGACAAGTAATGGAGAAAGTTTATGTTGGAGATTACGTTCCTCGTTGGACAGATGAAGAAATCGCAAAGAACGCTCCATGGGCTGCATTCGGAAAGCCAGCTCACAGAGACCACAATATAGTTACATCTTTGGAACTTGACTCATCTAAACAAGAGAAAAACAACCATCGTTTCCAAGCTAAGTATCGTGAAATGGAAAAGAACGATACTTTGTATGAAGAAATAATGTGCGAAGATGCTGATTATGTATTTGTGGCATACGGTTCATGTGCTCGTATCGCTCACAAAGCAGTTCAACTTGCAAGAGAAAAAGGTATAAAGGTAGGTTTGTTAAGACCTATTACTTTATTCCCATTCCCAACTCAACCAATCAAAGCATTGGCACAAAGAGTTAAAGGAATCCTTACTGTTGAGATGTCAGCAGGTCAAATGGTATATGACGTAAAACTTGCTTCTGAATTCAAATGTCCAGTAGAATACTTCGGACGTTACGGTGGTATAATACCTACTCCACAAGAAGTTGTAGAAGCATTGGAAAACAAATTAATTAAGGGCTAAGATTATGTTTAACGAAGAAATAGTAAAACCAGAGAATCTTGTTTACAAAAAAACAGATGTTCTTACCGATGCAGTTATGCACTATTGTCCTGGATGTCCTCACGGAACAATTCACAGAATAATAGCAGAGGTTATAGAAGAAATGGGCATCCAAGACAAAGCAATCGGTATTGCACCTGTTGGATGTTCAGTATTGGCGTACAATTATTTTAATGTAGATTTTGTAGAAGCTGCACACGGTAGAGCACCTGCCCTTGCATCAGCAATCCAAAGACTACATCCGGAGCACCATACTTTCACTTATCAAGGTGATGGCGACTTGGCGGCGATTGGTACTGCAGAAACAATTCACGCTTGCAACCGTGGAGAAAATATCATCATATTCTTTGTGAACAATGCGATATATGGTATGACCGGAGGACAAATGGCACCGACTACATTGGTAGGTATGCCATCTGCAACCACACCTTACGGACGTAGAGTGGACTTAAACGGTTGGCCATTACAAATCACAGAGTTGGTGGCACAACTTCCTGGAACGTATTATGTAACTCGTCAAAGTGCATCCACACCTGCAGATGTCAGAAAGGCAAAAGCAGCAGTTAGAAAGGCGTTCGAAAACCAAGCAGCTAAAAAAGGAACACAATTCATCGAGTTCGTATCAACATGTAACTCAGGATGGAAGATGACCCCTGTACAAGCTAACGAGTGGATGCGTCAAAACATGTTCCCTAAATATGTATTGGGTGACATAAAATTAGAAGGTGAAATAGTAAGACAATACAACCCTGAAGACAGTAAGGTAATCAGAGAGTTGGTATCTGTAAAATAAACCCATATAAAAAACATACAACAATGACAGAAGAAATAATAATCGCAGGTTTCGGAGGACAAGGAGTTTTATCTATGGGTAAAATACTTGCTTACTCAGGAGCGATGCAAGGAAAAGAAGTAAGTTGGATGCCATCATACGGTCCTGAAATGCGTGGAGGTACAGCAAACGTATCAGTTATCATATCTGACGAAAGAATATCTTCACCAATCATCAGCCAATTTGATACCGCAATCATACTTAACCAACAATCATTGGACAAATTTGAAAACAGTGTAAAACCAGGTGGATTGTTGATATACGATCCAAACGGAATCATCAACCCTCCAACAAGAAAAGACATCAATGTTTACAAAATCCCTGCAACAGAAAAGAGTGTTGAAATGGGAATGGCAAAAGTATTCAACATGATGGTACTTGGTGGATTCTTGAAGATAAAACCGGTTGTTACAGAGCAGTATATCGAAGAAGGATTGAAACATTCACTTCCTGAAAGACACCATAAATTGATACCAACCAACCTTGATGCAGTTGCAAAAGGAAAAGAATTGGTTGAAGGTGTAAATGTGCTTTAAGAATTAAAGAATCAGACTAAGCATATATCAATAAAGTCCGTTGCGAAAAAAGCAACGGACTTTTCTTTTTTGAATATAGTAAATCCAAACGGTGGTTCGCACTAACGGAACAAAGAATCAATTTTCTGAATCTTCGTTTTAGAAAATTGAAATTTGATTTCAGAGAATTAAAACGAAGAAAGACGAGGGGGCTATTTGATAGAATATCATATTTTCGTATCTTTGTTTTTCAAAAGTTTAGATTTGATTTTATGATAAAAAGAACGACTGAAAGGAATCCGTATTTTGAGTTACTCAGAGGAGTCGCCATAATAATGGTTGTTGGAATACACACTTTCAAAACAGAAAGTGATTTTTCTTTGTTTGTAATACAGATACTCAATTGTGCCGTCCCTTTATTCCTTGCCTGCAGTGGATTCTTTATGGCAAAGAAAGACGTTTCCGATACAACAAAATACAAAACTTTTCTTTCAAAACAAATCCCCAAAGTCTATATCCCTTGCCTTGTTTGGTCGATACCCTATCTTATTTTGTCCTTATCTCAAGGTGGAAGCATAAAAGATGGAGTTGTAAACCTATTCTTTTGCGGATTTTCCATATACTATTTCATTCTTTTGATAATGCAATACTATGCTTTGTTGCCTTATTACCATAAAATGAACAAAAAGCACCTTCTTATCAATGCAACAGTATCACTTGTCAGCATAGCAATCGTAGCTTATCTTACGCAGATTCAGCAACGTAGCATTCCGCTTGTCAGATATGCAGGTCTGTTTCCGCTATGGACCGTTTTCTTTGCCTATGGAGTTTATCTGGGAAAGCAAAAGCAAAGAAACCACAAATTATATCCCTATGTAATTATGACACTTTGCGGATTGTTGCTTTCATATCTTGAATCAAAATACTACATCTCCATCGGCAGCGGCGGAGTCGGCATAAAACCATCATCATTCCTCTATTCGTTTGGAATAATCGCAATAGCATTCAGCTCAAAACTTGAAAATCTTCTGCAAGGCAAAACCTCGGTAGAACGAATGCTTAATTACATAGGACGAATCAGCTTTGGAATTTACCTCATACATTGTTATTTTATATTTATATTCGGAGCGACTCTCCCAAATCAATGGAATGCGATGCCGTGGATTTTGAAACTGTCGCTTGTCCTTTTGCTTTCGATAGTCATTATACAGATATTCCGAAAGATAAGCAAAAAACTTTCTTCCAAAATAGGACTGTAAATTTTGAATTGCCTGCATACGCAAAACACGGTTTCAGTCCGTTGAATCGGCGTAAATACCCCTTTTGACGAAATCAAGAAACAATTTTCCGAATCTTTGTTTTAATTTCCTGAAATCAAGAATCATTTTTCTGAATCTTTGTTTTGTTTTCGGTAAACTTTTCTTTGTCTTTCTTGGATTTACACGAGTGTTCTATTTTTCTTGTTTTCAGCTTCTTGTTATCTGTTGTCTCTCATCGGTTGTCAAGTGAAAAACAACCTTGTCGATGTGTTGGATCTGCGGACTTATCTCTGTGATTTTCGTATTTTTGAGAGTGAATTATTTGCAGGTAAAAGGAAAATGCGTATCTTTGCCGGCAGAAACCAATAAAAAGAAAGGAGAAAACAAAAGGAGACAAAAGAATAAATTATATTAAGACTTAGCATTTTTATTGCAACATATAAAAGCGTTTTTACTTATACTTAATTGTTTGAAATCTGGACAATTTCATAACAACTAATCGAAAGAATAAGTTGAAAACGCTCACGATGATTTTCGTGGGCTTTTCTTATTCGATTAGTTAGGTAGTCCAGAACCTCAAACAATGGTAAGACAAAAGTTCCACGACTTTTTTATGTCCTTAAGTCAGGGTTCCTATTCCCTCAAATCGGTTTTCAGAAACACATATCGCCTTTGGAACTTGGGCAAAGAAAGAAAAATGTATTAAAAACAAAAAAGAATTAAGATGAAAAAAACACTTAAAGGAATCATCGTGGCAATTGCATTCATGCTACCTTGCGGAGTCTTCGCACAACCGCCTGTACCGGAAAACGATCCAACAAATCAAGCTACACAACGTATGCACAGGTCGAATAATGAAACTAGTCCGATTGCACCTGCAACGCTTTTGTTGCTTGGCTTAGGTGGAGCAGCAGTTGGAGCAACAGTTATTCGTAACATTAAAAAAGGAGGTGAGTAATGAAAAAGTTGTTTTTTAGTTTGATTGTAGTTTTATTTGCAAACGTAGCCTTAGCACAAGAAAAAGCACCAAGTAGCGGAGGTGATTCTGGTTCAGGATCTACTTCTTTCACTATTGGATATTTTACCTACACTGTTATAGACGCTACTAATCATTATGTAAGTGTAAAAGCAAAAACAGGGGTTACTAATTTTCCTCAACATGTTGTAATTCCAGGCACTGTTACACATGGCGGACAAAACTATACAGTAACAATGTTAGGTTCTATGGACGCAGGCGTAACGAATGGTTATTGTTTTTTTAAAGGTCTAGGGCAATACTATGACATTAATTCAATTGTTTTGCCTAATACAATGACTCATGTTGGTAATGGAGTATTCTATGGCGTAAATCCTCAAACTGTTGTTTTTGGAACAGGGATCACAGAAATAGGACAAGATATTTTTAATGGAGGTAGTGTTCGTGAAATTGTATTTCTTTCTGATAATCAACCTGATTTTATATCTTGTAATAGTTCAAAAGCTCCTCCGTCAGGAGATGAACCAGGAGGTGCAACAAATTGTTCCTTTAAACAGTTAACTCGCCAATTGCCTTCTTTTGCTGGCGGAGGATATCCAACTATTGAACTTAGTGTTCCAGATGTAGAAGCATATTCAGATATTATTGCAGAGTTTTCTAACAATAATTTAACATTAAATGTTACTTATACTTCTGCTCCTAACGTAGAAAATGCTAATTTTGAAGATGCATCTACTTGGGGTGTTACTTCTATTCAAGGAACAAAAAGAACTTTCCGTATATTAGAAGGTCATCAAGTAACTTTAAATTCTGAATTAATTCTTGATGAAAACACAACTTTGATCAACGAAGGCGTTTTGAGAATTGCACAAGATGGAGAGTTGATAAACAATACCAATGAAACAGACTTGGGAGTCATAGAAGTTGAGGCTGTAAGCAATGGAGAAGCTAAATGGACATTGATAGGAGCACCATTCACCGACTATTCTTTGAATGCAGTTGTGGAAACAGAGTCCGATATTGCCGTTTCGTTGTTTGATTATGAAAATGGACAATGGTCAAGCGAATGGGCAACAATTGAGGATAATGTTTCAAGAGCAGAAAGTTTCTTTGCATGGCCTTTTGGTAACGAATCAATAATCTTCAATCTTGGCTTGGCAGGCGAGGATGTTAAATTGAACTTTGATAATTTCTCATTGAATAAATCGGCTGTGCAAGGAAATAACGGTTATTGGCTACCTTTGGCAAATCCTTACACATTCAAATTGGATATATCGAAGTTCTTGACAGACAATGCAAACATTCAAGGTGGTGTGAGCTACAGATACAACGGAGTAAATTGGACAGTGGCAGAATCCGGTGTGATAAACGTAACCGAAGGTTTCTTTGTAAACTTTGTAAATGCAGGAAGTCAAACTGCATATTTCAACACAACTCAAAGACATACTCCTTCTTCAAAGGCAAACACAGAAAGAGAATTTGTACGTCTTGCAATGCTTGAAGGAGAAAGAAGCGTTGAATTGTTGTTTGCTCAAAATGATGATGCAAATGAAAGCTACGATATTTATGATGCGAACAAATTGTTCTCTCCTGCAGAGATAGCAGAGCCATATTTCCTAACCGACGGCATTGCTTTGGTGAAAGAAGAAGTTAATACTTTGCCTTATTATGCTACGATGAACGTTCGTTCTTACGAAGGCAAGGAAGTGAAGTTCAAAGCAGACTATATACCTGAGGGATTGTCTGTAAGCATAATCGACGGCGAAGAAATTGTTGATTTGACCGAAGGAGCTGAGTACACAACCGAGATTGCAAGCGGCGAAAACGCAGACAGATTCAAAGTTTTGGTTAAAAAGAATGTCGGTTTGGCAGATGTGGAAGAATTGGATGTAAGAATCACAAACAGCAACCGTCACATCACAATCACAGCACAAGAAGACGTAAAAGTAACTGTTTACAACACTTTGGGTCAAAGAGTATTCGAAACAGAGAAGACTGACTTTGTTTTGAGTGGAGTTGCATCAGGAGCATACGTTGTAAAAGTTCAAGGTGCTAAGGCTGCGAAATCACAAAAGATAATAGTTGAGTAAGTATTTTTATATCATAATACTTTTAATACAATTCTTTTTCGGGTTTCCGTTTCTACGTGAGTACATGACGGAAACCTAAGATAAAAAAACAATTTTATCTTATCATTTTACCTGAATCGCTCTATGCGTGATGCATACGGCGATTCCTTCTTTTTGAATATTCACTTAAAAATTGTTTTGATTTAGTTCGATGAGCGTTCGGTTTGCCTTGGCAGATTTGAACGCTCATTTCGTTTTTTTCTTTCTTTGTTTTAGAAAAATAAAATCAAGAATCAGTCGAACGAAATCAAGAATTATTTTTCTGAATCTTTGTTTTAATAATCAGTTGTCTGCTGTTTGTCGTTTGTTGTCAAACAAAAACATTTTGTGTCGATATTTGAGATTCATAGAACTTGTTTTGAGTGCTTTGCTGATAAGGGATTGCATTTTGAGTCAAAGAACGGTTGAAAAGTTTGTTTGAATGTAAGCTAATTCAACAAAAAAACGTATTTTTGTAGTCTGAATCAAAAACCGAAAAAATGCTATTGGCAAAGCTTTGTAATAAAGTATCGACGAGATTATTCGCAGTTGTGTTGGTTGCAATCTTTTTTGTTACCTCGTCTTTCGATGTTTACGCTCAGGACAGAAATAAACTCGAAAAACAAAAAGCCAAACTTGAAAAAGAAATCTCATCGATGAATGCCATTTTGAAAGAGACAAAGAAGACAAAAAAAATGTCGACGTCCGAATTACAAATTCTAAAAAAGAAAATCGCAAGTCGACAACGTCTTATCAATAACATATCATCTCAAATGGGTATGTTGAACAACGAAATCAAAAGCACTCAAAAATCCATAGGCGAGCTATGTAACGAAATCGAGGTTCTGAAAGAAAGCTATGCCCAAATGTTGAGATATGCTCAAAGAAACAAAACCGCAACCGATAAGTTGTTGTTTATATTCTCGGCAAAGGATTATAAAGAAGCTTATCAGAGATATATCTTTTTCAGACAATTCGGAGAGATGCAAAGAAAGAAGTTGGCACAGATTCAAGATAAAACAGCCGAATTGTCGAAGCGTACGGGAGAATTGGAAACCAAAATCAGCAGTCAGCAATCGCTTTTACAACAAGAGTTAAAGAATAATGAGGCTCTTAATAAGGAGAAAAAGCAAAAGGAAAAGGCTGTCAAAAATTTGCAAAAGAAAGAAAAACAACTTGCTCAGAATCTGAAGAAAAAGCAAGATGAGGTTAAGAAACTGCAACGACAGATAGACGCTGCAATTGCTGCTGAGGTGGAAAAGCAAAGAAAATTGGCAGAGGCAAAGAAGAAGAAAATGAATGAACAGGCCAAGTCTTCGAATGCGGATAAGAAGGAGGTCGCTGCAAATAAGGCTGCGATGGAAACGGCGAAAAAGAAAAATTATACGATAGCAACAACGCCTGAAGAGGTGGCTTTATCAAACAAATTCGAAACGAATAAGGGTAAATTGCCGTGGCCGTCATCTCAAGGAGTGATTGTTTCTCAGTATGGCGTGCATGCACATCCTGAGATAAAGGGTACTCAAATTGAAAACAAGGGTATCGACATTCGTACGACAAAAGGTTCTGCGATAAGGGCTGTTTTCTCGGGTGAAGTTTCGAGAGTGGCAAAAGGACCTGCGGGTATGGTTGTTATCATAAGACATGGAGAATATATGACGGTGTATGCCAACCTTAAGAGTGTGAGTGTGAAAACGGGAACGAAGGTTACGACAAAGCAAACGATAGGTGTGGTGAATACAAACGAAGATGGAGTAAGTGAATATAAGTTCCAGATATTCAAAGGAACGCATCACTTGAATCCGTCTGTGTGGTTAAGTAAGTAGAATAAAACAATAATAACTTTATGAAATGTATTAGAATGATGAGTGCTACGATTCTTTTGACGATTCTTTTTTCGTCAATGAATTTGTTTGCACAAAGCCCTGCACAATGGGATTTCAAGACAAAGAAAATCAATGATTCTGTTGCCGAGTTGGTATTGCATTGTAAGCTAAGCGGAGATTGGCATATCTATTCTCAGAAAACTAAAGGTACAGAGTTGCCTATCGAATTTAAGTTCGAGGCTGACAACTCTTATGATAGGATTGGTGGCGTTAAAGAGCCGTCTTCGATTGCCGAATACGATCCTTACGCAAAAGATACTGCAAGGTACTTCAAAAAAGACGTTACTTTCCGTCAACGAATCAAGATAAAAACAAAACAAAACTTCCAAGTAAAGGGCAGTGTCTACTTTCAATTGTGCGAAAAAGGCAGTTGCATTCCACCGGATGAAGTTGAATATGTTTTTAGTGTGAAAGGAAACCCTAATTTTGCGACACCTGTTGTAGCAATCGAGGAAGAAATGGTGGCAGTTGTTGGAGAGGGAGCGACCGAAACATTGACAGAGTCTCAACCAAATGCGACAAAAGAAGAAACTGTTCAAGTTCAAGAGGCAGAAACCAAAGTAGAGAATGCCGCAACCAAAGATAAATCGATGTGGGGTGTGTTCTTCGTGTCGTTTGCCGCAGGTTTGTTGGCATTGATTACTCCTTGCGTTTTCCCAATGATACCGATGACCGTTTCGTTCTTTATGAAGGGTAACAGCTCAAAAAGAAAAGCAAGACAGCAAGCTTATTTCTTTGGAGCAAGTATTGTGTTTATGTTTGCCGTTTTAGGAACTGTTTTGACACTTCTTTTAGGTAAAGATGCGATGTACATAATCTCCACTCACTGGATACCGAATCTTATCTTCTTTGTTATCTTCATGATATTCGCTTTTTCATTCTTTGGATTGTTTGAAATAACCATTTCATCGAAGATAATAAACAAATCAGATGAACAAGCAGACAAAGGCGGTTATCTTGGAACCTTCTTCATAGCATTGACAACCGTTTTGGTGTCTTTCTCATGTACCGGTCCGATTCTTGGTGCGGCTTTGATTGAAATGGCGTCAGGTTCAAGCAATAGCTTTGTTTTCTTAATTTCTATGTTAGGATTCGCTGTCGGATTTGCATTGCCGTTCACTTTGTTGGCGATGTTCCCATCGGTATTGAAGAATATGAAATCTGGTTCTTGGTTGAACACGGTTAAGATAGTGTTTGGTTTCATCGAAATTGCATTAGGCTTGAAGTTTTTGTCGATGGCAGACCTTTCTGCAGGCTGGGGAATTTTGGACAGAGAGACTTACCTCGCTCTATGGATAGTTACGTTCGCTATGTTGGGATTCTATTTGTTGGGAAAATTGAGATTCAAAGGTGATGAGCCGTTAGAGAAGATAGGTGTTCCGCGTTTGTTCCTCGCTTTGATAACTTTCTCATTCGTAATCTATATGTTGCCGGGTATGTGGGGTGCTCCGTTGAAAGCAATCTCAGGATATATTCCGCCACAAACAACACAGGATTTCGACTTGATAAGAATCAACGCAGAGAATGCAACAGTTGCAACAAGTACATCTGCATTGCCTGCCGACAGAAAATACGCTAAAGAATTGCATTTACCGACAGGATTCGAGGGATTCTTCGATTTGGAGGAAGCAAAGGCGTATGCAAAACAAGTAGGTAAGCCTATATTCATAGATTTTACGGGAAAAACTTGTGCAAACTGCCGTGAAATGGAAAATTACGTGTGGGTAGATCCACAAGTCAAGAAACGCTTGAACGAAGATTATGTCATGGTGGCACTTTACGCAGATGTAAACAACATAGAGCTACCGGAGAGCGAATGGATTAAAACAAAGGACGGCAAGACTATTAAAACGCTTGGAAAGAAAAACCATAATTTCCAAATAGAACAGTTTAACGCAAACGCACAACCTTTATACGTTTTGATGGATGCTGATGGCAATCTTTTGACAAAAGAACCTAAATCATACGACAGAAACATCGAGAATTTCGTTAAGTTCTTGGATGAAGGTTTGTCAAATTTCAAAAAGACCGAATAAAGAAACAAAAAAACGGAGCGGTGTTTCAAAAGCACCGCTCTTTATATTATGTTCGATTTTGTAGCATTGGACTTCGAGACTGCCGACAAATATATTCCTTGTTCTTTGGGTTTGGCAGTTGTAAGCAACTCTCAGATTGTTGAAAAGCGTAGTTGGTTGATTAAACCGATATGTTATCCCTATTTTCATTACTATGCTCAACGTATTCATGGTATTCACAAAGATGATGTCAAGTTTGAACCTGAGTTTGATGAGCTTTGGAATGAAATAAAACCGTATTTGGAATCGCAAGTCTTGGTTGCACACAATGCGAGTTTTGATATAAATGTTCTTCGTAAGACTTTGAGGCATTACAAATTGGAAATCCCTCCCGCAAGATATTATTGCACTTATCAGATTGCAAGATTGGTTTGGCAGCAAAGCCCGAAATTTTCGTTGGATTACCTTTGTAATGAGATGGGTTTTGAGTTTGCTCATCACAAAGCAGACTCCGATGCAGAGGCTTGTGCAAGGCTTTTGTTGCATGAAGCAGAATGTCTTGGCGTTGAAACATTTGAGCAACTCAAACGAAAACTGAAAATTCGCTCCCCAAAGTTGTAAAACCCACAAACAACGATTCGCTTTATCAACTCCTTGTTTTAATTTACTGAAACAAAGAAACAATTTGCTGATTCTTTGTTTTATTTTTCTGAAATCAAGAAAGAGTTTTCTGGATTCAAATATCGTGAAAATAAGACTGATAGAAGTGAATTTGATACGCTGAATTACAAAAAAAAAAGACGCTGTTTTGCGTTTTCGCTTTATTGAAAGATGTGGATCTAATAAACAAATCGGTTTGCGAAAGGGCCTAAAAGGGTGGCAAGTCTGAGAGGCAACAATTTCCAAAGCTTACGGAAAAGTTTGTTGTCGCGAATGTTTTTTGTCGCATGAGAATTGCTCCAATACAAATCCACTTCCATAGGTCTGAAATGCTTCTTGTAGAGATGTACACTGCTGTTTCGTGTGCTTCTTCCCAAGAAATATGTTGATAGATTGTTGTTTCGGGCATATTCTATCATTGCATCATGCAACAGATAGCTTGTGTAAAGATGGTTGTATCTTATGTCGGTGGCAAACAAAACGTTCTCGGCAGAATCGATGTTGCGTAACGATAAGGTCGCACCGCCTATGGGTAATCGGTTGTGGTAAACCACGAATATCTTGTTTGATTTGTGTTTAACCAATCTTCGTATCAGTGATTTACCACAAGCAGGTGAACCCAATTCATACATTCTTTGTGAATATACTTTGTAGAAATCTTTTACCAATTCTTTTCCTCCGCTGACAACCTTCAAGTTTGAGGCTTTGGCTTTGCGGATTTTTCTTCTCACATTGGCGGTTCCTATGAGCTGATTGTTGTTTAAGTCCAATGAAAAATTGAGTTTGTCGGCGTAAATGTGGTTGCTGTAAGCTCTTGTGTCTCTCAGTTGCCATTTTATGTTCTTTGTGCAGAACAAGTTGCCGTCTTGAGATTCCACAAATTTGAATGGAGCTTTTCCGTCAAAGTTTGATAAATCTGTTTGTGCGTATCCTTGCGAGTGATATGGTAAATCAATCCACACTCCTGAGCACTTGCACATCAGAAGCAACACACGCCTGCCGTCAAAGTATTCAAGAGGAATCTTATGTACCTTTAGCGAATACACTCTCTCGAATTCTTTTATGAAATTGTCCGCACGAGTCAGCTCAATCATCTTTTCTTTGAGATTATTTGAAGAAAGGATGCTTGTCTAAAGGCAAAGCCGCCAACGGATGATAGTCTCCTTGCAATCCTATCGGTTTTGAGTTTCTTATATCGTGAACAATGCTGATACATTGTCTTGCATCATCCAAGCCGAAGCCTTTTCCTGCAAAAATGTTCTTGTAACTTTCAGTATGCAATTCGGTAAAGCCGTCAGAGAATTCGATTTCCTTGCCGTCCATCTCCATTTTTCTGAACGTTCTTTTACCTGCCGCAACGGCTTCTTTTGGAAGAGTGTCCGCATTTATTGAAAGGAAATAACGCACTCTTGCTTTTTCGAATACCAAAAGCCCTGCTGCTCTGTCGTGTTCGTAAATGTGAACGATGTTTTCTTTAACTTTGCCGAAAATCCATGAAAGCATATCGTAGAAATGCACACCTATATTTGTGGCTACTCCTCCCGATTTTGTAACATCGCCTTTCCATGAAGTGTAATACCACAAGCCTCGAGAGGTTATGTAAGTCAAATCGACATCATAAACTTTGTCTTTCGGACCTTGGTCAACCATTTCTTTCCATTGAATGATTGCAGGGTGCAGTCTTAATTGTAGGATATTGTAAACAGTCTTTCCTGTCTCTTCTTCCATCTTTTTGAGAGCGTCTATGTTCCATGGATTCAATACCAACGGCTTTTCACAAATCACATCCGCACCTGCTCTCAGACCAAATCTGATATGAGAGTCGTGCAAGTAGTTAGGAGTACACACACTCACATAATCCAATCTGTCTTCCGTATGTTTGATTTTTTCAACAAAACGGTCAAATCTCTCATATTCGGTATAAAAAGAACATTGTGGGAAGTAACTATCCATAATTCCTACAGAATCACTTTTATCCAAAGCTACAACAAGACGATTCCCTGTATCCTTGATTGCTTTCAAATGTCGCGGTGCAATGTATCCTGCAACGCCTATTATGCCAAAGTTTTTCATATATCTATTCTATTCTTTTAACAATATCGTTTTTTAATTCATAAACCTGTTTTGTTTCGGGGCAAATGCCGATTCCCTTTTCGTCGAAAGTCAGTCTGTGTCCGTATTCCGAAACCCAGCCGATCTGTTTTGAAGGATTGCCAACGACCAAAGCATAATCGGGAATGTCTTTCGTTACTACGCAACCTGCACCAATCAAAGCGTATTTGCCGATGTTATGACCGCAAACTATGGTTGCGTTTGCACCAATCGAAGCACCTTTTCCAATAAGCGTTTGTCTGTATTCGCTTTTGCGTGCAACCGCTGAGCGAGGATTGATGACGTTTGTGAAGACGCAACTCGGTCCGAGAAAGACATCGTCGCCGCAAATCACACCTGTGTAAACAGAAACATTGTTTTGGACTTTGCAATTTGTTCCTAAAACGACTGAAGGAGAGATTACAACGTTTTGTCCGATGTTACAATTTTCTCCGATTTCACAACCGCTCATTATGTGTGAGAAATGCCAAATTTTTGTCCCTTTCCCGATTTTGCAACCTTCGTCTATAGCTGCCGATTCGTGTGCAAAGAAATCTGTATTCATAAAATCCACAAAAATAACTTAGATTGCAAAGGTACGATAAAATACTCGAAAATATCATACTTGCAACCGCATAATATTTACTTGAAGACATAGAAACTGTTTCTTGAAATCAGAAAAATGAATCTTTGTTTCGCTAAAATGGATTCAAGAAACATTTTTCTGAAATCAAGATCCAATCGAATAATTTACTATCTTTGCCAAATGAAGTTGAAAGAATTAGTAAAGAATATTTGGAATAATCAAGAGAATCAGAGACTGATTAAAAACTTTCTTGCATTGAGCGTTGCAGGAGTTATATTTCATTTTTTGTATTGGAATACGGATATGAATACTTGGCTTTTTGGGCCTTTTTCAACGCAGGTTTTTGATTTTTTTACTTTGATTGCGTTCAATGGAACAAATGTTTTGTTAGAGGCTTTTTGTGATATCCCGTACTATACCGAAGGAACTAAATTTTTGTTTTTTAGACCGCATCCGCAACATGGTGTAGAGGTTTATGCGGCAATGAGTATCATTCACGACTGTTCTGGAATCAAACAAATCATGCAATTTTTGCTGATTATCATTCTTTGTACCGGACGCTGGTGGAAAAAGATTCCTTATTTTATTGCAGGAAGTGTTGTGTTGGTATTGGCAAATATATTGAGAATCTATCTTTTGACAGATTTGTATGCCCAGAATCCCGAACAGTTTCAGTTTTACCACGATTGGGTTGCAAGACCCCTGATGTATGTTGTGATATTTCTGTTATGGATTGTTTGGGTGCAGTTTTTTTCAGGCAAGAAATCTAAGAACGATAACGCTCAAGACAAACACTTACGCCCTTCATCTGGCCACCAAGCGGTGGATTAAGTTTGTGAACCCTGATTTTGCAGTAATCGATCTGAGGGAAATTTTCAAATAACGCATCGATAATTCTTCTTGATACATGCTCAAGCAGATGGGAAGGAATTTCCATTTGTTGCTTTATCACTCTGTAAACATCAAGGTAGCTTACGGTGTCTTCGATATTGTCGCTGATTTCTGCATTCTTAGTATCGCAATCAAATTCACAATCAATCGAAAAATTGGTTCCTATTTTACTCTCCTCGTCAAAGCAACCGTGGAAAGCATAAAAAGACATATTGTCAATAGTTATTCGTGCCATAATAATAAAAGGAAGAGGCTGACGCCTCCTCCGATGAAAAAAATATTAAAAACTAAAAATTAAATGAACGACTTAAACTGATTGAGAAATCTTACATCGTTTTCGAAGTACATTCTCAAATCATTGACTCCGTATTTGAGCATTGCGATTCTTTCAACTCCCATTCCGAATGCAAAACCCGAATAAACGTCGGGATCGATTCCTGATGCTCTTAAAACGTTCGGGTCAACCATTCCGCAACCCATTATTTCCAACCAACCTGTTCCCTTACAAACATTACAACCCTTGCCTCCGCAAAGATTACATGAAACATCCATTTCCGCACTTGGCTCAGTGAATGGGAAATATGAAGGACGTAGTCTTATCTTTGTATCGTTTCCGAACATTTCTTTTGCGAAATAAAGTAGGCTTTGCTTCAAATCTGCAAATGAAACACCTTTATCTATGTACAGACCTTCAATTTGGTGGAATATACAATGAGCACGAGCAGAGATTGCTTCGTTTCTGAATACTCTTCCTGGAGCTATAATTCTTATAGGCGGCTGTTGGCGTTCCATTGTGCGAACTTGTATCGACGAAGTGTGAGTTCGCAATACTGCATTGTTGCCATCTGCTCTGTTTTCAATGAAAAAGGTGTCTTGCATGTCCCTTGCAGGATGCTCAGGTGGAAAATTCAAGGCCGAAAATACGTGCCAATCATCTTCAATCTCAGGTCCCTCTTCTACAACGTAGCCAATCTGAGCAAAAATCTCACATATCTCGTTTCGAACTAAAGAAATAGGGTGGCGAGATCCCAATGTCTCCAAATAAGCTGGCTTTGTTAAATCATCGATGTTGATTTGACTATCCGCTTTAGCCTCTAAAGTTTCACGAAGAGCATCTATTTTCGATTGTACTGCCGTTTTGAGTTCGTTAAGCAAAGAACCCATTTCTCTTTTTTCTTCATTGGGAATTTGCTTGAACTGAGCGAACAAATCATTCAGCACACCCTTCTTGCCAAGATACTGAATACGTAATTGCTCTATTTCTTCCAGTGTGTTGGCACTTAGTTGCTTCAAATTCTCTATTGATTGCCTTATCCTCTGTTTCATAATCGCAATTATTCTTCAACAACTTTGATTGTCATCTTAATGTCTTGAACAGGTCTGTCGCGTCTGTCTTTCTCTACAGCGGCAATTTTATCGATTACTTCCAAACCTTCCACAACCTCTCCAAAGACTGTGTATTCATAATCAAGGAAAGGAACTCCGCCAACTGTGGTGTAAGCTTCCATTTGTTGTTTATTGAACGCTTTACCCATTCTACTGCTGAGCATATTTAACTCATTTTCGGTGTAAGATTTGCCTTGAGCAATGTAGAATTGGCTTCCGGAAGATGCCTTTTGAGGATTCACTTGATCAGCCATTCGAGCTGCCGCCAACGCTCCTTTTTTGTGGATAAGTTCTTGCTTGAATTCGGCAGGTATTGTATAGCCCGGACCACCTTGACCTAACATCTGACCTGGTTTTGCAGCCTTTGAGTCGGGGTCTCCGCCCTGAATCATAAATCCATCTATGACTCTGTGGAATAAACATCCGTCAAAATATCCTTCTTTTGCCAATTTGATGAAATTTTCCTTGTGAAGAGGTGTCTCGTTGTAGAGAACGGCCTTCATCTCTCCTAAATCGGTACTGATAATAACCATAGTAGTTTTTTCTTTTGTTTCTTCTTTCTTTGGTTCTGCCGCAATGTTCTTGTCTGCTACCTTATTGGAGCATCCAAATGCAAAAATAGCGACAAAAAGGCTTAAAAATAAGTTTCTAATTGTACTCATACGAAATTTTTTTCTTAGTTTTGCAACTTTAATTCTTGAATTGAGAACGCAATATTACAAAAAAAAACCGTTATGATGAAAAAAGTAAGAATATTTTTTTTGATGGCATTGGCGATAGTGCTTGTTACTCCGTTATTTAGTTCTTGTGGAGAAGATGAAATCGACGGATGTGGATTGACTATAGTTGTAAAAGATGCGATGAATCCTACACAAAGATTGGCAAATGCAAGAATCACAATTTCGCAAGAGTCAGGCAGTATTCGCAGAGAAGGAGTTTCTGATGCAAATGGAGAAGCTTATTTCTTTTTTGATAATGAAGCTATCTTCGGAGTTGATGTAGCTTACGGAGATGAGCCGTTGGTAAGAAGAGGTAAAAGTACTGTTCGTTTGAAATACAATGAGGTTATAATCAAAGAAGTATTGGTGGCAGAGTAAGCCTGCTATTTCAAAGCACAAAAGCTGAAGCCTAAGTCGGAATAGCGTTTGAGGACCTTTTCAAGGGCATAGAGCGTGTTCTGCTCGGATTTCAGACTATCGTGAAAAAGAACTATATCTCCCGATCTTAGTCTTGCAACATTTCGATAGCAGGAGGATTGGGAGATTTTTTTGTCGTAATCGAAACTGATCGCAGTCCATAGTACCAAGCGAAAACCTCGCTTTTTCAGTTCTTGTTTCAAATCTGATGAAAGCCTGCCGTAGGGAGGACGAAACAAAACTGAATCGCATAAATCCCTGCATTGTTCCACATCGTTTATGTAAGTGTCAAAATCTACCTTGCTTGCTTTCAGGTGATGCATGGTATGGTTGCCGACCGAATGTCCTTCTGCTTTGAGCCTTTCAAAACAATCAGGATGCTTTCTTATATTGTCTCCAACACAAAAAAAAGTCGCTTTTGCATTATAGCGTTTCAAAATATCCAAAACCTTGGGTGTAACTTCCGGAATCGGACCATCGTCAAATGTAAGGAAGATTTGCTTTTTGCTTTCGGCAACACGAAAAACAGTATCGGTGTTTGAAATTTTTGACCACAAACGAAGAAAAAATGAAATCATAATCCTATCTCCTTCAATACAATATCAATACAATCGAACTCGAATCCCTTTGAAGCAAGAAAAGAGATGAGTTTTTGTTTCTTACTCAGATTGTTCCCGTTTAAGGTTCGGAGCTTTTTGTCGCATACTTTGCGTAGTGTATTCATGTATTCATCGCTGTCTATTTGTGCAAGAGCCTTTTTTATGCAAACTTCGGAAATGTCTTTGGCTCTAAGGTGAACGGCTATCTTCATTTTGCCCCATTGGTTTTGGTGAAGCTTGCTTGGAACAAACAAATCGGCGTAGCGTTGTTCATTGATAAAACCTTCGCATATCAATTCAGCAATACAGATGTCGATTTCATCTTCCGTAACCGAATAAGAACGCAATTTATCCCTCACTTCGCTCTGGCAATGCTCTTGTTTGGCACAATATTGCTTTGCATAATCTAACGCCTGCTTTACTGTATATAGCTTCTTCTGCGACATTATACATCTTTTTTGCAAAAGTACGAAAATAAGCCGTAAATGCCTGCTTGTGAAAAGCAAAAACAGAATTTCTCTTTTTGCTTCTGAGAAACTATTTGCAAATCAGAATTTTATGAAACAAAGAAACAATCCGCTGAAATCAAGAAACAATTTCCTGAAACAAAGAAACATTTTACCAAAACAAAGAAAGAAAAATCGCTGTCGAAAATTCAAAAAACATGTACCTTTGCAACAGCAAAATGATTGTGGATATGAAGAGATGTTTGCTTTGGATTGCAGTGTCGATATGTGCAGTGGCTGTTCTGTTTGCTTGTTCGGGGAAACAGGAAACGGAATACTATGGCGTATCTGTTTCAGCTCCTTCGCTATCAGTTCTTTCCGATGAATCATCTCTTAATGATTATCTTCCTTTGTTTGGAATGTCGAATGGACTTGGCTGTGATATATTCCGTTCTTCTGTATCTGTGGACAGCGGTTCTAATTCATTCGCATTCTCTTCACTCTTCCTTTATAAGGATTGGTATTTGTCGGGAACGGATAGAGAATACCTTAACAGTATTGCAAACTTGAGCACATCGCTTGACACATCTGAAAATGTAATGTGCAAATCCTTAACCAATCTTTCCAATAGTTTGCAATCAGTAGATAGCACTTTGTTAATCGTTTCTTCAATCGATTCTTCTCAGGAGGGCGTTTTGAGATTTGTTCAGCAGTTTGAAATTCCTTTATTCTATGATGAAGCTTTGCAAACGGAGAAATCGGTTTTTCAAATTGATGACACATCGAGTCGGGAACTTGATTTCTTTGAATTGTCCGGCTGTTTCATGTGTTCGTTTTCTGATAATGAATCCGTGGTTGAAGTTCCTGTGGGCAATGGTTCTTATTCTTTGTTGTTGATTATGCCTTTGCGGTTGTCGTTACCTTATTATGTTAGGGCGTTTTCGGAAATGAAGTATATGGAAATTGTAAAAAGTTTGGAGAAAAGAAGTCTGTCATTAAGAATGCCTGATTTTAGTAATTTTGAAACGGAGATGTCCGTGCCTTTGCCGTATGCGAATGAATTTCTTGTTCCAAATATTCATACATCTTGTGCGTTCAATATTCGAAAACCTAAAGAAGCAGAGTTACATTCATACAAGCAGACTCTGACAGAGAAGATGGAGCAAAGCGGTAGTAGAGAGACTTTGGCGTTTGAGCGTCCGTTTGTATTCCTTTTACGAGAAAAATCCTCTCGTGCGGTGATTTTACAGGGCGTTTTTGCACGATAAAGTTTTGTCTTTGTAGGTTTTATATTGCCATTTTGGGTTTCATGTAGGTGAAATATTTATTTACGAGATATTTTTTTTGAAAAAAGTTTTGTTGTCAAGAAAAAAGTATTTATCTTTGCTCCAACAAATACTATATTATTAACTTTCAAAAAACAAAATAGTGTATGAAAATTTATCACACGTCAGAAATTAAGAACATCGCCTTGATGGGTGGTGCTAAATCAGGTAAAACGACCTTAGCTGAGGCTATGGCATTCGAAGGAAATACAATAAGCCGTAGGGGTTCTGTTGAAGAGAAAAATACTGTTTCCGATTATAGAGATATAGAAATTGAAAGAAAGAGTTCTGTTTCTTCGAGTCTTTTATATGCAGAGTACAATAATAAAAAGATAAATATAATAGACGTTCCTGGTTATGCAGACTATCAAGGTGAATTGGTAGCTTCTTTGCACGTTGCCGAGACTGCAGTTGTTGTAATCAACTCTCAAATCGGAGTGGAGGTAGGAACAGAAATCGCTTTCCGCCATACATCAAGACTAGCTATTCCTTTGATGTTTGCAATGAACCAATTGGATCATGAAAAGTCTAATTTTGACGAACAGATCAGAGAATTGAAAGAATTTTTCGGTGAAAAAATAACAATTGTACAATATCCGATTAATCAAGGCCCTGGATTCAATTGCTTTATTGACTTGATAATGCAAAAGATGTACAAATATCCAGCAGGTGGAGGCAAGCCTGAAATATTGGATATTCCAGAAGAAGAAAAGGAAAGAGCAGAAGAATTGCGTTTGGCTTTGGTAGAAAATGCTGCTTCTGGTTCTGATGATTTGATGGAGAAGTATTTCGATAACGGAGATTTGGCAATTGATGAAGTAAGACGCGGTTTGAGATTGGGAATGGCGGCAAGAAATGTGTTCCCTGTTTTATGTGTGTCTGGAAAGGAAAACATCGGTGTTGGTAGATTGATGGAATTTATTACTTTCAACGTGCCTTCTCCAACAGAAGCATTGCATGCAAAAACTCTTGTATCGGGAGAGAAGATTACTTTCAATGAAGCTGCTCCTACAACTTTGTTTGTGTTCAAGACTGCAAACGAAACACATGTCGGAAACATAGTATATATGAAAGTAATGAGCGGAGAATTGGCTGAAGGTATGGATGTGGTTAATTCTACTAATGAAGGAAAAGAAAGAATCGCTCAAATATTCGTAAATTCAGGTAAGACAAGAACAAAAATCGAAAAAGCAGCTGCAGGAGATATTATATCTACGATTAAACTTAAAGATGTATCTACAAATGACACCCTTACGTCAACCAAGAATATAGGAGATAAATTGAATGAAATAAAATTCCCAGAACCTATATACACAACTGCAATCAAGGCTGTCGATAGTGCAGATGACGAAAAGCTTGGTATGGTTTTGAATGAATATGCTTCAAATGATTGTTCTTTGAAAGTAGAGATAGCAAGGGAGTTAAAACAAACCATTATAAGTGCAATGGGTGAATATCATGTTAATACATTGAAATGGTATTTGGATAACGTTTACAAGATTCCAGTAGAATTATTCGCACCTAAGATTCCATATAGAGAAACCATAACAAAGAGTGCAGAGGCTTCTTATAGGCATAAAAAACAATCAGGAGGTGCTGGACAATTTGGAGAAGTCTTCATGATGATTGAGCCGTATTATGAAGATATGCCACAACAAAAGAAATATCCTATCAGAAATACAGAAACTGTAGATTTACCTTGGGGTGGTAAGTTGGTGTTTAATACTTGTATTGTTGGTGGAGCAATTGATGCAAGATTTATGCCTGCAATTTTAAAAGGTATTATGGAAAAAATGGAAGAAGGTCCATTGACAGGTTCTTATGCGAGAGATATCGTGGTTAACGTGTTCGATGGAAAGATGCACCCTGTTGATAGTAATGAAATGGCATTCAAACTTGCCGGACGTAACGCTTTCAAAGAAGCTTTCAAGAACGCAGGTCCTAAAATATTGGAACCAATATACGATATGGAAGTTACTGTGCCTTCTGAATTGATGGGAGGGGTTATGACAGACCTTCAATCTCGTCGAGCAATAGTTATGGGTATGGACTCTGAGGGAATGAATACTATTATTAAAGCAAAAGTGCCTTTGGCTGAGATGTATCGTTATTCTACCGCACTTTCTTCAATCACTTCTGGTAGAGCTGTCTTCTCAATGCAGTTTGCAGAATATGAAGCTGTTCCTACAGATGTTCAATCTAAGTTGTTGAAGACTTATGAAGAGTTAATGAAAGACGAAGATTAAAATAGTTTTCGATTAAATAAGAGAACGGGCTTGCAGGATTTTATCTTGTTAAGCCCGTTCTTTTTTGGGGGAGAGTATTTCTTGATTACAATTTTTCTTTATTTTTTTTCTCCAAATTTTTTTGTAAATAACCTTGCTTGCAAATATAGGTTTTGTGTGCATACTTCCACATTTCGGACACTCTAAAGGATGAGACAAAACGGTGGCATGATATTCTAAGTCATCGCCTACAAAAACCTTCTTGCAGTCATTGCAAACAAATATTGCTTTTCCTCTTTTCATACCGTTTATATTTTGAAATATGTTACTTGTTCAAAAAATCCTTTATCGCGTTAAGGATGTCATTGACATAGATTTCGTGTTTGACAAATCGTTGATTAGGATGGTAAGCATCAAGAAGAAGAGCCCCATTTTCTTTTCGGTAAACATTAAGAGAATTGCTTTGACTTGTGTATATAGGTTTGGTATATAGACCAACTAAATCAGCTTTGTAAAATTTGAAAGTGCCACAGAAAATTATTACTTGAGGATTGTAAAAATCTATTTGACGCATCAACACCGGTTTCCAGGTATTATAGGCTTTGCTTATGAAAGAATCATCTGATGTTTTCTGCCCCGGTATTTTATTTGTATTGATATAGGCTATCTGTTTAAGTACATCTGTCATGCTTTTGTCGTTGCAGATGTAGTCTATATCATTATATTTTAAGTCATTGAACAAAGCGTAAGTTGTGTATATGATTGGTTGCCACGTCTTGACGTTTCCAGCGTCATTTTTAATGAAACAATCGCGAGGTATGCTATAACCACCACCATAAGCATTGTTCTGATCATCAAATTCATCGTATGCTTCTTTCAAAACATACATCAATCGTATTGGAGAACTTTTATACAATTCTAAATCGAATACACCATCGTATATTGCCTCTGTATCTGCAGATGAGATTTTGTTCGCAATTTCTGTTATTTGATTTTCTATATCTAACTCTTGTTTTGAGATTTTTCTTTCCATGCTTGTAGATTTTTTTATTGATTAAATGTTGTCTATTTCACTTTCGTTGTAATCACTGAACCACTCACGCAGTTTGTATTTTGCTTGATTCTTTATCTCAAAGTCTACACATGTCAGACTGCGGATAACAACCAATAAAGCTGCTGCGTCATCTGCAAATCCAACTCCGGGAATTAAATCTGGAACTAAATCCACTGGCAGAATAAAATAGCCCAACGCTCCGATTATTAACGCTTTTTCTTTTTTGGAAACTTTGTCTGATTTTAACGAGTAGTAAAGAATGAGTACATAATAAATGACTTTCAAACCTGCTTTTGCGGCAAATTTGCCAATTTTCTTCCAAAGACTTGGCTCGGAGTAGTTAGTACCATACTTTTCTAAATTTTCATTTTTCCAATCTATCTGTTCCATAGCTGCAAATTTTGAATTAAACATTTTTGTTACTGATACGTCTGACTTGTTTCCAAGAAGACGGTGCAAAGGTAGCAAGTTCTTCGCGAGGTTCTATTTTACTGTAAAAGATTTCTTCAAAAGATTATTTTTCTGTTTTGATATCCATAATATCATTAAACACATTTCTATTGGTTGCTTCTTGTTTTCCTAAATTCTGTTTTAATCCTTGCAGTATGATTCGTTCAACTAAATTCCATTCTCCTTTGTGTTCTAACTTCTCGAGCAATATTTTGACAGCTCCATTGAAAGCCCCTTTGTTGCGTTCTCCACTTTTAGATAAATCCCATGCGAATTCGTAGTAAGAATTTCTTGTAAGGAATCCTTTTTTCTCTGCTTTGATAATGAAGTCTAAGAATAAATCTTGCTTATCTGTGGTTTTTAATTTTTTCAATAACTCTTGCAGTGCATCGAAAGTAAATCTAGTTTGCACAATATTGCATAAATTGTGTTCTTTCTCATATTTGGGTTGACTAAATTTGAAGAGAGGTTGTCCTGTATTTATAGTCAGATATGTATTTGCAATTAACTTGGTTGCTTGTGCGGCAATCACCCAAATGTCTTCTTCATCAGATAAAGCGATCCAAAAAGGCCAATAGGTGTTTTCATTGGCGTTGTTTGTTTTTCTGAAGGATTGTTCATTGAATTTTTTAGATACAAAAACTTTATTTAAAACTTCAGATGCTTTTTCTTTAATCGGAATCATGTCTTCTTCAATTAAGTCAATCTGCCTAAGAAGTTCTTCTTCTGAAGTTATGGATTCATCGATTATTGCCCTGCAACCATAATATATACCATAGCCCGGAGTTTCTTTATCAAACTCTACGAGGAACTCATACTTATATTTTTTTTCAGAAGCATTGCTATCGAACAAGAAATCCAAAGATTGTGATATTGGATTGCGTTTAAGTTTGTACATGATATGACTTTTTGTTTCGCGTTTACGCACAGCATCGTTTCTGATAAAATCAGGGTGGGTGTCTAATTTCGTTATCTTATCTATATATTTTGTTATATATTCTCTATATAATCTTTCGGAGATTGTTTCTTCTGTCATGATGTAACTTACCCTTTGTTTATTTTTGCCGATTGCAAATGTAATGTTTTTGTCTAAAATGTCGGTTAAAAAATAACAAGATTTCAATTAAATGGTTTGTTGTTCGGCTTGTTGAGATTTCGATATGTTTCTATAGAATGGGTTGTTGAAAAAGTGCATTATGATGGTGGAAAAATGAATTCAAGATTCAGCGAAACGGATTCAAGAACTATTCTTTTCTTTCTTGAATTCATTTTATCGTTTCTTTGTTGTATCTTTGTACTTTCAAAATATAGAAAAATGAAATTATATACTGACAATGTAGTTAAAAAGTATAGGAAAAGGACTGTGGTGAAGGGTGTGTCGATTTCGGTTGAGCAAGGAGAGATTGTTGGTTTGTTAGGGCCGAATGGAGCAGGTAAGACAACTACTTTTTACATGATGACAGGCTTGATTCATCCTTTTTCGGGGGATGTTTATTTAGATCAGACCAATATTACAAAGATGCCGATGTATAAAAGATCTCAACTCGGTGTTGGTTATTTGGCACAAGAAGCGTCTGTGTTTCGAAATATGTCGGTTGAAGATAATATAATGTCTGTCTTGGAATTCAAAAACATAAGTCAGAAAGAAAGAAAAGAGAAAATGGAATCCCTTTTGGAAGAATTCAGCCTGACACATATACGGAAAAACAATGGTAATCAGCTTTCGGGAGGGGAGAGAAGACGTTGTGAAATAGCGAGGGCTTTAGCGGCTGATCCAAAATTTGTTTTGTTGGACGAGCCATTCGCAGGAGTGGATCCGATAGCTGTTCAAGATATTCAGCATATTGTAAAGGGATTGAAAGATAGAAATATAGGCGTACTGATTACTGATCATAATGTTCATGAAACTCTTTCTATAACCAATAGAGCGTATTTGTTGATTGAAGGAACGGTTTTCAGACATGGAACTCCTGAAGAATTGGCTGCCGATGTTGAGGTGAGAACAAAGTATTTGGGAGATGACTTTGAGTTGAGATAAGTTTTATGCTACTGATATATGCTAAAAAAATAACCAACAGATTGGGTTATACGTTGAATCTCGTTTTCGGAGAGTTGATGGGAATCGAATATTCCATAACAACCGATGAGGATTTTTTTGTCGAAAGCAAAGATCCGAAGCTATCTTACTGCAAACACAAACTGTGTGATGAAGCATTCTTATGTTGTGATAGTCTTTTGTTTGATACAACTATAGAGCTTGTGGATGTAAACTATTTTGAACAAAACGGATTACCCTATCTTTTTAAGCAATATTCCAAGGATTCGATTTGTGATTATGATGTGCTTGCATCTGTTTTTTATTTGGTTTCTCGTTATGAAGAATATTTGCCTTTTGTCAGAGATGAACACTCGCGTTTCAAAGCAGAAGATAGTTTAGCCTACAAAAAAGGTTTCTTGGATAAACCTGTGGTAAATATTTGGGTGAGGGAACTAAAACAAAAGTTGCAAACGATATATCCTACCTTGGAGTCGAAGAAGTCATTCTTTACTTACACCAATACTATCGATGTTGATTCGGCTTATTCTTATAGCGGAAAGGGTGTTCTGCGTACTTGTGGAGGATTCGCTCGAGATTTGCTTAAAGGAAATTTAGCTCAATGTCTTAAAAGATTGGGTGTGTTAATAGGGAAGAGGCAAGATCCGTACGATACATTCGATTACATTATTTCCATTTTGCAGAAATATAAGGTAAATACGACTTTCTTTATTTTGTTTGGGGATTATGGTCGCTATGATAAGAATATATCTCCATACAATCCTAAATTCAGGTTACAGCTTAAGTCTTTGTGTGATTATGCTAAGGTCGGGATACATCCTTCTTATGAAAGTTTTGAAGAATCCGAGCTTATGTCAGAACAAATAAAGATGCTGAAGTCTCTATTGCGTAAACCGATACATAGATCAAGGTTTCATTATCTCAGATTCAGATTGCCTGAGTCTTATCGTGAATTGATAAATAACAATATTGAAGGAGATTATTCTATGGGCTATTCTAATGCTATCGGGTTCAGAGCTGGTATATGTAATAGCTTTAATTTTTACGATTTGGCATTGGATTTTGAAACCAAATTAAGAATTTTTCCGTTTGCATATATGGATGTAGCTTTGAAAAATGGTTTACAACTTTCTCCCGATGAGGCTTTGGCTAAGATAGTGGGCATTGTTGATAAGGTTGTCGAAGCTGATGGACATTTGATTAGCGTTTGGCATAATGAGAGTTTGTCCGAAGATTTTGGATGGGAAGACTGGAGAAATGTTTACGAACGATCAATAGAATATGTTTCTAAAAAGAAAGAAGCTCTATTTTCTAATAAATAATAAAGTGTAGTCTATGATAGTATTAACAGGAGCAGCTGGATTTATAGGCAGTTGTATGTTGAGCAAGCTTAATAGTATGGGGATAACAGATGTTGTGATTGTTGATGATTTTTCAAAAAAAGAAAAGTCAAATAACTACAGCAGATTGAAGTATTCTCAAAAGATAGATAGGGAAGTCTTTATTGAATGGTTTAATGATAATGCCACTTCGGTGGAAGGTGTTTATCATTTGGGGGCACGAACAGATACAACCGAATTTGATTGGAATATATTTGTTAAATTGAATTTGGAGTATACAAAAAGCATTTGGAAGATTTGTTCTGCTAATAACATTCCTATGGTATATGCTTCGTCAGCCGCAACTTACGGAAATGGAGAATTGGGATATGATGATGACTTAAAATTACTTCCAAAGTTATGTCCGTTAAATCCATATGGTCGTTCGAAGCAAGAATTTGATGTTTGGGCTTTGCAACAGGAAAAACAACCTCCTTTTTGGGCAGGTTTGAAATTTTTTAATGTTTATGGACCAAATGAATATCATAAGGGAAGAATGGCTTCGGTTGTAATACATTCATTTAAGCAGATAACAGAAACTGGTAAGGTGAAATTATTCCGTTCGCACAGAGATGATTTTGAAGATGGTAGACAGATGAGAGACTTTGTTTATGTAAAAGATGTCGTAAATGTGCTATTCTTTTTAATGACAAATAAACCGAAGTCGGATATCTATAATCTAGGTAGCGGAAAAGCGAGGTGTTTTTATGATTTGGCTGTAGCAACATTTGAAGCAATGGATAAGCCTATAAATATTGAATATATAGATATACCTATTGATATAAGAGATAAGTATCAGTATTTTACACAAGCGAATATGCAGAAACTTAAATCAGTGGGATATACTGCAGATTTTTATACATTAGAAGCTGGAGTAAGAGATTATGTGCAGAATTATTTGATTGGGAATAAATATCTTTAGAGTATGAATTATAAAGCAAAGTTGCATGGAATAAAAGCTTTCGTTTTTGATTATGATGGAGTTATAAGCGATGGTAATATTTGGTCAGCAAACGATCAAATTATTGTAAGAAGCGGTAATGTTAAGGATGGCTATGCAATACAGTATGCTTTGCGTAAAGGGTATATTGTTGCAATTTTGTCGGGAGGGAATGGCGAAAGTATAAGATCAAGAATGAAAATGCTTGGAGTTGAGGATGTGTATTTGGGATCGCATCGAAAGAAAGAGATATTTGAGCAATTTTTGTTAGATAAGGGCTTGGAAGCAGAGCAGGTTTTGTATGTTGGTGATGATATTCCTGATTATGATGTTATGACGATGGTTGGGGTGTCTGTGTGCCCTGCCGATGCTGCTGAAGAGATAAAGTCGGTTGCTGATTATATATCCCACAAATGTGGTGGACAAGGGTGTGTCAGAGATGTTATAGAGCAAGTTCTTCGTTTGCAAGGACAATGGTTTCACGAAGATGCAAAAGCGTGGTAAATAAAGTATTCGGTATTTTGTCTTTAGTTCTCGTATTTTCTTTTCTCAGGGGTAATGTTTTTTCACAGGAAAAGAAAGGCTTTAATGCAAGTGCGACATACTATCATGATAGGTTTGAAAACAGAAAAACTTCATCAGGAGAAATTTTTTCTCAGAAGAAATATACTGCTGCTCACAAAACGCTACCATTGAATACGTTAGTAAGAGTAACTCATTTGAAAAACGGACGTTCTGTTTTGGTTAAGGTAAATGATCGTTGCCCTCGTAGTGGAGTAATCGATTTATCGTTGTTGGCAGCTAAAAGGATATTATTACATAAGACAGGTACAGCTAAAGTGAAAGTTGAGATTCTTGGTCAAGAGTATATGGAGTTGTGGGAAAAACAAAATGAATTATTTGAGATGTTTGATAGAGCTGAATTAAATGATAGTGTGAGGAATAGGTATTTGGACTCTGTAATATTTGCAAAAGGAAATAAATATGAACAGGCGTTTTTGTTTACTTATTATGTAAGATTGGCAACCGCAGCAAATAAAACGGAGGCAAAAGATATTGTACATCAATTACCGGAACAGTATAAGAAACTTGCTAAAGCTGTAAAAGTATACAATGAAAGTTTCTACTATATAAATATAGGACCATTTATATCTCAAGAAACTGCAGAAGAGGCTATACAGATTCTTAAAAAGAACTATCCGTTGGCTCATTTGATAAAAAAGAAGGATAATTGATATAAATAATAATTGTTTGAGTTTCAGTCCTTAAAGTTTTTGAAAAACGAAATAAGAATAAAAAAATGAGATAAGTTTTCGTTCTTAAAAAGAATTTAGTTACCTTTGCAGTGCTACTTCGTGCATTGTGCAGATACTTGAGTTGCAGGTTGTAGAGAAAAAAAATAGGTTATGAGTATATTGGTACAATTTATGTACAAACTGAGTAATATATTGAGAGTCAATTTAAAATGCGGCGTATTATTTGTTGTAATATCGCTAGGTTTGGTTTTGTCTTTGTGCGAAAAAACTATGGCACAGCAGGAACCACAGTTCTCTCAATATATGTTTAACAGATTATCGTACAATCCTGGCTATGCTGGAAGTAATGGAGCTATTTGTTTTACAGGTTTTTATCGTAGTCAATGGATGGGAATAACATTCACTGATGCTATGGGGCAAAATACAGGGGCTTCAGGAGGAGAAACGATGAATCTGTCATTCGATATGCCAGTGCGTTTTTTGCATGGTGGAATTGGGGCTACAATTATTTCTGATAAGATTGGTTTTTGGAATAATTTGCATGCAAAATTTGATTACGCATTCAGGATACAATTTCCTCGAGGAAATCTTGCGATAGGAGTTGAAGCCCAACTATTTAGTTCTTCATTGGATATGTCAAGATTGGTCGGAGCTGATCAGTATACAGAAGATGATCAAATAGGAACTTCTCATGATCCTGTATTGTCAGATCCTACAAATCAGGAGGACTTTTTGTTTGATTTAGGTGCAGGTATTTATTATCAGATTCCTGGACAACTTTATATAGGTATTTCTTCCTCTAAGTTGATGCAGGCAGAAAGCGAAAAGTTGAAATGGGATAACAGACGATTTTACTATGTTCTGGCAGGTTATGAATGGACTGTTCCATCGTATCCTTCTTTGAGAGTATTACCATCGGCTTTATTGAAGACAGATTTTTTATCTAAATCGGCATATCAGTTGGATGCTTCTGCGATACTTGAATGGGAACATAAGTTCTGGGGAGGAGTAACGTATAGAGTACAAGATGCGATAATCTTATTAGGTGGCGTTGCATTGGGTGACTTTAAACTCGGTTTTTCTTATGATATTCCTACTTCAAGAATATCTACTCAGTCAATGGGATCGCTTGAATTGTTCGCAAGATTCTGTTTTAAGATAGAGAATCCTCCAAAACCTCCGACAATTTATAGAAACACCAGAAGGATGTAGGGATTTGAAACATTCTTTCAAAGAATTGCGTAAACGAAATAAAGTAACATTAGAATTTGAAAAATAAATTGGTTTTATGAGACGTATAGTTTTGTTAATTTCAGTTGCATTGCTTGCAATAAGTTGTGGAAGCTCAGACAAGGGTGAGCTGATTGGTGTTCAAGACAGACCTGATTTTTTGGATATGCAACCATATGGAATGGTTGATATACCGCAAGGTAGTTTTTTAATGGGTGCTGCTGATGAGGATTTGTATAAATTGTATGAGCATCAGCCAAAAACGGTGCAAGTTCAATCGTTTTGGATGGATGAAACAGAGATTACAAATAATGAATACAGACAATTTGTTGATTGGGTAAGAGATTCAATAGCATACAGATTGTTAGGAGAGAATGATCCTGAGAGATATCTTATTGAAGCAGATCAATGGGGAGAAGACTTGGAAACACCTTTGATCAATTGGAAAGAAAAGATAGATTGGAGTATGAAGAATGCTGATGAAAGAGAAGCTTTGTCAGAATTGTTTGTGCCGGTTGATGAGAGATTCTATAACAATATGCAGATAGATGCAAGAAAGTTGAATTTCGAATATTATTGGATCGACCTTAGAGCAGCAAGTAAAAAAGATTATGGCTCACAAGCTCAAGAAGAATATAGAGGCTCTTCTTTCGCTTCAAGACCCGGAACATTGAAAAACAGAGATAAATTCTTTAGAAAAGAAGTAATAAACGTATATCCTGACACCTTGTGTTGGATGCATGACTATGCTTATTCCTATAACGATGCTGCCACTCGTTCTTATTTCAGTCATCCTCGTTATGATAACTATCCTGTTGTTGGCGTTTCTTATCGTCAAGCTAAGGCATTCTCTGTATGGAGAACTATAATGATGAATGATTATTTATCAAAGCAAGAATATGCGAGAATGGAAGATTTCCGTTTGCCAACCGAAGCAGAGTGGGAGTATGCAGCAAGAGGTGGTGTTGATGGAGCACCTTATCCATGGGGAGGTCCGTATGTAAGAAACGGAAATGGCTGTTTCATTGCAAACTATAAACCTTTGAGAGGAAATTATGGTGATGATGGTGGTGTAACTCCTATCTTGGTGGCACACTATGCACCTAACGGATTCGGATTGTATGATATGGCAGGAAATGTTGCAGAGTGGTGTGAAGATGCTTATAACGAAGCTGCTTATAACTTTGCACACGATTTGAACCAAGTAAATATATACAATGCTACAGAAGATGATGCACCTCAAATGAAGAGAAAAACGGTGAGAGGTGGTTCATGGAAAGATCAAAAATTCTTTATCCAAACAGCAACTCGTTCTTATGAGTATCAAGATTCAGGAAAGAGTTATATCGGATTCCGTTGCGTTCAATCATACTTAGGAAGAGTAAGAGGAGATAACCCTAAAACATCTTCAAATGTATATAGAAACAATTAAGATAATTAACAATATTAAATAAACAAATTAAAAACTATTAAATTATGGGTTGGGTAGATAATTTTGTCAGAAGTAAACTTTACAAAGAAGTATCAGCTAAATTGTACGGTATAGGTGCATCAGTCGTTATCGTTGGTGCGTTGTTTAAGATTAACCACTGGCCTGGCGGTACAATCATGTTGATTATTGGTATGGGTATTGAGGCTGTTATTTTCTTTGTGTCGGCATTTGAACCTTTGCACGTAACTTACGATTGGAGTTTGGTATTCCCTGAATTAGCAGGAATGGATGATATTCACGCAGAGGAAAAGAAAGAAAAGAAAGATAAAAAGTCTAAAAAGAAAGAAGCAGAAGTAGAAGCAGGAGTTGTTGGTGTCCCAGGTGGAGTTGTTGTTGGCGGTGGATACTCTGGTACTCAAGATTTAGATAAGATGTTGGCTGATGCGAAGATCGGACCTGAGTTAATTGAAAGTTTGGGTAAGGGATTGAAGAATTTAGCTGATACAACTAATCAATTGAATGATGTTGCGGGAGCAGCTGTTTCTTCAGAAAGATTTAACCAAAACTTGAGTAATGCCGCATCTGCAGCAGGGGAGTTATCTGAAGCATACAAGAAAACTGCAGATAACTTGAACAAAGATTTGTTGGTTTCAGGTGAATATCTTTCTTCTGTACAAGAAGCAACTTCAGCTGTATCTACATTGGCTAACATTTACAAAGAAACTGCCAATACTTTGTCAGCAGGAGATGCGTCTTATTTGGATGAATTGAAAAAGATGGCATCAAGCCTTTCTTCAATAAATGCTTTGTATGAAATGCAAATTCAAAATTCTTCTTCTCAATTGGAAGCAAGTAAAGTTGTTCAAGAAAGAATAGACAACTTGGTTGTAAATTTTGCAGATACAGCAGAGAACGTATTGAAGTACAAAGAGCAAGTTAATGCTTTGTCTAAGAAAGTTGGTGCATTGAACGATATTTATGGTAACATGCTTGCAGCAATGCAAACAAAGGCATAAGTAAAACAAGTTAAATAACAAAGAATATAGATTATGGGTGCTACGAATTGTCCCGAAACGCCGAGGCAGCGAATGATCTCAATGATGTACTTGGTTTACACGGCGATGTTGGCGTTGAACGTGTCAGCCGAGATATTACAGGCATTCGTTACGGTCGGTGACAGCATGGAAGTAACAAATAAACTGCTGATGGGAAAGGCAGAAAGTGCATATACTATTTTTGAAAATTCTTATAAGCAAGATCCTGGAAAGGTTGGCGATAATTGGGCAAAGGCACAAGAAGTTCGCAAGAAGACTAAGGCCATTGTTGAATATATCGACAATATGAAATATGAATTGTTTGTTGTAGTCGAAGGAACTCCAGGAGGAGTGGCTGAAGCGAAGAAACTATTGGATGAAAAGGGATTTGATGCAGTAGTTAAGAAAGACGAATATTCTGCTCCGACGAACTATTTCTTGGCAGGAAGTGAAGACGGTTCAAAAGGCAAGGCAATAGAATTGAGAAAGAAGATTGAAACGTACCAAAAGGAAATGTTGGAATATGCAACCGGTTCATTCAAGGAAACTTTGAAAAAGATGCAAATTGATTTCAAAGGACCATTCCGTAATGCTGCAGGAGACGAACTAAATTGGCAGATGTACAACTTCTTCCATACGATTACACTTGCAGATATGGTGCTTTTGAACAAGTTCAAATCTGAAATTCAAAATGCGGAAGTCGATTTGATTAATCACTTATACTCAGCTGTATCGGCAGATGACTTTAAGTTCAATACTGTTGTGGCGAAAGTTGTTCCAAAATCAACTTATATAATACAAGGAGGACAATATGAGGCTGAAGTGTTTGTTGCTGCATACGATTCAAGAAGTGAATTGACAGGACAAGTACGCGGACAAGAATATGTTGGAGATTCCGGTATGTTGAAGTTGAAATTCCCTGCAGGAGCTTTAGGAAATCAAAAGTTTAATGGAACATTGTTCGTTAAAAAGGATAGTGGCCCTGTTCCTTATGATTTCGAATTGGAATACTTTGTTGCTGCACCATCTGCAACAATCTCTCCAACCAAGATGAACGTTCTTTATATTGGTGTTGATAACCCTATTTCAGTATCAGTTCCAGGAGCAAACTCTAAGGATGTTAATGTGACAGCTACGGGAGCCGGCATAGTATTGAAGAAAGTTAAAGACGGAGAATACTTAGCAACGGTTAAGTCTCAAGGTAAAGCAACTATCAGTGTATCTGCTACCATGAGTGGAAAGACTATGAACATGGGAACAATGGAGTTCAGATGTAAGGCAATACCAAAACCGACTGCCATGGTCGGAACTTACACCGGTGGAAGAATACCTAAAGAATCTCTTCTTACTCAAGGAGGATTGCGTGTATCGATGGAAGGATTTGATTTCCCTGTTAAATATAATGTAACTTCATTCAGTATGTCGTTTAACACAGGAGGAGATGCTCAAGCTCCAATTCAAGCGACAGGAAGTCAGTTTAACGCAGAGATGAAAGCAAAATTGAGTAAATTGAGAAGAGGAAACAAGGTGTATATTGAAAATATCAGAGCAAAAGGACCTGATGGCGAAAAGGCTGTTAGCAACCCTCAGATGATTTTCACCATACAATAGTAAAGACAAAATAAAAAGTATAGCGATATGAGAAAGCTTGGATTATTAGTATTGGGTATTATCTTGTGCGGAACGTTTAATTTGAACGCACAGGTTATGGAAGAACCGGAAGAAAATCTTGATGGATTTTATGTAAAGAGTTCAGACGCTTATCCGGATGGAAAGAAACCGTTTGAATATCCTTATGTGAGAGAAGACGATGTTGTTTGGTCATACAGAGTATGGAGAGTCATTGATTTCAAAGAAAAGATGAATCAAGTTTTCTACTATCCTCTTGTTCCGGATCAAGGAAGAAAGAATATTACTACGATATTGGATGAAGCTTTGACCGAAGGACGTATCACAGCATACGAAGATGATATGTTTACTCAACCGATAACCAATTGGACAGAGTATAAAGACAAGTTCGGTACGACAAGAGTGGAAACTTTGATTGACTACGATGTTGACGGAATGGAAATCACAAGAGACACTACAATTTTCGTTCCTGCAAACTTTGAAAGTGCTGAAAAACTTCGTATAAAAGAAGATTGGTTCTTTGATAAGAATAGAACAGTTGAGGATGTGAGAATAATAGGATTTTCATTGGTTGCTTCTTATGAAAAGTCTGAAGGAGACGTTCAAACTTTGGCGTTGGGTTGGATAAGATACAACGATCCGGAAGTGAGATTGTTGCTTGCGAATTCAGAAGTTTATAATCCTCAAAACGATAAGGCAAGACGTTCTTATGATGATGTATTCCAGAAAAGAATCTTCGACAGCTACATAATAAGAGCGACAAACACATTCAATCGTTCCATAAACGACTACCTTCAAGGAGCTGACGCTTTGGCAGAATCCGAGAGAATAAAAGAACTATTGTTCAATATGGAAGAAGATATGTGGGAATACTAATAATCATACAAATAAATATAAAGACGAGGTGGTTGACTGCCTCGTCTTTTTTGTTTCATTAAACATGTAGCCCCACCAATTAAAACAATATTCAATTCTTAATAACTTCATTCAGCAGAAAATCAATCAAGCATTCATATCCTTTTTATCATATCGCAAAACCCCGGTTCGTAAAAAGCGACCGAAGTTAAATCATCACATTGTAATAAAACCATGAACCATGATTAAATTACGAATAAGGATAGAAAATATGAATGACGAACAAATCCTCTATTCGTAATCAACAAATGCTTAAACTGATTACCAAGACTCTAATCAAAGAAACAATTTTCTGTTTCTTGATTTCAGGAAAATAAAACAAAGAAAGAATTTGCTCAAACAAAGATTCGTTTTACGAACTTTTTGAAACTAAAAAAGGAGACGCTGTTTTGCATCTCCTTTTCTTTTTATCTTTGTTTTGGTTCTATCTTACGATGAATTTCTTCGTTAATGAGCCTTTGTCTGTTTTGATTATGATGAAATATGTTCCCGATTTATAGCTTGCGACATCAAGAGTCAATTCTCTCGAGTTAAGTTCCCAATGCTCGATCAAACGATTCATCGCATCGATAACCTCAATCTCCGTTATGTTATAGTCAGAACGTATATTCAAAACTTCATCGGCAGGATTCGGATAAAGTTCTATGTCCTTATCTGCCAACACCGTTGCTATATAACTATCTTGCGAACCGTCACCCGTTGAAGTCGTATCATCACCTGTGCCTGTTGAGCCACCACCTGTTGATGTCGAATCGTTATCTGTTATAATTGAGTTTTCCAAAGCCTTGATAGGACAAATGCCAATCGCTTTGTAAACAACAGAATCACAAACAGGAAGATCCGGATATATTAAATTCTCTTGATAATTTTGATATCTTGCAATCTTGTGATAGTTTTGTGAACCTTGATAAGTAACACTATCAACATGTAACCAACTTCTTTCTCCCTCACATCCAAACATTACATACGGTTTGTATTTTGTACAAATCCCATATGGAGTACAATAATCCGAATATGGGTCAACTACTTGAAGTGCATAATCACTTAGAGTCATAAACAAAGGGACTGATGTCATAAATTCTTCACATCTTTTAGGATAACTAAATGCTATATGATAATCTTCGTATAAGGTCAAAGTATCATCAAAAATAAACTCTATAAAAGGATAAGAAGTTGTTGCTGGTCGTTGATAATTATTTACCATTCCCCCATCTATATATTGTTGTGAATATATCATGCTTGTCATTGTGCTATCCCATACACTAACCTGTATTATAAGAAGAGACGGCCAACTATTTAATCCGACTGAACCTTGAACCATCAATGCCACCCCCATTATATCTACGCTATCTGTTACTTCATAACGCTGTGCAAAGCCCGTTAGAAGATGTTGATTACTAACTGTACTATGTATTGACAAACCGAACGGTGAAGATATAGGCTCTGCCTGCTCACAAGCTAATGTTCTGATACTTGTGTAATTTGTATCCATCAGATAAGGATAAATATACTGATTACTATATACACTTTGTATATACGCCGTATCTAATTGTGCTTTCGTAAAAACAGATATAAATACAAAGATTCCAAGAATCAAAACTTTATTTAATACTTTATTTTTCATACGTTAAAGGAATTTAAAAAATTAATCAACACAATAAACATTAATAGGCTCAGAAGAATCAAATGCTCCCCCCGAATTCCAAGCTCCCCCATATTGTAAATACAACAGAGATATATTATTCCAATTGCCATCTGGAACATGAATTACATCTATTTCTTTATCAAACATACTAACACAATCGTTTTCCAGAGGATTGATGTCTTTTACAGAAAGCAATTGTTCTCCGGAAGTTTGAGATAGAGGTCTAACTCCTGCAACGGCATATTTACCATTAGGGATTATAAAAAAATGATTTAATTGATTCGGTTTATCAAAGATCTCTTCTATGGCATAGTAATTTGTCACAGATTCTGGATCTAAATGCACCATTGGTTGGTACATTTGTTGCCCTGAGTAATTATTATTCAAAAGCAAAATCTCTTTATTATCAACAGAATAATCCATTTCCAATGCTTTATTTAATTTTTCTTTATGCAGAACGAGCTGGGTGGAAAAAACATAGTCAGAACTATTCTTTAAGATATTCACCATGGTAAAATATTCTTGGTTTTTTATTATGGAAACACATACAGCATTTTTTAAATCCGATATATTCGTAAAATGAAGAGGGAACTCATAGACATCAGAAGACACATTAAACTGTAAATTAGGGAACGTATAATAAACGTTGTATGTGTTATCAAATGAAGATTCTCTTTTAAAATATCTTAATACATACATATTTGTGGGGTGAATATGACTAAGAGTTATAATTTCATTATCCACCAAACTAATATCGTGCATTACTTCTTTCTGTGTATAAGAAACAAATGGGCACTTAATTATCTCATAATCAGGATTTGTACTAGATGTTTCGAATTTCAACAGAGTTATTCTTCCTATTGTAGTATCACTAATTGTATCATGTCCTATAGCCATAAGACAAACTGTATCTCCTTGTGTATAATATGCGACTAATTTAGTTAAATTCTCTGTATCTGCAAGATATGCAAAATTATAACCAAAATTACCATCATCCAAAAAGTCATTTATATTAAACCTACCCAATATTCCTAAGGTTAAGTTCTGAGACACCTTTCTGTTTCCACAAAAATACAAAGAATCTCCTAAAATAGTAAAATCATTAATCGTAATATCACTTGTATTCAAAAAAGAGTTATGTACAACGTTGCTTCCATTTATCCAAGAAGAAAAACAATAATTAGATGAATCAGTTTTTTTGCTGATAGTAATTAAATATTTATCTCCATATTCCTGCACTTTTTGTGCCTGTAAATCTACAACAACATCTGTATTCATCATCAAACTTTGACTATTTGTCCAAATCTGTGCCTGCAACGAAGAAGTGGCAAATAGTATCAACATTGCAAGCATATAAAACCGTGTAAAAATTTTCTTTTTCATTGTTATCACTTGTTTGGTTAAAAAAGTTATTATCTACAATCCTTGTTTGGATTTATTTTTCTGCTGTTCGCACAAGGGAATAGAAAGCAAACAGCCTTACAGGCTCAAATTATTCTTTCCGAGTATTTGAATAGAATGTGTGTTCATAGCGTTTGAGAGATTTCGACTTTGCAAATATATGAACAATATTTTAATTATTCAAAAGAATTATAAAGGAAAAAATAAATATTTTTAGGATTAAAGCAAAAGTAAACGACGAAAGCAGTTTTCTAAGTTTTGTTTCCTCATAGCAATTCAGTGATTAAAACCCGCAAAATACGCTTTTGATTTACAGTATCTTGAATAGGCAAAAATAATTCTTTATTTCAGTAAATTGTTTCTTGATTTCGTTCGAGCGAAACTTGATTTCAGAAAAATGAAATAAAGAGTTATTTTCGGGATTTCAAGAAACAAAAAAGGGAGAAGCCGAATGGCTTCTCCCTTTGAGTGTTATCGATTGTGTGTTCTTACTTTACAATCAATTTTTGTGTGTTTACTGCGTTTCCGCTGATGATTCTGATGTAGTAAACGCCACTTGCGTAGTTGCTTGTGTTGAGTTCGTATGTGCTTTCGCTCATATCATCGCTCAAGATTATGCGTCCTTGCATGTCGCTTACCACTATCTTCGTTCCATTCGCTACGTTGCTTACGCTTATCGTTGCTTTGTCGTCTGCAGGGTTTGGATAAACGTTCGCAATGATGCTTACAGCTGTCGCATCGCTTAATCCTGCCAATGTAGTGAATGTTAATTCTTCACCTTCTGTGGTTCCGCTTGCAGTAGTTGCAAAGGCTTTGAATACGTATTCAAGTTCTGCTTCCAAGCCTTCAACTGTCGCTGTCATGGTTTCGCCGGTTGCATCAACGGTTGCCCAATCTGTTGCATTGCTTGCTTTGTACATGAATCCTTGTGCTGTGATTTCTTCACTGCCTGCTGTAATGGTTCCGTTCAAAGTTGCTGTCGCATTGGTGATTTCTGTTGCTGCAAGGGTAACTACTGTTGGCGGTGTTACAACTATTGGTGCTGCAGTTGTGGTAAAGGTCATTGTTTCGCCTTCTACTGTTCCTGTGGCTGTAGTTGCAAATGCCTTGAATGTGTATTCTGTTTCAGCAGTCAAAGCAGTAAGAGTTGCAGTCATGGTTTCACCTGTTGCTGCTACAGTTGTCCAATCTGCTGCTGCAGTTGCTTTGTACATGAATCCTTGAGCTGTGATTTCTTCACTGCCTGCTGTGATTGTACCGTTCAATATTGCACTTTCGTGTGTGATTTCCGTTGCTGCAAGAGTAGCTACTGTTGGCGGTGTTACAACTATTGGTGCCGCAGTAGTAGTGAATGTCATTGCTTCACCTTCAACAGTACCTGTGGCTGTAGTTGCGAATGCTTTGAATGTGTATTCTGTTTCAGCAGTCAAAGCAGTAAGAGTTGCCGTCATTGTTTCACCTGTTGCGTTAACAGTTGTCCAATCAGCTGCCGTGCTTGCTTTGTACATGAATCCTTGAGCTGTGATAGTTTCACTACCAGCAGTTATTGTACCATTCAATGTAGCACTTTCGTGTGTGATTTCGGTTGCTGCAAGAGTAGCTACTGTTGGCGGTGTTACAACTATTGGTGCTGCAGTAGTAGTGAATGTCATTGCTTCACCTTCAACAGTACCTGTGGCTGTAGTTGCGAATGCTTTGAAAGTGTATTCTGTTTCAGCAGTCAAAGCAGAAAGAGTTGCAGAGATTGTTGTACCTGTTGCGTTAACGGTTGTCCAATCTGCTGCCGTGCTTGCTTTGTACATGAATCCTTGTGCTGTGATTTCTTCACTGCCTGCTGTGATTGTACCATTCAATGTTGCACTTTCGTGTGTGATTTCCGTTGCCGCCAATGTTGTAACAACAGGAGCGACGATCTCTATCGTTGCATTAGGATCATAAACGAACAGATTGTCTATCGCAACTCCATATCCCCAGTGAGAAATTGCCAAAATGGAAATTTGATAAGTTGCAGATGGGTTAGGCAATGCCAAAGAGTCATTTGTCCATGCACTAACGGATGTGGTATGATGAACCAAATCTGTCCATTCTGCCGTTTCACTTGTTCTGTATTGAACTTTGAATTCATCAAGATCCCCACTCCATGATTTCATAAAGTAATCATATTTCAGATAAGGGGTAGTTAATGTTGTCAAATCAAATACAGGAGAAATCAATCTTGCTGAAGGTCCATCTGTTCCTACTTTGTATTGAATGAATTGTTCACCTTCGGCAGGAAGAGCAAAGTCTCCTCCTACATATTCATCTTCCATTACCCAATTTGCAGTTCCGGATATTATCTCTGTGCTCCAACACAAAGCGATGCTGTTTTCAAATCCTTCGTGATAAGGGAATGTTTCAACTATGTCACATCCTGTTGTGAATGAAACGGTTTCGCTTGCTATTGATTCATCTTCACCACAATCTGTTGTTACATACACAGAATAAAATGTAGCAGATGTCAAATTGCTAAGTTCGATTGTCGTTTCAGTAGCTACTACAGCAGTGTATTCATTATCTGATTCTGCTTTGTAGTATACATTCCAAGAACTGTGAGTTTCTTCTGTGTCAGACCATGTTATTGTTGCAGAAGATGGTGTTATTGAAGATACTGCCACAGAGTTAGCATCTATAGGTGAACAAGTTGAAACAAACACATTGATATTGTCTATTGCGGCAGGAGCTATCAATTCATCATCTGTTGTATAACCTGTAGCGGTAAACACTAAACGTTTATCTCCTGTTATGTTGCCAAGATAGACTCTTTCATTTTGCCAACTGTCAGAACCTTCCAATTGAACAATAGGATTTGATAGAGTAGAGGTTCCCGGTGTTACTGTTGCATCAACAAGATAAACTGAAATACCTCCATTGAATCCAGATGAAGTTCTTCTGCCTCGTACTTTCCAATCGAATGAAAGTTCAAAGTTTTCGGTCGTTTCTCCAAATGAAAATTCTTTCCACAAATGAGCTGTTGTTGAATTGTAGTTTCTTGTAGCAGCATAGTTAGAACCATTGTTGGAAATATAAGCAGCTTTTCCTTCTTCTTCGGTTGCAGTTGCTGTGCCAACTGTCCAAACATTGGTTGAAGAAGATGTGCTAACCCAAGCGATATTTGCCGTTTCTTCAGAGAAAGATGTTTGATAAGGAACTGCTGTTGCATCCGGCAATGTGTTAAATGTTGTTGTTAACCAATTTGATGTCAAATCGCCTTCACAAACACTTCTAACCGCAAGGGTGTAAATAGTTTCCGGTTCCAAATCAGTGGCTACAACGTTATTTGTTGTAAATGTTGCAATCGGTGTTCCTGATGCAGGATCAGCATCGATGCCTTCTACAATTACATATTCCCAACCGCTAGCTTGCATTGAAGCAAATGAGAATGTTGCAGATGTAGATGTAATGCTTGTATTATTTACCTCTAAGTTGTAAGGATTTGGACATGCGCTCCATTCATCAACGACCAAATTATCGATGAACAAGTCATTATCACCATTATTGCTAACTGTACTTTCTGTATAGAATGCAAATCTTACGTTACCTGAAAGAGGGTTAGATTCGCTATCAACAAGCTTAAATGAATAACGTTGGAATTGATTTGTAAGAGCAGAGAAGTTATGTTCTGTATCATCATCTCCATCTGCAAAAATAAGAGCATTGCTTATGTCCCATGTTGCACCTCCGTCGGTTGATGCAAATACGATCAATTTGTCATCAGCACCGGTTTCTTCAGGAGCATCTGAATTGTTGTAATCTGTCAATGCAACATCGAAAGAAATTTGATAAGTACGAGACGCATCATTTAGGTCAAATATAGGAGTGAACATCCAAGATTTAGTACCTGTTCCATAAACGTTAATTTTTGCAGCAGTAGCTTCAATACCATTGATACTTCTTGTTGTTCTTCCCCATCCACCACCGGTATTCATATCAGCGAATGAAATTACGCCATCTTCAGGTAGAAGTTGAGATCTTTGTGTCCAACAATCTGATATAAGAGGATCTACTGTAAAGTCTTCAGACCAAGGAATTCCCAATTTTGCACAAGGAGTTGTAAATGTGTGTGTAGTAGCCGGTAATTCTTCTCCGTTACATATTACAACAACTTGAATATTGTAAGTAGTAGAGAATTCGATGTTATCATCAATGCTGTAAGGAAAATCTTCAGCAGTAAGATCTGTGATTGCTGTATATTCAGAAGCTGTAGATGTTTTATATTTCAATATATAAGAAGGAGACGAGTTAAATTGATCATCGATATCAACAACTATGTTATTTCCTTCTTCATTTTCTGCAAATGTGATTGCAACAGGTATTCCGCCTGTACAAGGACGAGAAGTTACGCTTATGTTGTCAATAATCGCAGCAGGCGAATTTCCTGACATATCATCGTTATACCAATAGAAAACTAAACTGTAAATTCCTCTTAATGCAGGTTTTGTAGTTGTTTGTGTTAACCAGCCATTAGTGTTATATTTTTCTGCTATCAAAGCATGTTCTGTTTCATTTATATCCTCTCCAAAAGGAACAAGATAAGCTTTTAGGAAGTCATAGAGATAATTTTCTCCACCTGCTTTGTAGTCAAATGAGATGTCGAACTCTGCACCTTCTTCGAATGACAATAAGATTGAAGCATATGCATCAGTGGATGTCGAATTGTTATATCCGGCTGTAGTACCGTTATCGGCACTAACGTATAATGCGCCTCCGTTTTCAACTCCTGTTGTATTGTTCGCTGCAGTACCGATGAACCATTTATTTGTATTGTTGTCTGATTCAGTAATTACGATAGGTGTTGTTTCTTCTGTGTCGAATGTTGCAGAGAAAGGAACTCCATAAACTATAGGTGTAGTGATCTCAATAACTTCACTCCAAGCTCCATCGCATGCTTGTTGTGCAGCAAATTGGTAAGTAGTTCCTTCATCCAATCCATCGATTTCGATAGGTAACTCATCATCCAATGCTATTAAAATAGTTGTTCCACTGTTAGGGTCAAAAGTTTCACCTTCTTCAACAGCAGCATAAGATACTAAAACTCCTGCGTCTGTGATATTGCTTGTTTGATAAGAAACCGCAACTGCATCTGTACCAGAAAGAGAAGCTGTGAATCCGTATAGGTCAGGACAACTTGGCATTTCTGAAATTTGAATATTCGAGATTTTGAAAGATTGTGAACATTCTCTCACAGCAAAAGCCAAACGATAACTTCCGCTAAGCTCAGTCAAGCTAATCTCAGCCAAGCTTCCTTCTGTAGTAAGGGTTGGATTGTAAACAGATTGAATAAGTACAAAATCTGAAGTATCATAAGCGTATGTGAAGTCTTCTTCTTCTATGTTTAGTGCATAGATGTCTATGTGAGGATAAGGAACATTACCATAATAAGCACTATTAAGAGCGTAGTTAAACATCAAACGTTCTCCACCTGTCAATTCAAACGCAGGAGTAATCATCCAATCGCTGAATTGACTTGTTGAAGTGCCATAAGCACCGCTATAGTTAATAGTTGTATTTGATTGAGTATTGTTTGTGAAATAAAAACTTGATACTCCACCATTGATATTAAACCAACAGCTTGGTGCATTACGGAATGCAGATGAAGCACCCTCTGCGACATGCCAATCATTCAATTCTGCATTCCAAGGGAATTCTGAAATTATGTTACAAGGAGTGAAAACAGAAACTTGTTCAGAAGGAATTGCTGCTTCTTCTCCAAAACACATAGCGGTAACTCTGTAAGTGATTTTTGAGTTATAAGGAATGTCGCTGATGGTAACCGGTGTTGTGCTTTGAACAGAGTTCCAATCCGCTTCAGTTCCTACTTTGTATTCTACTAAATACTCAGCGTCTTCATTAATTATGTCATTTATATCAACAGTCATTGTAACAGAAGTTCCATCTTCAGAAAATGCGTGAGTGAAGTCTGTAACTTTTGCACAGTTTGTTGAAGTGATTTCCAAATTATCTATGGCAGCAGGAGGGTTTCCTGAAGCATATCCGCCCCTATAATAAGAGAATACCAATTTGTAAGCACCCGGAGTTATACTTCCTGGGATTTCAACAAATACATTACGCCAATTGTCTCCTGCATTCTTAACTGTATCTATTTTGTAGCTATCTGCAGGTAAACTGCTGGTGAACTCGTAGTTCAATGGTACCAAGGAAACTTGCGTGTAACTACTGCTTGTGTTTAGTTTGTGATCAAATGTCATAGAATAGAAGTTACCTTCTTCTATGTTAATCAAAGAATAAATGTGTGTAGTAATGGCACTATATCCGTTGGCTGTGCAAGCATTTGAAACACCATTGTCATTCGAGATATACAAAGCACCTCCGTCTGTAGGTTCATCAGCTTCGTCTATTGTGTTGTTCAAAGCCGTTCCGATAACCCATTTGTTTTCTGTTCCAATATTCACTGCCGTCCAACCTGTGAAAGCATCAATGTCATCAAAGTTTTCACTGTATGGAATGCTTATGAAATTATCAGCTGTAGGCAATGTCATGAAATTGACGATTTTTTCCATGCTATTGTCCTCAGGACAGATGCTCCAAACCTTAGCTTGGTATTCTGTATAAGAGTCTAAGCCTGCCAAACTCCAATATAAGCTTGTAGTATTTTCTGTTGCAACAGTCCATTCTTCTTCTGATAGTTTTTTGTAGGCAACCCCGAAGTTTGTTGCTGTTTCATCTGCAGTCCAACTTATGCTTGCACTGTTTTGCAAAATATCTGAAGCAACAAGGTTACTAACAGGGAAACAGAATCCTTCAGGAACCTCGTACTCGAATTTTGTTACAGCTCTTGAGTATCCGCTTCCTGAAGTCGGAGGCGCTGTGATACTGACAGCATCATAGTCATCATAGTATAGCAGAGCGTTTCCACTTGTTGTTACAAAGTAGTGGTTATTATCGTAACCTCCATCACGAACAACAATAACAGCAAGGTTTGCTCCTCCGGAATAAGTGAAAGGTGTTGTGAGATTGAGCATTACACATCCTGTCTCTTGTGGCAATGTTACAGCTCCTGAATAAACTTCAACAAAGCCATCGGTAGGTAAAAATGAAGTAGGCTCTGATTCGCTTACTTCTTTCATGTAAATCTTCCAAGTTCCTGAATTATAGGTTGGTCGTGTGGAAGAGTGGTAATATCCTATTCCCTTGATTTCACCGCTAAAGCCTAATTCGCTTGCAGTGTAAACAGATTGAGAGTAGGAATGGTTGTAATAAACGTAGGCAGGAATTTGCATTGCTGATGTTGTAGCAGTACTATCCCCTACCACAGTTGTCAGCGTTTGAGCTGATAACTGAATTGCAAAGGCCAAAGCCATTACAATAGTAAGTAATTTTTTCATACTCTTTTTTGTTTGTTAATAAATAAAATTAGCGTGACAAAGATACGAAAAAAAAAATTGATTATTAATAAAAAGGAGATGCTTTTGTTGAAAAACCGAAATAAAGAAAGAGGAGAATAAGACAAAGAAACAATTTGCCGAAATCAAGATTCGCTCAAATGAAATCAAGAATCATTTTACTGGAGTCAAGATTTAGAGAATCGTTTCTTGAAATAGAAAATACAAAATCTAATTTTTGGTACCTAACTCTTTTATTACTTGTTCGCGGGTTTTCAATTGCCCGTATCGAGCCTTGCCGACAGAATCCAAAAGCACAAAGTTGTAGTTGTCGTTTATGTTTTTTTTGTCGGCATTCATATAGTTTATAAGTTGAGGTAGCTTGTCGGAAATGTCTTCTATGGGATAATTGTTCTTTAGATAGTTTTGAATTTTTTCTTTCTCGGATTGGCAAAGTTGATTTGATAATTCCAAAGCATAAAACATACCGTTTGCAACAGCTTCTCCGTGATAAATTTCTCTGTTTTCTTCTAAAGCGATGCTTTCTATGGCATGTCCGATTGTGTGTCCGAAATTCAAAATTTGCCTTTCGCCTTTGTCGAATTTGTCTTTGCGAACTATGGATTGTTTCAAACGTATGCAACGCTTGATTAAGTCTTGGCGAGTGCCGACTTCAAAAGGAGAAAGAGACATTATTTCTTCTGCCAATTCACTGTCGGAAACAAGAGCAGTTTTCAGCATTTCAGCCACTCCGCTTATGATATGCCTTTCTTCGAGAGTTTCAAGAAAAGCTGTGTCTATGCAAATTGTTTCTGCCTTATTAAAGGTGCCGATTTGGTTTTTTACGTTTCCTATATCAAGTCCGCATTTTCCTCCTATGGCTGCATCGACCATTGCAAGCGTTGTTGTCGGGATAAGAATACAACTTACTCCTCTTTTGTAGGTGCTTGCAACAAAGTTTGCAAGGTCGCAAACAACTCCACCTCCAAGAGCGATGATAAAAGTGTTTCTATCTGCTCCTTGTTCGAGTAAGGCTTCTATTACAGAAGCATAGGTTTCGAGGTTTTTAGAACTCTCCCCGGCTTCAATTTCTATTATTTGTGCATTGGATAATTCTTCGACACTATATATAAGATGCGTAAGACAATATTCTGTCGTATTGCTGTCAGAAATAATAACCTTGTGTCTGTGTGGTGATTTTGAGAGTTGCTTGTTCAGATATTCAAGACTTGCGATTCTTTCCATCTTATTGTCCGTACTTTGTTAGGAACTGTATTCTCATAAGTCTGACTTCTTCCCTTGTGTATTCATCCTCACCAAGTTCTTCCAAAACTTCGTCTATGTCATCTGTTTCCATATCCATCAAGACTTCATTTATCTCCTCTTGATGCTCAGGATCGATATTCTCTTCTATGTAATAACTTAAATCAAGTTTCGTGCCGGAGGATACAATGCTCTCTATCTCGGTAAGAAGTTCGTCGACTTCCATGTTTTTGGATTCGGCTATGTTTTCAAGAGGTAGTTTCTTGTCTATGCTTTTTATGATGAAGACTTTTATTCCTGATTTGTTGACTACTGATTTTATGACAAGATCTTGAGGACGTGTTATGTTGTTTGTTTCAACGTAATTTTTAATTGTTTCAATGAACGGCTTGCCATACTTTTGTGCTTTATGGACTCCGACACCTGTTATGTTTTTTAATTCTTCCTCTGTGATGGGGTATTGAACGCACATATCGATAAGCGAACGGTCCTCAAAGATTACGTAAGGTGGTAATCCTCCTTCTTTGTCTGCAGTTTGTCGACGTATGTCTCGCAATATGTTATACAAAACCGGGTCAGATGAAGCATTGGCTCCACTTGGCGTTGCCATTTCTTCTTGTTCTTCTTCCTCGAAATTGCGATCGACAGGCACCTTTAGTGCAAACGGACGTTTCAAATAATCGGCTCCTTCTTGTGTAAGCTTTAATTGTCCGTATTTTTCGATGTCCTTTTTCAAAAGATTCTTGATTATGCACAATCTTGCAACGGCTTTCCAAAAAGTTTCGGGATATTCTTTTCCTAATCCGAAAAATTCCGATTTGTGATGACCATTTGTTTTGACTTCTGCAGTGGCTTCACCTAGTAGTATCTTTATTATATATGCTGTTTTGTATTGTTCTTTTGTTTCGATTACAGTTTCAATAAAGTCTTTGACTGCTTCGGTTGCTTCAACAAGAGGTTTGGGGTGTACACAATTGTCGCAGTTGCCACAATTCTCTTGTTCATAATCCTCTCCGAAATATTTCAATAAGGTTTTGCGCCTGCATTGTGAACTTTCGGCATAAGAAATTGTCTCATCTATTAGTTGTTGTGTTACCTCTCTTTCTGCAACAGGTTTATCTGTAAGGAACTTTTCAAGCTTTTCCATATCCTTTTCGGCATAAAAGGCGAGGCAAATTCCTTCTCCGTCATCTCGTCCGGCACGTCCTGTCTCTTGGTAATAACCTTCAAGGCTCTTAGGCATATCATAGTGAATGACATAACGCACATCTGGTTTGTCGATACCCATTCCGAAAGCGATCGTTGCAACAATCACATCAATCTCTTCCTTAATAAACATGTCTTGATTGTTTGCACGTGATGCCGCATCCAATCCTGCGTGATATGACATTGCTTTTATGCCATTGACAACCAAAGTCTCGGTCAATTCTTCAACTTTCTTGCGACTCAAACAATAAATTATGCCACTCTGGTTTTTATGTTGATTGATAAATTGCACGATTTCTTTGTTTAACGACATCTCATCTTTGGGTTTTGGACGGATTTCGTAATATAGGTTTGCCCGATTGAAAGAACTGATATAGACTTTAGCTTCCTGCATTTCAAGATTCTTCAATATGTCTTGTTGAACTTTAGGAGTAGCAGTTGCAGTCAAAGCTATGATAGGAACGTTTCCAGATATGGTTTGTATAAGAGGGTGAATGCGTCTATATTCAGGGCGAAAATCGTGTCCCCATTCAGAAATACAATGAGCTTCATCGATAGCGTAAAAACTTATCTTTATGCTTTGAAAAAGTTCTATATTCTCCGGTTTTGTAAGTGATTCGGGGGCTACATATAATAACTTCGTTTTTTTAGATAGTAAATCTTCTCTCACCTGAGAGATTTCATGCCTGTTAAGAGTAGAATTAAGAAAATGGGCGATGGATGGGTCTGTGCTTACGCTTCTGACAAAGTCAACTTGATTTTTCATCAGCGATATCAGCGGGGATATGACTATTGCCGTCCCTTCAGAAATCAAGGCAGGTAACTGATAACACAAACTTTTGCCTCCCCCTGTTGGCATTATGACAAATACATTCTCACCTTGCAAGAGCGAATTTATTATCTTCTCTTGATTTCCCTTGAATTTGTCAAAACCAAACAATTTCTTCAATTCAGAATTTATGTCCACCATAATATCACAATGTTTTAACAGCCAAATAATATATAGTCCTATTTAGATATAAATTTGTAACTTTGCCACCCAAACCAATCAAAAAATGATGTTGTTTGGAGTATGTAAAAGTACAACTTTTTTTGCAGTGAACAAATTTTTTTGACAAAAAACATAGAAGTGAAAAGCGATTTTGATATTTTAGAAACAGCAAAACAGACAATTAGGACTGAATTAAGATGTATAGAAAATCTACTGAATTATGTGGATGATGAATTTCTAAAAGTAATCAGACTATTGTTTTCGTGTAAAGGAAGAGTTGTTGTGAGTGGAATAGGAAAGAGTGCGTTGATAGGAAGTAAGATTGTTGCGACGCTTAATTCCACTGGGACTCCTTCTATATTTATGCATGCTGCAGAGGCAATACACGGTGATTTGGGAATGATTCAGCCCGAAGATGTTGTGATTTGTATATCTAAAAGTGGTAATACACCTGAAATAAAAGTGCTTGTGCCATTGTTAAAAGCAAGAGGGAATAAATTGATTGCAATGGTTGGTAATTCTGATTCTTATTTGGCTAAGAGTGCAGACCTAATGGTCAATTGCTTTGTTGAAAAGGAGGCTTGCCCGAATAATTTGGCTCCTACCTCAAGCACAACCGCTCAACTTGTAATGGGTGATGCCTTGGCTGTTTGTTTGTTGTATTGCAGAAACTTTACGGCAAATGATTTTGCAAAGTATCATCCGGGAGGCAGTCTCGGAAAAAGGCTTTATCTTCGTGTGAGTGATCTTTATCCGAAAAATGAAAAACCAACAATAAGTAAAGAAACATCTATATCCGATAGTATCATAGAAATATCGAGCAAACGTTTAGGTTGTGCAGTCGTTACGGAAGATGATAGGGTCTTGGGAATAATTACCGATGGCGACTTAAGACGGATGTTGAACGATAAAGAGGTTATCGATACTCGCACTCAAAAGGCGGAGAATATAATGACAAAATCGCCAAAGTGCATAAACGCTGATGCGTATGCAGTGGAAGCGTTCAATATCATGCAACAATTCCACATAACTCAATTGGTAGTTATAGATGATAAAGAAAGATATTTAGGTATCGTTCATATACATGATTTAATCAGTGAAGGCATAATTTAATACGTTATTCGATGGAACATAAAGCAGGTTTTGTAAATATCATAGGTAATCCGAATGTAGGCAAATCAACTTTGATGAATGCTCTTGTCGGGGAGAAATTGAGTATAATTACACGAAAATGTCAAACAACAAGGCATAGAATCTTGGGAGTTGTGAATGGAGAGGATTTTCAGATAGTTTTTTCGGATACTCCCGGAATTTTGAATCCCCACTACAAACTTCAGCAATGTATGTTGCAACAAGTCGAAGGTGCATTGTCGGATGCGGATGTTTTTTTGGTGGTTACCGATATGGGAGAGGAAATTAAAAACAAGGAAATCTACGAAAATATTAAAAAAAACAACATCCCGGTTGTTGTTGTCATAAATAAGATAGACCTTGCTTCACAAGAGAAGGTTACTGCAGTAATCGAACATTGGAAAAGTGAGATTCCTCGTGCCGAAATAGTACCTTGCAGTGCTTTACACTCGATGGGAATAGAAAGAGTGATGGAATTGGTAAAATCATACTTGCCTTCTTCGCCTGCATATTATGACAAGGATATGCTGACTGATAAAAGCATGCGTTTTTTAGTCAGTGAGATTATTCGAGAAAAGATCTTGCTTACTTATGATAAAGAAATACCATATTCTACTGAAGTTGCTGTTGAAGAGTTCAAAGAAGATGAACAGATGAATAGAATTCGAGCCGTTATCTTTACAGAGAGAGAAAGTCAGAAAAAGATTATAATCGGCCGAAATGGCAGTATGATAAAACGAGTAGGTACAGAAGCGAGAAAAGATATAGAGGAATTTACCGAAAAGAAATGTTTTCTGGAACTAATGGTAAAAGTCAAAAAAGATTGGCGAAATAGCGAAAGAGACTTACGAAATTTCGGATATGAGTCTAAAAGATAGAGAAAATCATTTCGATATTATAGTTGTCGGAGGTGGAGCTTCGGGATTAATGGCGGCAGCTTTGATGGCAGGAAGCAATAAATCCGTCCTTGTCTTAGAGAAAATGAGACAAGTAGGTTTGAAGTTGAGAATCACGGGCAAAGGAAGATGTAATCTTACCAATACTTTCGAAAAAGAAAACTTCCTTTCTCATTGCACAAATGGGAAAACACATCTTAGAACTGCTTTTTCATTCTTTTCCAATAAAGACACAATCAGCACTTTCGAAAAATGGGGCTTACCTCTTATGGAAGAAAGAGGACAAAGAGTATTTCCGAAAAGTGGTAAAAGCATAGATGTTTTTTTTACGCTTCTTTCGAGGATAGAAAACTCTCGAAATGTTCATGTTGTATGTAATAAAGGTGTTGAACGTTTGTTGATTTGCGAGGGGCGAATTGCAGGAGTAATTTGTCAAAATCAAGAAAGATTTTACGCAAATCAAGTTTTGGTTTGTTGTGGTGGTGAATCGTATCCTGCAACAGGCTCAGATGGAGACGGAATTCGAATAGCCGCAAATTCGGGACATAAAATCACAGATACCATGCCTGCTTTGGTAGGTCTGAGAACTAGAAAAGCACATCCTGCGAGGCTGCAAAACTATACCGTAAAGAATGTTGATGTTGCTATATTAAATAGCTCCAACGATGTAGTGGCAAAAGATTTCGGAGACATTTATTTGGATGAATATGGATTATCAGGTCCTGCAATTTTAAGATTGAATAGAAAGATTGCTGATAGAATTTACAAAGGCGAGAAATTGTTTGTATCAGTCGATATAAAACCCAAATTGAGCGAAGTTAAATTGCGTAGGGAGATAGTCGCTGTCCTAAACGAACGAATGGGACAAACAACCGAAAATGTTTTGAGAGCATGGCTTCCGAAAGAATTGGTTGAGGACTACAAGTTTTGGTTAAAAAAACGCAAAGAAGAATGTACCCGCAGCAAGATAAGATTAACCAATGTGGATTTTATTTTGGAGTATTTGAAACATAATCGAGATGAGATTATCGGCGATATGGGTTGGTACGAAGCGATAGTCACCAAAGGAGGAGTTGATTTGAGTCAAATTGATTGTTCAACTATGCAGTCCAAGAAGGTAAGAGGATTGTTTTTTGCAGGGGAAGTATTAGATTTTGATGGAGATACTGGTGGTTTTAATTTGCAAATAGCTTTTTCAACAGCGGCTTTGGCTGTAAAAAATATGTGTTGAGGTATGAGAAAACGTATTTTGGGTTTTGTTTTTGCGATATTGGTTTGTTGTTCGGCTTTTTCGCAAGTGTCTTATGAGCCGATAAATCGAAGAGATTTGGAAAGAATCGGCAGATTGCTTATTCAAGACAGAGTATCCGGCGTTTTAACTGATAATTATGTTGGTTTTGGAGGTCTTGAGTTCGGACCATTGGAACATTTTGTTAGTTACAACCCATTGGAAGGCGTAAGGTTAAGATTAAGCGGCAGATCAAATTCCGAGCTCAGCAAACGATTCACATTCGATTGGCTTGTGGCGTACGGAATGAATGATAAAAAACTGAAATACGCAGCATCGTTATCGTATAGTTTCAAAAAAAGACCTAAATCTGTCTATTCATTTCCTGCAAATATGATGACGGTGTATTATTCTGATAATAGCTATATGCCGAATCTTGCAAATTATGATGCATTGTATTATTTCTTAGATAAGAACACAAGTTATTATCTTGCCTACAGAAGAAAGGCGGGGTTGAAATATTTGTACGAATTTCCGATAAGTGTAGGCATTTCTCCTTTTGCAGAATATAATGATTTGTATTCGCAAATGTATTATTCTTATGGCGAAAGCAACGAAACGCTTGACAAACCTTACAGATATGCAAGCTTAGGATTGGAGGCTTATTTCAAACCTAATCGAAAAAAAACGGGAAATACATCTCTTAATTCAAGGCTCGCTCGTCTTGAGACAGAATTATCTGTAAATCTTTCACATAATGTGCTTTTGAGTAATTCAGATTCTTACAGCAAGGTGGGATTTGTAGCAAGCGAAAGATTGTTTTTAGGAAAACGAATGGCGTTGGATATGCGAATAAGCGGAGGAAAAATATTTGGAAATACATATTATTATTTCTATTTCACCCCAACGCAGTCTTATGGATTATTTTCATCTTATTATGGTATGAATCTGTTGGACGGAAGTGCCGCTTACCACCGCAAAGAGTATGCACAAATTTTTGCACAGTTTAATTTCGGAGGATTGTTTTGCGATTTGATTCCTATATTCAAAAAATGGCGAATGAACGAGTTCGTTTATGGAAAGGCATTGTATGGAGAAGTCGCTCCATACTATGAAGTGGGAATTGGAATCGATAACATATTTTCTTCCTTCGGCTTTGAGTTTATCCGTTCCTTTGGCTTAAACGGAGAAATGAATAATGGCTTGTGGGGTGTAAGAATAAGGGTCAGATAAAACCTTAAAAGAGTTTACTGAATCTTTGTTTCAGTTATCCAAATCTTCGTTTCAGTTTTCTTTTTCTTTGTTTCAGATATTTTTTTCGTATCTTTGCAAAATATGGATAGCAATAGATTACAGAAAGTTGCCAGATTGATACAAAAGGATATGGGTTTGATTTTTCAATCTGAGGCAAGAAATTTGTTTAATGGGGCAATGATTACCCCGACAAGAGTAAGAGTTTCGGCTGATTTGTCGATAGCAAAAGTGTATGTAAGTATTTTTGCTCTTGGTGGCAGCAAGACCGAAGATATTTTTGAACTGATAGATAAGAATAAAACACTTTTGAGAATGAAGTTGGCTGCTTTGGAAAGGCATCAACTAAGAGTTATTCCTTCGCTGAGTTTCTTTATAGACGATAGTTTGGATTATAGCGACAATATAGAGAGACTGCTCAAAGAATAGACATATGAAGTTCCCCGAATTTGTTGCACTGCGATACTTTTTTCAAAGGAAAAATTGGAATGTTGTTCATATCATTTCGATTATATCGCTTGTGGGTATAGGGGTTGCATCGATGGCACTGATAATTGTTCTCAGTGTGTTTAATGGCTTTACCGATGTGGCAGAACGAATGCTTGCCTTCTCCAATCCGGATATAATAATCGAAAGTCAAAAAGGTAAAAGTTTTTCTTTGAACGATGTTGATGCGGAAAAGATAGCAAATGTAGTCGGAGTTAAGAATTGTGTGAATGTTGTCAGCGAAACGGTTTTGATGAGTTTTGCAGACAGACAGACGATAGTCAATATGATAGGAACGACAGAAGATTATACAAAACTCAATTCAATAGATTCGACAATGAGAATAGGAACATTTTCTCTTGGCTCTTCATCTGCTCCGAGTGCTGTTTTGGGTCTATCCCTTGCAATCAATCTTGGTATAGGTAAGGGTGGGGATAAAATGAATTTGATGTTGAATTTTTGCAGTCCGAAGAACAATTCATCACTTTCGTTCGTTCCCGAAGAAAACTTAAATGAAGATAAAGCAGTCTATTCCGGTAGTTTTATGACTGCAGGTGATATGGATGCAGACGTTGCTTTTGTTCCATTGGCCTTTGCCCAAGATTTGTTGGACTATGAGCAAGATAGAATAAGCAGTATTCATGTTTCGGTTGAAGATGATAAGCAGGTCGATAAAGTCAAAGAAAAAATCATCGACATATTGCCTAAAGATATGATTGCGAAAAACCGTTTTGAACAAGACCCTATATATTTCAAGATAGTGAAAGCAGAAAAACTTGCGGTGTATCTTATCTTGAGCTTTATAATCTTTATAGCAAGTTTTAACGTTATGGGAGCAGTGTCTTTGTTTGCAATGGTAAAGAGAAACGATATAAAGATACTCTCTTCGATGGGAGCGAATAATCATAACATAAGAAAGATATTTTTTATGGTTGGTATGATTATGAGTGGTATCGGTTGCGTTTCGGGATTGCTTTTGGGAAGTGTGTTTTGTTTTTTGCAACAGAAGTTCGGATTAATCAAGATCGGTTCAAATGGTTTTGTGATAGATAGCTTTCCGGTTAGCTTATGTTTTACCGATATAATAAACGTGGTAATCCTTGTGATGATTATCGCGAGCCTTTGCATAGGAATCATGGTCAGAAGAATAAAAATAGAAAACAAATAAAAAGATAACGATATGATAGATAATAAAGAGAAACTTTCGGTTTATAATACATTGTCAAGAAATAAAGAAGAATTTCAGCCACTTAATGATCCGTTTGTAGGAATGTATGTTTGCGGACCAACCGTTTACGGAGAGGCTCACTTGGGACACGCAAGGTCGGCTTTGACTTTCGATACGATTTACCGCTTTCTTAAATTTTTGGGATATAAAGTAAGATATGTAAGAAACATTACCGATGTCGGACATTTGGAGAACGATAGTGATAATGGTGAAGATAAGATTGAGAAAAAGGCAAGATTAGAACAATTGGAGCCTATGGAGATCGCACAATTCTACACCAAGAAATATCTTGACGCGATGGACTCTATGAATGTCCTTCGCCCGAATATACAACCGCATGCCACAGGACACATAATCGAACAGATAGAGATAGTTCAAACATTGCTTGACAAAGGTTATGCTTACGAAAGCAACGGCAGTGTTTATTTTGATGTGATAAAATACAATAATGACACACATAAATATGGCATACTTTCCAATCGTGTGATTGATGAAATGATTGCCAACACAAGAGAATTGGATGGACAGAGCGAGAAACGTAATCCTGCCGATTTTGCACTTTGGAAAAAGGCTTCACCGGAACATATCATGCGTTGGCCTTCTCCATGGAGTGATGGCTTTCCCGGATGGCATTTGGAGTGTACTGCGATGAGCCGAAAGTATTTGGGAAAACAATTTGACATACATGGAGGCGGCTTGGACTTGCTTTTCCCACATCACGAGAGCGAGATAGCTCAATCAGTCTGTGCTTTCGATTGCGAACCTGCCAAATATTGGTTGCATAACAACATGATAACAATCGGAGGTCAAAAGATGGGTAAGAGCCTTGGCAATTTCATAACTCTAAGTGAGTTTTTCTCCGGCAATCATCAGAAACTGGATAAGGCATACAGTCCTATGACAATACGTTTCTTTATTTTGCAAGCGCATTACCGCTCAACATTGGATTTCTCTAATGAAGCCTTGGCAGCAGCCGAAAAGGGAATGAAGAAAATGTTTGAAGCACAAAAGAAAATCGATGTTTTACCTGTTGCAGACAAGACAAGCGTAGATTTTGATGGAGTCTTCAAAAAGTGTGTTGAAGCAATGTGCGATGATTTCAATACTCCGGTTGCGATAGCCAATATGTTTGAGATTTGTCGCTTGATAAACCTTGTTGCAGATAAGAAAGAAACAATCTCTCAAGCAGACAAAGACGCTTTGAAAGAGAACTTTGCAATCGTATTCAACGACATATTGGGAATGAAAGGCGAACAAACCGACAATTCTCTCAATGTCATAGAATCTTTGATGAATGTGATCTTATCGCTTCGCAGTGAGGCAAGAGCAAACAAAGATTGGGCAAAAAGCGACCTTATCAGAGACGAGTTATCCAAAGCAGGAATAACAATCAAAGACGGTAAGGACGGAGCAAGTTGGACAATGGATTAAACAAACCTTTAACATCTGTTATCGAGATATGAAAAGACAAAATTGTTTTCGAATATTATTACCTTTGGTTTTGGTTTGCGTTGTTTGTTTCTGCTCATGCAAAAAGCAAAGCATATCTGTGGCGGATTCTATCGACTACAACAAGATAGAGATTCCTGATTTCAATGCCGACAGTGCTTATTCCTATGTGAAGACTCAATGTGATTTTGGACCGAGAACGCCAAACAGCAAAGCGGCTCAAGAATGCGGAGATTACATAATAGATTTCATGAAGCAATATGCTGATACTGTTTATGTGCAACCATTTTCCGTAACTTTGTGGGACGGAACGCAGGTGAACGGACGCAACATCATAGCAACGTTTAACAAAGACGCCGAACGCAGAGTGCTTTTGGGAGCGCATTGGGACAGTCGCCTTTGGGCAGATCAAGATCCGGATCCGTCAAATCATAAGAAGCCTATCATTGGAGCAAATGATGGAGCGAGTGGAGTAGGAGTTTTGATGGAGATTGCCCGCATATTCAAAACCAAAGCAAACACTCAAGGATTGGATATAGTGCTTTTCGATTTGGAAGACCAAGGAACGCCTGATTGGGCAGAAGAGGTGGTGGAAGATCAAAGCGATTGGTGTTTAGGCTCTCAACATTGGTCAAAAAATACTCACATTCCGTTCTATCATGCCGACTATGGAATTTTATTAGATATGGTTGGGTACGAATCACCTCGCTTTACCAAAGAAGCTCAGTCGATGAGCTATGCTTCGGGAATAATGAATAAAGTTTGGGAAATAGCTTCTCAAAAAGGTTTCTCCGATGTTTTTGTAAGCGAAAAGACCTATCCGATAATGGATGATCATGTTTGGGTGAATGTTTACGCCAAGATACCGATGATAGACATTGTTCAAAATGATTTGATGGGCGGATTCTTCCCTTATTGGCACACTATGGAAGATGATATGAGGCACATAGACAAACGAACTCTCAAAATGGTGGGCGATGTCTGCCTTACAACAATATACAGTGTGGAATAACGTTTGTCTTTTGATGAGAAAGATATTTGTTTTCTTGATTGGCGTATGCACATTCTTGTTTTCATCTTGCGAAGATGACTATCCGGATTATGCATACGTCAATTTCTATATAGAACCCGAAAGTGCGGAATATTTCAATCTCAATTACGGAAATCGCGGATGGGAATATTTCGAAGGCGGAGCAAGAGGCGTAGTTGTCTTTCGCAAGAATTGGGATGAGTTTATCGCATTTGAGCGTACTTGTGTGGCGAAAGACTGTCATGGACAGTTGGAAGTGGACGAGACAAACGACGTTTTGTTGTTTTGTCCCAAGTGTGGCTCTCAATATATCTGCTTTGACGGCTCCCCACTCGAAGGAAGCAAAGCCCGACGACTGCTTTACACTTATTGTACCTTCTTCGACGGACTATATCTCTGGGTAAACAATTGCAATTGATAAGCTTGCCATGTACGGATTGATAACATATATTCGCAATGTCTTGTTTGATAAAGGTATATTGAAGACCCAACACCACAATATCCCCATTCTGAGTGTCGGGAACTTGAAAGCAGGCGGTACGGGTAAGACTCCTTTTGTCGAATACTTATTGAGGACGTTTTCATCTTCGTTTAACATCGCTGTCGTTTCGAGAGGCTACGGCAGAAAGACGAAAGGATTTTTTGTTGTCAATCCCGAGGGTAGTGCAGAGACGTTTGGAGATGAGCCTTTGCAGATGGCAAGAAAGTTTCCCGAAGTGATGTTTGTCGTGTGCGAAGATCGCAATTACGCAATCAAAGAAATAGAAAAACGAAATCAAGAATCAATCGAACGAAATCAAGATTCAGCGGAACGAAACAAAGAAATAAATCTCATATTGCTCGATGACGCCTTTCAGCACCGTTATACGGCAAGAGATGTCGATATTCTGCTGACCGAATACAACCGTCCGTTCTTTTCTGACAAAGTCATACCGTTCGGATTGCTCAGAGAATACCGTCGAGGCTTTAAGCGAGCAGATTACATCGTCGTTACAAAGTGCCCGCCCTTGGGCTTTGAAGACAAGAAACGCTTTGTCGAGAAACTCAAACCACGCATCGGACAACGGATATTCTTTTCCAACATAGTCTATAAAGCACCTTATCGAATCGGAAACAAGAGAGAAACAATCGAACTCGAAAACCGCAGCGTCGTACTCTTTACCGGAATATCCAACAACGCACACATAAGAAAATACATCGAAGAGCGTAGCACGCTTATTCAAACCCTGACATTTGACGATCATCATTCTTTCAACTCCAAAGACCGTGAGCGAATACTCGAACGTTACAACAAAGTACGCAAAGCCGATTCCATACTTTTGACAACCGAAAAGGACGCAAGCAAACTTGATGACTTTCACCCCGACCTTTATGTCCTGCCGATAGAAATAGAGGTCAGCCTTTTTTCTCAAAGCAATGAAACAATCAAAACCAAAATACAAGAAGACCTATGTACGATAAAATCAACCAGACAGCCGAATACATAAAACAACATACCGCAATCAGACCCACAACCGCCGTTATATTGGGCAGCGGCTTGGGAAACTTTGCCGATAACATAGAGATAGAAACCCGAATCGCCTACAAAGACATACCGAACTTTCCTCTCTCGACCGTCAAAGGGCATAAAGGAGAACTTTTGTTTGGGAAAATAGGCGACAAACAACTTGTCTGTATGCAGGGACGCTTTCATTATTACGAAGGATACAGCATGCAACAAGTTACATTCCCGATCAGAGTGTTCAAAGCCTTGGGAGTGGAGTTGTTAATCGTTACCAACGCATCGGGAGCCGTCAATCCGGCGTATCAAGTCGGCGACATAATGCTCATAAACGACCATATCAATTTAATGCCCAACCCTTTGATCGGACCGAATGACGAAAGACTCGGCACAAGATTTCCTTCCATGAGCACGATATACGACAAAAAACTCCTGCAACAAGCTCACGAGATAGCCAAAGCAAGAAACATCACATTGCAAGAAGGAGTCTATGTCGGCACAAGCGGTCCGAGCTTCGAGACACCTGCCGAATACAAATTCTTTCGAACGATCGGAGCCGACACAGTAGGGATGAGCACCGTTCCCGAGGTGATTGTCGCATCGCATTCGCAGATGAGAGTGTTCGGAATGAGCGTTATAAGCAACGTATTCAAAGAAACCGACATAGCAGACTGCACCCACGAAGAAGTATTGCAAGGCGTGGCAAAAGCAGGCAACCTTATGAGCGAATTGGTCAAAGACCTGATAGCGTAAACACTCTCTGCGTATCTCGCAGGTTTCTCCACGAATCTCGCGAATCTGCACGTATCTTTTTTGTTTTTACTTTGGCTGTTGGCAGTTGGCTTTTGGCAAATTTCAAACTGCGTCAGCCGAAAGCCAAAGGCTAACAGCCAACAGCCAAAAGCCGAAATAAAAAGATTCGTGTAAATTCGCGTGATACGTGGAAAGGCTTTGTGTTCTTTGCAATTTATTCTGTCGGTCTGCGACCTTTGCGAGAGGAAAGCCAAACGCAGTTTCAAAAAAATTCAGCTTATTGGTACTGCCCGTACCGGTAACTGGTACTATCAATACCGGTAAGTGGTACTGACAGTACCGGTAATTGGTACTACCTGTACCGGTTATTGGTACTACCAGTACCGGTAATTGGTACTGCCAATACCGGTAATGGAAACATTCCGCAAAAGAAGTCTGAGAGTGGTTTAAGGAAGAATGGTTAATGTTTAAGGAAGTTTGCCGTTAGTCTTTCGACCTTAAACTTTACTCCTTAAACCTTAAACCTTACTCAATCAATCTTTGCGACTTTGCAACCTTTGCGAGAGAAAATTTTGGCGGAATCAGAAAGTTTTTATATCTTTGTCGCCGAATTTAGAAACGAACTTAAAAAAGGAGGAAACGGCAAACAGAAAGAAATATATTAAGACTTAGTTAAATTTTAACGACATAAAATAGCGTTTTTGCTTATATTTTACTATTTGAAACTTGGACACTTTCAAATAATATCCTAAGAAATAAGTAGAAAACGCTCACGAGTAATATCGTGGGCTTTTCTTATTTAGGATATTAGGTAGTCCAAGACCTCAAATAGTAATAAGAAAAAAGTCCCACGTTTTTTTTATGCCTTGAAGTCAAAGATAGAAATTAAGTAATCGCCATTTGGGACTTGGGCAAAGGAAATTAAAAAGTTATTAAAGATGAAGAAATTATTTTGTTTATTGGCTATCTTAATGCCAATGTTATCTGCAAATTGTTATGCACAAGGTATTAATGAACGTATGCGTACGAAAAATAGACCTTGTGAAACTTTTGAAATCGAAAGTAGTGCACAACAGGTTCAATTTCAAAATTTAAAAGGAGTAAATATTAACATTGAGCCAACAGAAAATAAAGGCAGTAACGGTACTGAGTCGCTATCAAGTTCTATTTGCTTTATTATGCCAACATTAAACTATATTAAAGCAATGGGATTTGATGATACCGGAGAAAATGAACACACTTTAACCATTGAACTAAGTAGGATAGATGTATATTTTTCGCACTATGGTAATGACGGTGAAGATGGAGCGATGATCGAGTTTCAAATTAAATTAACTAACAGAGAAGGGAAAATAATATTTGAACAAGTTGTAGAAACTACAGTTTGGATACCTGTTAGTAATAGTAGCTACTCCGAATGTTTGAATAAAGCATATACACAATCTTTAGAGAAGATAAATTGGTATAAAATTGCTTCGCTCTTGAAAGAAAGTGATCCGTTCTTGAAAGAAAGCAGTGCACCGAAACAACAAGCAAAGCAAAAAAGCAAACAAGTTAAGGGATATGGCAATACAGCTTTGGAAAATACAATTGTTCGTTGGGATGTGCAATCCCGTCCTGCGGGAGCGGATGTTTTTTGGAGGGTTGTGTCAAAGACTCCAAGCGTTAAAAGTACAAACAACAAGTATTTGCAAACTACTCCTTACGAAGCGACAAAATCTTTGGATATTCGCGGACTCAGTTACGAGAACTCCGGAGATGTACGTGTTATCTTGCGTTGCGAAAAAGAAGGATACCATTCACAAGAAAAGGAATTTAACGTACGAATGATTCTCGACCAAGAAGAAATCTCTGCTTTTTTCAAATTAGTTAAAGTAGAATAATAAGATTCTTCCTTGATTGGAAAAAATCAAACTGCCTTATAATATATATAAGGTAAAGAAAAACGAGCGTTCGACCTGCTTTTGCATTTGCGAACGCTCGTTTTGTGTTTGCGAAAAGACGATTGCGGACAATCAACGGACAACGGACAACAATTAACGGACGACGGATGAAAATATAAAGACAACGAGACAACAAGACTGCAAGTCCGCAAGTATGCAAATCTTGTTGTCTTGTAGTCTCGTTGACTTGTTGTCCTTTTACCTAAGCCTTTGCGGCTTCGCGTCTTTGCGAGAGAAAAGCCCAAAGCTCATTGCTCACCGCTCAAAGCAAGACAACCGCCAACTATTCTTCCAATGATTTGATTGCAAGAAAAGCTGAAAGTCCCATACCGATTTCAAGACATCGTTCATCGACGTCGAAGTTTGCCGTATGCAGGTTTGTGATCGGTTTTCCTTCGATTCGCGTTCCCAAACGGAAGTAGCATGCCGGCACTCTTTGGGCAAAATAAGAAAAGTCTTCGGCTGTCATTCTCATGTCTATGTTTGCGACCTTTTCTTTTCCCAAATATTCTTCTGCCAATGCCCTTGTGGTTCTCGTCAAGTCAGGATCGTTGTACACAAAAGGGTATCCGTGATCGATGAAAACATCTGCCGTCGCTCCGAAAGCCTGTGCTGTGTTTTCAACTATGCGATGTATGTTTTTGTGGGCTTGTTTTCGCCATTGCTCGTCGAAGGTGCGGATTATGCATTCAAGATCTACCTTCGACGGAATGATGTTTGTGCGTCCTTCGGCAATGAATCGTCCCACCGAAAAGGTGGTCGGCATTGTCGGATTGGCGTTTCGGCTGACTAAGGTTTGGAGTGCGATGACTATGTGTGAGGCTGCTACTATCGGATCGACGTTCAGTTCGGGTGTAGCACCGTGTCCGCCTTTTCCTCTGACTTCTATGTAAATCTCATCGGTGGATGCCATGTATTTTCCTTCTTTCATGCCGATTGTTCCGGTGTTCATTTCGGGCGTTGTGTGGAGTGCGAAGATTTTAGAAGGCTTTATGTCTTTGAAGATTCCTGCATTTAGCATCGTGATCGCTCCTCCGGGATAATGCTCTTCAGAGGGTTGGAAGATAAACATCACCTTTCCGTCAAACTCATCCCTGAGTTCGGAGAGTATTTTGAGCGTTCCAAGAAGCACAGACATATGTACATCGTGTCCGCAAGCGTGCATAATTCCTTCGTTCTTCGATTTGAACGGCAGATTCGTCTTTTCGCATATCGGAAGTGCGTCCATGTCGGCTCTGAGAGCAACACATTTGTCCGACTCTCTGCCGTTTACAAAGCCACAGATGCCGTTGCCGGCGATGTCTCTTTGGTATTCGATTCCCGGAAGTTTGTCCAATTGTTCGCAAATGAAGTCGGCGGTTTTTTTCTCTTGTTTTGATAATTCGGGATATTGGTGCAGATGTCTGCGAATAGCAATAACATCATCGCAATGATGCTTTGCAAGTTCTTGTATCTTTTCTTGGATTTTCATAGAGCCACATTGCGGACTCGAACCGCAGACCTACGCATTACGAATGCGGCGCTCTACCAACTGAGCTAAAGTGGCATGCTCAGCTAATCTGAGGTTGTCTTTTTAATTAGTGTCCTCGCAGGGACTCGAACCCTGGACCCATTGATTAAGAGTCAATTGCTCTACCAGCTGAGCTACGAAGACGTTTGCAAAATGCCGATTTCTTTCGCCGTTTGCAGGTGCAAAGGTAGTAATTCCTTTCGATTTAACAATTGTTTTTTGAAAAAAGTTTCATTACTTGAGTCTAAATGTTTGTTTTTCAAAGAATTGTTTTGTTGTCGTATTTTTTTTATGATTCCATTGGCTGATTATCCGAAAAAAAGCAATACCTTTGGACGCTTGTTTTAAGCTGTTGAGTAGTGAAAATATAGTATAAATAACATTAAATAAACACTAAGTTATGACATTTCTATCAGTATTGTTGGAAGTAAGCAATTTGGCACCGTTCGGATACGGTTTGGCCGGAATTGGTGCAGGACTTGCTGCAATTGGTGCAGGTCTTGGTATTGGAAACATTGGTAAAAGCGGTATGGAAGCTATTGCAAGACAACCGGAAGCAACAGGCGATATTCGTTCTAATATGATTATTGCTGCCGCTTTGGTTGAGGCTGTTGCGTTGTTTGCCAATGTTGTTTGTTTGTTGGTCATCTTGATGAAATAAACAAATTCGGAAAATTTGCATGGCAACTTGACGATTGGTTTTGTTGCCATGCTTTAATTGAAATTAAATAGCTGAAAATATGGGATTGTTAACGCCGGGATTAGGCTTGTTGGTTTGGATGCTGATCACCTTTTCGGTGCTTTTCTTTGTTCTTTGGAAGTTCGGTTGGCCTGTTATGATAAAGATGATGAAAGACAGGGAGGAGAACATCAAGCAATCGTTGGAAGCAGCCGATAGAGCTAAAATAGAAATGCAACAGTTGCAATGTAATAATGAATTGTTGTTAAAGCAGGCTCAAGAGGAAAGAGATGAAATGTTGAAAGAAACAAAGGCCTTGAAAGAAAAAATGTTGGAAGAGGCTAAGATAAATGCTCAACAAGAGGCTCAGAGAATTATAAAGGATGCAAGAGAGGCAATAAATTATGAGAAGTTGCATGCAATGACAGAATTGAAAAACCAAATTGCGAATCTTTCCATAGAGATTGCCGAAGACTTGTTGAAGCACGAACTTTCAGACAAGCAAAAAAGTAATGAAATTATAGAAAATAGGATTTCAGAGATTAAATTGTAAGTTTTATGAATAGCTATAAGCTACAAACGCGTTACGCTCAGTCATTGTTTGACCTTGCTCAAGAAGGAGGTATCTCTGATTCTGTGTACGGAGATATGCTTTTGGTGATGCAGGTTTGTAAAGAAAATCATGAACTTCGCAGTATATTGAGGAATCCTGTTATTAAGGCAGGTAGTAAGAAGGCAATAGTTGATGAGTTGTTCCAAGATAAGGTTGATAAACTTACTGTTGCGTTCTTAGAACTGCTCATTGCAAAGCGTCGAGATATCCTTTTGTATGAGATTGCCGAAAGGTACACCGAGATATACAAAGAGTTTAATAACATAAAGACGGCTTTGCTTACAACTGCAGTAGAATTGGAATCAAATGAACTCACTCTTATAATAAATAAGATAGAATCAGAATTGAATACCAAAGTTGATTTACACACGAAAGTCAATCCGAAACTTATCGGTGGCTTTTGTTTGTCTATCGATGGAATGCAGTATGATGCGAGTTTCATGAATCAGTTTACGAAATTGAAGAAGGAATTTACAAAAAATATTTACGAAAAGACTTTTTAGAAACTTTGTTTCGTTGTTGTAAAAAAATAAATGATATAAATAAATAGGTAATATGGCAGAAATTAAACCATCAGAGGTAACGGCAATATTACGAAAGCAATTGTCAAATGCAAATCTTGAAATAGGTTTGGAAGAAGTCGGCACTGTTTTAACAGCAGGAGACGGAATTGCAAGAGTATATGGCTTGAATAATGTTCAAGCAGGAGAATTGGTAGAGTTCGAAAACGGTGTTCAAGCTATCGTACAAAATCTCGAAGAAGATAATGTCGGAGTTGTGGTGTTGGGAAATGCAGAATCAATCAGCGAAGGTGATGTTGTGAAAAGAACAAACCGTATTGCTTCTATCAAGGTTGGTGAAGGATTATTGGGAAGAGTTATCAATACAATAGGAGAACCGATAGACGGAAAGGGAAGCATTGAAGGCGAATTGTACGAAATGCCACTCGAAAGAAAGGCTCCGGGAGTTATCTTCCGTCAACCTGTTGAAGAGCCTTTGCAGACAGGATTGAAAGCAGTCGATTCAATGATTCCTATCGGTAGAGGTCAAAGAGAGTTGATTATCGGAGACAGACAAACCGGTAAAACAGCAATCGCAATCGATACTATATTGAATCAAAAAGAGTTTTACGATAACGGTAATCCGGTTTATTGTATATATGTTGCTTGCGGACAAAAAGGTTCTACTGTGGCTAATATTGTTAGAACTTTGGAAGAGAAGGGGGCAATGGCTTACACAGTAGTTTTAGCTGCAACGGCGTCTGATTCAGCTGCAATGCAGTTTTATGCACCATTTGCGGGAGCAGCAATCGGAGAATTCTTTAGAGATACAGGACGTTCTGCATTGGTAGTTTATGATGATTTGAGTAAACAAGCAGTGGCATATAGAGAAGTGTCTTTGCTACTTCGTCGTCCACCGGGACGTGAAGCTTATCCGGGAGACGTATTCTATTTGCACTCAAGATTGCTTGAGAGAGCAGGTAAGATCATCGGAGAGGATAGTGTTGCTAAAAATATGAATGACTTACCTGAATGTTTGAAGTCTATTGTTAAAGGAGGAGGCTCTTTGACTGCTTTACCTATCATCGAAACTCAAGCAGGAGACGTTTCAGCTTACATTCCTACAAACGTGATTTCGATTACCGATGGTCAGATTTTCTTGGAAACTAATTTGTTTAACGCAGGTATAAGACCGGCTATTAACGTTGGTATATCGGTATCAAGAGTTGGAGGAAAGGCTCAAATCAAATCGATGAAGAAAGTTTCGGGAACGCTGAAGTTAGACCAAGCTCAATACAGAGAATTAGAAGCGTTCTCAAAATTCGGCTCTGATTTAGACTCAGCAACCAAGTTCGTATTGGAAAAAGGTAAGAGAAACGTAGAGATACTTAAGCAACCGCAATATTCTCCTATGAAAGTGGAGCATCAAGTTGCTATCATAGCATGCGGAACCAAAGGATGGTTGCAAGATATTCCTGTAAACAAAGTCAGAAGTTTTGAAGAAGCATACATATTCTATTTAGAACACAATGAGAGAGCTTTATTGGATGAGATAAAAGCAGAAAAGATAGATGATGAGGTGTTGTCTAAATTGGAGAGTGTTGCGAAGGATATAAGCAGAAAATATAAAGAATAGACTTATGGCAAATTTGAAAGAGATAAGGACGAGAATAGCATCTGTAAGTTCTACACAACAGATAACGAGTGCCATGAAAATGGTCTCTGCTTCGAAGTTGCGTAAATCACAAAATGCAATCATGAAGCTCCGTCCTTACTCATCAAAAATGACGGACATAATAAACAATCTTTGTAGTAGCGAAGTGGAGGATATGCCTCTTGCAAGACAAGGTCAAGTTGATAATGTGTTGTTGATTGTTTTGACATCAAACAAAGGTCTTTGCTCAAGTTTTAACTCAAACATAATTAAGGCTGCTATGCAGAGAGTTGCGTTTTGGCAAAAGCAAGATAAGTACATTAAAATCGACTTGATGAGTTATGGAAAGCGTGGCTCAGACTTCTTTAAGAAGCAAACCTCTTTCGATTATGTTGGAGACAACGATGAAATTTGGGATAACCTTACTTTTGACAAAGTTGCAGAGATTGCCGACTTTCTTATACAATCGTTTATAGATAAAAAATACGATAAGGTTGAGATTATATATAATCAATTCAAAAATGCAGGAACTCAAATCTTGCAATGCGAAGAATATCTTCCGATAACGCTGAATTCTTTTGAAGAATCATCAGAGGCAAAGAAGAATGATTATATTTACGAACCTAATAAGGAAGAGATTATTTCGAGTATAATACCTCAGTCTCTGAAGATGCAGCTATTCAAATGCTTTTTGGATTCATTTGCTTCAGAACATGGAGCAAGAATGACTTCAATGCACAAAGCAACTGATAATGCTAATAATTTGTTGAAAGAGTTGAAACTAACATACAATAAAGCGAGACAAACTGCAATTACGAATGAGATCATAGAAATCTGTAGTGGTGCAGAGGCATTAAACGGATAATAGATGCGTTATAGGGTAGATTTTTTGGTAATAGGATCAGGTATAGCCGGATTAAGTTATGCCTTGAAAGTTGCTCAGTACGGAAAAGTCTGTATTTTGACAAAGGCAAACGCTTCTGAGAGTTCGACAAAATATGCTCAAGGAGGGATTGCCGCAGTTATGTATTCCCCCGATTCTTACGATAAACACATAAAAGATACCTTAATAGCAGGAGCCGGATTGTGTGATGAACAAAGCGTAAGACTTACAATTACCGAATCAACCGATAGAATCAAGGAATTGATAGAGTGGGGTACTAATTTCGACAAAAAACAGACGGGAGTATATGACTTAGCCAAAGAAGGCGGTCATTCAGAATTCAGAATACTTCACCATCAGGATAACACAGGTTTTGAAATCGAAAGAGCACTTCTTGAAAAAGCTCGACAACACCCAAATATCGAGTTAAAGGAAAACCAATATACCATAGACTTAATTACACAACATCACTTGAACGAAGAAGTTAATCGAAGAAGACAAGATATTAAATGTTTCGGAGCATACGTCATCAACACCGAAACAGGAAGTATAGATACTTATCTTGCAAAGGTAACCATGCTTTGTACAGGTGGAAATGGTAATGTTTATTCCACAACGACAAGTCCTATAATTGCAACAGGAGATGGTCAGGCCATGGTTCATAGAGCAAAAGGACGATTAAAGCACATGGAGTTTGTTCAATTTCACCCTACATCACTGTTCAACCCTCGCGAAAAACCTTCATTCCTTATAACGGAAGCCATGCGTGGAGCAGGAGGAGTATTGAAGACCTTGGAGGGTGAGAGCTTTATGGAGAAGTATGATTCGAGAGGCTCCTTAGCTCCGAGAGATATTGTGGCAAGAGCAGTCAATAATGAGATGACTAAGCGAGGCGATGAGCACGAATATTTGGATTGTCGCGGAGTGAGCAAAGATGAAATAATGAGACATTTTCCTAATATCTATGCAAAATGTCTTGAAATAGGAATCAATATCACAAAAGAAATGATTCCTATTGTTCCTGCGGCACATTATGGTTGTGGAGGTATAGAGGTAGATAGCTATGCAAGGACAAGCATTGATAATCTTTATGCTTCGGGAGAGTGTTCTTGTACAGGACTTCACGGAGCAAACAGATTGGCTTCCAACTCTTTGTTAGAAAGTCTTGTGTATTCGCATCGTGCATTCTTGGATTCGAAAGATAAAATATCAAGCATTGATTTTTGTGAAGAAATACCTGATTGGAATGCAGAAGGCATGGTGTTAAACGAAGAAATCAGCCTTATAACCCAATCGGTGAAAGAGGTACAGCAAATAATGACAAACTATGTCGGAATAGTACGAAGTGATTTAAGACTGCAAAGAGCATTCACACGAATGGGATTAATATATAAGGAAACAGAAGAACTATATAATCGAAGCGTACTTACACCAAAACTTTGCGAACTTAGAAATCTGATAGCCAACAGTTATTTGATAATAAAGATGGCTCAAGACCGAAAAGAAAGTATAGGTTTGCATTACAACATAGACCATCCTGCACGATCTCTACAATAATTCGAGAAAGTAAAACTTGATTTGATGATGATGAAATAAAGAAATAATTTCCGTTTTCTTTGTTTGGTAACGATGAAACAAGCATTGCCAAACAAAGAAAACGGAAATATTTGTTTGCATGAAAGAGATATTCAATGATAAACAATAATAAATCAAATAAATTTAGAAAATGAAAAAACTTATGATGACATTATGTGCAGTCGGCTTGATGTTCGCAGGTTGCAGTAAGCAAAGCGGCTCAGACAATCCGTTATTGCAAGAATGGGACACACCATTTCAAACAGCACCATTTGAAAAAATAAAAGTAGAACACTATCTTCCTGCTTTTGAAGCAGCGATAGCAGAGCACGACAAAGAAATCCAAGCAATAATCGACAATGCAGAAGCACCAAACTTCGACAATACAATAGCAGCATTGGATTACAGCGGACAAACATTGTCAAAAGTTGCAGGCGTATTCGGTAATATGATGGCAGCAAACACATCTGAAGAGTTGCAAAAAGTAAATGAACAAGTCGGATCAATGATGGCAACACATTCAGACAATGTCTCAATGAACGCAAAGTTGTTTGAGAAAATAAAAGCAGTATATGACGCAAAAGACTCTCAAAAATACACAGGAGAACAATTAGCATTATTAGAAAAAACCTACAACAAATTCGTACGTTCAGGAGCCTTGCTTGACGCAGCAAAACAAGAAGAACTAAGAAAAGTAAACTCAGAACTTACAAAAGTAGAAGCAAAATTCGATGCAAACCTACTTAAAGAAACCAAAGCTTACCAACTTGTAGTTGAAAAAGAAGAAGACCTAAAAGGTTTGCCACAAGGTGAAATAGAAAAAGCTGCTGCATTGGCAAAATCAGAAGGAAAAGAAGGAAAATGGATATTCACTTTGGACAACCCATCTTTTATTCCTTTCGTAACCTATGCAGACAACAGAGATTTGAGAAAAGAAATATTCAATGCAAGAGTTAATCGTTGCAACAACGGAGGCGAAACAGACAACAACGCATTAGTAGCTCAAATGGCAGAATTGAGAGCTCAAAAAGCACAAATCTTGGGATACGAAACATTCGCACACTACCAATTGGAAGAAAGAATGGCAAAAGAACCAAAAGCAGTATTCAGCCTTTTGGAAAATCTATTGTCTTATTCTGTAAAGGTTGCAAAAGAAGAAGCAAAAGAATTCCAAACATTACTATCTAAAGACGTACCGGGAGCAACATTGGAAGCATGGGATATGTACTACTATGCAGAAAAAGTACGCCAACAAAAATATAACTTTGATGCAGAATTGACTCGTCCATACTTTGAAATCAACAACGTAAGACAAGGATGCTTTGATGTTTTGACCAAACTATACGGCATTAGTTTCACAGAAAGAAAAGACGTTTCAGTTTATGCAGAAGACGTTTTGGTATTTGAAGCAAAGAATGAGAAAGGCGAACACGTTGGAATTTTGTATTGGGACCCATACACAAGAGCAAGCAAAGGCGGTGGAGCATGGTGTAACGAATACAGAGGACAATCACGCAAAGACGGAAAGAACATAACTCCGGTTATTACAGTTTGCTTTAACTACGCAAAATCACCAAACGGAGCAACAACACTTACAGCAGATGAAGCATTGACAGTATTCCACGAAATGGGACACGCAATCCATCAATTGCTTTCTAACTGTACTTATCCATCAGTTTCAGGAACAAACGTAGCAAGAGACTTCGTAGAATTGCCATCGCAAATCTTAGAACACTGGTGCTTACAACCTGAAGTATTGAAGATGTACGCTAAAAACGAAAAAGGTGAAGTGATACCACAAGAAATGGTTGAGAAGATGGAAGCATCAGGCAACTTCTTCCAAGGATTTATGTTTAGCGAATTATTAGCAGCTTCATACTTGGATATGTGTTTCCACTCAATAAAAGCAGGAGAAAAAGTAAACACACAAGAAATGGAAGCAAACGCAATGGCAAAAATAGGAATGCTAAGCCAAATCCCACCAAGATACCGTTCAACTTACTTCTCACACTGCTTTGGTGACGGAGGATATAGTGCAGGTTACTATTCATACACTTGGAGCGAAACCTTAGACGCAGACGCCTTTGAAGCATTCAAAGAAACAGGCAATATCTTTGACCCGGCAACAGCAGCAAAATTCAAAGTCTTACTAAGCAGCGGTAGCACAAAAGACGCAATGCAACTATACAAAGACTTCCGCGGAGCAGAACCGGACTTAAACGCATTACTTCGCAACAGAGGCTTGATTAAATAAGACTTTAAGCGAATTAAAGCAAATAGATAAAAAAAACAAACGAGCGTTCGAAAATGCAAAAGCAAGTCGAACGCTCGTTTTTCTTTACCTTATATATATATATCCCTATACCTTATTATATATAGGCGGAGTTTAGTGTCCGATAGTCGTGCACTGATTTGTTCTCGAATGCTTATTTGTTACTTTCTTCGAAAGGATTCCCGATGATTTGCTTTCGTTATCTATTCTTTTTAAGTCAAGAACATTAGGGCAACCTGCCGAACCATTAAACGTAGCATTACCCACAACAGACGTCGTGTCATCTAAAAGCCATACTCTGAAAACGTCTGTTCTTACAAGAGAATTATCTTCTGCCTTGTAGGTTGATTTTGTAAGATTCAACTCCAAACCATCATAACTTCCCGAATAAGTAATTTTAAGTTCAGTTCCGTCATAATCATAAGCAGATAAGGTTGTGTTAGGTATTTGATAATCTCCTTCAAGAGGCAAGTCTAATGTAAAAGTACACAAATAAGTATTTGCCCAATCGCACCTTATTCCGGCACTCCAAGTTTCCGTTGCTCCGCATTTATTAAAATAAGTATAATCATCACCATACATTTGAGCACAGAAAGTTATTGTTTCTCTACATCTTAAGTACGATAATATTCTGCCTGTAAAATTTACGGATCCCTCTGCAATATTTATCCAAAACAATGCCTTCTTGGCAAGGCTCGCAAAATTGAATATTTTCGTTGGTTCTTTAAAATGATTTTTCAATACTTCCAAAGTAGCATCTAAAGCAATCGGCAAAGCTGCATTCAATAATGTTTCCCAATTATTACCCGGATTAACTAACGCAATATCATTTCGCAGAAAAGCTCCCTCTATCGAAATAGCCACGGAACCAATAAGAGTGAAATCTTCCCCAGCTCCAAGCATCTGCAAAATACATCCGGCTAACTGAGCAAACAGATCAGTTCCGGATTTATCAAACACAAACGTTTTATTATTCCCCTCATTAAAAGTATAAACAGCTTCTTCCCCATAAACAAGATCACTTTGTCCAAAGAAACATAAACCTAAATCCCACAGTCCATAATTTCCTCGTGCAGGAACCCAAAAGTTTCCTTCGAGATTATTTTCTTCATCGTACACTTTGCATGAGTAAGCAGGGAATAATCCCGGCATTCTGAACTTCAAAGTTTTTCCATCTTCTTGGACATCTATCGGCCAGCAATCAAATATATCCGTTAAATAAGAAGTTACTTTCTGATTCGTAGCCGACTTGAATCCGAAACTTGAGGTATCGACTACCAAATCTTCGAAAAACGCTTGTGCGGCGTTCATAAGCTCAGTGTTTGTCGTATCATAAATTGCTCTGTTCTGAGCTATGGAGTTTTCAATCGCAGTCAGAAAGTTGTCAAAACTTGGTTTGGACGTAAACAAGTCTATCATTTCCTGATAATCGCTTCCGTTCACAGAAGCCAAAGCAGGGTGGAAAGTCAGAGAAGCAAGGGCAGTCGAAAGAGCATTGATTTCCACGTTTCCATTATCGGGGATAATGCCACGATAAAGCATAACAACCTCATCGTTTGCGTTAGTTACCATCAACAATTGCGGAGTTCCCGAATCCATTGTCTCAATCGTAAAGTTCCCACCGTTCAAAGGCGTCTCCTCAAGCAAAGACACAACTTGAAAACCCGCAGTGTTAAGACTACCCGCATTAACAGTACCATTGCAAACCTTTGTTTCAAACTCATTTACCTCAGGCGGATCAGGTTCACAAGATGCAAATAACAAAACCGCCAACAACCCTAATATTATTTTATTCAACTTCATGATATCTATGTATTTGATTCCTTGATTTTATTCCTTGACTATTTTTCTTACAACCGTTTCATCGCCACATTGCAGTTCGAGATGATAAACCCCGGCAGGCAGATGAGAAATGTTTATTTGATTTGCATCGAAGAAAGACTCTATTCGTTTTCCCGAAATATCGATTACCGCAACCTTATCGATTCTTTGCCCGAATTCGATCAAACCCTTTGTCGGATTAGGCTTAAGGCTGAGCAATTCGAGAGAAGTCTGCGACAAAGAAGAGTAATCCGCACCGATGTTATCGGTCGCAATAACGTCGAGGACAAGCGTAAGATAGATTTCACAACCTGCTTCCGAAAGCACATTCGCACTGTAAACGCCCGATTGACTCAACTCATGACCATTCAAAAAGTAAGTTTCACCCTGAGCAATCGTTGCATGAATCGTTGTGTCAAAGACAGGATCGGTAAATATAGCGGTGAGATAAGTATCGCTACTACCGTTAATCACTCTCGGATTATTAGTATCGCCATCGCTCCAACGCCAAAAATCAGAGCAATCATTATACGCAACAGCCGTAAGAGTAGCACTACCACACCCCTCATCAACTTCTACATGTCCCCATTCCTCATTATTAACCTCAACATTAAGATTAAAATTTGTAAAAGTATCCCCCGAACCTAATTCCACTATGCAATTAAAATATTGTGCCCAAGAAGAGTTCTCATAAGCCTCTCCACAACCATTAGGAACGTAAAGAGTACTTGGAGAACCTATATAATAGAAAGCATAATCACCAAGAGCAGGAGGATTAGTTGCAAGACAAGTAACAGAAGTTAAACTACTGCAAAGACCAAACGCACCATTACCAATGAAAGTAACACTATTAGGTATAATAATTGAAGGTAAACTAATACAGTTATGAAATGCTCTTTCTCCAATAGAAGTAACACTATTAGGAATAGTAATAGAAGTTAAACTACTGCATCCAAAAAACAACTCATATTCAATAGAAGTAACACTGTTAGGAATAGTAACAGAAGTTAAATTACTGCAACCAGAGAATGCTTGCATCCCAATTGAAGTTACACTGTTAGGTATATCAATAGAAGTTAAACTACTGCAGGAACAGAATGCTCTTTCTCCAATAGAAATAACACTGTTACCAATACTAACAGAAGTTAAACTACTGCACCAACCGAACGCGAAATCTCCAATAGAAGTAACACTGTTACCAATACTAACAGAAGTTAAACTACTGCAATTTCCAAAAGCCCAATCATCAATAGAAGTAACACTGTTAGGAATAGTAACAGATATTAAACTACTGCAATCATAAAACGCACTATTTCCAATAGAAGTAACGCTATTTGGAATATAAACAGAAGTTAAATTAACGCAACTATCAAAAACAGAATTTCCAATAGAAGTAACACCAAAAGGAATACCAATAGAAGTTAAACTACTACAATTCCCAAAAGCCCAATCATCAATAAAAGTAACACTATCACCAATAGTAATAGAAGTTAAACTACTGCAATTATAAAATGCAGCATATCCAATAGAATCAATTCCATCATTAATATGAACAGAAGTTAAACTACTGCAATCCATAAATGCATAATCTCCAATAGAAGTAACAATAAAAGTAACAGGAGGAAAAGGACTGACAAATCCCGGATTCCCAGTTTCACATGTTAAGTAGAATGGAATATACAGATTAGCTTCATTTCCATGATAATCTATTACTTCTGCAGTTCCCCGTATCTCGTCGAACCCTACCATTGTATCATAAGGCCTTATTCTAAATTCAATATCTTGCCAAAATTCTGTTTGTGCCATAAGCACGTTTGCACATAGTAGAGTGCAAATTAAAAGTAATAATCGTTTCATTTCTTTTTGTTTTTTTACCTTTTTAACTCATTTATACCTTTTCAAAAAAGCAATAAAAAAGACGTGAGCCTTGTCTTATGGTAATATGAGGTTCTGGAATACCTTTTTCGCCAAATAAGAAAAGCCCACGATATACTCGCAGGCGTTTTCCACTTATCCATTTGGCGAAACAATTGAAATTTTCCAGATTTCATATTACCAAAAATAAGCAAAAACGCTTTTTTATAATCGCTAAAATTCTGACTGCAAAGGTATAAAAACTTTCTGATACCGACAAATGATTTTCTCGCAAAGGTTGATTTCTCTCTCGCAAAGGTCGCAAAGAACGCAAAGTAAGTTTTGCAAAATGTTTCCCTTATTGATACCGGCAGTATCGCTAACTGGTACCGGTAGTATCACTAACTGGTACCGGTAGTATCGCTAACTGATACTGGTAGTATCGCTAACTGGTACTGGTAGTATCGCTAACTGATACTGTCAGTATCAATAAGCGGATTTTTTTTTGATACTTCTTTTGAACTTTTCAAGGCTTTGATTAGTTATCTTTTCAAAACGTTAAAATCACTGAAAAACAAAGCCTGACGATATGAAGACCACGTATTTTAATTTTGAAAACAGACCTTCGGGTTATTTGAACTGCCTAAGTGATGAATGTCCGCTTGCCGAAAAATGCCTGCGTCGCATTTCGGCAGAGTACAGCGAAGAGAACGACGAGTTTTTCAGGGTTGTGAATCATCGATTGCTTGACAAAACGAATTGCAAACATTATGTTGAGAACAAGAAAGTGGATATGGCTTATGGTATGACTAAGTCTTTTGAAGATGTGAAAGCGAAAGACATCGCTCAAATCAGGAAAAGGCTGCAAAATTACTTCGGGTATGCAGAATATTTCCGCAGAAGAAATGCTTCAAAGCAGATTACGCCGAGCGAACAGGTGTTTATCAGGAAAGTTTTTGCAAACTTCGGTTACGAAATCGCCTTTGATGAAATCAGAGAAGAAACTTTGTGGAAGTAAAACTCAAAGAAAGAGAAAAGAAAAACGCTCGTTTTGTCGGATTAACTCCACGACTTACGAGCGTTTTTGTTGGACCCTTATTTTTTCAAAGGGTGTTTTCCTCCGCATCGGAAGCGTTCTGTCCAATATTTTTCTTCGAATCGGCTGATTGTAACCCCTTTTGAAGTCGATGCGTGAACGAATGTGTCTTTGTTTAAGAAGATTCCGACGTGATTTGTCGAGCCTCCTGCCTTGTTGTTAAAGAATACAAGATCTCCTTCTTTTAGTTCATTAAGGTTTTTCGTTGTTTTGCATGCTTGTTCCATATCTTGCGAACGTCGAGGTAACTTTATTCCATATACATCTTTATAAACGTTTAACACAAAGCCCGAACAATCGACTCCTTGCTTTGTTTCACCTCCTCCACGGTAAGGAGTGCCGAGCCAACCTTCGCAATAGTTCATCAGTTTTCCTTGTTGAGGTTTCTTGTGTGGCTTTTGCGGTTTTGGTATCTCAGCTTTTGGCGGTCTTGCTTCTCGTTGTCTGTGTTTTCTCTCCAATTTATCGGCAAGGCTTTCACGTTTTCCGTTGCGTGATACGCTACATGAGCATACGCAAGTCATAATTAAGATTGCCGAAACGATTTTTACTATCTTCGTTTTCTTCATAACTCTATAATCTTTTCAAACATTCGTTAAGCGATTCTTCCCAATGTGGTATCTCTATTCCGAGGAATTGCTTTATATCTGCTTTATCCAACACGCTGTAAGCAGGTCTTGTGGCAGGAGTTGGGTAGTCTGCCGTTCTGATTGGGCGTACATGACAGTCTTTTTTGCCGAGTTGCATTATCTTTAAGGCGAAATCATACCACGAACACACGCCTTCGTTGCTGAAATGTAGGATTTGTCCTTCAAAGTCTTTGTCTAAGCACAACAAAACGACCTTTGCCAAATCTCTTGCGTAGCATGGCGTGCCTGTTTGGTCGAATACAACTCCGAGTTCTTTGCGTTCGCTTCCCAAACGGAGCATTGTCTTTACGAAATTGTTGCCATATTCGGAGTAAAGCCAAGAGGTACGAATCACAAGGCAGTGTTTGCAGTTTTGCAAAGCCATTTGCTCGCCTTCGTATTTGGTTTTGCCATATACGGATAGGGGATTTGGTTTGTCGGACGGAAGATATGGAGTCGTTTTGCTTCCATCGAAAACGAAATCGGTTGAAATCACTAATAGTTTTGTTGAATATGTTTCACAAAGTCTTGCTATTGTGGCAGTGGCATCGGTGTTTATCGCCTTGCAAAGGTCTTTTTCGCTTTCAGCTTTATCAACAGCTGTGTAGGCTGCAAAATGCAAAACGGCGTAAAGAGAGTTGGTTTCAAATAATCGGCTTATTGCTTTGTTGTCTGTAAGATCTGCATCTTCTTTATCGACAAAAATAAAATTGTAGTCGGTATTTGCTTTGGTCAGAACTTTGAGTGATTGCCCTAATTGTCCGTTTCCTCCTGTTACAAGTATGTTCCTTAGCATTGAATTCAAAAATTATCCGACAAAGATACAGAAATATATGGAGATATTCTTAACTTTGCCCCCAAATTTGAAATAAAAGATGGATAAAAAGCAAAAAACAATTTCTAAAGCGACGGTTGCATTTGTTTGTTGCCTGCTTTCGATTCAGTTATTTCCGCCTTTGTTGGTCTTGGATAGTTCATCGTTGCGTCATTTCTTGATAGCACTTTTCGATATTTCGGCATTGGGTTTTGTTTTACATTATACAATAAAATATAAAGCGAATATATTGAGTCGTTCTGTTTTTTCAAACTCTTTGATGATTGTTTGGGGGGCGTTGCTTGCCTTTATGGGGGTGAGTATGCTTTGGACAATGAATCCGATTGAAGGTTTGGCGGTTTGGAATAGGTGGATTGTTGTCTTGCTCGCATCTGTTCTCTGCACTGCATTTTTGCTTTATGAGAATAAAACGCTCAAGGCATTGATTGTAACAACGATAGTTATTGCCATAATAAACGTTCTTTCGTGTATAATCTTCTACTATGTTTTCGATGTACATATTTCTCAGCGGAATAACTTAAAACTCAATGGTTTCTATGGGAATAAGAATATCTTTGCTGTAGCTTTTTTGTTTAAGTTGCCGTTTTTGTATTATGCTTTCATGAGATATAAAGGCTTTATCAAGTGGATAAGTCTTGTTTTGGTGTTTTTGATTGCCTTTTGTTTGGTTATCTTGAGTACGCGTTCGAGCTTTATCGGACTGATATTTCAAGCTGTGATATTGCTTGTTTATGGAGTGTATTCGATTTTGAAAGTCAATAGCAGTAAGAAAGCGATTCTGGGATTTGTTCTTCCTTTGCTTGCAATCGGGTTAGGATTCTTTTTCGGCAATAGGTTCATTGAATACAATTATGAGCATTATGCTGCAAAGAATGTTAAGAATAATTACTCGGTTGACGAACGTTTCAAATCCATTGCCGAAGGTAATAGCAAGGGGCGGCTTTTGATTTGGCAGAATACGGCAGAGATAATCAAGGAAAAGCCGTTGAGTGGGTATGGAGTGGGGAATCATAAGTTGGCAATAATGAAAGTGGAGTGTGCAAAGAAGCATGACTATATTGTTTCCGATCATGCTCACAATGATTTCTTGGAGATGTTTTCCGAATTGGGAATATTTGGTTGTTTGATTTATGTTTTGACCTATGTTTTTGCTGCAATATATGCTTTGAAACAGATGTTTGCCAAAGGAGTCAATGAATTGTTTCGCCTAAGAGCAATGGTAGGAGGCACAATCATACTTACATATATGAATGATGCTATGTTTAACTTTCCATTGGAGCGTGCAGATTGTCAAATTTACCTTGCGATAGGCTTAGCCTTATTGATAAGCAATCATATTAAAATAAAGAAAAATCAAAAAGAAGGATTGTCAAAGCCTTGTTTAGTAACGTTGTTAGTTATTGTTGTTCCGGTGTTTATCTTGGAGACAACGCATTGCTATAGCTCGATTATGCAGAAACATAGAATTAAACAACATAACGGAGATAAGTCAATCACTCTTACGGCTGAGCAATGGGATAGACGAACACCGAAATTCCCAAATATAGACGAGAGTACGCATCCTCGTGCAGTTAATATTGCTGAGAGGTATGCAAATGAAAAGAAGTATAGACAGGCAATAGATGTTTTGCTCGCAGATAATTCGAATCCGTATTACTCGCTTAGAGAATATAGATTGGCTAATTATTATAATAGAATACAGAAAGCCGATAGTGCTGCTTATTGGGCGGAGAAGTGTATTGCGATGAAACCGCTTTGTTATTCACCTGTGAGGATTCTTGTTTCGATTGCAGGTAAGGAAGGAAAACGTGATAAGCAGCTTTGTTTGATTGATGAATATTTGAAGCGATATGAGAAAGATCCACTTGCGTGGGAGGATAAAATTAGTGTGTTGAGGTATGAAAAACGTTTGCAAGAAGCGATTGAAACCTGCAATCAAGCTATAGAAACTTTTAGTAAAAATGCTAAATTTCGCTCTCTTAAAGAGAAAATAATAGAAGAAATTGAGAAATAATGTAAAAATTATCTTGATTTTTTAGTTCTGATAATCAGTGCTTTAGTTTGTGTAAGTAAAAGTTTTTAACAAATAATTAAACCATTATTGCATTTTGTTGTAAATTTGCACCGTTAAAACAAAAGAATTATCAATTAATCATTAAACACGTTACTGAAATGAAAAAAGTATTGTTTGTATTGGCAGTAGCTGGTTTCTTCGCTGCATGTGGCGGAGCAACTGAAACAGCAACTGAAACAGCAACTGAAACTCCAGCTGTAGAAACTCCAGCTGAAACAGTTACTGAAACTCCAGCTGAAACTCCAGCTGAATAATTCAGTCAGGCATTTGCCAAATCAAAAAAGAGATTAGCAGTCCCAAGAAAGAGACTGCTTTTTTTATGTCCTGAAGTATGCTTATCACGAAAGGATTTATCGAAATTTGAATCCGTTTGATTGCAATAAAGATTGATGGAATCCTTATCAAAAATAATAAAATAATAATTAAGAAAGCATGAATTTTCGTACAGAAGTCATACCGCCAAAATCAGAAAACAAGATAAACCACAAAGATAAGACCGTTTTTATTGGCTCATGCTTTACCGAGAATGTAGGAAACAGATTTGTAAAATCAGGTTTTGATACAAATATAAACCCATTTGGGATAATCTATAATCCGCTTTCGATTTGTGAATGTTTGAATAGGGTAGCAGAAAATAAGTATTTCACAGAAGATGAACTTATAAAAGTTGGCGAGTTCTGGAAATCGTATTCTCATCATGGGGATTTTCGTTCGACAGATAAGAATCAATGTTTGCAAATGATAAATTCTGCAATCAATTATTCGCATTCTTTTCTCGCAGATGCTCGTTTTGTTATACTAACTCTCGGAACGGCGTGGACGTATTGGATGAAAGAAGAAAACAGATTATTGGCTAATTGTCACAAATTGCCTTCTAATTTGATCGAACGCCGATTGTGCGATTGTGAAACCATAGTCGAAGCCCTTGTGTCTTCATTTGAATTGTGCAAAAAAAAGAATCCGCAATTGACATTCATTCTTACAATCAGTCCGATCAGACATTGGAAAGAAGGGTATAGAGATAATATGCTCAGTAAATCGGTTTTGCATCTTGCCGTTGAGCAGTTCTGCAAAAGGACCTCAAGCCTTTATTTTCCATCTTATGAAATCGTGATGGATGATTTGAGAGATTATCGTTTTTATGACAAAGATATGTTGCATCCCGATGAGGTTGCGGTAGAATACATCTGGGAAAAATTCCGCCAAACTTACTTTTCTCAAGAAACGATTCAGTTAAGTGATGATTTCAATCGCTTGAATGCTATGTTGAATCACCGACCGTTCAATCCCGAAAGCAAGGAATATGAAAAGCATCTTCAAAAAGCAGAACAATTAAAGAAAGAATTATATGAAAGAATCAACAAATTATAAATACATAATAGAGACTTGTATAGATACAGTCTATTCTTGTCATCAGGCAATAAAGGGTAGTGCAAACAGAATTGAACTTTGCTCTGCTCTTGGTTTAGGCGGCTTGACACCATCTGCGTCTATGATTGCTTATGCTCAAGAAACACTTGACGCGTCAATAGCTGTGATGATTCGTCCAAGGAGTGGCGATTTCCTTTACGACGATGAAGAGTTTGAATTGATGAAACGAGATATTGAATATTGCAAACAGATCGGAGTAGATTCGGTTGTGTTGGGATTGCTTACTGCTTCGGGAGAGGTGGATAAGAAAAGAACAAAGCAATTGGTAGAGGTCGCAGGAGATGTTAAGGTTTGTTTTCATAGAGCTATAGATATGACGCCCGATATTTTGGAAGCAACTCAAGCTATTGTGGATTGTGGTTGTCGAAGAGTGCTTACATCTGGAGGATGTGCAACTGCGGTAGAGGGAATAGAAAATATAAAACAGATGCAAGCCGATTTCGGAAAACGAATTGATATAATGGTTGGAGGCGGTATAAGTTCTGCTAATGCGAATCTTTTTAAGCCGTTAGGAATTCTTAATTTCCATTTGTCCGGCAAGGCAGATATGGAAAGCAAGATGTTATTTCGCAAAGATGGAATCTCGATGGGGGCTACAAGTCCGGAGAAAGAATATATCATAACACAGACAGATTTTCGTAAGATTGCAGAAATGAGAGCGGTTTTAGAAAGCGAATAAAAGAGTGTTTTGTTCTCGTTTTTCTGAATCTTTGTTTTAATTTTCTGAATTCAAGAATTAGAATTTTCTTTCTTGAATTCAGAAAATTCTTTCTTTATTTGGTTCGGGAACCTCTATGAAAGCGAAAAATGACTGAATTATTCAGTAAAATGCTTTAATTAAAGTAAAAAATATTTTGGTGAGAATCAGTGGGTTAATAAAAAGATGGAAAAATAAATTCAAAAAAGTTTTGCAGGTATCATTTTTTGGCGTACCTTTGCACTCGCTTTCATAAGGAATATTTTAACAAGCCTCCTTAGCTCAGTTGGTTAGAGCACATGACTGTTAATCATGGGGTCTTAGGTTCAAGTCCTAAAGGGGGCGCTCCTTTTTTATTTAATATCTATATTAAGACGAGATTGTTGCGAAACTATCTCGTCTTTTTGTTTTTAGGAATTTGTTTATCTGACTTGTCGAATGCGTTTGCGTAAGTAGTATTTTGCAAAACCGATGTAGGTTGTCAAAACGAGAAGGTTTAATATCGCCAATATGCTTGCAATGCCTATCACGCCGTATGCTTGTCCCCAGTAATTGTAAAGAAATACGCTTGGAATAGCTGAAAGAATCGATATAATCATCGGCACATACGTCTTTTCGAAATAAGTAAAGAAATTGAAATAAAACAGAATCATTGCCGCAAAGATCTGAGCCAATAATAAAATCGGCAGATAAGCAAGAATCACTCCGTAGTCTGCAGGGAAAACACCAAATTCTATCAATCCGTATGTCCCAATCCATACAACCAAAGAGATGAAAAGCAAAAGCAGAACAATGATTTTAGAATTTTTGTTTGTCTTTTGATTGAGTGTGATAAGGTTTTTTTCGTCTAAAAAGTCAGGTAGCCAAATGAAATTAAAAGATTGGAAAACTATAAGCGGGATTGTTGCGAGCATTGTTGCCAGATTGTATCCTCCCATCGCCTGACTACCGCAATACATCATTACAAACTGTTTGTCGCCAAAGTTAATGAATGAGTTGACTAGTGCAACAAAGCAAATAGGTAATCCGATTTTCAGAGCCTTTTTTATGAGAGGTATGCTATATTTGCAAATGGATTCTCTGATTATCTGTCTTGAGAAAATGCAACAAAGAGCAAGCTCGATGACATAAGTAACGCTTAGTCTGATAAGTGCGGTGTCGCTATCTTTGCTAAAGTATAAAACAAGGATTACTATTGAGTTGCAAATGAAAAGACGAATCAGATTGAATGATTGAATAGAACGGATTTTCTTTGCCGAGATGAAATAATAGGTTAGAAAGTTTGAAAATATCATTGAAACCAATGCAATGAACAAATAAGGTCTGTATCCTTTGTAATCAAACAATGTGTTTTGATCTCGATTGATTATGTTGAAAAAAGCATAATCCAAATCGGTTAAATAAAAAATCAAAAACAGAGATGCAACAAACCCCAAAAGGGTTGAACTTAAGGTAAAGAGCATGCTTGAATTGGCAACCTTGTCTTCTTTTGTCTCTGAATACATTTTAGGCAAAGCACTCTGGTATCCGAGGTTCATTATAAGCGAGCAAGTGATGGCAAAATTATAGAGATAACCATAAACGCCGAACTCCTCCATCGGCATAAGGTATAAAAAGATTGGAATCAACAGAAAGTTAGCTCCACGAACCAATACATCGGTCGAAAGCAATGAAACAAATTTTCGTACATTCTGATTATGAAACAAATCTTTTAGGTTTAGCATTAAGTATTCTATTTTATGGTTATTGATTTCACGGACGTTTTTCCGAGTTTGCTATTCAGCCTATTTTTTAAGTCGTTTCTTATCATCATTAGTTCTTGCTTTAAGGCAGGCGAACCAACTTCGACAAATAAAACCTTATCTTTGACATAAATCTTTTGAGTCAGTTTTTTGATGAGTTCTCCTGTGAGTTCTTCCCAGACGCTTATAATATCTTGTTCGTTGAAATCGGCAGCTATCTCATGATTATCAAACCATGTCTGTAGGATGCTTTGCAAAGGAAGTTCTTTTGCTTCGCTTGGGCCACGTCTTTTTTGAAAATCGTTCATGTAGTTCTCGTTTTTGAAGTTTATAGTTTGAAAATCCTGGTTTTTTCTCTTAAATCATCACCGATAAGACTTTCTATTCTGTCGGGATGTGTGTCTGTTATAAAAATCTGTCCGAAATTATCTTGTGCAATTAAATCAATCAGCATATTGACTCTTCCAAAATCCAATTTGTCAAAAATATCGTCTATCATCAAAAGAGGTTTTGTTCCAAGCTTTTTGCAAAGGTAGTCGAATTGTGCTAATTTTAGTGCGAGTAAATAAGTTTTCTGTTGTCCTTGTGAGCCAAATGTCTTGATAGGGTTTTTGTTCAATGAGAAAATAAGGTCATCTCTGTGAATGCCGTTTGAAGTGTGTCCTATCGCTATGTCTTTTTCGCGATTGACTCTCAGTATGTCAGAAAGTCTTCCTTGATATGTTCTATATTCTATTGAAACGCTTTCATCAGCATTGCCGATCAATTTGTAGTATTTTGAAAATGGTTCTGCGAAATCAAGAAAGAAATCAGCCCTTTTTTGTTTTATCACTTCGGAATAAGAATCCATTTGCTCCTCTATGATCTCCAACATAACAGAGTCAAGACCTGCTCCGAGTTTGTAGTTTTTCAAGATTCTGTTTCTTTGAACAATTGCTTTGTTGTAGTTAATCAGTGTTTTCAAATAAAGCTTATCTTGTTGTGAAATTGCTATATCGATGAATTTTCTTCTGATTTCGCTGCTTCCATCTATCAAACAATGGTCGTTAGGAGTGATGATAACAGCAGGAAGCTTACCTATGTGTTCCGAGTGCTTCGGATAGTTTTTGCCCGAATGCTTAAATGTTTTTTTGCCACCCGATTGCAGATGACAACTATATGATTCGAAATAATTTTCTGCTTGACAATCTCCGTTTAGAACAAAGAAATTTTCTCCTTGTTTAATGGAATCAAAGTCGCTATGCCCGAAATAACTTTTGCAAAAGGCAAGGTAGTGAATTGCATCAAGGATATTAGTCTTGCCAACACCATTGTTGCCGACAAAACAATTGATTTGGGAAAAATCTTCTTCGAAAGAAGATATATTCTTAAAGTTTGTTATTTTCAGATGCTTCAAGTACATAATCTCGTATTTCTTCCATTAACCACATCGGCGTAGATGTCGCACCGCTTATACCGATTGTTTCAAATCCTTTGAGTTTTTCGAGGCATATATCCTCCTTTGAACTTATGAAAAAGGTATTTTGTTTGTGATTTTTGCAGAGTTGATACAAATAAATGCCGTTTGAGGAATGTTTTCCGCTGACAAACAAAACCACATCCACCGTATCGGCAAATTCCAATAGCGTTTTACTTCTCGAATCCACCCTTTTGCAAATACTATTTGTTACAAACAGTTCATCTTCTTTCCCTTCTGCTTTTTTCCTTTCTTTGATTGCGTTTACGATAGCAAGGAATTCTTCTCTACTTTTAGTTGTTTGAGAAAATATATGCAAAGGTCGAGAAAAATCTATCTTGTTCAAATCTTCCATCTTGCTGACAACTATCGCTGTATTATCGGTTTGACCTTCCAATCCAACAACTTCCGCATGTCCTTTTTTGCCGAAGATAACTATCTGACCGTTGCATTTTTTCATTTGCTCATATCCCTTTCGTACATCTTTTTGTAGTTTTAGCACAATAGGACATGTCGCATCTACAATTTCGATATTGTTTTGCTTTGCTGTGCTGTAAGTTGCGGGAGGCTCACCATGTGCTCTTATCATTACCTTGCAGTCGTGCATTTTCTTCAAATCTTCAACCTCGATTATTATAAGGCCCGATTTTTTTAACCTTTCGACTTCTTCACTGTTGTGAACGATGTCGCCAATGCAGTAAAGCACGTTCTCTTTCTTGAGTTCTCTTTCGCAGGTCTCTATTGCGGAAACCACACCAAAGCAAAAGCCGGCTTGTTCTTCAATAATGATTTTCATCTTCTTTGTTTTACCTTTTTTTATATAGGGATTGAACAATTCTTGATTTGCAAAGGTAATTATTTTTGTAAATTTGCAGATATTTTTTTGAAGTATGATTGAGTTCAAACCCGTAAATCCGACCGATAGAGCTTTGTTGGAGAGTTTTTATGATTGTAAGGATATTCGCAATGCAGAGTCTTCGTTTGTCAACCTTTGTGCCTATTCCTTTATTTATCACGGAGAATACGCCATTGTAAATAATTGCCTTGTTACAAGAATACATTTTGATTATGGGAAACGCATAAGCTATCACTATCCCATAGGAAGAGGTTGTCAAGAAGAAGTTTTGGAAGCCTTGATTGAGGATGCTAAACTCAAAAATTATGAAATGAGCCTATTGTGTCATCCTTCCGATATAGCCGAAGACCTTAAGCCTCGGTTTGAATTTGCTCCACAACGAGATTTTTTTGATTATCTCTATTTACGTTCCGATTTGGAGAACCTCAAAGGCAGAAAATATCAACCTAAACGCAATCATATCAACAAATTTAAGACGTTGTACGATTGGGAATTCAAGATTCTTGGCAGTCAGGACAAAACCGAATGTATGAAATTGGAGAGAGAATGGATAGCAAACAATGTTTTGAAGAATCCGGATTTGGAACAAGATTATAGGAACGAAGAAAAGATTGTCGAATATCTTTTTGAGCATTTTGATGAATTGGGAATTTTTGCAGGAGCGATAAAGGTTGATGGGAATATTGTGGCATTCAGTCTTGGCAGTAGTATAAATCGAGATACGTTTGACGTGCATATAGAAAAAGCAAATCGGGATTTCGAAGGGGCATTTGCTATAATAAATCAACAAATGGCAGAGCACTTACCTGAGAACTTCGTTTACATAAACCGCGAAGAGGATTTGGGGATAGAGGGCTTGAGAAAGGCAAAGCAGAGTTACTATCCGTTTCAGCTTATTGAGAAATACATAGCGACTTTATGCAGATAGAAATAAGGCGTCAGGCAGAAATACTCTGGCAAGAAGTGTTTGGAGATAATGAAATCTTTATCAAGCGTTTGTTTGACTTGTATTACGATGATAAACACTTCTATTCGATTTTCGAAGACGGGGTATTGAAATCAATGCTCTTTATTTTGGATTATGAACTCTTGATAGAAGGACGCAAATACAAAGGAGCGTATCTCTATGGCTTTTGTGCAAAATCCGAATATCGAAAACAAGGCACAGCCAAACAACTTTTGGAGCAAACAGAGCAAAGACTGAAACGAAGCGGTTTTGATTACATTTTTCTAATCGCTGCATCCGACCGACTGATAGATTATTATAAAGACCTTGATTTTGCATCCTGTCATTCGCATAAGTTGATTGAATGGTATATAGAAAGAGAAAAACCTGACAACTCTTCTATTTTTAGTTTGGAAACAAGTAAGCAAATCAACATTAGTCTATATCAAACGTTTGCATCAAAAAGACAAAACGCTGTTCTTCACTCGGCAAAGGATTTATCTTTGTACGAGAATACCGAATACGATATTTATTACCTTTGGAAACAAGACCGACCGCTCGCTTTAGCTATTGTGAGATATTCAATCGAAGAATGTGTCGTTTTAGATATTGTTGGAGAAAGTGCAGAATGCGAAAAGCGACTTTTAGATTGTATTTTCTTGGCAAGTAATCGCAGATTGGTTTACCCGCTTTTACAAACAAAGCCTGCCGATACTCAATCCCGATCACCTTATATGCTAAAGCCTTTGTCCGATAAAGCAAACTGCTGTCCGATTCCTCTTTATTTCAATCTCTTGTTGGATAAGTAAGCACTTGAACTTTGGCTTGTTGAAATTGTACTTAGCATCGTTATGAGAGTTTGTTGGATTGCTTTAATTTTGTTATGTATTACTGCGTTTTGACGCTGAAAAAATCTGTAACTTTGCAGCCGTAAAAAAATAATTCGTATGATTACATTTACTATTTGTTTATTCGTATTGATAATAGGTTATTTCGTCTATGGGCGTTTTGTAGAGAAAGTTTTCGGAGCAGATGACCGACCGACGCCTGCCATTACCAAAGCAGACGGAGTTGATTTCATTCCTATGCCAGCTTGGAAACTTTTTATGATTCAGTTTTTGAATATTGCAGGTTTGGGACCTATCTTTGGTGCAATAATGGGTGCAAAGTTCGGAACTGCATCTTTTCTTTGGATTGTCTTAGGTAGTATTTTTGCAGGGGCAACTCATGACTATATTGCAGGGATGTTGTCGCTTAGAAACTCAGGAGAGAATCTTCCCGACATAATTGGACGTTATCTTGGCAAGAATGCGAAACTTATAATGCGAATATTCACGATTGTTCTTATGGTTTTGGTGGGAGCAGTCTTTGTTGCAGGTCCTGCAGGCTTGATTGCGAACCTTACACCTTCGGCATTGAATACAACCTTTTGGATGATAGTGATATTCTTATATTATCTGCTTGCTACCTTACTGCCGATAGACAAAATAATAGGCAGAGTCTATCCGATTTTTGCTGCAGCACTTCTTTTCATGGCAATAGGCGTTTCGGTGATGCTTTATGTCAATATGCCTGTTCTTCCGGAAATTTGGGACGGATTGGAAAATACACATCCCAATGCGGAAAAGCTACCTATATTTCCAATAATGTTTGTAAGCATTGCTTGTGGGGCAATTTCGGGTTTTCATGCCACGCAAAGCCCTCTTATGGCCAGATGTATGAAGAAAGAGAAATATGGACGGCCTGTGTTTTATGGAGCGATGATTGTCGAAGGTATCGTAGCCTTAGTGTGGGCGGCTGCAGCAACATATTTTTTCCAAAAGAACGGAATGGGAGAGAGTAATGCGGCTGTAATAGTCAATGATATAACAAACAGTTGGCTTGGAACAATTGGGGGAATCCTTGCGATCTTGGGAGTAATCGCTGCACCGATAACAAGCGGAGATACAGCACTTCGTTCAGCCAGACTTATCATTGCAGATTTTTTCAATATCGAACAAAAGAGTATAAAGAAAAGACTGCTTATCTGTGTTCCTATGTTTGCGTGTACGTTTCTCCTATTGCTTTACAGCCTGAGGGATGCGGCAGGTTTTGACCTGATTTGGCGATATTTTTCATGGGCAAATCAAACCCTTTCTGTTTTTACTCTTTGGGCTATAACAGTCTTTTTGGTTAGAGAACGGAAAGGCCTCTATTTTATAATAACTCTTATTCCTGCTTTGTTTATGACGGCAATTTGTGCCTCATACATCTGTGTTGCACCGGAGGGATTTGGGATTTTACCAGACTTCTCTCTTGTGATAGCATCAGTGGTAGCAGCTATTTCACTCGTTCTTTTCTCGATTTGGTACGCCAAAGCAAAACGAAGTACAATGTAATCTTTTTTTTTCAATTCTTTGTTTGAGATAAAAAATTTTGTAAATTTGCATCTGAAACTTGAAAGCGGTATTTCAAGTTATTAATCTTAAAACAAAGGAGGAAAAATGAAACGTTTGTTGCTTTCTGTCTGTGCAGTGTTATTTGCACATATTCTTTCAGCACAGGTTTTTCAAATAAATGATTTGACTTATTCAGTAACGAGTACCGATGAGGTAAAGGTACACGATTGCACTTCTACTGCTCAGGGAGTTATAATCCCGTCAATCGTTTCTCATAACGGAGCTTCGTATGTTGTTACTTCGATTGGAGACCAAGCGTTTTATTTGTGTCATAACCTTATTTCGGTTGTAATTCCCGAAACAGTTACTTCCATAGGCGATCTGGCATTTTCAAACGCCACGGGCTTGACTTCGGTGAATATTCCCAACAGTGTTACCCACATAGGCAACTTTGCGTTTGCTTACACTTACAATCTGACAAGCATTACAATACCCGACAATGTCGTTTCTTTTGGATCGGAAGTTTTTAACTCGTCCGGTATATCGGATATCACGATCGGAAACGGCATAACTTCGATTCCCATTCGTACATTCTATACTTGTGTTAACCTGACCACCGTTACACTTGGTGCAAATGTTACTTCGATTGACAATTATGCGTTCTACTGGTGTGATAATCTTACTTCTGTAACCCTGCCTGAGGGTTTGACGTCGATAGGTTCTTATGCGTTTTCCGATTGTGAAAGACTGCCATCTATAGAACTTCCTTCCACATTGTCAACAATAGGAACAGCTGCGTTTTACGGCTGTGAGGCTCTGTCTTCAGTAAGCATTCCGGAAGGGATCTCAAGAATAGAGGCTACAACGTTCAAAGATTGTTCGTCCATGGTTTATGTAGAAATTCCCGAAAGCGTAACATACATAGGCACAGGAGCATTTGCAGAATGTACGTCAATGACCTACGCAGTCATTCCTTCGAATGTGAACTATATAGGTTACAGTGCGTTTGCCGATTGCAGTAATTTAGTATCGCTTACTTTCAACGCAACTGATTGTATCGACTTCAATATGGTTGAAATGGTAGGAATGATTGATTATCCTTTTGTAAACTGTCCTATTTCCGAAGTGATATTTGGTGAAACCGTAGAAAAAATACCTGCATACTTCCTTAGCGACGCTTCAGTTGAGAATCTGACCTATTTTATCATACCTTCATCGGTCGAAAGCATAGGACAACACGCATTCGATTCTTGTTACAATCTGCAGAATGTTGAATGTAAGGCAATGGAACCGCCGACAGTTGCCAATATCTCTGCATTTCCGAACTCAGATATATTGACTTTGACCGTTCCTTGCGGAACTTTGGATGCTTATGCAGCGTCAGGTTCTTTGTGGAATCAGATTTTTGCCGATATAGATCAAGGAGCAATGGCGGAAATAACCGAGTTGTCGGCTACAATCTGCGGAGGAGAAACCTATACTGAGAATGGATTTAACGCAAGTGAGACAGGAGTTTACCGAAAGACCTTTCAATCGTTTGAGGGTTGCGACAGCATAGTTTCGCTTTCGCTTACCGTCAATCCGTCATACAATTACACAATCACCGCAACAATAAACGCAGGCGAGACTTACACAGAAAACGGATTCAATGAAAGCGAAGCAGGAACATATGTTCAGAATCATCAAACCATATTGGGTTGCGACAGCACGATTACCCTGGTTTTGACAATCAACTCTTCGTTGGCAGATGTTGAAGAAGAGCAAGCACTTTCCTTCTATCCGAATCCGACAAAGGGCGAACTCACTTTCGACAGATTGGTGGAAAGAATCGAAATAATCGACCTTGCGGGCAAGATAGTTGGAGTCTATGAAAATAAAAAGCAAATCAACATCGAAACCTTGCCTTCGGGAGCATATTATTTGCGACTAACCATCGAAGACAAAACGATAATGCGAAAAGTAATCAAAGAATAGATAAGATTCGTCAGAATTTCTCCGCATATATCGTGAATCTTGTTGCGTTTTTGCGAGAAAATTATCTTCGGACAACAGCCCAATGCCCAAAGCTCACCGCTCACCGTCCAAAGTATCTCCGCGTTTTTTTGCGACTTTGCGAGAGAAAATCCAAGTTTATAAAAAAATATTCCATGTCAAGCAGTGCACACATTGTAGTAGGAAAGAGGAGAGAGAAAAGAAAATTCTGGGAAATAAACCCTTTGTTTAACTTGTTGGAAATCAAAATCGAAGAAAATAAAATAGGGATATAATTAAATTTTAATGCAAGAAATTTTGTGGGGGGGGGAATTTTTATATACCTTTGCAAAGTTTTTGCGTTTCTTGTGCCGTTTTGGCAGAGCGAGAACACTGATTAGAAGAATTGTATAGAAAAAATAAAAAAAATAGGTAAAATGATAAAGAAAGTAATTTTTATGTTGGCGTTATCCATGTTTTGTATGGATATTATGGCACAAAATGTGCCAACGCCAAGTAATGGATCTTCTTCAGAAGGAATCAGAACAAGACAAGTTGATGAACAACCCGCACCGATTGCACCGGCAACGCTTTTGCTTTTGGGCTTAGGTGGAGCGGTAACAGGCACAATGGTCTATCGTAACACGAAAAAGAATTAAAGGAGGAAAGTAGTATGAGAAAATTATTTTTGACATTGGTTACGGCATTGCTTTGCAGTATCGTATCTTTCGCACAAAGCGGTATTATTGAAATAAGTAGTGCTGAAGATTTTTTGAAGATAGGTACGGATGGTAACTACCCTGCTGGTGGTTCTTACCAACAAACAGCGGATATTGATTTAGGAACATTTACTCAAAATACTGCGATTATTCCTACTTTTTCAGGAACCTATGACGGAAACGGTTATTCGATAACTTACCAAGCAAGTTTCACCGCTAAAAGTGATAATGCAAGGTTGGGTTTATTTGGAACAGTCACTGGAATAATAAAGAACCTAAATCTTACCAATTGTTCCATGACAGCGTCAAGCGAAGGAGAATATACTGCAAATATTGCTTTGTTATGTGCTCATCTGAATGGAGCGAATGCTTTAGTAACAGATTGTAAGGTAGTCAATGGGGAAATTAGGTCAACAATAATGACAGGTGAGGCTTTTGCAAGAGTTGCAACAGGAATGCTTGTTGGACATTTGCAAAACGGAAAGGTTGAATACTCTTCAGCTGATGGGGTTGTTGTTGGTATGGGATACGTTGGAGGTTTGGTAGGACAATCTTCTGCTGGTAAGGTGACAGGTAGTTCTTTTTCAGGCGATGTAACTGCAACGTTTAATAGTGCAGGTTTGCTGGACTGGGCTGGAGATGCATGGGGTACAGGACGTGGTGGTTATGCAGGAGGAATAGTTGGTTTTGCTAATGGAAGCTCTACTATACAATTCTGTCATGTAAATGCTGATATATCTGCACCTGATATGCCAACAGGTGTAGGCGGAACAAACATAGCTGGTTGGATGCCTGAATTTTTGGCTGGACAATCAACAGGAAAACCTACTGTTACGAATAATTATTGTGAAGGAACGATAAATGGAAATACTCTTTCAGCAAAGAATATTACAAATAGTGCAGGAAATACAGCAACTAATTATTTCCCTGATGGTTCGTATACAAATGGAGGTACTGTTAATGAAATGGAACCTGAGGAAATTGCTTCTGCTCTTAATACAGCTGTTGGTAATAGTAATTATGATGAAGATAAAATTCATTTTTCTTCTGAGGATGATAATGTTATTTTTGGTGTAGTTATTGACGAAGATGAGGATCAAACCTGCGGTGTGCCAACAAATCTTGAGGTTATCAATAATGCAGGAAATATTACTGCAAGTTGGGATGTAGCAACTGCAGGAGAGGGTATAATAGTTGCAAATACTTGGAAATATATGTTAAGTGGTGGAGATCTTACACAAGTTTATCATGGTACAACGACGACAAACACCACTCCTTCAAGCACACTTCCGGGAAGTCAAAACCCTTATACCCTTACAGTTTACACAGATTGTTCAGCCACTGTAAATGGATTGACATCAGATGCTGTTTCACAAACTTTCACTGTACCTTGTCCTATTCCAACAATCCTACAAGCAAGCAATATAACAGACAACGGCTTTACTATATCTTGGACTGCAAGTGTTGATTGTCAATTAACAGTAAACGGAAATACTTATGAAATTCTTGCGGGCAATGATATGACAAAACAAATCACAGGATTAGAACCCGAAACTCAATACACTGCAATCGTAAAAGCAAAATGTGGAAATGAATATGTAGAACAAGCAAGCATAAACGTAACAACCGCACGCCTTGTCGCACCAACAGGATTGACAGTTACCCCTGTTTGGCAATCGACAGCAGGAAAAATCGTTGTAACTTGGGATATGATTGATGATTTGACTTATGAAATATACGGAGAATCAGGAGATAAAGTAACAGGATTTGAAAAGACAGGATTGAGTGTTGGAGCCTATACATTGAAACTAAGAGCCAAAAAAGGCGAAAAAACATCCGAATGGGTTTCTATGCCTTATACAATATCCAATCCTGAAGCTCCAAAGAATCCTGAGGTAACCTACGACCAACAAGAAGGAAGTTTTAATGTAGAAATTAATTGGCAACAAGGTGTTGAAGGAGAAGTTACTTGGTTTGTAGCAGAAAATACAGCGGATTTAGACGGAGATTTAATATCAAAGCCGTATGTACTTACAGAACAACAAGCCGGAGAAACATTCTCTATTCTCATAAAAGAGAAAAGCAATAATGGACAAAATGTTTCGCAAGCATTAGTTGTTCCAATACAAGTACCTTGTCTTCCAGCAAGCGAACCAACAAGTATTGAGCCTGCATTAAATTCTGTAACATTTAATTTTGCTGATTCAAAAACAAGAAAGATAGTTATAGGTTCGACAGAGTATAATGCAAATGCGACATCTGTTACAATCGATGGATTAACAGAAGGTACATCATACGCATACGAAATCAGAGAATATTGTAATACAACAACAAATACATATTCTTCTACCAGCGGTACATTCTCTACACTTGCATGTTATGCTGTTGCAGGTTTGTCTGTTTCTAATGTCGAATTAACAACGGCAACTGTAAGTTGGACATCGCAAAGCAGTATCGACGGTTTGAAATATAAAGTTGTAGTAAATGAAGGAGAACCAATTGTTCAAACAGACAAATCAATCAACTTTACAGGTCTAACACAATCTACAGAATACACAGTTGAAGTTTATGAACAATGCGGAGCAGAAGGAAATTGGGGCGCAGTAAGTTCTATAACCTTCACAACGAAAGGGACAAAGAATTACATAAGTGCAACAAGTGGAGACTTTACAACAGGAACTACTTGGATTGGAGGTAAGGCTCCTAATAGTGCAGATGTAGATGGTACAACTATAACTATCAGTCAAGGACATACCCTTACATTATCTTCTGCCTTTATTATAGATGATAGATATACGGTTACGAATAATGGTGTTCTTGTAATACAACAAGGTGGCGAATTGATAAACACGACAAGCAATAACGTAGGTGGTATCATTGAAGTGGTAACCCCTATTAAAGATCAGAAGAATTGGCATTTTGTTGGTGCACCATTTGCAGGTTATAAGTTGGAAGCAATAAAACCTGTTGATGGCTCGGATGTTGCAATCACTACATTTAATTATTTAACAGGTCAATGGCATTCATCAGATACAGAAGGTAATGAACAATGGGCAACTTACGAAACTTGGATAAACGAAGGAGAGGGCTATTTCGCTTGGCAATTCTATGATGGTGCCATGAGATTTACAACATACGGTGATTTATGGGTATGGGATACAGAAACAACCGGACATAATGGCTCATATAACTTCAATCAACCTCCATTGTATAGGTTGAATAATGATGATGTGATTACAGTTACAAAAAGTGGTAATTGGATTGCTTTGGCAAACCCTTATCCTTTCAAATTAAACGTTGAGACATTCTTAGATGATCAGACCGGTGTTCAAGGTTTGGTTAAATATAAATATAATAACGGGAATCAAACCTTTACACCAACACCATCTGGAGAAATTGGAGTAACCGAAGGTTTCTTTGTGAACTTTACAGGTAATGTAGAACACGAAGTAAAGTTCAAGAAAACTCAACGTTATGTCCCTTCTTCAAAAGCAAATGCAGAAAGAGAATTTATACGTCTTGCATTGGTTCAAGGAAAACGAGAAGTCGAACTATTATTTGCACAAAACGAAGATGCGGAACAAGGGTACGATATCTTAGATGCAAACAAATTGTTCTCTCCAATGGGAGTTGCAGAACCATACTTTGTAACTGACGGCATTGCTTTAGTAAAAGAAGAAGTCAGAGACCTGCCTTATTACGCTACAATGAACGTTCGCAGTCAGGAAGACACAGTTATGAACTTTGTTTTGACTAACTTGCCTGAAGGATATGCAGTAAGCATCATAGACGGCGAAGAGGTAATCGACTTGGTTGAAGGCGGAGTTTACTCAACCGAGATTGCAAGCGGAGAAAACGCAGACAGATTCAAAGTCTTGGTTAAGAAGAATGTTGGTTTGGCAGATGTTGAAGATTTGGATGTAAGAATCACAAACAGCAACCGCCACATCTCAATCACAGCACAAGAAAACGTTCGCACAGAAGTTTACAATACATTGGGTCAAAAGGTATTCGAAACAGAAGATACGAACTTTGTGTTGAGCGGAGTTGCATCCGGAGCATACGTTGTGAAGGTTCAAGGTGCCAAAGCATCGAAATCTCAAAAAATAGTAGTGGAATAACACACGCATCCTATATATAATATATAAGGAATAAGAAAGCGAGCGTTCGAACGAGGTAAACACCAAGTCGAACGCTCGCTTTGTATTATCTTTTCAGAGTAGAGCAGAAATCAAATCAAGAATCATTCGAGCGAAATCAAGAAACAAATTTCTGAAACAAAGAATCATTATTTCTAATCATTGTTTTAGCATTCAGGACCCAAGAAACATCATTTCGACCACCCGCAATAGACCACTCAAGCTTTCAAAATAGAGCAAAATATAGCAGAAACAACATTACGAAACTCCCGAAACCGCCCAATAAACACATAAAAAGAGAGAGAGAAGCCGTAAAAATAGCGAAAGAGAAAAGAAATCGTTAAAATTTTTCATAGTGAAAAACAGCGAGTTAAGAGAGGTAGTATTAAAAAAACGTAAAAACATTTGGTAGGTTTAGAAAAAGGTATTACTTTTGCAATCCCAAACGACGAGGAAAAGAGGTGAGAGACGGAGGGGAGTTGTGAAGGGAAATTGATCTTTGAAAATAATGAACCGAGGTAGCGGAGATAAACGTTAAAGTTTATCGACCGGAGTAAGGATAGACGTCAATTAAAAGAGATAATAAAAAGAACAAGATATCGGAAGATATTATACAATGAAGAGTTTGATCCTGGCTCAGGATGAACGCTAGCGGCAGGCTTAACACATGCAAGTCGAGGGGCATCGAGAGAGTAGCAATACTTTTGTCGGCGACCGGCGGACGGGTGCGTAACGCGTATGCAACCTACCTT
>JAZNQE010000024.1:0-167798 GCA_045590015.1 Candidatus Onthomorpha sp. | reverse complement strand
TTTCCGTTATTGCTTTCGTCGTTTACCGCTTGCAAAGAGCAGGAAAACAAAATCCCTGCCAAGATCAGTGAAATCTTTTTCATCGTTTCTTAATATTTAATTTTACTTTCAATGTTTTCAAACTTACTTTCGCCCCGTCCCAAAAGCGTTTTCTATCCATAAAAACCGCTTCCGAAATTCTCAAAGCTCGATTTAATAAATCCTAAACTCTTTTCGTTTCAGCAAAGTGCCCTCGCACCAAATCTCAATGGCGTAATCACCTGCTTCCCACCAGCCTTTTGTTTTGCCACCCCAGCCAGCAATTTCTTCGGTTCTTTCTCCGTAAGATAGATTGTAAGATTCGGAGCATGTATATCCCGTAGGAGAAGAATCACCCATTCTTATACTTCCGTCAGGGTTTATCCACTTAACGTCAAACTTGTATTCACGGTCTTCATACGACTTACAATTAATCTGAGCAGCAAGGTACATAGTCTCGGATGAGTATATATTATCTCCGTAGTCTGTTATAACATCACCATCGTAAGTTACGTTTCCTATTTCTATCGAATAAATTTCCGGAAGTCTGTTTTGCTTGGATTTGTCTATTTGTTCTTCTTCACTTAGTCTTTGTTCGGTGCATTCTGTGGACATTACGGTAGCCATAAAACTTCTCGTTAGACCCAAAGAAAGAGTGTCTCTGTACTCTAAAACTCTTTTTGCAAGTTTTATACTAACGAGATAGTTGAACGAAACATCGTCGAAATTTTTTTCAATCACTTCATATATCTTCGGAAAAGCGGTCGAGCGTGCGATAAGCTCATATTCTCCTCTCTCGAAGAAGAGTTGTGCGGTTTTTCCCTGCTGTATGGTTGCTATGACTTCGTCGTTGTCTATCAGTTCGCAGTCCGCATCGGCTTTAACCCTGACTTTGACTTTGTTTTCGGGCTTTGGCGTCGCTCCGATAAAGGGGCGGATTTCTTTGTCGAAGATATGTTTTACCGTTGCGTCGAATGTGTTGTCCCCATAGAGGTTTACGTAGTTGTGAGGACTGATTTTGTTTCTGAATTCATCGTCCAAATAATCCGGAACTTTGTCCAATACATGGTTAAAGTTGATCGGGATTATCTTCTTGTTGTGTTTGAGTGCCAACTCTATCTCTTTGCGTACCCAATCGTCTTCGTCGGGTTCTAAAACGGTCTTTCCATCCGCTGTTTCGCCACCTTTGACGCATCGCTTGAAGTAATCGGGTGTCCAAACCATGATAAAAATCGGTGCGTCCAAGACTGCGTTCTCCAATCTCTTGTCAAACGCTCCCGTTCCAAGGCTTTTGAAATCGAAAAAGGTACGGCAGTCATCTATACTGAAGGCTAAGTCCAATTGTTTGGCTTTATCCGTTCCGTCACTGCGGCGATAGGAAATGAAAACATCGAAATTTTTTCCTCTCTTTATCTTTTGCTCTTCTTTATTATTGTTTTGCTCTTCAGACATCTTGTTTTGGATTATTTCTGCAAAGTTAGGAAAAAATTATATACCGACAAAGAAATCTCTTTCCTTTTCCACGTATCACGCGAATCACGAGTATTTTTTCTCTCGCAAAGGTCGCAAAGTCGCAAAGAGTTTCCACGTATCACGCGAATTTACACGAATCTTTTTTAACTTGACAACGGACTACGGACAACAGACAACGGATTGCCTGAAAGATGAAATAAAGATACGTGTCGATACGAGAGATTCGTGGAGCTTCTTTCGCGAACTTTGCGTCTTTGCGAGAAACCCATGAATCTTTGCGAGAAAAAGATACGTGCAGATTCGCGAGATACGCGGAGACGTTAACGAATCTTAACATTAAATTTAACATTCTTTAAGTCGCGTGTTTTTGGGCTGAAATGGCGTTTGAAAACACCGAAAAGGCGTTCGAGAGGTCGGAAATCGGGTTTTTGAAAATTCAAACGCCGTTTGAATTTTCTCAGACGCCGTTTGAAAAATTTTGAACGCCGTTTGAAATCTCTCAAACGCCGTTTGAAATCGCCGAAACGCCGTCTGAAATGTCCAAAATCAGGACAAAATTTCTTAAACCCTTGATTCATAATCTTTTACTCAACTCCTGATAAATCGCGTCCTTGACGGCAATTGCTCACTCGCCGACAAATTCGCGAATTCTCGCGTTAAGAAAACTTAAAAGTTTGAAAGAAGAATTCTCTCGCAAAGTCCGCAAAATCGCAAAGAGTTTCCACGTATCACGCGAATTTACACGAATCTTTTCTTTCTTCGTTTATAAAATCCGTTGTCTGTTGTCCGTAGTCCGTTGTCAAATTTCAAAAATCCGTGTCGATACGTGAGATTCGTGGAGCTTCTTTTGCGGGCTTTGCGTCTTTGCGAGAGAAAAATACGTGCAGATTCGCGAGATACGTGGAGAAACATGCGAGATACGTGGAGGCAATTCGCGAGCTTTGTCGTATCTTTGCAAAAAAAAGAACAATGGAATTGAAGTTGCGAGCGGTCGATTTGTCGGATGCGGACTTGTTTTACGAATGGGAGAACGAGATTTCGCTTTGGGAAAGCGGGAATACTATGCGTCCGTTTTCGAGATATGCTTTGGAGAACTACGTTCTGACCTCGCAAAACGAGCCTTTGGAGGTTGCGAAACAAATGCGGCTGATGTTGGATGCCTGTTCGGAAGATATGATTGTTACTCTCGGTTGCGTGGATCTTTATGATTTCGACTTCAGAGACTCGAAAGCGGCTGTGGGAATCTTCATCTGCGAATCGGAACGCAGGAAAGGGTATGCCCGAAAGGCTGTCGCATTGCTTTGCGATTATGTTTCGAGGATTTACAACCTGAATCAGTTGTATGCTTTCGTTGCTTCGGACAACAGTGAAAGTCGTTCGCTTTTTTCGGCTTGCGGTTTCGAACAGACGGCTTGTTTGAAAGAGTGGATTCAAAGGGGAATGGAGTTCAAGGATGTGGTGTTGTATCAAAAAATATTGAGGAATGAAAATGAATAGAAAGAAGATTGCGATTATATTGGTGGCGTTCGGGATTCTGCTGATTGCTTTTACGAGCGTGATGTTGGGGTTCTGCACTGCGAAGGTAAAGAATAGCGAAACGGTAAAGCTGTATGTGCAACCTAATACTTCGGTTGAGAGTATCACAAATGAGCTTAAAGCGAAAGGTGTCCTCGAAAGCGGTTTGCCTTATAGGGTTTTCATGTCGTTGCTCGGCGATAACGGAAAGGTACGCAGCGGTTTTTATGAGTTGGAACCGGGTTTGACGCAGTTGGAGCTTGTGAAGAAACTTGTCAGAGGCTTGCAGACGCCTGTGAATCTTGTGATCGGGAAAGTGAGAACGAAAGATGAGTTTGCGAAAAAGCTGTCTTCGCAACTTATGATAAGCGACAGGGATTTGCTTGCGGCGATTGAGAATCGTACGGATGCGAGTGATTTGTTTGAAAACGTGATTCCTGATACTTATCAGGTGTATTGGAACATCGGAGCGGAGAAGCTGTTGGAGAGATTGAGCTCTGAGGCGGACAAATGGTGGAATGCTCAAAGCGAGGGCTTGAATCGTACGGGGCTGAGCAGGCATGAGGTTATTGTATTGGCGTCTATAGTCGAGGAAGAAACGAATAAGAATGATGAGAAGCCGATTATTGCCGGTGTGTACTTGAATCGTTTGCGTAAAGATATGTTGTTGCAGGCTGATCCGACGGTTAAGTTTGCTGTGGGCGACTTTACGATTCGCAGGGTGATGTATAAGCATTTGCAAACGGACTCTCCGTATAATACTTATATGTATAAGGGGCTTCCTCCTTCGCCTATATGTCTTCCGGAGCAGAGTTCGATTCGTGCAGTCTTGAATTACCAAAAGCATGACTTCATTTTCTTCTGTGCAAAGGAAGATTTCTCGGGCTATCACAACTTTGCACGCACGCCCGACGAGCATTACGCTAACGCAAACCGCTATCAGGCGGCTCTGAACAAAGCGGGAATAAGGTAAACCTTATTTTGAAAAACACTAAAGGCTGCAAGAATTTTTGCAGCCTTTGTTTGTATGTCTTAAAGTTAAGTTTGCATAAAAAAAAGGGCAAGCTACTTATATCGCACCGCTACAACCTCCTTACCTTGCTGCGTTCCCGCCCTGGGGAGATTCAGAGGGAGCTGGTCGTACAAGACTTACCCGACTGCAAAAGTACAACAAAAACCTTGAATCGTGCATCTATTATGCGAAAAAAACGAAAGATTTTTCTCACTCTTCTCTTCAACTTGCGGAAAGACAGCAAAATAAACGTTAAACGAAATCAAAGATTTTCAAGTCAAAAACGCCCTGAAATGAAACAAAGAATCATTTTTCTGAAATCAAGAAAGAATTTTCTGAATCTTCGTTTCGTTTTTCTCTTTCTTTGTTTTATGAAAATCAAATTATTGTTGTAACTTTGCACATCCCTATAAAAGGAAAAAATAATAATTAAATAATAAACGATTGGCAATGATTAAGAAATTAGATGAAATCATCGAGGCTGTAAAAGCCAAAGGTAAAAAAAGATTAGTTGCTGCTTACGCTAACGATTCTCACACTATCGGAGCAGCTTCAATGGCTATGGATTTGGGAATCGTTGATGCAACATTGGTAGGAGACATCGACACAATCAAATCTGTTTGCGAAAAAGAGAACATAGACGTTAACAAATTCACTCTTGTTCAAGAAGCAAACGAACAACTTGCCGCTAACAAGGCTGTTGAATTGATCAACGCAGGTGAAGGAGACATTTTGATGAAAGGTCTTTGCTCTACAGACAAATACATGAGAGCGATATTGAATAAGGAAAAGGGATTGATGCCGGGAGGAAAGCCTGTACTTTCTCACGTTACCGTTTTCGAAGTTCCTACTTATCACAAATTGTTGATTACTTCTGACGTTGCGGTTATTCCTGCTCCTGACTTCAAACAAAAAACTGCGATAACACAATATGTAATCAATACAGCGAAAACTTTAGGCATCGAAACACCTAAGGTAGCTATGATTGCTCCTACCGAACAAATGAGCGTGGGTATTCCTTCTTGCGTTGACGCTGCCCTTATCGCTGCAATGGGTAACAGAGGTCAAATCAAGGGAGCAATAATCGACGGACCGTTGGCTTTGGACGTTGCGATAGATAAAGAATCTGCTGAAATAAAGAAACTAAAAGGTGAAGTGGCAGGTGATGCAGACTGCTTGGTATGGCCTAACATCGAATCAGGAAACGTATTCTACAAATCATGCACTAAGTTTGCGAAAGCTGAATTGGCTGCTATGGTTGTAGGAGCAAAAGTTCCTTGCGTTCTTTCTTCAAGAGGAGACAGCACAAAGACTAAGATGTATTCTATAGCTCTTGCTGCATTGTCTTGCAAGTAAGCTTTATTATTTTGATAATCATACCCACAGTTTGCGTTCTTCGCTCTGTGGGTTTTTTATAAACTTTCATGCTATTATAATAATATGGAAAACTGGTCAAACGAACTTCCTTTTGTTGCAATCACCGTTTGCGATAAAGATGGCAAGATTGTGGATATGAACGATCGCAGTGCAAACACCTACGTCAAAGAAGGCGGACGCGAATTGATAGGAAAGCAACTGCTCGATTGCCATCCCGAAAGAGCACAACAAATCATCAAACAATTGATGAGCGAAGGCAAGACGAACGCTTACACAATCGAAAAAGAGGGATTAAAGAAACTGATTTATCAATCTCCATGGTATGAAAACGGAGTCTTTGCCGGATTGGTCGAAATGTCGATTGTGTTGCCTGAATCTATGCCTCATTATGTCAGAACTCCGAAAAAAGAAGATTCTTTATAGGATTGTAAGACTAAAATCGAACTTTTAACGTTTAACAAGAAAAAAAGACAGACTGATATGAAAAAATTATTTGTTGCAATGTTGGCTTTGACCGCATTGAGTTTTATTTTGGTATCTTGTTCTCACAAAACATGTGATGCGTACTCGTCTGCACATCGTTACAGCAGAGAGATACTAAGATAATCTATTGATTCACAAAAACAAAAAGCCTGAAATCGGATTTGATTTCAGGCTTTTTTATTAACAAATCAACTTTTCGTGCATTGTCTATAAGTAAAAATCACATATCTTTGCACCCCAAAACAAAGAAAAAAAATAAAAAAAGTACAGAAATGACAAGACAAAACATTATCAGCTGCATATGTTTTATCCTAATGGGAGTGTGCAACCTTCAAAGTTTTGCCCAACATGCCGATGTTATGAGTATCGAAGGACACCTCTTTGATAAACGCACCAATGAAGCCATTGCATACGCATCAGTCGCAATAGAAGACACACATCTCGGAACAACCACAGACGAATACGGAGACTTCTTTTTCCGTAGTTTGAAACCCGGAAAATACACCCTGCTTATAAGTTGCATAGGATACAAAAATGTAAAACATGAATTAGAAGTAACAAGGAACAAAGTAACTCACGTTCACATACATCTAACACCTGATGTTATGAAACTTGGAGAAGTAGTGGTATCTGCCAATCGCAACGAAACCGATCGAAAAGAAGCACCGGTAGTAGTAAGTGTCCTGACAGAAAAACAGTTTGAGAAAAACAACGCACAAGACTTGGTTCAAACCTTAGGCTTTCAGAGCGGAGTGAGAGTTGAATACAGCTGTCAGAATTGCGGATTTCCACAAGTCAGAATCAACGGTCTTGACGGTCCTTACACACAATTATTGATAGATTCCAAGCCAATAATGAGCGCACTCAGCGGAGTGTATGGCTTAGAACAAATACCTGTGAATATGGTAGAAAGAGTAGAAGTGGTGAAAGGTGGTGGTTCTGCCTTATTTGGAGCAAATGCCATTGCCGGAACAATCAACATCATTACAAAAGAGCCTTCCACACCATCTCTTTCAGTAGGCACAGACATACAATCAATAGATGGAACATACGCTCAAAACTTCAATGCCAACGGAGCAATACTTAGCAAAGACAGACGCTTTGGTGCATCTTTTTATCAAACGGTTCGCAAACGTAATCCTTACGATAGAGATAAAGATGGTTTCTCTGAAATCGGCGAATTGGATAATCACTCATTCGGAACAAAATTATTTTACAACATAAATTCGAAAAACAAAATCAACATAGAATATCACACAACCAATGAGCACAGAAGAGGAGGCAATAAGTTCGACTTACAACCGCACAACAGCGATATCTGTGAAATGACTGACCACCTTATCAATGCCATTACTGCAAATTACGACTATGTATCCAACAATGGTCAACACAGAGTAAACATTTACACCTCTGCACAGCAAATCGACCGCGACTCATACTACGGTTCACACCAAGATCCCAACGCTTACGGAACTACAAGCGATCTTACATACCTTGCAGGAGCCATGGCAAACCATCTAATCGAAAAGTTGTTCTTCGCACCGGCAGCAATAACCTACGGACTTGAATATCACCTCAACGCATTAGACGATAAAGTAATCGCATACGACATTCGCACACAACAAAGTACCAACATATTCGGCGGGTACTTTCAATCGGAATGGACAAGTAAACATTTCAACGTGCTGATCGGAGCAAGACTTGACAAACACAACCTTTTGGAAAATCCGGTCTTCGTTCCAAGAATCAACTTCCTTTACAAGCCGACAACAAATCTTCAAGTCAGAGCAAGCTATTCAAGCGGATACAGAGCACCACAAGCATACGAAGAAGACTTTCACGTCACCCAAGTCGGCGGATTCAGCCTCAGAACCCGTCTTGCAGACAATCTGAAACCGGAATACTCAAACAGCTTTGCCCTATCGGCTGACTACTATTGTCAAATCGGAGACAACTGGCAAGGAAACATACTTTTGGAAGGATTCTACACCATATTGAACGACGTATTCGCCATAAGAGAACTTGAAACAGACACTTTGACACAAACACTTTACCAAGAAAGATACAACGCATCAGGAGCCACCATAGCAGGAGCAAGCATCACAGCCAAAGCTGCCTACAAAGACATCTTCACCCTTTCCTTGGGATATACACTTCAATCAAGCAAATATCACCAAACAGAATATTGGTCAGACGATGAAAGCGTTGAAGGAACCGACTTTATACTTAAGAGTCCCGATGACTACGGCTACCTTGGCATAGACTTGACTGCAATCGACAATATGAACATTAACCTAAGCGGAATCTACACAGGTAGGATGAGAGTGGCACACTATGCCGGCTATATCGAACAAGACCGCTTGGAAATCACGCCTCGCTTCTTCGACCTCAACGCAGCAATCAGCTATGACATAGAGGCAGGTCAGGGAACCTTGTTTCAAATCAGATGCGGCGTCAATAACATCTTCGATAGTTTCCAAAAAGACCTGGATAAAGGCATATCGAGAGATGCAGGTTACGTTTACGGACCTACAAACCCGAGAACATTCTACGTAGGACTTAAATTCAAACTCAAATAATTGCGAATAATCGTATCCGATTTTGAAAACTTCGGTGCAAACCACTGAAAAGATCGGATGTTTTACACTAAAAGATCGGATGTTTTACCCAAAAAGATCCGATCTTTTGCATACTCCCCACCGAGGTTTTCAATCCGGGCATAAAACCTTTGAAAAGAAATACCCTTTTCAAGATTCAGTCGAGTAAAACAAAGATTCGGAAAAACGAAACAAAGAAAAAATTCAGCCGTTTTTTAATCCTCTTCCACGATTTGGCTTCCGTGAGGATTCTTGATTCTGACGCTGTCAAACGAATCGGTAGCCCGAAGTCCGTCTCCGAAGTCCGTTCCCGAAGATGACTGACGTCTGACAGGCAAATCGGTTCTGAGCAAGGCAGAATCTTTAACCCAGTAAAGGTCTTGGCAATAGAAAGTATCCTGCTCCTTATAGTCGATTATAACGACATTGTTCCTGACATAATAAAGGTTGGAATTGGAATAATTGACTGCATAATCTGCCGTCAGCTTTGCCTTATGAGTCAAATCCTGTTCAAGAAACAAAACGTCTATTCCCTTCGGACAACACATTCTTGCACTATCCCCCGAATACATTTCGATAAGAGGTGCTTTCAATTCAATATCCACACTTCCGTTTACACTACGAAACAAATGAGCATCGTCGATTGTCTGACTCGGAATGCTTTTATCCGCAGGCTTTACTTGATTTGAATTATCTTCGGAACAAGAAACAAAACAAAAAAACAAAGCAAGTGCACTTGCAATCGGCAAGTACACCTGCTTTTTCGATGTTTTAATATTTTTCAACAACACTTTATTATCTTGATCTTGCGGTTGTTCCTCTTCCTATCCAACATCCTACAGAGAATGCCGAGCCAGGATTGATTGAGTTGAAGAACATATCCTCTTTAGATGGCCATTGAGAACGAGCTGAACTCATTATCTTGTTTGCTTCTGCCTCTATGCTCGGATCGATTGACTTTGCTTTTGCTGCCTCATCGTAAGCTACCCAAGCAGCTCCACGAATCTTGCCTTCGTGTGAAGCACATGATACAGAACTTTTCAAATACATACTTGCCACCAACAAAACTGCTTTTCCTTCCAACGTTTTATCGAAATCCGCAACTTGATATGCAGCCGTTCTTGCAGCTGACATTTGACCTGAATTCATCAATGCAGTTGCCAACAAATAAGATGCTTTTGCTTTTGAGTCGTTATCTTCAAAAGTTTTCACTGCTTCTTCCAAATAAACTGCAGCTTCCTTATAATTTTCCTTGTCAATCAACATTTTTCCCATCATATAAGCAGACTTAGGTGTTGGTTCCAACTTATGAAGGTTTTCTGTTGCCGCAAAGAAAAGGTCAGATTTTGTACAATTCTTTCTATCCAAATTGGTAGTTATTTTTCTCAACAACTCGATATCATTAGGATTTGCTTTGAATTTTGGCTCATAAATCGGAATTATCTTATCGCAAGAAGCAAAAGGTTCAATCATTTGTTCAGTAAGAGCCAAATAGCTCACTGCATTGTTGTATTCAGTTTCTGCTTTCTTGATTTTCTTTGCATTTCCTTCAGCTTGAACACTTGCCAATTCTGCTTTTCTTTGTTTGACTGCTGCTTCCAATGTTTCTGAAGCATAATCGTAAGCATCGAACAACATTGACATTTGCTCCGAATTAGCTTTGATTGAGTGTAAGTAGTTAATTGTAGCCTCTACATACAAAGGACAATATTGTCCATCCAAGTTTGCACCACCTTTTGTAGCGGCTTCTTTGTATAAATTATAGATTTGCTCTTTTTGATCAGGACGATACTCGGTCAAAATCTTAGCTTTGGTTGCTATGTTGTTATATTCTTCGCCGAAAGCAGCCGATCTGATGTCTTGAAGGGCGATATACTCATCTATATACTTATTTCTATCTGCAGGGTTTGCAGCAGTAGCAATCATATTCTTCAAGATGTTACCGCCTCTGATGAATGTGTTGATGTGATACTTCGGACAATGCTTCACAACCTGAGTCCATGGTTCGTAAGCGTCCTTATAATTCTTTTGCTTGTAAAATTCCTGATATAGGGAATTGTTCATTATACAAGCAGAACTATCTTCCGGTGTTTGCCCAAAGCGTTGTGCATTCACCTCTCCAACTCCCAAAATAACCGCAAATGCAGCTAATGAAAAGATTGTTTTTCTCATTTTTCTTTACCTCTATTTTTGATTATTGTTATTTATTTTCAAACTATTGATATTTCCTTTTGAAGAACCAAACGTCCTTTGCAGAAACTGAAATTCCTACTTTGAAATAATCTTCTCTGATTAGGTTCTGTTCTCTTGTGCCTTGTTTGCCGTATTCCACGAAAAGATTGATTTGTGTACCCTGTTTCTTTATCGGCAAACCAAATCCCAATGACACTCCGTAACGAGATAATTGTTCGTTTCTCAGATTCAACATTCCGGTTGAATAATTCAGTCCGAATCTATAGCTGACTTTCTCGAAGTAAGAGCCGTATGCGTCCGGTTTATACTCGAATCCGGCGTTTATGGTCCAATCATCTTTCATCACATCCGGATAAGAAACTCCTTGAACTTCAAATCTACTCCACTGAGCATAAGTCAAATCGAGTGCAGCAAAGAACTTCTGCGGACGTTCATAAGATAAGCCGAATCCTGCCGTTTGCGGCAATTTCATATCCCCTTCGCTATTACGCGATTGCACGGAATCTCTGATTGTTTCCAAACTTGCTGATTCTGTATAAGTGTAATGTCTGTATTCATTTTTTGTAGGCAATACACTCGGCAAGGCATAAGTCAAACCGATTCCAAACAAATCTCCGTTTTTCATAGGTTGGAAATATTGCAATCCGAAATCGAGTGTAAATGCCGAGATTTTATAATTCTCTTCTATGCGAGAAGACAAGAAAGAGACTGAATCCGGGAAAGATAATGACTTACTGCGGTAATAATTTCCGAAAAGATACGAAGCGTTTAAGCCTATGGACAAATTATCCAAAGTTCCGGCTGATTCGGTAGGGCTGTACGCCAATCCCAAAAAGACTTTGTTGATACCGCCATCACCTTTGTAAGACGTCTTATAATGACCTATGTTCACTGTATCTGTGTTAAATGTCTCCGATGCTGTAAAATCTATGACGGAAACAGGCAAGAGTCCTCCGGCTACTTTAAGCGTTTTATGCACAGGAAATGCGAATAAAATGTGAGAAATACCTCCTGTATTGCCGGTGGTTTTAGCCGATTCCGAACTCAATATGGTATAATTAGTATAAAAACCTATGTCAAAAATCAACGACATCGTATCGACAGCTGCGTAAGATGCCGGATTCTTATGGTTTACCATGTTATTTCTTTGAAGAGAGTACCCGACACCACCCATTGCCGACGTAACCGCATTTGAATAAAGACCGACTTCCCCCACTCCGTATTTTGTATAAGGAGAACTTAATGTATTCTGTGCCGAAACCAAAGACGTTGTTGCCATAAACAACACCGACAAAATAAAACTTAAAATATTTTTAGTTCGCATTTATATCCAATATTACGTTTAATCCTCTCAATACTATATGCTTATCAACAATTACTTCTCTATTTAATCTGCCTGCAATAAAGTCTGCATACCCTCCGGTCAAAAACACTTCAACTGTTTCGTCGTTTTCGGTGTATTTTTCGATAAATCCGTTTATTTCAAACAGTGTCCCGTTTATCACACCTGAATGAATACATTCGTCAGTCCGAGAGCCACAAAAAACAAACTTTGTTTCGTCCAAATCTAATAACGGCAAGTTAGCCGTAAAAGTATGTAAGGCCTTATATTTCATACCTATTCCCGGAGATATACTACCACCTCGATAGACAGAATTGCCGTCTGCATAATCAACACACAAACAACTGCCAGCATCAATAACTATAACAGAACGACCTTTTGCACAAGACAACGCCCCAACAACAGATGCAATCCTATCTTTTCCCAACGTGTCAGGCGTTTTGTAAGCCAAACTCATCGGAAGAGTCAAATCATCATCCATCGAATAGCAGTCCGTATTGGCTTTAAGGTATTGTATCAAATCCTCTTCAAATTTCCCTCCAACAGAACAAAGAATCGTTTTACTGATTCTTTGTTTTGAAAAAATCTTTTCAAGATCCGATACGCTCAATTCTTTGAATGCTTCAACCGCCTTCAAATCACTGCCATCAAAAACAGCCGTCTTGTACAACGTATTCCCCCTATCGATAATCAGATTCATACTTTCTACTATTATTCTTTCGCTTGCTCCTCTATTGTTTCATCATTTGTCGTTGGAAATGGGTGAGCTAACAAAAAGGATTCCTTATCCATGATTTTATCATACACTTCTCGCTCCATCCAACACTCTTGTATATCAAGCGAAGTATTGTGAGAGTCATATATCTCATAAGTTTTGCGTATCAATTCGCCGGATTCGCTCCAATAATATTCGGAACGTTCAAAGGCAACTTCGGCACAACCTGAGTTATATGTATTATATTGTCTTACGAAAAGAATCAACTTTCCGTTTTTGTCGTAAAGTCTTTCGTAAATAAAATCCCAAGCTTGGTTATCATTGAATAAATATTCTTTACAAAAGAAGAACGGTTCTTCACTTTGCATATCAACAACCTCAAACTTGCGTTCAAGTCCTTCTAATTCGGAAGGATTGCTCACAAACTCGATTATCGCATCTTGATTCTCATATTTGGCATAACGATTTACCAAACTGTCCGCATCCAACAAATAAAGAGCATAGTCATACAAGTCTTCGATAAAAAGCACTCTTTCTCTCGCTTCATCAGATTCGTCTTGCACTATTTTCTCTTCGTCAGACGGCTCGTACTCATAAGTTTCCTCTCCTTCTTCTTCGTAATATTCTTGATCGTATGAATAAGACAAAGTATCAGGTTGCTGAGCGTAAGCAACAGATGCAAAAAGCAAGAACAATAAAATCGATACGAATTTACTCATTCTCATTTTGGTGAAAATATTTAATCAACATCTTCGCTGAACATAGGATCCCAAGGTGGCAACATAATAGCTTTCTGTTCCAAATACTTTAATATATTTGCTGGAACGTACTTTTTGTCAACCACAACTCTGAACATATATTCTTCAAACCATTCATCGGTCATAATCAAATGGCCTTGCCAACCATTGGATGCCCCCCAACTGTTCTCAACTAACCATTTCTTAGGATTGCCATCTTTATCCAAATCGACAGCACAAAGAGTCATCGCATGAGATGAACCACTTGCGAATGTCTGTATGCGTTGCTTTTTGTCCATTCCAAATGTTGTTCCCATCAATGAGCCATAGTCATAATTGTTTACGTCTAACAGACCTTTATCTGAGTACAAAAATTTACCAACATCGCAAGAGAAATACATCATTGTTGAGTCTTTGATTGATTCTATTGCAATCTTTTTAATATCTTCAATAGGTAGATTGATATATTTCCAATTCGCTCCGTCCATAACATGACGGTCGTTTTCTATTTCATAGACTTTGAAAAATTCTCTCGAAGGATCGTTCATCAACATCACATAAGAGTTTTTCAAATCTTTGCCTACATATTTTTCATAGAAAGATTTAGGGGTGTAAGTCTCTGTAGAAATTTCCTTACCATTGACATCTCTCAAAGTATATGTGAATTCCTGAACAGGTTCTCCGTAAGCCAATACCAACATTCTGTAAACTTGAGAAAGCATTTCAACTTTTCTTGCTTCCAACTTGTCTTTCTTAGCTTTTTTGTCGGCCTTCATCGCTCTAAGTTCCAAAGCGTATTCTTTCAACTTTAATATTATCAACTCATCTATTTTTCTTGTATTGTTGGAGTTGTAAGTCTCAGGTTGAACTGTTGAAGGCACTAAACCGTATTTTGTAACCAAATCGGAAACTCCTGTAAACTGTCCACCATCCGAAAGAACATTTTTCATCAACCATTCATTGTGTTTACTCTCTAATGGTTCGTCTATGTGCTTTATTATTAAGGACAAGAAGAGATTGCTTTTCTCCAATTGGTCATAAAAGAACAAATAATTCTGACTGAATTCAAATGCACCAAGATTGTATTTTGCAATCATTTCACTTCTCATCACATTGAAGCCTGTAAACATCCAACAACGACCAGACGATTTCTGATCGGTGATTCCACGACTGTTTACTCTGTGTGAAAAATGCGTATCATATTTACCAAGATTCTCAAGATTCAATGCCAAAGATTGAATCTTACCATTTGCAACAGCATTTCTCAAAGCCTTATCTTCAGGTGTCGATTTGTATGATTGCTTTATTTTTTGCATCATTTCGGGAGTTATTCCGCCTTCCGATTGAGCGAAAACGCCGAAAGAAAGTCCTAAAAACAAGGCTGACAAAAATATTCTCTTCATTATTTTTTCTGTTTTTTGTTTAACCGTTTCTTCACCGCAGAACTGATTTTACGATTCTTTGTTTCGCAAAATCAGTTCTTTGATTTATTTTTTTATTTCTTGATTTTATTTTTTTGTTTCTTTGTTTTAATAACGATGTTCTTTTAGTTATTCAAAACATCTCCTATTGTATTGTCATACACTGACTTATAAGAAGACACTTTTCCGAACGACTCTTCATCGACAAAGATTTCACCATCTTCTCTCACACTTCCTATTGCACAACATGCAACTCCGGAAAGTCTAAGCAAATCAATGAAATCATCATCCTTGCCTTCTTTAACCGTAACCACTACTCTACCTTGGCTTTCTCCGAACAAGAAAGAGTCTAAACGAACTTCTCCGCTTGTGTAAAGGTCAAATCCATAATTTCTACACATAGCCGATTCCAACATAGCAATGAACACACCACCCTCACTCACATCATGAGCCGACTCAATCAAACCTTGGTTAATCAAATCGCTCAAAGCCTTTTGCATATTCGCCTCTTTATCGATGTCGAAATGAGGAACCGATGATAGTTTTATGCCTCTGTAAGAATACAAATACTCAGAACAAGCGATGTCATCAACAATGTCTCCTAACAAATAAACGGTCGCTCCGCTTCTCTTGAAGTCTAAGGTCATTTGTTTATCTTTTTCAATTGTTCCTATCATACCTATGACAGGCGAAGGGAAGACTGCCTCAACTTTTCCATTCATCGAAGCTTGGTTATAGAAGCTTACGTTTCCTCCTGTTACCGGAGTATTGAATTTTCTACAAGCTATGCCCATACCTTCTATCGCTTTGACAAATTGCCAATAAGTTTCCTCGTTATAAGGATTACCAAAATTCAAGCAGTTTGTTATTGCCAACGGATCACCTCCGGCACAAACAATATTTCTTGCAGCCTCAGAGACAGCAATCTGTGTTCCAATGCAAGGATCGGAGTAAACATATCTCGAATTGCAATCACAAGTCATAGCAATTGCATTTTCTGTTCCCTTTAAGTTGGCAACACCTGCATCAGACGGTCTGTTGGTTGTCATATTTCTTGTTCCAACCATTGAATCGTATTGTTCGTAAACCCATCTCTTTGATGCGATATTCGGAGCCGCCGCCAAAAATGCCGCAATCTTCTTTGCCTCTTGTATATCTGGCTCAACGACTTTATCTTTTGAGAATGCTTGAGCTTCCTTATAGTACGCTGGTTCTTTGTATGCACGATCATAAACAGGAGCTCCGCCACCCAATACCAAGGATGCAGCAGGAACTTGGGCTATAACTTCACCATGCCAACGGAAATACAACATATCCTCATCTATAACTTCACCTATCTTGGAGCAATTCAAATCCCACTTAGCAAAAATCTTCTCTACGACTTCTTCCTGTCCTTGTTTTACGCAAACCAACATACGTTCCTGACTCTCGGAAAGAAGTATCTCCCATGGTTCCATATTGCTTTGACGTAGCGGAACTTTATCCAAGTCGATTATCATACCGGAATTTCCTTTTTCACTCATCTCTGATGTTGAGCAAATGATACCTGCAGCTCCCATATCCTGCATTCCGACTATTGCACCGCTCTTTCCTAATTCCAAAGTAGCCTCAAGCAACAATTTTTCTTGGAATGGGTCGCCGACTTGTATTGAAGGAATGTCGTCAGCTGAGTTTTCGGTAACATCTGCCGAAGCAAAGGTTGCTCCATGTATGCCATCCTTTCCTGTAGCTGAGCCAACTATGTAAACAGGATTTCCTTTGCCTTTTGCCAAAGCTTTTATCAAATCCTCTTTCTTCATAACCCCTACGCTCATCGCATTAACCAACGGATTATGCTCAAAACAATCGTTAAAGAATACTTCTCCACCCAAAACAGGAACACCAAACGCATTACCATAATGAGATATACCTTTGGTAACTCCTTTAACCAGCCATTGGGTATGAGGATTGTTTATATCGCCAAAGCGTAATGAATTTAATTGTGCAACAGGTCTTGCTCCCATTGTAAAAATATCTCTGTTGATTCCACCAACTCCTGTTGCAGCTCCTTGAAACGGTTCAACGGCACAAGGATGGTTATGCGATTCTATTTTGAACACGCAAGCCAATCCGCCTCCTACATCAACCATTCCGGCATTCTCTTCTCCGGGTTTTACCAACAATTGTTTACCTTCGCGAGGTAATGTTTTCAAATATTTAATCGAATTCTTGTAAGAAGCATGCTCGCTCCACATTACAGAATATATACTTAACTCTGTATAATTCGGCACTCTGCCTCCAAGATATTCCTTTATCTTTTCAAATTCTTCGGGTAGCAATCCCAATTCTTTTGCAGTTTCTACTGTAACTATTTGACTATTTGCCATAAGATATAATTTTTACCTTGCAAAGGTACTATTTTTATTTGAATTAAACGAATTATTCTCAAACTATACACAAAACAAATTAAACAACAATGTGAAAAAGGCATAAAATCATTAACTTTTTCGTTCTTTCAAAACGCCGATAAAAAAACAAAAAAAACCTCAATTTAAGAATGTTTCACGCCCAATTTTGAAAGCAAGAAACAATTCGAGGAAAGAATTTACCAAATCTTGATTTCAGAAGATTAAAACAAAGAATCAGAAAATTGTTTCTTGATTTCGCTTGAACGAATCTTTGTTTTGCGAACCTTTATTTTTTATTGTATTTTTTGTCTTTCGACCTTTGCGGACGCAAACAAAAAAATAAAACAAGGAAACCATTTTTTGTAAAACGATTTCCTTGTTTTGTTATTCTGTTTTTACGCTTTGACCTAATCAACCATTATAACTAAGCATTTACTTGCCTTCCAGAACAAATCAGGATTTGTTATTCTTATCGAAGTTGGACGTTTTGGATCTCCTTCCAATGAATAAGAAGTATCGGGATGAGTAGTTACGATTTTGATTCTTTTTCCTGTCAATGGTATTTCTTGAGTGTTTCTTGTATCTATTTTAGTCAATGCAGCAAAATCAGTATTATCAGCAGGAACTATTGCTTTTCCTAAACCAATAAAGCCTCCTCTTTTATCGACAAGGTTCTTCATTCTAAGTTCTTTTTTAGTTCCTATCGCAAAATAAGCAGTGTGTTTTTCGTCTTCAATCTGCATTATTTTCTGATCTTTTTTCTTTGCATTGTCTTCCAAATTCTTAACATTCTTTGTAAGATTGTCTATCTCGACATTTTTCTTTTGCAACTCGGCTGTGAGTGATTGTATTTGCTCTTCTTGTTCTGCTATTCTCTGTTCCAAATTGCTGACAAAGGTTTGAAGTTGCTTGTTTTGCTTTTGAAGTTTACCTACTCTCGCACTTAGATTTGCAAGTTTTTCTCTGTCTGCCGCAAGAATATCGTTTATGGTTGTTATCTTGTTTTTTATACTTGAAGCAGCATCTTTGCTTACCTCTCCGGTATTATTTGCAGCCTGTGCAACATCTGTATAAGTCTTGGCAATTTCTCCAAGATTTGCATCTATCTCATTAAGTTGTTGGAAAAGGGTTTCCAATTCTGCATCTTTATTCGACATAACCGCCGCAAATGAATCTTGCAATTGTTTTTCTCTTTCCTTTGAAAGATTTCCGTTACACGCAGTAAGAACCGTTGCCAACACCAATCCGACTGCAATCAATCTTCTATTCATAGTAGTCTTTTTTACTTTTGTTTATGTTATTTACTTAATTTCAAAGCGCAAATTTACTATAAAAACAGCAATTAGGTAACAAAAATTGTCCATTTGATTATTTTTTTACTTGAAATGGATTGTCAAAAGAGCAAATTATCGTATTATTGCAAAGAAATAATGAAGGGTATATTTTATGCTTAATGATAAACTTGAAATACTTGGTGCGAGAACACACAACTTGCAAAACATATCGTTATCTGTTCCAAGAAACAGCCTTATTACGATAACTGGACTGAGCGGAAGCGGGAAGAGTTCTCTTGCTTTTGACACAATCTATGCCGAAGGGCAGAGACGATATTTGGAAACCTTTTCTTCGTATATCAGAAATTTTATCGGAAATATCGGGCGTCCTGATGTAGATAAAATAACTGGGCTTTCTCCCGTTATTTCCATTGAACAAAAAACGACAAACAAAAATCCACGCTCGACAGTCGGTACAACAACCGAAATATATGACCTATTAAGATTGCTATTTGCCAGAATCTCTCAAGCGTATTCGATAAATACAGGTGAGAAAATGGTAAAATATTCCGAGAAACAAATAATTCAAGAAATAGAATCAAGCTACAACGACAGTTCGATAATCATTTTGGCACCCGTTGTCAAAGGACGGAAAGGACATTACAGAGAATTGTTCGAATCTATCTCCAAAAAAGGTTTCTTAAAAGTCAGAATAGACGGGAAAATCGAGAATTTGGTCAGCGGACTCAGGGTTGACCGCTACAAGGTTCACGATATAGAAATTGTAATCGATAAACTGAAAATATCTTCCGACGGAAAACAAGAACGACTCAAAAAATCAATCGAGACAGCCTTCAAACACGGCAAAAACAGTTTGATGATAATCGACGAAAACGAAAAGATAAGACATTTCTCACGACTTTTGATGTGTCCGACAACAGGAATCTCTTATCCTGAACCAGAACCGAACACTTTTTCTTTTAACTCTCCTTATGGTGCTTGCCCGTTTTGCAATGGTTTAGGTGAGGTTACACAAGTTGAAATCGACAAAATAATTCCCGATAGAAAGAAAAGTATCGCCAGTGGTGGTTTAATACCGATCGGAAAGCCGAATATGAACAGCTGGTTCGTAAAACAAATATCTCAAATCGGTATTTCATATGATTTTTCTTTGGATACAGCTTTTGAAGACTACACAGAGCAAGCCTTAAACGTGCTTTTATATGGAGAATGCAAAGATTCTGCCATGCCAAATGACTTTAAGGGGGTTGTAAACTTCATTGCATCTCAATTCAACGAAGAATCCGTCCCCGCCTCCATACAGAAATGGGCGGCAAGTTTTATGAGCAACAAAACGTGTCCTCATTGTAATGGTCGCAGACTTAAAGAAGAAAGTCTCCATTTCAGAATCGGCGACAAGAACATTGCAGATTTGGCAAATATGGATTTGACCGAATTATCTCAATGGTGCATCCGAATTGAAGACACTTTGAATCCGAGAGAAAAAGAGATTGGTTCGGAAATTTTAAGAGAAATAAACACCAAGATAAACTTTCTTTTGGATGTCGGCTTAGGCTATTTAAGTTTGAACAGAAGCACACGCAGTCTATCAGGTGGGGAAAGCCAACGAATACGTCTTGCAACGCAAATCGGAAGTAAGTTAGTCAATGTAATGTATATTTTAGACGAGCCAAGCATCGGCTTACACCAGACTGACAATATAAGGTTGATTGAATCGCTCAAGCGTTTGAGAGATTTAGGAAATACAGTCATTGTTGTAGAACATGATAAAGACATGATGCTTGCTTCGGATTATATTATCGATATAGGTCCCGGAGCAGGTATAAACGGAGGACAGCTTACCGCTATCGGAAGTCCGAAAGATATATTAAAACAAAACTCGATTACTTGCCAATATCTGAAAGGCGAAAAAAATATTCCGACTCCGACAACAAGAAGAGAAGGCAACGGCAAACACATTCATCTGAATGGAGCTTGCGGAAACAACCTCAAAAACGTAAATCTGGATATTCCATTAGGAATGCTCGTTTGCGTTACGGGAGTTTCGGGTAGCGGAAAGTCTTCTTTGATAAACGACACTTTGCATCCGATCCTCAGCAACCTGCTTCACCGAAGCGAAAAAGCCATTCTGCCCTACGAAAGCATAGAAGGAATCGAAAACATCGACAAAGTAATCGAAATAGATCAAGCTCCGATAGGGAAAACTCCAAGAAGCAATCCTGCAACCTTCATAGGCGTTTTTGACGAAATAAGAAAGCTTTATGCAAGTCTGCCAACGGCAAAAATAAGAAATTATCCTGCGGGAAGATTTTCCTTTAACGTCAAAGGCGGTCGCTGTGAAGAATGTCAGGGAGCAGGAATAAAAACGATAGAAATGAATTTCCTTCCCGAAGTTTATGTAACCTGTCCCGAATGTGGAGGAAAGAGATACAACAGAGAAACATTGGAAGTAAGATATAAAGGAAAGAGCATAAACGATGTGCTGAATATGAGTTTCTCTGACGCTTTGATTTTCTTCGAGAACTATCCCAAGATAAAGAGACAGCTATCTGTTGTTACCGAAGTAGGTCTGGGTTACCTAACTCTCGGACAACCATCTACAACTCTTTCAGGCGGAGAATGCCAAAGAATAAAACTCGCTGCCGAACTCAGCAAGAAAGATACTGGAAACACGCTTTACATATTGGATGAACCGACAACGGGATTGCATTTCGAAGACATAAGAATTTTATTGGAAGTTCTGCAAAAACTCATCGACAAAGGCAACAGCATGATCATCATAGAACATAATCTCGATGTGATAAAGGTTGCCGATTATATAATAGATATGGGAAGCAAAGGAGGAAAGGCAGGAGGAATGATTGCAGAGAGCGGAACGCCTGAACAATTGGCTCAATCGAATAAAAACAGCATTGGCACATATCTTAAATCAGAACTATAAATCAACAACTTAAGAAAAATATTACTTGAAAAAGCAAAAAAAACATCTTTATTTTTGGTTGAAACAAAAAAAGGTTGTAATTTTGCAACCTCATTTGGCGGGATAGCTCAGTTGGTTAGAGCGTCGGATTCATAACCCGGAGGTCACGAGTTCAACTCTCGTTCCCGCTACATCGAAAAGGAGTTTTGCTGATAGCAGAACTCCTTTTTTTCTTTTCAAGTTTCGATTTTTTCTTTCTTGATTTCGCTAAAATGAATCTTGATTTCAGTAAATTGTTTCTTTGTTTTGTTTCCAGCTTTTAAGCCTTCGGTCGATTCGGATTTATTTTCGTATCTTTGCACATTTAATACAGAAGTCTGTGAAAAAGTTAGACAAATATCTTTTGAAGTCTTATCTCGGCCCTATGGTGCTTACATTCTCCATTGCGGTCTTTGTGCTTTTGCTACAGTTTCTTTGGAAGAAAATAGAGCAACTTGTGGGCAAGGGATTGGAGGCTTCGGTGATTTTTGAAATGATTACATACGCTTGTGCCACGCTTGTACCGATGGCATTACCGCTTTCGATTCTCTTGGCTTCAATTATGACGATGGGAAACCTCGGAGAAAAATACGAATTGGTTGCAATGAAGTCTTCGGGACTTTCTTTGTGGAGAATTCTTCGCCCGCTTATCGTCCTATCACTTTGTTTTTGCGTTTTGGCATTCGTGTTTTCGAACAACGTAATTCCTTCTGCGACAAACAATCTCAGACTTATCTCTTACGAAATCAAAACAAAAAAACCTGCTTTGAACATAAAACCCGGTCAATTTTATTCCGAAATCGACAACTATACGATTAAAATCGGCGAAAAAGACGAAAGCGGGCGTTATCTGAAAGACATAATCATCTATGATCACAGCAAAGATTTGGGAAACAACAATGTGAACATAGCAGACAGCGGACAGATGTATACAAGCAAAGATGGAAATACGCTGATCTTTGTTCTGCTTGACGGATACACCTTTGATGAAGATTTGAGTGAAGAGGGAAAAGAATCAAGGCAACTGATAAGGATGAATTACAAGAAACAAATCATCCGATTCGATATATCGAACTTTGCTTATCAAAAAACGAATGAAGACAGATACGATGGGCATTACAAGACATTGAATGTAATGGAGTTGAAATCTGCTTTGGATACTTTGCTTGTTGCAGATGCGACTTACAAAGCTCATGTTGGAGAGGCATTGTTTGGAAGAATGAACAATGAACCCGAGTTTAGAGACAAGAACATAAATATGCAGTGCGACAAAAACGGACGAGTAAGCGACAAAGAAATGAAAAAACTCGGTGCATTTTCGGAAGCAAAGCGTAATTTCTACTCTCAAGAATTGGAAATTTACAATGCAAAAATCAAAGCAGACGATGAATATATCAGAAGACACAAAATAGAATTTCATCGCAAGTTTACGCTCTCTGCAGCCTGCCTTATATTGTTCTTTATCGGAGCACCGCTTGGAGCGATTATAAGAAAGGGCGGATTAGGTATGCCTGTGGTGGTTTCAACTCTTGCTTTCATTATCTATCATATAGTAGGTCAGGTTGGCGAAAATGCGGCTATTGAGGGTACAATACCTGTTTGGCTCGGCATGTGGCTGTCCTCACTCATCTTTTTGCCACTCGGCATTGTCCTTACTATGAAAGCAACATCCGATTCAACTTTGTTTAATCCTGAAAGTTGGACCAAAGCATTCGGAAAGTTGTTTAATTTTTTCAAAATCAAGAAATCAAAGAAAGAAAATGAAGATACTTCAAATTTGTTATAAACCTCCGTTTCCTGCAACAGATGGTGGTGCGATGGGAATGCACTCTATGACAAGAGGCTTGCTCAACATGGGGCATAAAGTAAAAGTCCTTTCGTTTCATTCTAAAAAACACCCCTGCAAAATTGAGAATCTGCCACAGGAATACAAAGATGAAACGGATTTTGAGACTGTTTTTGTCGATTTGGACATAAAACCATTACCTGCACTTACAGCTTGGCTTACCGGAGAAAGCTATCACGTTAAGCGATTCATCAATCAACAGATGAAAAACAAACTTGCGGAAATTCTGAGAAAGGAAGAATTCGACATAGTTCAAATGGAAAGTCTCTTCCTTACGCCATACGTTCCTTTGGTTCGCAAGTTAAGCAAGGCAAAGGTTGTTTTACGTTCTCCGAATGTTGAAAATATGATTTGGAAACGAACATACAAAGCAACCAAAAATCCTCTCAAAAGGTATTATCTCAAACACTTGGCACTCACTTTGGAGTATTACGAAAAAGAAAACATCAATCAATACGATGCAATCTTTCCTGTTACCGATGTGGATGCAAATTACTTTATAGAGAATGGCTATCGCAAATTATGCAAAGCTGTTGCCGTTGGAATCGAAACGCCCGAATTTATACCCGATGTGTTAGAAGAAGAAAACAGTATCTTTCATATCGGCAGTATGAATTGGTTTCCGAATGAGCAAGGCATAAAATGGTTCTTAGAATCTTGCTGGAAAGCGGTCAAGTCTGCAAGTCCAAATGTCAAAGCCTATTTTGCAGGTCGCAATATGCCGGATTGGTTACTTGAAAACGATATGAAAGATGTCAATATTGTTGGAGAGGTTGATGACAGTGTGCGTTTTATGACAAGCAAACAAATAATGGTTGTGCCACTTCTTTCAGGCAGTGGAATCAGAATCAAAATCATAGAAGCAATGAGCATAGGTAAGCCGGTGATTGCAACAACCATTGCAGCCGAGGGTTTGATGTACGAAAACGGAAAGAACATTATAATTGCCGATACACCTGAAGAATTTGCTCTTGCGGTAAAACATTGTTTGGAAAACCCTGAATTCTGTAACGAAATAGGTTATCAGGCTTCTCAATTGATAGCTACAAAATACGACATCAATAATATAGCCAAAGAGATTAGCTCATACTATGAACAAATCTTGAATTGAGTAAATTAAAACAAAGAAAGAATTTATTGAAATGAAGATTGCGGTTTTTCTTTCAAGGTTTCCGTATCCCTTGATAAAAGGTGACAAACTCCGAGCTTACAATCAGATTGTGCAGTTGGCAAAACGGCATGAGGTGTATTTGTTTTGCTTGAGTGATGAGAGAATCGAAAACGATTGGATTGAGCAATTACGTCCATTTTGCAAAGAGATAGAAATCGGAAAGTTAAACAAGTTTTCTTCGCTTTTGAATGTGTCTTTGACTTTCTTTTCTCAACTGCCTTTACAGACCGCATTTTACAAATCAAACAAAATCAAACAACAATACAACGCCTTTTTGCAAAAAGTAAAACCTGATGTATGTTATTATCAGTTCGTAAGAACGATGCCTTATGCAGAAGGAGTTGCTTTACCTCAGGTTTTAGACTTTCAAGATACGCTTTCTGCCAATATGGAACGAAGAGCAGGAAAAAGCAATGCCTTTTTGAAACCGTTTTTTCTTATGGAGGCAAAACGCCTTAGAAGATATGAGTTGAAGGCTATGAATTTGTTCGATGCTCAAACGATAATCACAGATGCAGATAGGCAATTGTTACCGTCCAATGCTAAAAACAAAGTTGCAATTGTTTCAAACGGAGTTTCTCAAAGGTATGTCGATGAGGTTGAAACAAAGGAGAAAAAATATGATGTTTTGTTTTGCGGCAATATGGGCTACAAACCAAATATCACTGCGGCGGATTATCTCATTCGTTGCATAATGCCGCTTGTTCGAAAACAGCGTCCACAAACCACTCTCTGTATTGCAGGAGTCAATCCGCCGAATGCAATCAAAGCGATGGCAAATAAAATGAATCTGATTGTTGAAAAGGTGGATGATATGCGTCAGATGTATCTGCAAAGCAAAGTATTTATCGCTCCAATGCAGATCGGGACAGGCTTACAGAACAAATTATTGGAAGCAATGTCGTGCGAAATTCCTTCAATCAGTTCTCCGCTTGCCAATAACGCCCTTCAAGCCGAACATAATAAAGAAATTCTGATTGCAAATAAGGATCAAGAGTATGCAGACTGCATCTTAAAACTATTAAACGGTGAATCTCTTGCAAAGAAACTTGCATTAAACGGTCGGGAATACATATTGGAAAATTTCCGTTGGGAAAAATGCAACGAGGAACTTGAAAAGGTTTTAGCAAAAGTTGTTTCGCACAAAGACTAATCCCATTCCACTGAGAATTCTGCGTCTTCGAATTGCTTAGTTTCTTGCTTTGATTCTTTTTCCTCAGGCTCTTCCCATTCTATAATGAACTCTCCTTGTTGTTGACGCTCCCATTGCTCTTTGTTTTTGCGACTTTCTTCCAACTGAAGGTTGAAATCTTTGTCTATTGCTTTCAATACCTCTTTGCGATCTTTGTTTATCTGCTCTTTTGCTTTGAGCATATTTCCTTTAAGGTCGTATGAAAACAGCGGTTTGTCGATTGTTCCTTTTATTTTAACAAATAGAGTTATGCGATTATCGGAAGAATTCTCAAAAGTACCAAATTCTTGTTGTTGTTTCTGCATTGCGGCTTTCTTTCTTTTGCTTGCAAGTTCTGAAAGTTTGATTGAGATGTTGTAATCTATCGCTCCATCGAGATGATGTGTGCCGACAAGATTGAAATTCACCACATTGCTTTGAACATTTATAGGACTTATACTGATCACTCCGTTTTTTATCTGCAGAGATGAACTTATCGTTTCGAATTTTACATCTTTCAATGCTGCCTCATCGACAAACAATGACAATTTCTCCAAGATCTGCATATTTTTTAAGCGACCTTTGTTAAGCGAATAGTCGGTATTGATTGTCGATTTTTCGAGTTTGAGGTTAAAATCCTTATCAAAATACAGACTGAATTTGGCATTGGCAGACAGTGTTCCGTTTATATTTTTATCGGTAAGTAGTTTTTGATTCAAATTCTTTGTTTGAGCAAAAGTCTTTTGAAGATTTATTTTATCCAATCTTGCTTCCCCTTTGGCAATCGTGCAATCCGATTTCAACAAAACTTTACAAGACTTTGAGTTTACTTGTCCATCGAACACTCGAAAGTTGAGTCGTTTGCAATCAATCACATCTTTATCGTAAATAATCGAAGCATCGATATCACTAAGCACTATTTCGCTTAACTTATATTGCTTTAACTTAACATCCGCTGCAACTGTACCGCCGATAGTATAGCTTCCTATCAACTCAAAATCTTGATTGAAATATCTGCCTTTTGATTTACTTATTACAATTCTGTCATTACTGAAATTGATTTCGCAATCGGTTGCTGTCAAATCGACCATTGGCAATCGCTTATCTTTGAACGAAATATTCGACAACTTACCACTGCCTTTCATTTTCAGCTTTTTCATTTCTCCTTTGGCTTTCAAATCGACAGAAGCCTTACCTGATAGAACTTCAAGACTGTCTTGAGCAAGCAAGGTTTTGATTTCTCCAAGTTCTGCTTGAGCTTGAAGGGTTGCATCTATGTATAAACGATTGAAATCTGCCAATCGGAACTGCCCTTTTATGTAATTGTTGTTAAATTTGGCAGAAAAAGAATCCATTTTCAAGACAGAAGTTATAGAATTGCGTTTTTCGCCATTTGTATAACTGCCTTTGGAATTTATATTTGTGATATTGATTTTCTCTTTTTTGTAATTCAAAGACGCATTCTCAAGATTGTAGTTTGCGGTTATCTGAGGCATCTTATCTTTTGTAAGTTCGCCTTTTGCAATCATTGAAAAAGCAAGCAATCCATCTGCTTTATATCCTTTGAAAATCTCTTTTCCCTCATTTGTAAACAAAGATAAAGTTTCCGAAAGTTTGATATCTTCTCCAGAAACAGAGCAATCAATATTCAAAGTATCTTTGTAATTCAACGCTCCTGTCAAAAGAAATTTCATATCACCGATTTCGATTATGCTTTCATTGGTTGTCGCAATTGCTTTTTCGGTATCATTTTGTGCTTCAATGTCTATGTGTAGTGGAATATTGCTTTGCATTTGGAGTTTATCGTATGCAAAACTCCTTATGTTGATATCGGAAACTATATCCACGTCTTGTTTCTGTGAAGAAAAGTTTCCCGAAGCTTTTGCTTTGCTTAACTCTCCGCTTACAAACAATTTGGAAATTTCGTTTTGATATTCCAAATACAAGTCTTCAATCGTTATATCTTTTATTGAAAAAGCAAAATCCGAATCAGTGCTTGTAGTGTCGCTTTTCCAAAAACGATAGTTGCAATCTCCTGTTTTGTGTACTTTTAATCTTACGTTTCCCTCTTCAACTTCAATTTTTCGGATATTGTATTTGCCTGATAGTATATCAGAAAGGTTGAATTTCAGGTTCAATTCGGCAATTGATGCCAAGGTGTCTTTGTTCAAAGTGCTGTCATCGAAAGAATCCGGAATGAAAATGTCATAAAAAGAAACAGAGACCAAAGGAAATGAAGATACCACGCCGATATCAATTTCATTTACTTTGACCTCTGTCAATAAGTGTTTATTAAGTTCTTTGATAAACGTTTGTTTGATTTTGTCAGAGTTTAACCAAACAAATGTGATGCAAATAAGAAATAAGGCAAGGCAAGAAACTGCCGTCCAAAACAGAATTATGTGTAATTTCTTTTTGCTATCAAAGAAACCGATTTTCATTTGCTACATTTTTAAGAAGCCAACTTCCTTTTCGGTTAAGAATCTGTAATTGCCTCTCGAAAGATTCTTCTTTGTAAGTCCTGCAAAACAAACTCTATCCAACTTTTCAACGTTATAATCCAAGTGATTAAACATTCGGCGAACGATTCTGTTTTTTCCAGAGTGCAATTCAACTCCCACAACCTTCTTACTATTTGCCGTTTCTACATACTGAATGTCGTCGAAACTTGAAAAGCCGTCTTCCAATTCAACTCCGTCAAGAAGTTTTTGCATATCCGCTTTTGTCAATGGCTTATCCAATTCAACATGATAAATCTTCCTTGCTCCAAAAGAAGGATGTGTCAATTTCTTTGTCAAATCGCCATCATTGGTAAATAACAACAATCCACAGGTATTTCTATCCAAACGTCCAACAGGATAAATCCTTTCACTACATGCGTTTTTCACAAGACTCATTACTGTTTTTCTTTCTTGCGGATCATCAACCGTTGTGATGAATCCTTTAGGCTTGTTGAGCAAAAGATAAACCTTTCTTTCGTTTGAAAGTTTCTGTCCGTCGTAACAAACAACATCGGTCGGTTTTACTTTGTATCCCATTTGCGAAACAACCTCTCCGTTTACCGTAACAACACCGCTGGCAATCAATTCGTCGGCTTCTCTTCTTGAACAAATACCTGAATTTGATATATACTTATTCAGACGTATCAATCCATTGTCCTTAGTGCTTATTTCGGCAGGTGCTGAGAAGTATTTTTTTCTTGGCTCAAAGCGTCTTTCGTTTCTATCATTTCTTCCAAAACCTTTTCTGTCTCTTCCGCCCCTTGATCTGTCTTTTCTAAAATCTGAATGTCTTTCTCTGTTTGATTCTTCTCTCTGACCAAAAGAGCGACGTGGCCTTCTTGTGCTTTCAAATTCATCATCCTGCCATTGACGTGGTTCTCTTTTTTTGAAAGGTCGTTCAGAATCAAATCTGTGCTCATCTCTTCTACGTGAAAACCTTCCCTCACTTCTATCTCTTCTGTCGTTTCTTTGAAAGTCAAAATCGTTTCTTCTTTCTGAACGCTCATCTGTTTTTTTTCTAAAACTTCTTCTTTCGTTCGATTCTCTGCGAAAGCCTTCGTCAATTCTGAATTCCCTGTTCTCCTTTTCCAGTCTTTTCCAAGAGCGGTTGTCTCTTCTTTCTTCCATTCCTTTTTTTTGTGTTTGGGTTTATATTTGCCGATTTTCTCATCGGGTTTATTTGCTTGTTTTTTCCTTTGCAAACAGCCTGCAAAGATACGTCAAAAAATCAAGTAAGATACCAAGTATAACAAATATTTCAAACAAAATATTGTAAAATCGGATTCAAATCTTATCTTTGCAAAACAAAGTTTTAATAAAATAGATGTTTATATGAAACCTAAAGTAAGCATAATCATGGGCAGTACATCAGACTTGCCCGTTATGGAAGCAGCAGCTAAATTTTTAGATCAAATGGAAATTCCTTTCGAAATAAATGCCCTTTCCGCACATCGCACACCTAAAGAAGTGGAAGAGTTTGCGACAAATGCGGCACAAAGAGGCATAGAAGTAATCATTGCAGGTGCGGGAATGGCAGCACATTTGCCTGGAGTGATTGCAGCAATGACACCACTACCTGTAATAGGCGTTCCGATAAAAGCTTCATTGGAAGGAATGGATGCAGCATTGGCTATGTTGCAAATGCCTCCCGGAATACCTGTTGCAACGGTTGCGATAAACGGAGCCTTGAATGCGGCTATTCTTGCTTTGCAAATCATGGCTACGGCTGATGATGGTTTGAAGCAAAAGATGATTGACTACAAGGAATCTTTGAAACAAAAAATCGTAAAGGCAAACAAAGATCTTGCAGAGGTAACTTATAAGTTTAAGGTATGATAATAATCGGCATAACCGGCACATTGGGTGCGGGAAAAGGTACAATAGTCGAAACTCTCAAAGAAAGAGGGTTTACACACTTTTCCGTAAGAGATTTTCTCGTTAAACAAATCGAGCAAAGAGGCTTGGAGGTCAATCGAGACACGATGACAATGGTGGCAACTTCTATAAGGCAGGAACATGGTGCGGATTACCTGATAAGATGTATTCTTGAAGAAGCATCAAAGCAAGGAAAAAACTGCGTAATCGAAAGCATAAGACATCAAAACGAAGTTGCATTATTGAAAAATGCAAACAATTTCTATCTGTTCTCTGTTGATGCGGATTTGAAAACGAGATACGAACGAATTTTGCTAAGAAAGAGCGCTACGGACAATGTGAGTTTTGAGACCTTTGTTGCGAACGAGCAACGCGAAATGACAGCAAAAGATGACAAAGGTCAAAACATAGGCGAATGCATGAAGCTTGCGGATTACGCATTCTTGAATAACGCTGACATGAAAAGCTTGAAAGACGAGGTAAATAAAGTAATAGATGAAATCGAACGAAAAGTGCGTCCGTCATGGGACGAATATTTCATGGAATTAGCTGATGCTGCGTCGAAGAGAGCAACATGCGACAGAGGCAGAAGCGGTTGCGTGATAGTGAAAGACCGTCAGGTTTTGGTGACAGGCTATGTCGGCTCACCTACAGGCTTGCCTCATTGCGATGATGTAGGACATTTGTTTAAGCAAACAATAAATGAAGATGGCAGTATAAGCACTCATTGCGTCAGAACGGTGCATGCAGAACAGAATGCGATATGTCAGGCAGCCAAAAGAGGAATTGCCTTGGAGGGTGCGACGCTTTATTGCCGCATGACCCCGTGCAGAACATGTGCGATGATGATTATCAATTGCGGAATCAAGAGAGTGGTTTGTCAAATGAAATATCACGCAGGAGCGGAAAGCGAAGAAATGTTCGCAATGGCAGGAGTAAAACTCGAATTCTTCAGCGAACAAATCTTAAAGTACGAAAAACAATAATATTTATAAGCAAGGAATACGCCTTATTTTGTAAACAATTTAAGGCGTATTCTTTATTTTTATTTCCTTTTATACTCAAGCTAAATACCTGAAGCAAAGGTTGTTCCAAAACAAAGAAACAATTCTACGAAATCAAGAAAGAATTTGCCGAATCTTTGAAACGATTTTTTCTTTCTTTACTTTATTTCTTTCTTTACAAAAAATACTATCTTTGCATATTGTATAAAGAATTGTATTGTATGATGAGTAGAAGATTTTTCTCCATACTGTGTGTTTTATTTTTACTTGGGACTTCTGTTTTTGGGCAGGATACGGTTTTTATGGGTACAAACAATCACCAAGAGATTGTTTCCAACTATTGTGTATTGTATGCGGATAACGGACCGGGTGTTCCCCACTCTCCTCGTGTCGATGCGTCATACACAATCAAAGCAACCAACCCTGATTATCGTTGCAAGATAATTGTAAGAAACCCTTATAACTATTACGTTTCAAGACTTAGCGAATACAATATTTACAAAGGAGATACTAATTCAACACAACGCATAACAGGAGGCTATAATATCTATTATCATACAATAACCTACTCTGATACTGATGAGATAACAGTAAAGTTTGATGCAGATAACGATAATCCCTTCGAGAGTTTTGAGATTATTGTGCAATTTTGTGATTGCGATGCTCCGAGCGGATTAACTCATGAGTACGTTGATTCCACCTCAGTCGTTCTTCGTTGGGACGGACATGGGCAAGATTCGTTCAGAGTCGATTATCTTACTTATAATCCTCCACTTGGAAGTGGCGTTCTAACGAATTATCCATTCTATCTTTCAGATCCGAATGCCAACATCCAAACACTTTACACTGATGCTGACTCTGTGCTGATTACAGGACTGCCTTCGTATTCATTTATCCACTATCATGTCTATGGTATTTGTGATAGTTTACCTATGTGTGGAGTTTTGGGAAACACATCTTGCCAACATTTTCAGCCGCAGAACGTTACTGTTACCACTGATGAGGATTCCATATATGTTTCTTGGGATTCTGTTGCCAATGCTAATTGGTATATGCAGAGTAACTTGAATTACACTTGGACTCCTACGACTAATAATTATGCAACTTTTCCCAAAATATGCAATAGTAGTTTTTGGCTTGATATGACAGGGGGATATGGCGGTTTTTATTATTGTAATATCAAGTATGCTGTTAATCGATACTACGGTTGCCCGAATGTTTCTTCTTGGGTCAGTAATATTACGCCGTATTCTATGACAGTGTATTGGGATGACAACGATACGATTGAGCAGTATGTTGTGCGGTGTGTAAGGAACAAAGCTCCATACGATACGGTCTTTTATGATACAATTCCTTTTGGCGTAGAACAAGTAACGATTACAGGTCTTGATGAGGTAACACCATATAATGTTTACGTTCATACTTTATGTGAAGAATGCGGAATGTCGACAGGTTGGAGCAATTCAGTGAATACGACTATTGACAGATGTATTGACTACATCAATATTTATTCCGACAATTCCCATCCGACATCTGGAACTTACGATAACCCTTATCAATGGAATAATTCCTTTAGAGGAAATGTGTTCCTTAATTCTACTTCGTATGATTCTTATACATATAATTATAATGGCGGGAATCCGACTCGGTTATATTGTGTTCCTCCGGGTGAAAAGGCAAGTGTGCGATTGGGAAACAGCTCTACAGGAGCGGAAGCCGAGAGTATATCGTACGATTACTTTGTTGATACGATGGAATACGACATGATAACCTTGAAATACGCCGTTGTGTTGCAAAATCCTGACCATACGAGAGAAAACCAACCAAGATTTACGCTCGAGATTCTTGACGAGAACGATGTGTTGATTGATAGCACATGTGGCTTTGCCGATTTCTATGCAAGCGGAGACTTGGGTTGGAATCAGAATACTTACAATAATTCAACCATCATTTGGAAAGATTGGACTACAATCGGAATCGACATCGCTCCTTACCACGGACAAAACGTAAGAGTTCGACTTACAACATACGATTGTAAAGATGGAGGACACTTTGGTTATGCTTATTTTACGCTAAATTGCGACAGAAAAAGAATATATCTTATAAATGCGTGCGACGCTGCTGATTCGGTTCATCTGCAAGCCCCTTTGGGATTTGAGTATAAGTGGTATAAAGATGGCGACACAACAGTTATATCGACCAATTACGACATTCTTGTTCCGATTGACAATAGCGAATATCATTGTACTGCATCCTTTGTAGGCAAACCGGAATGTAATTTTACGATTTCCTCACACTCTATAGCGGTTACGCCACATTCCATTGCGAATTTTACAATTGATACTTGCCAATCAAAAGTTTTCTTTGAGAATCTAAGTACAATTTCTATGGATTCGACATATAGCGTATTTACCGAGCATATTGTCGATTCGGTCTTTTGGATTTTCGAGGATGGTAGCACATCTGTTGATGATACTCTAAGCAGGAATTATCCCAATAATGGTTTGTATGACGCAAAATTAGTATCCACTCTTTCTAATTCCCAATGCGTAGACACCTTACTTATACCTATAAACATCAATTTCAATTTCCTTGCAAACATTTCAGGTCCCGATACGGTATGTCATGGAGATACAATGATTCTCTCTGCCGATCTGTTCACCGGAATGAACACCGGGAATGTGGAATACTTATGGGATACGGGACAAACGACGGATAGTATAATCGTTGTTGCAAATGAGACCAAGCAATGGAGTTTGGCTGCATCCGAAGGAGGCTCTTGCAGGGGTGCGGCAACAAAAACTATTGTCGTAAACCCGACTTATTATGACACTATTTATGCTTCGATTTGCGATAATCAAATATATCAAGATTCGTTGTTCAATGTGGATAGTGCAGGCGTTTATACATGGTATGGAACGACTGATTGCAATTGCGATAGTTTGATTACACTTGTGCTGACTGTAAATCCGACACATGAGATTGAGTTTTTCGATACTATATGTTTGGGAGAGGTATATACCGAACATAATTTCCATGAAACAAATGCCGGAGTATATGTTCAGAATCTTCAAAACATATACGGATGCGATAGTGTTGTTACACTGAATCTGCATGTTTCTATGACGCATAACATAACTATCAATGCAGAGATTTGTGATGATTCAACGTACACTCAATATGGCTTTTCGGAAAACCAAACCGGTGTTTACACTCAAACATTGCCGAACATATATGGCTGCGATAGTATTGTTACTCTTAATCTTGTCGTTCACCCTACATACGATTATGTTATCGATGCGGAGATTTGCGATGGAGAAACTTACGATGAGAACAATTTCTTCGAAACCCAAACCGGTGTTTATACACAAGAGCATGTCTCAATACATGGTTGCGACTCTATTGTGCATCTTAATCTTGTCGTAAACCCTGTTTATAATGACACTATCTATTCCGAACTTTGCGGAGTGCCTTATGATGCCAACAATTTCTACGAAGAAGAATCAGGAATATACACCCAACATCTGCAAACGATAAACGGTTGCGACAGTATAGTAACGTTGAATCTTACGGTTTGGGATTTGTTTACGGATAGCTTGGAAGTGGAAATTTATAAGGGTGATACGTATGACGAACATGGCTTTTCGGAAACCACTTCAGGCGAATATACTCAAGTTTATACAGATCTGAACGGATGCGACAGCACTTACTTCTTGGATTTAAGGGTTATAAATCTGAATTTCCCAAATATGGTCAGTGCGAATGACGATGGTATAAACGATGTTTTTGAAATCATCGGTCTTCTTAACAACACTTATTTCTCTTGGAATGAGCTTTTGATTTACACCCGCCACGGAAAAAGAATCTATTACAAAGAAAACATACAAAGGGAATCGGATTTCTGGTCTCCTGCATCAACAAACTCTGCACCGGGAACGTATTTCTTCAGATTCAAAGCCAAAGGCAAAACGAGAATCTTCGACTTTACCGGCTCGATAGAAGTTTTCAGATAAAACAGAACGAAGAACCTGAAAAATAAAACGCTGTTTTGGTGAAATAAATCTTGATTTTACTCAATTGAATCTTCGTTTCGTTTGATCGAAATCAACAAACAGGTATGCATAAAAAAATACGGTATTCCCGAATCGGAATACCGTATTTTAATATGTCGGAATTGATTTATTAAGCGTACAATTCTGTGAATATTTTTCTCAAAGCTTCGCACTCTCTCAACTCTTGAAGTGTGATTTCTGCGTGTCCCTTAGTGTAACCGTTACCTACGATCATTGTAACATCAGAACCTACTCCCTCAGCTCCAAGAGCCGCCTTTGTGAATGAAGTTGCCATTGAGAAGAAGTAAACAACTCCTGTGTTCTTTGTTACAAGGATAGATGTCATTTCTGTATCAGGGATATTAACGTTGTTGATACAAACATCAGCCATTTGTCCGTTAGTAAGCTCTTCAATTTTCTTCATAACAGGAACTGGTTGTGTTGCATCAGCTGAGAATACTTCGTCGCAGAATCCAAGATCCATCATTCTCTTTGTTGATCTTTCGCTGTGGCATATACCGATTACTTTACCTGTAACGCCTGCACGTTTTTTTGCTTCATAGCAGCAAAGCATTCCAGACTTACCACCGGCACCTATTATCACAACTGTGTCGCCCGGTTTTACCAATTTAGCTGTTTGAGCAGGGGCTCCGGCAACGTCAAGTGCAGACAAAGCCAAATTTTCCGGCAAATCAGAAGGAATTTTTGCGTAAATACCTGATTCGAACAAAATAGCTTTACCGTCTATGTCCACTTGGTCGATGTCAGGACGAATATCTTTGATTTTATCTATTCTTAGAGGAGTCAAAGACAAAGAAACCAAAGTTGCAATCTTGTCTCCGACTTTCAAATCTGTCTTTCCGATCAAAGCATCTCCGATTTTCTCAACAGTACCCAACAACATACCACCTGATCCTGTTACAGGGTTACGATGTTTTCCTTGTTTTTCAACTATCGACATCATTATTTTTGCAATTTCTGCTTTGTCTCCTTTAGCTTGTTCTTCAATTTGAGTAAATGAAGCAGAATCTATATTCAATGTTTGCACATCAATAAGGATTTCATTATCGTAAATTTCATCCATATTGTTGTCTACTTTGTTTGCCGGTTGAGGTAAAACTCCCTTTGGCTCGATAACACGGTGTGTTCCGTATCTACATCCTTTTTTCATCTTATTATAATGTTTTTGGTTTTTAATACGTTTTTTTGATTTTGCAAATGTACGCTTTTTTCCACAAATTTAGGATAAATCAAAGCTTTTTTCTTTGTTTCGATTAAAAAAATCGAGCGTAATGAAAACAAAAAACGAACTTTTAGTGTCTATATCGTGTTTATTGAATAAAAGATTGGATATAATTTTGTCAATTAAAAACTTATCCGTATCTTTGTCGAAGTTTCTTAAAATAATATAATATCATGAAAAAGACGGTATTTTTTGCAATTATAATATTATTAAGTTTTGGTCTTGCTGCACAAACTACCAAGAAAAAGAAGAAAAAGCCTGCTCCAAAACCTACTGCACCGATAGAAATTGCCCTTCCGGAAAGATGTTTCGATTGTTTCTTTGCCGTAAAGTTGCAAGCAGATGTTCCATTCGGCCCGACAGAGCCTCTACAAGGCCCTGGGTATGTGAATGAAATACATCGAGATGCTCAAACTCAAAATGTGTTCGAACAAGAGCATAATTCGATTTGGTATAGTTTGGATATACCGTACGATGGCAAGCTTTTGATAGACATTAAACCAAAAGGTGCATCTGACGATTATGATTTCCTTGTTTACAAATACACAGACAAATATTTCTGTAACAGAATCGAAAAGAACAGAGTAAAACCTATAAGAAGCGTTCAGTCGATTAGCAGTTCCGATGTGCAAGGTCGTACAGGCTTATCATTGAAAGGCTCAATGGCTCACATAAAGAAATCATCAGATGTGGCATTTGGAAAGTATATTGACGTAAAAGCGGGTGAGAGTTACATAATTGTTTTGGATAATCTGACAGACGGAGGATTGGGTCACACGATTACTTGTGAGGTTTGGACAGATTTCGCACCGCTTTACATACAGCCAATGGACAGTTTGAAAGCTCAAAGAACGACAGCAGATATTTATGTTAAGGAATTGGAGACAGGCAGAGTTGTTGTGGACAAAAAGGATGCCGGTTCGATGAAAATAAAACTCCTTCCGGGAAAAACATATAACGTAAGTTTAAGTAAAGAAGGCTATTTCAGAATGAACAAAACCATAACGCACGAACAAGCTGCGGCAAAGGACTCTATCTTTTCTGCAAAGTTGATTGAGATAAAGCCTGGCTCAAACATTCCGCTTGAAGGTGAGTTGTATTTTGACAATAACGAACAAGGTGAAATTATTTTGATGAAAGAATGCTACCATGCTTTTGATGGAGTAATTAAGACTTTGAATGAATATCCGCAAATAAATATCGACATTATCGGAAGAATAGCAACGGAAGGTCTTAACGTGAGAAAAGACAATGAAATCTCGAAAAAACGAGCTGAAGCAATAAAGAACTATCTTGTTTCACAGGGCGTTAACGAGAATCGCATAAGAACACGAGGCTCATCAATAAAAGAATTGGAAAAACAATTGAAAGACCAACAAAAATTAAAAAACAAAATAATTACACCTCAGTGTGAAATAAAAATCGCAGCTAAACGTTAGATTAGAGTGCGAGCAGATTGTCCCATAGTGTAGCGGTAACACAAGAGATTCTGGCTCTCTTATCTCAGGTTCGAATCCTGATGGGATAACAAAAGGGAAACATTCTTCGATTGGAGTGTTTCCCTTTTTTATTTCCAAACTATGCTATTCTTGGAAAAAGATTCAAAGCGGCAAGTGTTGTTCTCTCTGCAACCTCTTCAAGAGTTACGCCCTTGATTCTTGAAATCATTTCAGCAATGTAAAGAACAAATCCACTCTCATTGCGTTTGCCTCTGAAAGGTACGGGAGCAAGATAAGGGGCATCAGTTTCCAGAACCATCTTATCCAAACTTATGCTTTTAATCAACTCTGCCAGATGTGCGTTCTTAAAAGTTACAACACCGCCTATTCCGATCAGAAATCCCATTTCAATAAGTTTCTCAGCCTGTCTCAAATCGCCACCAAAACAATGCAGAACCCCATTATAGAAAGGACGATTGAGCGATTTCAGAACGGCAAACATCTCATCGAATCCTTTACGATTGTGTACAGATACAGGAAGTCCCAAATCGAAACTCCATATCATTTGACTCTTAAATGCTTCCATCTGCTCCTCTACAAAGGTCTTGTCCCAATACAAGTCAATCCCGATCTCCCCTACTGCACAGAATTTATCGGATTGCGAGAACAAATGATTCTTTACAAGAGACAATTCTTTTTCCCAATCTTCCTTTATACTCGTAGGGTGCAAGCCCATCATCGGATAAAGAAAGTCGAATTTCTCTGCCAAATCCATCATCGGCTTTATCGACTCGGAATCTACATTCGGCAATAGTATTTTGAAAACACCGTTATCTGTAGCTCTGTTTATTACTTCTTGAATATCCGCATCAAAATCAGTTTCATATATATGCGAATGTGTATCTATCAATCTCATAGATGGTCAGTTGTTATTTAGATAAAAATGCTTGTTATATGCAATAAAAAAAGCCGCTGAGTAAGCGGCTTAAATCTCTCTTGTATTCGACTTCAACAAATCTTGATTATTGAAGTTTCGCAACTTTCTTCATGCACTTAGACTTCAAGTTAGCAGCTTTGTTCTTGTGAATTACAGAACGCTTTGCCAATCTGTCTATTTGAGAAATCAACTTTGGTAATCTTTCACTTGCTTCTTTAAGATCTTCTGTTGCTCTGAAATCTCTCAAAGCGTTACGCATAGTCTTTGCATAGTAACGATTAGCCAATCTCTTCTTCTCGTTCGCACGTATTCTCTTTATTGCACTCTTGTGATTTGCCATTTCTTTTATTTAATTTTTAGTACCCCGTAGGGGATTCGAACCCCTGATTTCAAGAATGAAAATCTTGCGTCCTAGGCCAGCTAGACGAACGGGGCGTCTTTAACTTCCTGCCTCATTTGACGGTGCAAAATTACAACAATTTTTTAATCCACCAAATTTTCTTGTAAAAAAAATGCAATTATTTTTTGAAGTTAATCCTTATCTTGCTGAAACTCAAAACCTAATCTTTTTGCAGTAATTAGTCGTTTTTCGGAAGTTTTTTGCTTAATTTCGCCAACTGAGACCTCTTTTACTTGATCAAAAGGTGGAGAAAGAAGGTTAAAATTGTTAGTATACTCCATTGAAGAGAGGATTATACTGGTTACAGATTCCTTATCAACAACCGATGTATTGAAATTTGAATACAATAAACCGACTTCGCGTTTCCCTTCTATGAAATAGTGTTTGTCTTTATTTACAAACATTCTTCCGATAAGGTAACCAATGTCATAATCTCTGTTATAGTCGTATGAATCCTTCAAAAAGTTATATATCGAAATCGTTCCGCTAAAAGAACGCTCTTTATCTTCCTTTATATATGGCAACTTCATAACCTCATGCAATCGAGAAAACTCATAGACGTTTGTATGCATACTGAAAAGCAATAAATCCGCACCGAATCGGATTTCAAACTCAAATTCGGATTTTTCCGTAAACGAAAAATATTTCGGATACAAAGCCTTCATATTGTCGATTATTTCCTTGGAAGTTGCTTTCAACAATTGGAAAGTTTCTTTTGTGTTATTAAGCACCACCTCCAATAAATCTGATTTTTTCTTTATGATTTCGCTAAGTTCTTTATAGTCCATAGTCTTATTTTTTAAGGTACAAAAAAAGCCCTACGCAAATTACATAGGGCTAAATCTTTGTGTCTGTTTAAGGAATTATTCTTCTGGGTGAATAGCTTCCATTGGGCAAACGTCTGCGCAAGTTCCGCAGTCAACACATTTTGAAGAATCTATTTTATAGATATCTCCTTCTGAAATAGCCCCAACAGGACATTCATCGATACAAGTGCCACAAGCTGCACAATCTTCTGAAATTTTATACGCCATTGCTTATAAGTTTTTTAAGGTTTATAACGATGCAAAGATATAACAATATATTCAATTGCCAACAAAATCGCACAACTTTTTTTCGCGATTGTGAAATTTCCTACGCAGACAAAAGTAGATTTTTACAATAAAGACTCCGCTCAAATTGCAACAAATGATTATCTTTGCAGGCAAAAGCGAAATAAATACCATAATGAAAATATCAAAACTAAAAAGCACAAGTCTGCTCTTTGTAATCGTTGCACTATTTCTTGCATGCAGCGAAGAGAAAACAATAGAAAAATATGAAAATGGCAATCCCAAGTTGGTTCATATTTTGAAAAAGAAGGATAAAACCTTGCAACAAGTCGGAGAAAAACGATTCTACGAAAACGGAAACAAAAGACACGAAGGCAAAATCGAAGGAGAGAATCGTACAGGCAAGTGGAAATTTTATTTTGAAAGCGGAGCATTGTTCGCAAGTGCAGATTTCACCGATTCACCGTTGGGAAAAAATTGGGAAGTCTTTGATTCAACCGGTGCAGTCTTGGTTAGCAAAGATGATAAAGTCAAGGAATTGCATTTTGCCGCAGACGGAGGACTATGCGACATCAAGATAGTACGAGGAAACAATGAGACATTCTACAAATTCTTCGAATCATTCAAAGTAAACATAGTTTCAAACATGAAAGGCAATATTCCAAACGGAGAAACCACAGCTTGGTTCGAAAATGGCAAACTGAACTCATACTATTACTATAAAGACGGAATACAAGACAGCATTTACAAAGTATATACCGAAGAAGGCTCGTTGTTAGTCAGCGGACAATACAAACAAGGCACCAAAGTAGGCAAATGGGAATACTTTTTGTCGGACGGAATGCCTGCAGGAATTGAAATATACGACATAGACGGAACACTATTAAAAGGAAGAGAATAACATGAAAAAGATATTGTTTATTTTATTTTTGTTTTGCAGCACAGTTTTGCAAGCACAATACTCCTATAACCGCGTAAGCGTAAATCCGGAAGCGAAAAAGCAAACCTATATCCACAAAATATCTAAAAAAGACAGCATTTGCATCACACCCGGCATAGCAAACGGAATGCAAAAACTCACAATGGGCAACTATACCTATAGAGCAGAAAACAGAGATGAAAGATTGGAATACGAAATCTTCGATTGTCCGAAAGAACACAAAACATTCATCCTGGTAAACAAAACAAACGAAATGAGCCTTGGCTGTGATGTTTATCTATATGAAAAGAACAACATAAAACATTGCGGATACATGCCAATAGCAGCTTACACCAAAGGAGCGAATGGAAGAATGGACTATAACAATGTCCTGCCTTACATTTCCATAGTCAAAGTATCCAATCGATATATCTTCTCATTTGAAACACCTCTCATTGTTTTATACCCGGGACAAGAGCAAGAAGAAATCGTAAACGGAAGAGACGTTTACTTCAATTACGAAAAAGAAGTCCTGCAATTAAACAGATAGAAAATTAAAACGGCGTTTCACACTCAACGAAACGCCGTTTTAATTTACTGAAACTTGAATTCGATTTTCTAAAACGCCGTTTCGCTATGCCCAAACTTCGTTTCGCCAAAAAGAATTCAAGTTCTGTTTTTGCATAAGCAAATCTTACTCAAAGCAAAAAAAGTTTCGTACCTGTTTGTTGATTAAATAAAATTTTCTACCTTTGTGCTATTAAATTATATCTTTATGAAAACCAATCGAATCTATATCCTCTGTAAGAATAACTTGAGCAAGCGATGATGTTCGTTTGACTTTCCTTGTGCGAACATCGGTAAAATAAGCTCAAACAAAGGAAGAAAAAATCTTAAACTTTGAATTACAATATTGAAATCACTCCATAGTGAAGTAATATTTGTAATAGAACCTTAAAAAATGAAAATCAGATGAATAAAAAGAAATCTTTTAACATAATAATCCTATTAGCATGTACTTTGTTAAATATTGGTACGTTACACGCACAAGTTTGGACAAATGACCATAGCGTAGCAATGCGTACAGATTTACTAATCAATAATCAAGGACAGAAAATAAAACCGTATATTGGTAAAAATGGGAGAGAATACTTAATAGAAATTTCTAAAAGTCCGGGGATGGACACTTGTTATTTTACTTTGTGGAATGACAACAATACTATTGTTTATGAATCTTTCTTAAACACTAATAATCTCATTATATCGGATTTTACAATACTAGGAGATACTATATATTTTTGCGGACAAAGAATTCCATCTCAATATACGACACTTGGAATCATTGGAAGATTTAAAATAACAGACTTTCTTGATGATGGTAACTTTAATTACGATTTAGCATATATTTGGGGAAGCGAAATTTTGACAAAATTGGTGGCATCGTATCAAGATTCTGATACGACATCTATTGTTGCCATTGGGTACGATTCGATAAATACAAACTTTCAAAATAAACTTGTTCATTTGAAAGTTACTAATTCTAACACACAACCGGTTTTATATAATGGGGATTTCACTAACGCTCAAGGTAATCAGAAAGAAGTATTTTGGGATATTGAATTTGACGGCAATAAAGTGATAACACTGAGTCATATACACCCAACTGACCAATATGTAGTTAGGTATCACAATCCAATTGCTCCATATGCAAATATAGGAGAATTCACATACTCTGATCCAAACATATTTTTTATCTACTCTTCTCACCACTTATTTGATTATTCATTTCATTTAGCGGATATTTCAGAGTTCAAAATAGCGGTAGCAGTCTTTGCTATGAGTAATCAAAACAGACCATTTACAATGGTTAATTTTTTGAAAAAGGCTTCTCACTATGTGCTTTCCTCTCAATTGTTTTACCATTCGACCAAATCATACAATATATTGGAAATGGAATATTCTCAAGAAACTAACAAACTTTTGATATTAGGAGATGAACAAGTTACCGGAACTAAACAAATTCAATCGATGTATATTTTAGATCCTGATATAACCACTGCATATGTAGGTGAACAAAATTACTTTGCAAATTCTCATTGGAATAACCATTTTAGTGTTATACCCCAAAAAAGATATGCTGTAGCAGGAGTGCGTCCTTTTTCTCAAACTTCTTTTTATCAGATGGTTACAACAAAATTTATACCTGTAACAACAAGTTCTTGTGTTATCCCTCAAAACCTTAATGTACAACCTTTAAATTTTCAAAATGGAGTTCATAATAATAATGCGATTACTCCAAATCTAATTGGATGTGCTTGGAATAGTTTTAATGCTCATAATCCTAATGGAGTATTAATAATTGAATGTAATGAATAACAATTAAAAATATTTATGATATGAAAAGTGGAATAATTACGCTTATTTTTGCCTTGATAGGATTGGTTTCATTGAATGCACAAACAGATACAGCTTATGTTCAAAATTTATACAGCAGTCAATATATTTACCCACCCATAATTGACACAAATTACACAAGTATAAATACACTTGGTAATTATCACGAAGGAGCGGCTTCTTTATTCGCATTGGCGAGTAATGCCCCTGCAAATGAATTTTTACTATCAGGCTTTGCTCAACGCTATGAAGTAAAAGACAGTGTTAAGATAATGGGTGTAGCTCTTATGATTAATGGTTCTCATTTAGACCCTTTTGGAAACAATAATGTTACAATAAGTGTATGGGATTCAACTATGACGAATTTGATACATGTTAAGAATTTTATCGATGGTGGGGTGACTCAAGGTTATCAATATCCTGCTACATCGATATATCCTTTTATTGAATTTATTTTTGATGTCACTTTAACTTTGTACGAAGATTATCATATATCTGTGGAATATCCAAAAAGATGTGAATCACTTAATTCTTCTACACCTTTGTTTATGGTATTGAGTGATTATATCGATTATTCGCCTGACGGTCTTTCCGGTTATTGTGTCCCTTATGGAATTTGCACTAAGTACAAACCATACGTTAGATTCGGCTGTGATAATAGAACACCTTGGACTCATGTAGATAGTGTAACAAATTGGCATGGAGAGCTTAATAGTTATGCTATTGCCGCAAGATACCAAATTTCGCAATTATTTAATCCAGATTTTCCTCCTGAGCTTTTGTGTGATAGTGCTGTTTATAAAGCAATAGGACTTTGTCCGATAAGAGCCTTGGAAGATACGCTTTCGACAGGAGACACTACATTGAATGGTAATGATACTATTTTGAATGGTAATGATACAATATCAAACGGTGGCGATTCGACAAACAGTGCCTTGCAGTTAAGCAAACAACTCGATGAGGCTGTGAAACTCTCGCCTATCCCTGCAGATGAGGTTTTGAATATTTATTCTGATTACAACATTCTAAGCGTTGAGGTGTTTGATGTTATGAATCGCTTTATCGAACGCAAAGAATTAAACGCAACAACTCTTCAATTAAACATCGGCAAATATCAAGCCGGCACTTACTTTATAAGAATCAAAACCGACAAAGGCTTGGTTAAGAAAAAGTTTATCGTAAGTTAGGCTGACAAACAAAAGAAATAAAAAAGAAATAAAAAAGAAAACGCAAGGTGTAAAACAAGAAAACGCACCTTGCGTTTTTTGTTACTTGGCTTTGGTAAAATAACTCTTCGTTTTAGTTCAACGAAACTTGAATTCAATTTTCTAAAACGCCGTTTTGCAGAAAGCAGATTAAAATCATAAAATACCGCAAGCTGCAACTACTTTGTTGTGGCTTAATTTATAAAGAACAGGAATGAGATTACCGCAATCAATATCCAAAGCAAAACACCCAAAAGGAAAGATCTGACACCTGCTTTCTTCAGATCCTCGAACGAGAATCCGCATCCGATGAGAAACAAAGCCACAACCATGCCTCGTCTTCCCAAAAACGCCAAACCATTGTAAAGTTCATCAAATTGAGGCAATAGAAAGACAATCAGCATTGCAACAACGAAATACAGAATAAACCAAGGGATTTTCACCTTTCCTTTGCCCGTGTTGTGCTTTCGGTTGATGAATAGAACCAAAAAAGACAAAGGAATAATCCAAAGCGTTCTTGCCAGTTTGACAGCAACGGCTGTTTGCAAGGCTTGGCTTCCGTACGCCGCACCTGCCCCGACCACGGAAGATGTATCGTGAATTGCAACAGCAGACCAATAACCGAATTGAATTTCATTCAAGCCTAAAGCATGTCCGATGGGAGGAAAGATAAACAAAGCAATGGCATTGAGTACGAAAACAACGGTCAAAGCAAACGAAATCTGTCCATCTTTTGCTCTTATAATGGGAGAAACCGCTGCAATGGCACTTCCGCCGCATATAGCGGTGCCGCAGCTGATTAACATAGAGGTATTTCTATCCACCTTCAACAATTTACCGAGCAACATACCGATTGCAAACACCAAAAGCACGGAACAAGCCGTCAGAATCAAGCCCTTGGACGACACTTCGATGACTTGTTGCAAGCTCATGCCGAAACCCATCAACACAACGCTGTATTGTAAAAGCGGAGATGAATATTTCTTAAACTCAAACGGCTTTTCGATTTTCAGAAACGCCAACAAAATTCCGCAAAACAAAGCCATTGGAGCAGAAAACCAGGAACACATGCACACCAAAGGCACAATCAAATAAAGAAAAGACAATTTCTTTCTCATCGTTTCAAATCTTATTAGTTTTCGTTTGCAAAATTAAAGATAATAATCCAATAGCATAAGCTATGCTCAAAAAAATAATTACCTTTGCTTTTGAAAACGAACTAAAAAAACAAGAACGCATCATGAAAATCATAATAATCGGATATGGAAAGATGGGCAAGATGATAGAGGAAAAAGCCCTTGAAAGAAACGATGAAATAATCTGTAAGATAGACTCAAGAAACGATTGGGCGAAACTTGATTCCATTTTGGCAGAACGAAGAAACAAAATCCCCGAATCAAAGAACGACATTGTCGCAATAGACTTTTCCATTCCCGATACGGTGATTGATAATATCAGAGAGTGTTTTAAGCGAAACATACCCGTTGTTGTCGGAACCACAGGTTGGTATTCTCAGATGGAAATGATAAAGACAGAATGCGAATCGCAAAACCAAAGTCTTTTTTGGGCGTCTAATTTCTCGATTGGCGTATATCTGTTTAATCAAATGAACATCATGCTTGCCAAATTGATGAACAACTATGAGCAATACACGCCTTCGATTTCTGAAACTCACCATATACACAAGCAAGACGCACCTTCGGGAACTGCAATCACATTGGCAGAAAACCTTTTGCAAAACCAAACTCGCAAACAACAATGGCAACTTGGTAAAAACAACAACGAAAACATCTTGGACATAGAGGCTATTCGCCAAGGCGAAGTTTGCGGAATCCACGAGATTAAATACGACAGTTCGGTTGATACGATAACTATACGACATGAAGCAAAAAGCCGTTCTGGCTTTGCTCTCGGAGCCGTAACCGCCGCACATTGGCTTGCAGGCAAAAAAGGATTTTACACAATGAGCGATATGTTCGATAAATAATAAAGAACCGATAAAACGAAAAAAGATATGGCACAAACAGAATATGTAATCGGAATAGACCTTGGCGGAACAAATACCCGTATAGGCTTGGTCGATTCAAACGGAAAGATAATAGATACGATTCGTTTCAGCACTACGCAATACAAAGACATAGAACCTTTTGTTGGACAATTGAGTCAAAGCATCATTTCTCTTGCTGAAAAATACGGATTGTCAAAAGATGCAATCAAAGTAGGAATCGGTGCACCTAATGGCAACTATTATAACGGCTCTATCGAATTAGCACCCAATCTTCCCTTCAAGGGAATCATTCCGATCAAGGCAATGCTTGAAGAAAATCTTAAATCGAGGTCTTGTTCTGCAAATGTAGTAATCACAAACGATGCGAACGCTTCGGCAATGGGTGAAAAGATATACGGAAATGCGAAAGACGTGAACGATTTCCTTATGATAACGCTCGGAACAGGCGTAGGAAGCGGAGTGTTTGTCGATAACAAATTGATATATGGGGAATCCGGATTCGCAGGAGAAGCAGGGCATGCAATCATTCAGCCCGAGGGCAGACTGTGTGGCTGTGGCAGAAAAGGCTGCCTTGAAACCTATTGTTCGGCAACAGGAATCGTTCGAACGGCAAAAGAGTTGCTGCAAACGAAATCGGAAGATTCTTTATTGAGACAAATAAAGATTGATGATATAACGGCAAAAGACATAAGCGATGCTGCAGATCAAGGCGACGAACTCGCATTGGAGTGTTTTGATATGACTGCAAAATATCTTGCAATCGGTTTGGCAAATGCGGCAGTTTTGACTTCACCTAAAAAAATCTTCATTTCAGGAGGCTTAAGTAAGGCTGGAGAAAAGTTATTCAAGCCCTTGAAGGAATATTTTGAAGCAAACCTTTATCCTGTTTTCAGAAACAGAATATCAATTGAGCCTTCGGGTTTGGAGGATAATGAAGTTGCAATACTCGGAGCGGCTTCTTTGGTGGCAGAATAAAGAATTAAATGAATAAAATGGTTTTTTATGAGAAAAATAATCTTGTTTGCAGTCTGTCTTTTGGTGTTTGGCTCTCTTGCAATGGCACAAAACTCAGATGGAGAAAAAATAAAATTGACCAAAGAGGGAATTTTGATCTGCAATAACGACACCTTGCAACTGCAAGAAGGCAAAGCAGATGTCTATTCTCTTATGGCAGATAAAATGAACGCTGAACCATATTATGGAGATAACGAATTGAAATTTCAATATTTGGACACATGCCGGCTAACCTATGTTTTCGACTTGTCGGTAGATGAAAAGCAGTTGTCATACCCTTATTGCGAACTTGAATTTGAGTGTTCCGATTTATCTTTCCGGGTTTTCGTAAATGGAATCGCTGTTCAACGCAAATACAACAACTCTTTACGATTCAAAGAAGACATAAGAAGTTTGCTTGTTAAAGGAGATAATAAAATAAGAATTGAAATCGAGCCGATAAAACCAAGATTCGATAAGGTTAAAACCGAAGAACACGATATTTTGATTTCGGAAAAACGAGCCGTATTCAGACATGCCGCTTATCAATTCGGCTGGGACTGGGCTCCAAGGCAGCTTGCAGGCGAGGTATTTATGCCTTTGATGATTTCTTTCTCCAATCAACCCTCTGTTGTTGAAAATATAAACATACAGACCTCCAAGATAGAGAAGGAAAAAGCCGAAATGTTGCTTTCTGTCCTGACTCCTGTCGATGGAAAAGAGATAACGACTGCCGCGATTGAGGTTTTCGATAGTGAGAACAAAATGGTGTTGAGCGAAAAACTTGAATTGGATTTTTATTATAAAGATGGATATTTCTCAATCTGCAAATTCAATTTCTCAATCGCCAATCCACAGTTGTGGTTTCCAAACGGCATGGGAACGCAACCTCTTTACAATGCGAAGATAGCTTTGTTTGACGCTAATGGAAAAACGATTCATAATGAGGAAAAACGATTCGGCATTCGCACTATCAGTCTTGTGCGTGAGAAAGACAAATATGGGGAAAGTTTCTACTTTGTTTGCAACGACAGAAAGTTCTTTGCAAAGGGTGCAAACCTTGTTCCGACTGCAATGCACGGCGAAAAATACGAATCACTTGCCGAACACATACGCCTTGTCAAAGAAGCCAATATGAATATGCTCAGAACATGGGGCGGAGGCTTTTATATGGATGAGCAGAGTTTGAATGCCTGCGATGAAAATGGTATCTTAATTTGGCATGACTATCCTTTCGCATGTGCACTTTACCCTGCCGACAGTGCCTATCTTGAAGGTGTGAGAATAGATGCGGAACTCAATACCTTTAGAATTGCATCTCACCCTTGTCTTGCTTTGTTCTGCGGAAACAATGAGGTATTTGAAGGCTGGGAAAACTGGGGTTGGAAAAAGGAAGTAAGAGATACTGTCGTCGCTTTGAAGAATTACGAACGTCTGTTCAAGGATATTCTTCCCGAAATAGTAAGCATAACAGCCGAAACATTAGATTATGTCCACACTTCGCCTATTCACGGATGGGGAAAGCCGCAATCGATGACCGAAGGCGACTCTCACTACTGGGGAGTTTGGTGGGGAGACTCTGTTTTTGAGACTTACACTCGCAAAGTGCCACGTTTTATGAGCGAATTCGGATTTCAATCTCCTGCAAATTTGGAAACAGTCGATGGATTCTGTCCTGCACCTTATACGGAAGACAATCCGCTGTTTGCGATTCACCAAAAACATAATCGCGGTTTTGAATTGATACGCAACAGACTTGAAGAGAGATTTGAAACTCCTCAAACGGGGGAAGATTGGCTTGAAAAAGCAGCTTTGACCGCTTGTGATGCTTTCAAAATCGGCATAGAGGCTCAACGTAGAGCAATGCCGTATTGTATGGGTAGCCTTTTGTGGCAACTCAATGAGCCTTACCCTGCAATATCTTGGAGTATAATCGACTCGGATTGGCAACCGAAAATGGTTTATCATACAGTCAAAAAAGCATTTGAGCCGTTGAGCGTATCAATCGATACATACAGCTCGGCAGACAGTGTTTATGTTTATTTTATCAACGATACCGATGAGAGGGTTTTCATAGATTGGAAGGTCGATGTGAGATGCGATGATGGTAGAACAAAGTTTCAATTGACTAATAGTGAAAAGCAGCCCTTTGAGTGGGGAAGTCATAAGATTGCTTCTTTTTCAAAATCGGATATAACAGATTTTGAACCGATAAAAGATTGCATTTGGGTTGAGGCTTTTAAGAAAAATGAGAGTGATACTTCAAAACAAGCCTATGGCAACAACCTTAATATCTGCAATTACGCATTTTTCGTTTACCCAAAACATCTTGAGAGAGCTGATTTCTATAATGAGATTCGTAAGATGTGGTTACAATAAGCGAAAAACAAGATATGAAACGGCAGAATATGTAGAAAATATGTTCAAACAATAATCGAGACTGATTGTTTATAAATGTATAAATATATTCTTCCGCAAAATTGCATTGCATATTAAAAAACTTTGCATATTTTTGCATTGTAAAAAAACAAAACAAAAAATAGATTGTATAACATAAAAACAGATAAGATTATGGCAAAGAAATGGATTTGTACCGTTTGCGGGTACGTACACGAAGGACCAGAAGCACCAGCACAATGTCCACAATGTAAACAACCGGCTGAGAAATTCAAAGAATTGGTTGAAGGAGCAGGATTGACATTCGCTGCAGAACACGAATTAGGCGTTGCAAAAGGAACGGGAGAAGAGATGATAAAAGATTTGAATGCTCACTTTATGGGTGAATGTACCGAAGTGGGAATGTATCTTGCAATGAGCCGTCAAGCAGACAGAGAAGGATACCCTGAAATTGCAGAAGCATTCAAACGTTACGCTTGGGAAGAAGCAGAACACGCAGCAAAATTCGCAGAACTTTTGGGAGAGGTTGTTTGGGATACAAAAACCAACCTTGAAAAACGTATGAACGCTGAAGCAGGTGCTTGCGAAGACAAAGTCAGAGTTGCAACTAACGCTAAGAAAGCTAACTTGGACGCAATTCACGACACTGTTCACGAAATGGCACGCGACGAAGCAAGACACGGAAAAGGTTTTGAAGCTCTTTACAACCGCTATTTCAAGAAATAAATCAGAGATTAAAACATTCAGATTAAAGCAAAGGTGTGTTGCAATCAAGCGACACACCTTTTATTTTTTTGTATTATTTCCTTTTTGCTTTGGTTTGCGTTTTCTTTATCAGAATCCAATTTGTTTGCAAGTGAGTCGAACGATGATTTTTACCTAAAACTCTGAATCTTCCTTGCTTATCTCTACACCAACCTTTGCTCCACGAGCCTACATCCAAATAAATCGCATCACGAAAACCCATCTCGGAAATACAAGCCGTAAAATCATCGATGTGCATTCTGTCATCGGTCTCGACAATGCAACAAACACTGTCGTTCATTGCCAAGGCACGGCGTGCAGTCGTACGATTGCGAAATACTTCCGTAGGAATCGCTTTGCCGTCCTTTAAGAGAAGTATTTGTTGAAAGTAATCCAATTTCTCGTTTATTGCTCTCTCTTGCGCTTCCTTGCCACCTTCGTTCAGAAATCCGATTTCAACAAAATCCTTACCCAAAAGACAATAGCCTGTTTCACTTTCGGTGCTGTCATACGAAGCTTTGCCTGCACAGATATTGGTTCCGACAATATGTTCGGGAGCTTTGGAGGTAAAAGCAGCCACAATGCACAGACCTACCTTCGAATCGGTCGTTGCAGGCTTTGTTCTGACAAACGAAAACCAAGAATCCTTATCGGGAGTATAGGTTTTGAGCCAATAATCCGTCGTATCGATTCTGAACATAAGCGAATCGACTGCAACGCGACAAACACTCTGAGCAATAGAAGCAAAAGCAGTTAAAACCAATATCAGCAAACAAATAAATCGTTTCATACTTTAGCAATCTTTCTTATCAAATTAAACAATTCAATCACTGCAAAGATAAGCATTATTCCTCAATTGCTGTGAATCATTCATTATGATACACTCCACAAATGGCAAGAAATATCTACGGAATCTACCCGCAAACCAAGCGAGAATCTTTTGCATTCTGCAAAACGAAGAATCATTTTTCGCCAAACAAAGATTCGTTAAAACAAAATCAAGAAAGGATTTGCTTAAACTTTGAGTTTGCTTTCGGAAAGGTTTGCGGCAAGGAGAGAAAACAAAACAAGTGAAACGCCAAACGACATTTCACTTGTTTTTTGTTTTATTTTGTTCAATTGATTATGCAGCGTGGAAAATAAATGTGCTCATTAAGTAGAATGTTCCTGCACCTGCAAGGTATCCTATCAAAGCCCAAAGTGATATTTTTTTCAAATACCAAATGAAGTCTATTTTTTCCATTCCCATAACTGCAACACCTGCTGCTGAACCTATGATTAAAAGGCTTCCTCCTGTACCTGCACAGTATGCAAGGCCTTCCCAGAATGCTCCATCAACTGCAAAATTTCCTATTGCTTCAATTGGATACATTCCCATAGCGGCTGCTACCAATGGAACGTTGTCTATGATAGATGAAAGCACACCTATAACGATGTTAATCACATAAACGTTTCCTAATTTATCAAGTGCTCCTGCTAATTGTCCAAGGTGTCCTGCTTCGTTCAAGCAACTTACTGCCATAAGAATACCAAGGAAGAATAAAACAGAAGGAACGTCAACTTTTTGTATGATTGCAGTAACGTTTAATCTTGAATAATTCGATGGATTGTTCTTGTGCATAATTTCAGTTGTTATCCAAAGAATTCCTAATCCGAATAAAATTCCAAGATATGGAGGAAGGTGAGTTATTGTCTTAAAGAAAGGAACGAATAACAACAATCCAACTCCCATACAAAGAATAAGAAGGCTTTGTGTTCTTGTAACGCTTGAAGTACCTTCTACAACTACTTTTTCAGGTCTTTCAAGTTTTCCTTTCATTGTCATACCTATGATTGCAACTGGCACAAGTAATGAAACCAATGAAGGAACTATTGTTTCTAATATAATATTTCCTGCTGTGATGTTACCTTTTATCCAAAGCATAATAGTAGTTACGTCTCCAATTGGCGACCATGCTCCACCGGCATTTGCAGCAAGGATAACCATACCTGCAAAGAACCAACGTGTGTTTTTGTCTGCTACAAGTTTTCTAAGCAATGCACACATAACAATAGAAGTTGTTAAGTTGTCAAGCACTGCTGACATGAAGAATGTAAGGATAGAGATAATCCACAACAACTTTCTTTTGCTTGTTGTTGTGATTCTGTCTGTGATAATTGAGAAACCGTCGTGTTTATCTACGATTTCAACAATTGTCATCGCACCTAAGAGGAAGAAAAGTATTTCTGCTGTTTCCCCAAGGTGATGAATCAAAGCACCATCTTTGATTCCTGGTCCGAACAAGGCAAACACTGCCCAAATTACTGCTGCCAACAGCACTGCCGTTGCAGATTTGTTTATCTTCAAAGGGTGTTCCAATGCAATAACTGCATAACCCAAGACAAACAATACAATCATTAATCCGAAATACATGATACTTGTGTTTTTAATTGTTAATAAAAAATGAATTATTTAACTGTTATTTTCTTCTTTGTTGTTGTTTCTTTCTCTCTTCCAAGATAGCCTGATTTTGTTTCTCCAAAGCCTCTATTCTCTGTTGCCATTTTGATTTTTTCATAGGCTTTTTAGAGTTTGCTTCTAAGCGTTGTAATATTTTCTTTTCGTCTATCGTCTTTTGTATTATAAACATCTGCAAGAATGTAAAGCACAATGAAATGAAGTAATAGTAGTTTAAGGCTGCAGACTGACTATTCAAGAAGAACAAAAGCATTATCGGCATGAAGTACATCATAAATTTCATTCCCGGCATAGTCTGTGTTTGTGCTTGTTGTTTCATTGTGATGTGTGTATAAACGAGTTGTGCTATTGTCATCAAAAGACAGAATAGCGAAACGTGATTTCCGTAGAATGGAATGTTGAATGGTAAATTCAATATCGAATCGTATGCCGACAAGTCATCTGCCCAAAGGAATGATTGTTGTCTTAACTCGATTGAAGCAGGGAAGAAACGTAACATCGCAACCAAAATCGGGAATTGAATCAACATCGGGAAACAACCTGCGGCAGGTTTGATGCCCGCTCTCTTGTAAAGATTCATTATGGCTTGCTGTTTCTGCATTGCTTGTTCTTGTTTCGGATATTTTTCGTTTATCTTCTGAACTTCAGGAGCAATAACCCTCATCTTGGCAGAAGAAGCATATTGTTTGTATGCCAATGGGAACAAAACAATCTTCACAAGCACTGTAAGCAAGAAGATGATCAATCCCATACTCCAACCAAAACTTTGCAAGAAATCAAAAACAGGAATAATTACAAATCTGTTTATCCAATGCAAAAGGAAGAATCCCCAACCCAATGGTATGATTTGTTCCATGTCGATTTCGTAATCACTGATTACAGAGTACTTATTAGGACCGAAAAAGAAGTTCATATCGTATTGATAGAACTTTTTGTTCTCATCGTATGGGATATTGATATTGGCACTCATCGTTCTGAGGTAATTATCCTTTTGTCCCTTTTCGGTAGTCGTCTTCATCTTGGCGTAAGCAAAGTCTTCACTACCCTCTGCTATCAAAGCCGTTGAGAAAAACTGCTGTTTGAACGAAATCCACTTGATAGGAATACCGCTTTCCTCCTTTTCATCGTCCACACCGTTCTCTTTAAGATATTCAACCTCATCTTTCAACAAATAATATATCGAACTGTTTTTGGCTTCCACGCTTCTGTCTTTCTCTTTCATCTTAAGCTTGGAATCCCACACAAATTCCAACACACCTCTGTCTGCAATAACCTTGCCAAGGTTGTTTGTAATTACGCTGAACCCTACTCGATAATCGTTACCTCTTACAACATAGCGATATTCCAAATATCCTCTGTCCTTGTTCAAAGAATCTTGATTGGTAAACAAACGCATCGATACGACCAATGAGTCATTGCCTTTTACGCTAAGCGGTTTTGAACCTGTGTATGGCTTATCGTTTACGAAGATTTCAAAATTAAGGTCTTTGGTTTGAAGAATCTTTGAACCCATCGTAAGATTCAAACCATAGGTATTACCGTCTTTGGTAAAGAATTTCACGCTGTCTTTTTGATAAGTCTGATATTCTTTGAGTGTAACCTGCTCTATGTTTGCACCCAATGAAGAAATATCAGCTCTTAACAGCTCATTCTCAACAGTGATATGCCTTTCTGGATTTGTAGCTGCTTCAGAGAATACTCCGAATTGGTCAAAGAGCAAGGTTTTTGCAACAACTGCTGCAGAATCACTTCCATTTGCAAGCTCCACCAATTGTTTTACATCTGTTCGAGTGGTGTTTTCTACCAATTGCTCTGCTTTTTGAGCTTCTTTCTCGGCTTTTCTTTGAGCAGCGATGGCAGAATCCTGCTTCTTCTTCATCATTGCTCTTTCTTCTTCCGAAGGTTGTGTGAGATACATCCACAAACCAAATACTCCGAATATAAGCACTAAGCCTATAATGGTCTTTTTGTCTATCATTTTTTCTCCTCTTTTTTATCTTTTTGCAAAGTCGCAAAGGTAGATAAAAAAAATGATATCGTTGTAAACAAATCAGGAAAATATTTTCTTGCGACTGAGAATCATCATCAGTACGCTGCGTGCAAGAAGATAAGTAAGAAACGCAATCCAAAGAGCATCATTGCCTAACGAATCTTTGAATCCGAAAAACAAACCAAAGAATAAAGCCGTTGCAACAAAGATTGCATTCCGCATAAGTTTGGTTTCTATCATTCCTATCAGTATACCATCGTAAAGAAACGCTACCGAGCCGCAAAGAGGTATCAAAAGCGTCCAATATTTATACTCTTCGCAAACTGCCAAAACATCTTTCTTATTTGTCAAAATTGAAAGTATATCACTGCCAAAAAAGAAATAGATTGCGGTAAAAAGAACGCTCAAACCCACACCCCAAAGCAATATATATTTTACGCATTTAGCAAGATTCACTCTATCGTTTGCTCCTTTGAATCTTCCACATAATGACTCGGATGCGTATGCAAATCCGTCCATAAAGTAAGAAAAGAGAGTAAACAATTGCATAAGAAGTGTGTTTACGGCAAGCAGAGGATAGGGCATTGAAGACGAAGCTACGGTAAAGTAAGTCGTAACGGCAATAAGGCAAATCGTTCGAAGGTATATGTCTGCGTTTACCTTGAAGAAAAGAATCATCTTACTGCGTTGAAGAGCCTGCTTCCAATCTGCAAAAATCCTAAGACTGCCATACTTAACAAACCATATCGAAACCGAAACGACAAGTCCGCCCCATTGAGCTATCACTGTACCGAGGGCAACTCCTTCGATATTCATCGATAAGCCGATTGCAAACACATAACTGAAAACTATGTTCAGCACGTTTATCAGTATCGAAATCCACATCGGCGTTTTCGAATCCTGCATACCGATAAACCAACCTTTCAAAGCATACATGCCAAGCGTTGCTGGAGCAGCCCAGATTCTTATGAAAAAATATTCCAACGCCAAATCGAGAGCGTGATTCTTGTTTTCGACAAACGCTTCTGTCAATAGGCCGATAGGTTTTTGTAAGACAATCAGAGCGAGAGCGGCAAGCAAGGCTATTGTGCAAGCTCTGAGAAGGATACTCATTTGTTCCTTTTTGTCATCTGCACCATAAGCCTGAGCGGTAAAGCCACTGGTTCCCATTCTCAAAAAGCCGAAGTTCCAATATATGATATTGAAAATCATCGAGCCGATTGCAATTGCACCAATGTAGTCCTCACCCGAAGCACCTGCGGTGATATGTCCGACAATCGCAGTATCGACCATTCCCAACAAAGGAACGGTGATGTTGGTGATTATATTGGGAATGGCAAGTTTGAGAATATTGCGGTTCATTCGCAATATGTTTATTTCTTAAAAAGATTCTTATAGTATTTTAAGTGCCATACAACGTGGAAAAAGGCAACTATCGTCATCGCTATGCCGAATTCGACATGCAGTTGCAAAATAGACGAGAACCAACTCATGCCAAAGCGATAGTTTATTTGCACTGCAAGTAAGAATCCCAACAGACAAGACACCAAAGCGGTAATAAGCAGGATTGCATTCCAAATCTTACGATGAGTAATCTTTTTCATCTTGCCCGCTTTTACCGATATATAAGTCAGAAGATAAGCTGCCAAACAAAACAATGAAATAAGAATCACATTATACGGCTTTGGAGTGTTTTTTTTCTCCGAAGGCTTTTGCTCGACTATGGTTTGAGTTGAGCTGAGCGTCGTTTGCTCCGAATCTTGTGCAGTTGCAACCTCATCCCCTGCGATTTCGATTTCCAAAGGCTTTGCCTGCTCTTGTTGAGACTTGGTTTTCTTTGGTTCGATTGTTTGTTTCGTTTCTTGTTTTTCTGCAATCGGTTCGGTTGATTCGGCAGTCGTTTGCTCAACGTTTTGATTATCTGCTTTCGGAGCTTCTTTCAATCCGAAATCGCAAAAGCTATCGCCATCCTCATCAGTAAAGCGACCACACGCTCCTTCGCAATTCACTTTGTCACCAAAAGGGCATTGTGCATAAGTTTCAATCGATGCAAACATTCCAAGCATCAAAATCAATATTCCTGCAAATAATTTCTTCATAATCTCATTTCATTTTAGGCGTGCAAAGGTAGCAATTTTTTCAAAGCTGCATCGAGAAAATTAAATCTTGATTTCATTTAGGCGAATCTACATTCCCTAAAACAAAAGCAAGAATCGGTTTCTGACTTTTGGTATTCGAGCAAGGAAAAGAAAAAGCCCCTACGCAGCCAGGCTACATAAGGGCAGGGAAACCTCGAACAATTTCCGTTAGTAAAGCATTTCTCATTTTGTCATTATTCGATTGACTTCATCAAGTATAGGTTGTGTGCTTATGTCTTCGCCGACTGCTTCTCTCATCCATTGTTGCGGAGTCAGACGACCAAGCGTGTATATTCTCTTTATTTCGTTGGCAAATTCCTGTTTTGTTTTCAATTTCGCAAAATGGCTTTCGAGCTGATATTCTATAATACTTCCCAACGGATAATTAGGCAGATACATAGGCGAATTGACCATGTGCGAATATATTGCCAAAAGCGGTGAATCGTGAGTGCCGAGAACCGGTTCGTAATACTTATTCCACACTTCTTTTGCTGTCTTCAGTGTAGCTTCTTTCAATTGTTCGGCTGTCGCTTCTGGATTTTCGTACAACCATTCCCAGATCATCATATCCACAAGTGCGACTCCCATGATTTCATACAAACCCCAGAAGATATCAAGCGTGGTATTATCGTTTCTTTCTGTGTCAAAGCCAAGCAATTCCAAGTCTCTTTTCTGGAAGATAAAGGCAAGAGCTTCGGTAAATCCTGTGTTAGGCACACCGTTCAAAGTATAATAGTCGATTTTGTAAAGATCGAGAGTCTGTTCCACATTATGACCGAACTCATGCACCGCTATATTGTAGCCTTTGTAGTCCATACCGCCCTTAACTATGCGTGTACGCAAGCGAGCAGGCTCCCAACGTCCTTGTGCTCCCCATGCGTGTCCGCTTCCTCTTGCACCTTCGACAACGATACGCTCAGCCAAAAAGTCCGCATCTTCTTTGCTGAATCCCAAAACTTGTAGCATTCTCGGCATATCGGCATGGAAAGCCTCGGCATTCGGATAACGTTGTTGGGTTTTTGCAGTAAGCATATCCTCCGAAAGTGTTGAACGACTCTTAAAGCCATCGTACCAAATGTCATACGGTCTAAGCTTTCTGCCTAAACGACTTTCGATAAGTTTTGCAACTTGTTTTACCTGCTCTGAAGAGATCAGATGAATGAAAAGTTCTTTGATTTGAGCAGGAGACATTTCCATTCCGCCCTCAAAGTTACGCATTATGCCCGTTGGAAGAGCCGGAGTGTATGGATCAATTTTTCTTTCGACCTTGTAAGCATCGAGAATCTGCTGATAACGTCTTGCTCCTTCGCCTGCAAGTTGTACTTCTTTTCCATCTTTGAATGCCTTGTTTGAATATGGAGCCCAATCGTATGTGGCATTGTTTATCACTTCCAAAGGTATGGTTTGATCGACTATTCTCTCCATTACCTTATATATCATCTCTTGTTTTTCGTTCGCATTAGGCAAATCTGCATAGTTTGACTTGATCTCATCTCTCAGATTCCAATGCGACAACAACACCATGTCTTTCGGGAATAGCTTTTCGCCTTTCTCGGTTAATAGGTTACCCATCATGATGTTGTATTCTGCGATATAATTTTCGCTATTGCTGCTTGCGACATTCTTTTCTGCCGTAATCTCCGCCGGAATGCGACTTGTGAACACGTCACCCAAGCGAGCATACGCCCATTCCAAGCGACTCCATTTTTCTCCTTGTGCATTCTTTTCGGCAAGTGAGAAATTAGGGAAATTGATTATCGTTATGAATGCGAATTTATTTGCGAACAAATCGTCGCTAAGGTGAGAAAACGGTGTATATGCTCCCATCAGATAATCAACTTCAATAGGCTCATCACCCGCAAGGTGCAACGGCTTTTGCAATTCAACAGTCAATTGATTGGATGTACCGTATAGTCTCTCGATTATGTAACTGATTCGATTGAAAAGGGTTTCTTTTTCAGCAGGTGTTTTAGCTATGTTTTCGAGAACAAACTTCGTAAAATCTTCTTGCGAACCGTCTTCTGTCTTCCAAAGAGCGGCAGCCTGTTTTACTCCTTTTGCAACCAATGCATCATCGCTTTGGGGAGCTGTTTTCTTTACCTGTTCCAATGTTTGCTTTATCGTCTCTTCGGAAATCGCACTTGATTGAGCATCTTTATCGGAAGAGCAAGCTGTCATCAATATCGACAACGGCAATAACAAATTCAATAACAATCGTTTCATATATCGGTATTTTAGTTTCTGCAAAAGTACACAGAATTAACAAATTATCCAAATTTATTTTACAAATCCCGACAAATCTTTATTTGAATCGTCAGAATCTAACATAGCATCCGAGATTTACAAAGCCTTTCGCACCCCAGCCTGTCTCGACAAAAAATCCATATTGTCCGCCATAAGCGAAACAGATCGGGTAAACGTTTGCCATGGGAGCAAATTCCATCGTTATATTTTGTCCGTTGGTTTTATTGTGTTGAGCATTCAAAAACATGGTTGCTCCAATCGAATAATTTCCATAAAAAACAAAATGATTCTTTCGCCAATAGTCCGTACTAACTCCCAACATCAATGACGGATAAATGAACTTTGCCTGCCTTTTTAGTTGATTACCGGCATCTGAAACCTTTAATGAAGCATATCCGACCGAGAGTTGCATTTCCAAATCAAGCCAATTATTAAGTCGATATGCCATTCCGATATTCGGATTGCAAAGCGGAAGAAAGTTTTCTTTCTTTGAACCTTCTTCCATATCGATAGAACCGAATCCGACACCGAATAATGACACGAAATCCATAACCGAGAACCATCCAATGCCGAATCGGGTCTTCCATCTTTCGGGTGATTGTGCCGAAGTTTGAATCGGAACGAATAAAATCAAGAACAAAATTATCCAAATCAAAAACCGATGTTTCATTTCTTTGCTTGTTTATCCAAGGCAAAGATAATAATATTTTCAATCAAGAACACACCTCAACAATATAAAATCATAAAAAAAAGAAAATTTCTCACAAACTTTCTATATCTCCTGTGTTCCGATAGAGTTTTTCACTTGTGAGGGTTGTTGTTTTTGAGTTCGTGAGTTTCATCTTATTTCCGCCTTTTTCCGGTTCACCCTCGCTCTCCCCCCTAAAGGGGGAGAGCGGAAAACGGAAAAGTGAAACTTCACGTTTTCGGACATACAAACTCGAATCTCTCAAACCGTAACAAGTGCTAAAACCACACCGCAACAGTTTGTGAGGAAACGACAAGACTCACAAGAGAATTTTCAGCAAGCCTTCGGAGTGTGAAAGCAATTATTTGTCGTAACTTTGCCGAACAAATTATCACAAGATGAAACAGTCGTATTGGGGACATATCGCAATCATTGCAGTCAATCTTATCTTCGGCTTCAACACTCCGATCACAAAGTCTGTACTCGGAAGCGAATTTGCCATTTCACCTTTGGCTCTTACGTTTCTACGATTCCTCGGAGCAACTGCCGTCTTTTGGCTTGCGGCAGGATTATTCAAAGCTCCGAAGGCAACAAAAAAAGACATAGGCATCATGGTCATTGCTGCGTTTTTGGGAATTGCTATGAATCAGATGAGTTTCGTTGTCGGACTTTCAACTACCTCACCTGTGGATGCCTCGATTGTCGTTACGCTTACTCCTGTTTTGACTATGATTGCGGCGGCTTTGTTTATGAAAGAGCCGATAACGGTCTTGAAAGTTGCGGGGGTGTTTATCGGTTGTGCAGGTGCTTTGTTGCTCGTTTTGACTTCGGCAAACAGTTCGACGGCTGAACGTTCTTGGCTTGGCAATCTTTTTTGTCTGAGCAGTTGTATCGCATACGCACTCTATCTGACGCTGTTCAAAAAGCTGATTCAAAGAAACCATCCGCTGACATTGATGAAATGGATGTTTTTGTTCGGCTCTCTGATGGTGCTTCCGATATGTTACAAACCGCTTTCACAGGTCCCCTTTGCCGACTTACCGATTCAGATGTGGGGAAAGCTCGCCTACATAATCTTGGCGGCGACCTTCGTAACCTACCTTCTGATTCCAATCGGACAAACACGTCTTCGCCCAACAACGCTTTCGATGTACAACTACATGCAACCGATAATCACCACCCTAGTGGCAGTGTTTATGGGCATGGATTCTTTTACGGGTCAAAAGGCTTTGGCGGCGGGATTGGTGTTTGCAGGAGTCTATGTGGTTACTCAAAGCAAATCGAGAAAGCAACTCGACTCCGAACGGGCAAAGAAACAAAAAACAACGTCATCTTTTCAATGATTAAAATTGAAAAGAATGAATGCTCGGAAGAATCTTTGATTCGTTCGCATGGATTCAAAAAACAATAAAATGATTTTCAAATCCGTTTTTAGAGAATAAAGTCTGAAAATTATCGTATATTTGCACCCAAAACAAAAAGATTGATATGAAAAGAAGTATTGCTATATTGGCGGGATTGTTGCTGATGAATGTTTTTGCATTGTTTGCTCAAGGCGAAAGCAAATCCCTTTATCCTTTTTACATTGGTAAGGATTATGTTGTTGTTGGAGTGAGTGCCGATACATCTGACAAAGAATTGCTCGAAATAAGAAAGAACATATTGAAATACTCTTCGATTCGATTTACCGAATTCGATGTGATACGCTCCAAAAGCGGGAAAATACAGTTCCTTTCGATAAGAGTTGATTGTCGCGACGGATACAACGCATACATCTCTCACAGCTTCGAAGATGGCGATAAATCAGTCCATGGATTCATCAGAGACTATACTCGCACCAATTATGACAGAGCTTTTTACTATGGCGATTTAACATCCGAACTATCGGGAATTGAGCGAGTTAGCAAAGCTATAGAAGAGACAAACAAAACAAAGAATTGATTTTTTTCAAATAATATTAGGTCGAACCAAAAAAAAATAGTACCTTTGCAACCTCAAAAAGTGTAGAAAGATGGCAAAGAAAACGAAAGATGTAAGAGTTCAAGTTATACTTGAGTGTACAGAGCATAAGGCTTCAGGAATGCCTGGAACTTCTCGTTATGTTACGACAAAGTCCAAAAAGAACACACCTGAAAGATTGGAATTGAAAAAGTACAATCCTATATTGAAAAGAATGACTGTACATAAAGAAATAAAGTAACAAAATAAGAGGAGTTTAGAAAATGGCAAAGAAAGTAGTTGCAACCCTTAAGACATCGACAGGTAAAGATTTCGCAAAAGTGATCAGAACATTGCGTTCAGAGAAAACAGGAGCGTACACATTTAAGGAAGAAATCATACCTTCTGACAGCGTTAAGGAATATTTTGCAAAGAAGTAAGGTTTACGTTTTGTCTGTTTAAGGACGAAGCTTTTTTGATAGAATCCGATAGGTTTCGGATTATGTGGAAAGATAAGGTTGTCATACTCTCTCTTAGCGAAGGAGGATGACAGCTTTTTTTTGTTATATATTTTGCAGAACAAAGTTTTGCGATGATTTGTTAAGGAATCACAATCAAAAAAATAAGAGGTATGGGATTTTTTTCTTTTTTCACAAAAAGCAAGAAAGAAACCTTGGACAAGGGTCTTTCAAAAACGAAAGAGAGTGTTTTTACCAAAATCTCCAAAGCAATTGCCGGAAAATCCAAAGTTGATGAAGATGTATTGGATAACCTTGAGCAAATCTTGGTTGAGGCAGACGTTGGAGTGGAAACCACTTTGAAAATCATCGATCAAATAGAGGCTCGTGTGGCAAGGGATAAATATCTTGGCACTTCAGAACTCAACAACATATTGCGTGAAGAGATTATGTCCCTTATGCAAGAGAATGCAGGCGAAGAAAGAGAATCGTTCGACCTTCCAAGCAGCGAAAATCCGTATGTTATAATGGTTGTCGGAGTTAATGGAGTCGGCAAAACAACCACAATAGGCAAATTAGCTTATCAGTTCAAGCAGGCAGGCAAAAAAGTAATCCTCGGAGCATCTGACACATTCCGTGCAGCGGCTGTCGATCAGCTGAAAATATGGTCTGAAAGAGTCGGCGTGGATATTGTTTCGCAAGGCATGGGTGCCGATCCTGCATCGGTTGCATTCGACACTCTAAAATCTGCCGTTGCAAAAAAAGCCGATGTAGTCATAATCGACACTGCAGGGCGTTTGCATAACAAAGTCGGCTTGATGAACGAGTTGTCCAAAATCAGAAATGTCATGAAGAAAGTCTTACCTCAAGCTCCAGATGAAGTGCTTTTGGTATTGGATGCTTCGACAGGACAAAACGCAATCGAACAAGCAAAACAATTTACTGCGGCAACAGACGTTAATGCCATTGCTTTGACAAAATTAGACGGCACAGCAAAGGGAGGAGTCGTGATAGGAATTTCCGATCAATTCAAAGTGCCCGTTCGTTATATCGGTTTGGGCGAGCAAATGGAAGACTTACAAATATTTAACACCAAAGCATTCGTAGATAGCTTATTCGAATAGAACTAAAAACAAATAACAAAATGAAAAAGACTTTAATCCTATTATTGTCGGCTGTTTTGACTATGCCGATTTTTGCACAAAACGATTTCGAGAAGCATAATTTCTCGATGAATGCAGGTTATGCTTACAAGGCAACAGACCAACATCCACCGCAATTTGTGAATATGTTTGAGAATGAAGATCATGCTAAACTGATGAAGCATGGCTACGAATTGGAATTTGATTACGACTACCGTTTTCACAGATTGTTTTCTGTCGGATTGAAGGCTTCGATGTTTGGTTCTGTACACGGCTTTGATGTAACCACAATCGGTGTTGATGGAAAAGAAAAGGAAGTGTATTATTCCGATGATATGAACATATTTTACGTTGGTCCGACGTTCAAGTTTCAACTTCCGACAATTGCAAATCATTGGGATATTTGGGCAAGAGCAACTGCCGGTTATTTGAATATGAGAAACACTGACAAAGCTGCTGTAGCTGCCACATATAGTGGCGATTGCTTTGGATGGGGTCTTGGTTTCGGAGTTGATTATTCAATTTCTCGTTACATAGGTGTAGGAGCTTCGTTCGGTCTTTTGGGTGGTACTGTTTCTACTCTTAAGATGGGAGAAGATGAATTCGATATTACCGGAGAAGAAGAGTCGTTGCATCGTTTTAATTTCAACATCGGAGTAAGAATCAGACTATAACAGCCAATTGAAATGCCAACAAAAGTAAATCTGATTACGCTGGGTTGTTCGAAAAACTTGGTCGACAGCGAACAACTCGCAGGACTATTGGGCAATGATTACACAATAAGTTTCGATGCTGAAAAAGGACGCTTCGACATAGTAATCATAAACACTTGCGGCTTTATTGGAGATGCAAAAGAAGAGTCAATCGATATGATTCTTCAGTATGCCGCACTCCGTAAACAAAGAAAGATTAAATTGCTTCTTGTATTCGGTTGCTTGGTTCAAAGATATGCAGATGACTTATCAAGAGAAATTCCCGAGGTCGATAAATTCTTCGGAGTCAATGACTATAAGGAGATTGCCGAATACATATTACAGAAAAATATCGCAAAGAACGATTGTTTGCGTTTGCTAAGTACGCCTTCTCATTACGCATATCTCAAAATCTCGGAAGGTTGCGACAAATTTTGTTCTTTCTGTGCGATTCCCTATATTAGAGGTCGTCATGTTTCTGAGCCGATGGAAAGCATTATTGCTCAGGCAAAAGAACTTGCTCGCAAAGGTGTGAAAGAGTTAATCGTGGTTGCACAAGATACAACAAACTATGGGGTTGATTTGTATGGAGAATGTCGTTTGACGTCTTTGCTCGAACAGTTGGCAAAGATTGAAGGAATCGAATGGATTAGGCTTCAATACTCCTACCCTAACAATTTCCCTATGGATTTATTGGATTTGATGCAACGCGAACCGAAGATATGCAAATATATCGACATGCCGTTGCAACACATCGACAACAGCATACTCGATTCCATGAACAGACGCATAACCAAAGAGGAAATCATGGATTTGATTGGGCGTTTACGTCAAAAAATTCCTCAATTATGCCTTCGTACAACTTTGATTGTAGGCTATCCGAATGAGACAGAAGAGCAGTTTGTAGCACTCGAAGACTTTGTTGCACAGACTAAATTCGACAGAATGGGAGCATTTACATATTCTCCTGAGGAAGGAACGGCCGCATTCAAACTCGAAGATAATGTGTCAGAAGAAGAAAAAAACGAACGCTTGAATCGTTTGGTCGATATACAACAAGCGATTTCCCTATCACTCAATCAAGCCAAAGTCGGCAAAGTTTTCAAGGTGTTGATTGACCGTTTAGAGGGAGATTTCTGGGTAGGACGCACCGAATTCGACTCTCCCGAAGTGGATAACGAGGTTTTGATTCCTGTAAATCAAGAGGCTCAAGTCGGTTGTTTTGTAAACGCAAAAGTAACTGCGGCAGAAGAATTTGATTTATATGCAGACATAGTAAACTAATCAAAAAATGAGCATAGAGGAAAACACAAACAAACTTCTGGAAGATATTTTTGCAACTTTGGAATCGTTTATCGAGAACGACTATCGCGATATTGAAAAAGAATTTGAAGATTATACCATAAGAATTTACACTACAACCGACAGGAATGAAAGCATTATCGAATGGGATTATTTTTTGAAAAATCCGCTTGACTTTCTTGTCGATGACAACGCAATAACCGAAAAGGTATATGCAAGTATATCATACTAAATACAAAACAAAAAGCGAATAACTCTTGATTTCGGTTATTCGCTTTTTTGATTTATTTATCTGAAACTTCTATTCGTAACAGCCATTCTTTGATTTAGTACCCGAGTATTTTCAACATCGATTTATGACTTTGCTCTTTGGCAAAGAGTTTTGTTGTCCACTCTCCGTTCTCGTCCTTATCCAATATAATGTGTTTTGGTTGTGGAATAAGGCAATGTTGAATACCGCCATAGCCTGCAAGACTCTCTTGATAAGCTCCCGTATGGAAAAAGCCTATGTAAAGAGGCTCTTCTTCATCATCCGAACTCTTTGGCAAGAAAACAGCATTCGAGTGAGTCTCTGCTGAATAGTAGTCTTGACTATCACAAGTCAAACCTCCAAGAAAGACTCTCTGATATTCGTTATCCCATTTGTTGATTGGCAAAAGAATAAACCTCTGTCCGATTCCCCAAGTGTCAGGCAGGGTTGTAATGAAAGACGAATCGATCATATACCACAACTCTCTATCGTTTTGTCTTTTCTGATCGATTATGCTATACAGAATGCAGCCTGCCTCTCCTACTGTGAACGAACCAAATTCGGTAAAAATATGTGGTTCTTCTATGTCTTGCTTATTGCAGATGTCTTTGATTTGAGCAAGTATTTCTTCTGCCATATACTCGTAATCATATTCGAATCCAAGCGAATTTTTTATCGGAAAACCACCTCCGATGTCCAAAGAGTCCAAATCCGGACAGATTTTCTTCAATTCACAATACACATTCACACACTTTTGCAACTCATTCCAATAATAAGCCGAGTCTTTTATACCTGTGTTGATAAAGAAATGCAACATCTTCAACTTAAACTTCGGATTTGTTGCAATCTTATTTTTGTAGAACTCAACAATGTGGTTGTAACGGATTCCCAAACGTGATGTATAAAAATCAAACATAGGTTCCTCTTCCGAAGCTATGCGAATGCCTACATTACATTGCGATTTAACACTATCATTCAACAAATCAATCTCCTCAATATTATCTATAATAGGTATAACGTTTGTAAAGCCGTTCTCAATCAACTCTGCTATATTATCAATGTATTGAGGGCGTTTGAATCCATTGCAAAGTATATATTGCTCTTTGCCAACCTTTCCCTGTTCGTAAAGTTCGTTGATTATATTTATATCAAATGCCGAAGAAGTCTCAAGATGCACATCGTTCTTTATCACTTCGTCCAAGACAAACGAAAAATGCGAACTCTTTGTACAATAGCAATAATTGTATGAACCTTTGTAGTCGGTTTTGGCTATTGCGACATTGAAAAGTCGTTTCGCTTTCTGTATTTGCGAACTTATTTTTGGAAGATAAGTTATTTTAAGTGGTGTTCCGTATTGCTTTATTATATCCATCAAAGGAATGTTATGAAACATCAGTTCATTGTCTTCAACTACGAACTCTTCTTGAGGAAACTCGAAAGTCTGCTCAATCAAATCATTGTACTTATTCTTCATAATCGCACTTTTAAGTTAATTTCTTTACTTCTTTATCTACAATCCGAACAACTTGGATTGCGTTCAAAATGCAAAAATAAAACATTTCGTTGTTTTAGCATTGTTTTTTCGCAATTTTATATGCAGATTGCCGATTATTTTATAATTTTGCCGACTGAAAAACATATAAGTACAATAAATAGAATAGAAATGAAGAAAACAAACTTAGTAAAGAGTTTATTTGCTGTGATTGCAGTGGCAATTGCATTTACTGCATGCTCACAAAAGAAACAATATGTGGATTTGGGAGACTTAAAAACTTTGGAAGATTCTGCTGCCTATGTGCTTGGAATATATGAAGGTCTTGGCATGAAAGGACAAGGCATAGAGCTTAATCCCGAAATCTTTGCAAAGGCCTACCAACAAGGATATGCAGGAGATACGGCAGGATGCTTTACACGCGAACAAGCAGATGAAATTATGCGTAAGTTCCAAGACAAAATGATTGAAAAGCAACAAAGCATGGCTAAGCAAAACGCAATTCCTTATCGCCAAGCCGCAGAAAAATTCCTTGAAAGCAACAAATCAGCAGAAGGTGTTCAAACAACCGAATCAGGTTTGCAATACAAGGTAATAAAAGAAGGTAAAGGCGTTAAACCGACTACCCCTGACGACAGAGTGAGAATACACTACAAATTGTCTGTTCTTGACAAAGACGGCAAAGTTTCTCAACCGTTGGAAGACACATTTGCAAGAGGAGGTGAGCCAAGCATATTTGCTATAAATGGAAACTTGATTCCGGGTATGATAGAGGTATTGAAGTTGATGAATGCAGGCTCTGTGTATGATGTATGGATACATCCGGATTTGGGTTACGGAGATCAAGGCAGTCCTGATTTACCTGCGGGTAGTCTTTTGATATTCCACATCGAAATGGTAGAAGTTTTACCTGCTAAATAGCAGACTCAAAACTATAAAAACAAACGCTCCGAGTTTCAATACCTCGGAGCGTTTGTTTTTATAGCAGATGTATCACATCTAATCACACATCATTTTAACATATTCCACCGAACAAAATCAGCAATCTTAGTTTCGATGTTTCGGACTAAACAACCAGAATCAGCGAATCTTTACTTCACAGAAAATGAAACAAAGATTCAGAAAATTCTTTCCTCGAATCATAATACCCTTTCTTTGTTTGAATTTGAATAGTTTTATTACTTTTACTCTTTTACTGCCTTTCGACTGATTGCCAACAGCCCTCCAAATGTCAATATCGCATTCACAAGCAACAATTCAAAGTCAAAGCTATAATTGAACCACGCTTGGGAGTTGTTGTTCAAGATAAAGCAAATGACAGGTGAAGCTATACAGATATAAGGCACAAGGCTATCTTTGACTTTTCGTTTAGTGAATATTCCGAATGCAAACAAGCCTAAAAGCGGACCGTAAGTAATGGACGCTATTTGATAAAGTGTATCGATAAGGTGGGCATCTCTATGGTTTGAATAAAAGATGATTATTCCAACAAACAACAAGGCAAATCCCAAATGCACAATATGACGTATGTTTGTTTTCTTTTTCTCACTCCAATTCTTTTTCTCCTCGATTTTTAGTTGATCTATGCAGAACGAAGTGGTCAAAGATGTCAATGCTCCGTCGGAAGAAGGGAATAATGCCGAAATCAAACCGACTATAAACACTATTGCTGCAAACGGACTCAAAGAATTAAGAGCGACATATGGGAAAAGGTCGTCTCCGCTTGCAGTGATGCCTTCTTTTTTTGCGAAGATATACAATGCAGTTCCCAAACAAAGGAAAAGAAAGTTCACAAGAGGCAAGACGATTGCGAAACTCAACATATTTTTCTGAGCAGAACGAAGATTCTTACAGCTTAGGTTTTTCTGCATCATCTCTTGATCCAAACCCGTCATTGCAATGGTGATAAACATTCCGCCAAGTATTTGCTTCCACCAACACAAACGACTCGAAAAGTCGGTATTGATAAACGTAAAATAGTCACTTCTAACAACGTCTTTGAACATCTCTCCGCTCGAAACGCCCATCTGTCTGCCCACAAGCACAAAACTGATAACCAATGCCGCCAACATACAGGTTGTTTGCAAGGTATCTGTCCATACAATCGTTTTTACTCCTCCTCGCATGGTAAACAGAAGTATCAAAAGCAAGAAAACGAAAACGGTTAATGGGAAAGATACGCCCCAATGCGAAAAGACAAATTCGTATAACACCCAGATAACGATAAACATACGAAGACTTGCTCCAAGAGTTCTCGACAAAAGGAAGAAAAATGAGCCTGTACGATGGGACGAATTGCCAAAACGTTGTTTCAGATATTCGTAAATAGAAATCAAATTGAGTTTATAATACAACGGAAGTAGAACAAAGGCTATCAAAACATACCCCAAAAGGTAACCAAATACAGTAAGCATATAGGTAAACTGCCTGTCCTCTACCCAACCCGGCACAGACATAAACGTAACTCCACTCAGACTTGCACCGATTGCTCCGTATGCCACAACCAACCAAGGACTTTTTTTATTGCCTGCAAAAAAAGACTTACTGTTTGCCTTTCGCGAGGTTATGAATGTGATTCCGAACAGAATCAAAGTGTAACCCAAGATTACCCAAAAGATAGTTTGCTCCATTGTTTTGTCGTTTTTATTTGTTTGTTTTCTGTTTCAATGCAAATAAAGCTATCATTGTATCGACAATTCAAGTGATTTTATTTATCTTTGCCGATTAAAACAAGGAGCAAAGTTAATAAAAATATGGAATATTCATCGTCTGTGCTTGAAAAAGCAGTAAATGAGTTGGCGAAGTTGCCGGGAGTCGGAGAAAAAACAGCTCTCCGATATGCACTTTGGCTTTTGAAGCAAAGCGATGAGCAGGTTGATTCGATGATTCGAAGTATAAGCGATCTAAAAACCAAGATTCATCAATGCCAAAAGTGCAACAATCTTTCCGATATGCCGACTTGCTCGATTTGTTCGGACAAAAGCCGTAACAAAAACTTGGTTTGTGTGGTTGCAACGATAAAAGACGTTATGGCTATCGAAAACACTGGCTACTATCGTGGATTATACCATGTCCTTGACGGAGTTATATCGCCTTTGGAGGGCATTGGAGTGAATGATATAAAGATAGAACATTTGTTGTTTCGCATTGAAAACGAACCTATCGAAGAGGTTATTTTAGCATTACCGACAACAATGGAAGGGGATACGACTGCGTTTTACATAAATAAACTTATGGAAGGAAAAAACGTTAAAGTATCTGCAGTCTCTCGAGGAATATCGATGGGAGATTCGATAGAATATGCAGACGAACAGACTTTGGCTCGTTCAATCAGCCTCAGACTGCCTTTCGATGAGATTTACAAACATTAAAAACATAAAAAAACGCTATATAATGATTAAAACAAATATTGAAAAGAAACCTACGGTGCTCGTTCCTTACGATTTCGGTCCTAAGGCCAAGGCGGCATTGCAGGAAGCTATAAAGGTGGCAAAATTCATCAAAGGAGAAGTATATCTGTTATCGGTTATACAGTCTTCAAATTTCCTTACCGAATTGTTCAAAAGCGAGAAGCAACAACGCGAAGACAGACGTATGGTTGAGAACAACCTAAAGGATGTAATCGGTGCGGTTGCAGAAAAAACGGATTTGGATTTCCATTTCATTGTTGAACATGGTAACCCTGCAGAAGTAATATTGGAGCAGGCTGAGATTCTGAAAGCACAATACATAATCATGGGTAAGATGTCTTCAACCATAAGTGCGTTTCATTTTATCGGACCTTTGACAATGCACATCATCGCATCGGCACCTTGTCCTGTGATTACAGTGAGCGAGAACCAAATAAACGCAGGTCGTTTTGAAAACATACTTCTACCGATCGACCTTTCGAAACAGACATTGGAGAAAATCAATGCGGCTATTTCATGGGCTAAGTACTACAAATCGACTGTACATGTAGTGGGTGTTGTAAAACGCGGAACAAACCTTGTAAGTTCTCGTATTATAAAGAAGTTGGAGAAAGCCAAATGGGTGATGGAACAAGAGGGTGTTACGGTTACGGCTCAAGCTTATTTGGAGGATGACAGACCGATTGAGGATGTGATTTTGGAACATGGCAAAAGCATGAATGCAGATTTGATGATGATAATGACTCACCAAGAGTTGAGCCTTGCGGACAACTATATAGGTGCGGTAGCTCAAAATATGATTAAAAAGAGTGAGATTCCAACGCTTTCGTTCACTTCTCAAGCTATAACAAACGCAAATAACCTGATTGCCAACTTCCTTCCGGTAGAATTATTCGAAGTGAAAGACAAATAGTTTGAAGATAAGCAAAAACGTTTTTTTTCATAATTTTTATTTTTCCGGTATCGATGAATTTCGATGCCGGTTTTGTTTTTTGATATCATTTCAGCAAATTTTCAGCATCAAAATCAGCCCTATCTCTTTTCGAAAAACGATCTGACAAAATCAAAATCCATTCAAACAAGATCAAGAAAGAATAATTATAAACTTGATAATTTACAAATAATAGCGAAATACAATTAAAACAACGTTAAATTTGATGACTTTTTTGTAGTGTATTTCAATGGTGATTTCCCGGGATTTGTTGGTTGAATCCCTTTTTTGTTTAGAATTTTTCTAATTTCTGATTGTGATTTTTTTGTATCGTCTTTTAGAAGTAGCTCTGCAAGTTTTTTAGTTGTGTATTCTCCTTTCAGTAATAACTCATCTATTTGAATTTCTATTGATATTGATTTTTGTAAATTATTACTTTCAATTATAGTCTTGCCATTTATATCAACAGGTTTTGCTCCCATCGAGATTAAAAGATTATTTGCATTCTTTTCATTTGCATTAGGTTTTCTAACATAAATGATTCTGTTCTTTTTTAAACCATCTTGAACGCCAGAATAAGTTCCCCCTTTACTATCTGATTCGGCTACAAATATTTTTTCTGCAAGTCCGTAAATATATTGATTTCTTGCCATAGCCAATCCTTTATCCCAACCAGCATTTGGCCTGAAAGTACTAATAACTAATACACGTCCAGAAGCAATTTCTTTGTATAAAGTCTTATATCCTGAGCCAAATGTTGTAATTCCTTGCGGAAGCACAATAATACTTGACCCTCCATTTCGGATTGCAGAATCTAATGCTTGTCTATCAATACCTTTTGCATAGCCACTAACAACGACTAATCCATCTGAAACAGATAATGAAGCAATATTATCAGTAAAATTAAGAGATGTGTCATTAGCATTTCTTGAGCCTACTATTGCTACACTTTCTTTGTTTAATAATTCGACATTTCCATAAGCGTAAATAAGAATTGGAGATAAAAATTTCAAATTTTTTTTTAGTGCTTTTGGATAACTTGAAGAAAAAATAGGTATTATTTGATAGCCTTGCTCCAATAGGTCTTCTACGATAAAAGAATAATTATTAAGTTTTTCTTTTTCTTGTAATAAGCTTTGAATTTCATCTTGCGATAAATCAAAACTACTTTTCCAATTATTTTCTTCTGTAAAAAACTGAATAAGAGATGAATTATTTTCACTAATCTTTGCTAAGATTTCATTTTTACGCCTTGTGTAAATATTTTCTGCGTTTGCTAATGCAAGCCAATATGTATATTCTTGTTTCATATTATAGGTTTTATCATTATCACGTCCAACAGTCTTTGCAATCACAAGGGGTACAATTTCTAATGCGCCAGCTTTTGTCAATATTTTGCCAATTTCCCTTAATGTTGCACCACTATCATATATGTCATCAATCAATAGAATTGTTTTGTCTTTTACATCTGTATTATTTATAGTGAAAGAATCTTTCACATTATCTCGTTTTAGATATGAGTTGCGAAATATTTTTTGAGGTTCAGTCTCTTTCGTTTTTTCTACTGCGTATGAGAATGGAATGTCTAAGATTTGTGCGATTTTCTTTGCGAAATTTTCAACCAAAGTTCCAGAAATAGACGGCGGAACAAACATAACAAAATCAATATGTTTGTTGCCAAATTTTTTTCTGTATGCTCTCAAAGTCTGTCTTACAAGAAAATCTGGAAAATCTCCTCCACTTTCATATTTGCATCTATGTATTGTGGCACCAACATTTGAAACTCCATAGAAAGAAGCAGCTACTCCGTCTATAATATTATTATATCTCTGTACGCATTTAATTGTTGGAAAATATGTTTCGTGAAATTCTTTTAGTTTTTCTCTCAGTTGATAATCTTCAATTGGTGTTAATTTTTTTTCGCTTGTATTATCGCAACCCGACCTAATGTTATCAGAAAACTCATCACCTAAATAATTACACAAAAACTTCATTCGAGCTTGTTGTGTAAACACATAATCAATCATTGAATTAAATTCATCTAATTTAAACTGTTTTAATTCTTCAAATTTTGTTGTGTCAAGTTCGGGAGCATTAGGTTGATACATATAATACTTAGAACCTCCTAATTGCATTTCTTTAATAATGCCTTGTTCTATTAAATCTGCTTTTATTACTCTAAAAATTTGTTGTTTGATATTCGCTTTTCTTAAAATATCACTTTCTCTTAACATTTCTTCTTTTAGAATATCAATAACTTTTTGGTAGGTTTCTATATTAGGTTTAGCGGTTTCTATAAAAGCTTTTGGTAATTCGCTATCAATGTAGTTGTTTTTCGAATCTAATTGTGAATTAAAAAATAGAATTAAGTATGCAGGCAATCCATCTCTGCCGGCTCTTCCTATTTCTTGGTAATAATGTATTGGTGATTGTGGGATTTGTGTATGGATAATAAAGCGGATGTCCGATTTATCTATGCCCATTCCTAATGCATTAGTAGAAACGATACATTTATATTTATTATCCATTAAGCCTTTTTCGATTTCTTTTCTTGAATCAGAATCTAATCCTGCGTGATAGCCAATTGCATTTACTCCAACAAACTCTAACCATCTTGAATATACTTCTGCATCAACTCTTGTCCCTGTATAAATTAGCCCATTGCCTGATAATTTATTTACATATTTGGCAATCCAAATTAGTTTCTCATCTTCGGAATTAGTTTCTATTACATAGAGTTTGAAATTCTCTCTTAAAAGATTGCCTCTTATTGTTTTAACACCTGTGCCCATTTGAGCTTCAATATCTTTTTGTGTTCTAAGTGTAGCAGTAGCAGTAGTCGCTAACACAGGAGTGTCAATCGGTAATAGTTTTACAAGATTGATAATACGTTTAAATGCAGGTCTAAAATCATGTCCCCAAACGGAAATTGTATGAGCTTCATCTATAACAACCATTGACAATTTCATTTCTTTAACAGACTCTAACCATTCCGTATTTTCTTGACGTTCAGGAGCGATGTACAAAATTTTTAATTTGCCACTCAGAGCCGATTTTATTGCTTCTTCGTTTTCTTCTTTTGATTGTTCGTAATTTATACATCTCGCATTGATTCCTTTTTGGTTTAAAGAATTTACCTGATCTCTCATCAAGGCAACAAGAGGTGAAAATACAATCGTTAAGCCGTCAAACAAGATTGCAGGGAATTGATAGCAGAGAGATTTTCCAAAACCGGTTCTTTCAATTAACAAAATCCGTTCTCCACGAAGTAAACATTGAATTGCACGCCATTGTTCATCATAGAAATTATTAAAACCAAACGCTTGTTTTAATAATTTTTCTGCTTCAAATCTGTTATTAGATAATTCAAATAACTGTTGTTTTACCATGTTTTTGCCTTCTAATTCTTTACGCTTATGCGTTCCCAGATGCAGGAAGGAATCAATCGCCAGAAAAAGACAACCATTCGAAATTTCCAATCGATTATAAGAACCCGTTTTTTGCTTTTCAATGCCTTGACTATCGCCTTTGCAACTTTTTCTTTATTCATCAGCAAAGGGTAGTGCTTGTTTGAGTTCAACAAATCGGTTGCCACAAATCCCGGACGTATGTCTGTGAATGAAATTTCGGCTTTTTTGATTCTCGCAAGCTGGCTAAGCGATTGGATGTATGTGTTTTGCATTGCCTTTGTTGCAGAATAAGCAGGAGCAACACCAAGTCCCTTTGTGCCTGCAATAGACGAAATAACAGCAATATGTCCCTTAACTTTATTTTTGTAAAACCAGTTGAAAGCAAACGTAACCAAACGAATAAATCCCTCACAATTTGTTTTGGCAGTCTGTATCTCTATTTCAGGCAGCAAATCCACGTTTTGAGTTCCGACACCCGAAGCATGGAAATACAAATCCATTCCACCCAAGTCTGCAATCAAAGTTTCCAACTTATCGGTTGCATCTTGACTTTGCACATCCAAGCCTATGATTTTTACTCTTTCTGTTCCGTATTTGTCTTGAATAGCTTTCAGCCTGTCAATTCTACGAGCCGCAATCCCGACACTGCATCCCGACTTGAGCAAAAGAAGAACAACTTCCTCCCCAATGCCAGAACTTGCACCGACAACGATTACTTTTTTCATCGCTTTGCCTCTTACTCTTCTTCTCTCGGCTGTATAATCACACCCCACTCGCGTTTCGCAGATGTCTTATCAACAAGTTTCACATGTTCTATTGCATAACGTTCGCAAGGATGAAAACCTATCACATCAACAACCCCATCACATACCTTCAAAACAACTTTGTTCATATTGTATCCGTTCTTCCTCTTCCACTGATGAGTGAACTTTTCCTCGGGTCTTGTTGCCTTATAGTTAGGACAATCATATTCATGTACGAATACTGAAAAGAGTTCTTTCCATTTGGTGTCTTTATATGTCCAAATTCTGAAGTAATTCAAGTTTGAATAGTCTCTATTTACTATCATAAAGGATATTTCATCTCCTCCGTCGCCATCCAAATCGCCTTCGTTAATCAAAAAATATACACCCAAGTCTCCTGCCAACTTAAGCGGAGTAAGCTCGTCGTTATCCGAAAATATGCTTGTTGCTGTCTCGTAAAGGTTTTCAGAGAATCCATCTCCGTCAAAGTCTCCTCTTATAGTGAACCGAGATGCGTCAGTTTTATTCCACTTCCATTGCGATGGATCTCGCTCGTCCATCACTACATCTATCCACGGTTTTAATTCCTCTTGTTGAGCCTTTGCCACGAACTGCAGACTACAAATGGCAATAAGCAATATGTATAATCCCTTTTTCATTTTTTGTATATTGGTTTTAGTCTATATCTTCATAACGAAGATTTTGTATGATATATTCTTGTCGTTGTGGAGAATTTGCTCCCATAAAGAAAGAAAGCACCTGATCAACCGAAGATTCTTTGTTGAGCATTATCGGATCTAAACGTATGTCTTTTCCGATAAAATGTTTGAACTCATCAGATGAAATTTCACCAAGACCTTTGAATCGAGTGATTTCAACATTCCCTCTTAACTTTTCGGCAGCTTCATCTCGTTCTTTCTCACTATAACAATACAATGTCTCACGTTTGTTTCTTACTCTGAAAAGCGGCGTTTGCAAAATATAAACATGCCCTGCCTTTACCAAATCCGGGAAGAATTTAAGAAAGAAAGTCATCAACAACATTCTTATGTGCATTCCGTCAACATCGGCATCGGTTGCAATAACCACATTGTTGTAACGCAGATTGTCCATATCCTCATCAATGTTCAACGCATTATGCAACAGATTTAATTCTTCGTTCTTGTAAACGAACTCTTTGGTCTTGCCATACGAGTTTTCGGGTTTTCCTCTCAAAGAGAACACAGCCTGAGTATTTACATCCCTACTCTTGGTTATCGAACCCGATGCAGAATCTCCCTCAGTGATAAAAAGAGTCGACTCAAGACGTCTCGGATCCTTGCTGTTATAGTGTATTCTGCAATCTCTCAACTTTTTGTTCGTAAGACTTACTTTCTTGGAACTTTCCTTTGCCAGTTTCCTTATGTTTTGCATTCCCTTATGTTCCTTCTCGTTACGAACGATTTTTTGCAAAATAAGTTCTGCTGTTTCGGTATTGATATGCAGATAGTCGTCTAAGTTTTTGCGAACAATATCTCCGATGAATGTCTTGACAGCCGTGCCGCTTCCATCGGGTTTCATATTGGTTGAAGTGAGTTTTGTTTTGGTTTGGGAGTCGAAAACAGGCTCTTCTATCCTAAGACTGATTGCCGCAACCAAACCTTGACGTATGTCGGCAGGCTCATAGTCTTTTTTATAAAAGTCTTTCAACACTTTTACCAAAGCTTCTCTGAATCCGGCAAGGTGCGTTCCTCCGTGAATCGTGTTTTGACCGTTCACAAAAGAGTAATGCTCCTCTGTATAAACCTTATCCGAATGCGTAAAGGCAAATTCGAAATTGTCTGCACTCATGTGTATTATCGGATAGAGAGCATCGGTGTCGTTTATGTTACCCGAAAGCAAGTCCATCAAACCATTTTTCGAGTAATACTTCTTTCCGTTATATATAAGCGTAAGTCCTCGGTTCAAACAAGAGTAATGCCAAATCATCTTGGTAATATACTCATCAATGTAGGCGTATTTACCAAATATTCTCGGATCATCATCAGGCACGAACTCTATATACGTTCCGTTCTTCTCGTCCGTATCTACTATCTTTGCATCATTGAAAATCTGACCTTGGCGAAACTCTGCCACTTTCATCTTTCCATCTCTCACCGACTGAACTTTGAAATAAGAAGACAAGGCATTGACGGCTTTCGTTCCCACTCCATTCATTCCGACTGACTTTTGGAAAGCCTCAGAGTCGTATTTTGCACCGGTATTCATCTTAGAAACGCAATCAACAACCTTATCCAAAGGAATACCTCGGCCATAGTCTCTGACTTTTATTCGTTTCGTTTCGTGATTTACCTCAACCTCAATAACCTTTCCAACTCCCATAGTGAACTCATCGATGGAATTGTCGATTATCTCTTTAATCAAAACATATATTCCATCATCTGCCGAAGCTCCATCACCCAACTTACCGACATACATGCCGGGACGGATGCGTATATGCTCCCACCACTCGAGTGATTTGATGTTATCACCAGTGTATTCGACTTTATTAAAATCTTCTTCCATTGTCATAAGACTGCAAAGGTACTAAAAAAAAATCAAAGATTCGAATCCGCCTTTATTATTCTGTCTTTTGAGGTGTCAGACCGTGCATCTGCATACGTCTTTGATTGAACACCTCCATTTGCTTTTCGCCAAAGAACAAATGCTTTTCGATTTTCTGCAAAAACAACAACTCTTCGACATTTCTCTCTTCAAGGTTGCATGCAATAATATTTGATGCGACAAGGTTACCCTGCTCATCAATATAGGCATAACACAACACGCTTTCTTCATTGCTCAAAAGTGTATATCCGTCAAGGGTTTCGCACCAAGAAATCACCTCATCGCCTTTGAGGAAATAGGTCAAAGTTTTGCCATTTGGTTGGGTAATCGTTATAGGACTGCGTTTTGCCGGCACAGCCACCGATTGAGCAACCGCTATCACAAGCAAGAATAGCAACAATATCAATTTTCGCATTTTCGTAATGGTTTTTATATGTATGCAAAATTAAATAAAACAATCCGATTCTGCTACAAAAGTATCAAAATAAAGTACATCCGACACGAAAAAATACCACCACCAATCCTTTTCAAGATTCGCTCAAATGAAACGAAGAATCATTTTCTTGAAATCAAGAGTTATTTTGACCATTCTTTCATTCCCTGGCAACAGTCAGACATTAGCCGTTTTCAAACATAATTACAAGGCAGCAATCGTTTGAAGAGAGCTTTTTTCACCCTATTCGAACAAAAACCTGCATAGTTTCATCGGCGACAATTCTGATTCTCTTGTTTTTATACTAAGAAAATAAAGAAATGAAAAAACGTTTAGACATTTTTGTCCTAAAACTATTATTTTTGCAGTTCCAATATCAATCCATTATGAACAAAAAAAACAACAATTATCCGCCATCTGTAAATAGTCTGGCTGCAGATAAGATTCGTAAGATTTACAATAGTCCGAACTGGAAAAGCAGTGTAGATGAGCGACTTCGCTTTGAAGAATATACTATTCCAGAAAACACAAACGACTCTTTGGATCAGTTGATTCAATGGTATATCGATAAGAAAAGCAAGATGATTCGCTATTCTGCTCCCAAACTTAGAAAGGTGTTTTTGGAACTTCCGCCAGTTGAACAACGAAAAGTTGGTTTGGCACTTCTTACAGGCAGTCAATCCGATACTGAATGGGTGTGCAAGCGGCTCAACTATTATCAAGAGCATTTGTTCGATAAATGGATCAATCATTGGCATCCATGTTATACAAATGCTGTGGAGGAATGTTGGAACAAATATCACGGAACGTATTGCGGGAAGTTGATGATTCAATTTGTCGATGAGGATATTGTGCGTAAATATATAGATGAGTTGATTGAGAAAGGATTCTATTTTCACTTATGTCGCAGATTTGTAAATCGGCCTTGGTTTGAATTGGACATTGAGAGGCTGAAAGGCTGTACGTATATAAATGCGTATCTTTCGGTAATGGCAAAAACACCTCAAGGAATATCGGCTGAAGAAGCAAGAACACTTTTGTATCAATGGATTGCACTGATATTGGTTTATAACGGGCAGAAACATCATAGGCTTACGGAAGATAATGTCTTTTGGAGAGACAAAAGCCAAAGGCATAGAGTGATAAACGTTTGGGGATTAGATGCTGCCTTATATTATTTGTTGTGCATGAATCTTTCGGGGGTGGTAAAGGATTTTCTTAATTGGGATAATGATATTTCAATGCAGTATATCAAGGAGCATGATTCAATCAATGACTCTAACACAAAGGCTAATGAAGAGAGGTTCAGAAAAATAATCTTAAAGAATTTCCCTGAGGATATGAAATATTTGTTGTGCATAAACATACCTACTTATATTTATATCGATTCACCGGGGCAACCGTTTACAAAGCCACGACTATCTCCTCGAACTATATCAAGGGATGAGAACGCTCCGATATATCTTCCAGAAGAAAAGAATGAATTGCTTTTGTCTGTATCTGAGAAAGAAGAGAACTCGACAAAACTAATTCAAGAAGAAATCAATTGCTCTTTGGGTAGAAATCCTTATTTCAATGAATTGGTTGATAGATTAGACCTTTTAACAACAGATCTTTTCGATACTAGTGAAGAAATCTTTTGAACTTACGACTATATAGCTTAAATCGGTTGCTTTATTTATCTTGCAATATTCAACCCGTTATATAAACCATTCTCTCGGAGTTTTATATAAACACATTATCATACAACGCTAACTGTTTGGAATAATAAGAACCTAATTCTGCTTGGTAACCGACATAAGCAATATCGTTAAACATTGCAACTGTCTTTGCGATATTCGGTGTGATGATTATATCAAAAAAACAGGCTGACGTTTGATTGTCAACCTGTTTGTATTTTTTGTTTATCGTTTTTAAGCTTTACCCATTGGATTGATTTGTTCGTATGGTGTGCCTTGCATATCCATGATTTTGCCATTGGTCATCTCATAACGGTTAATGTTTTCCTGTAATGCAGCAAGCAATTTCTTTGCATGAACAGGAGACATTATCACTCTGCTTTTAATTTGAGCCTTTGGAACGCCTGGCATTATTTGGATAAAGTCCATAACAAACTCTGTTGGAGAGTGTTGAATCAATTGCAAATTACTGTAAACGCCTTGTGCTACATCGGGTGTAAGTTCTATATCCAATTGTCCTTGTTTCTTGTTTTCCATATCCTACATCTTATAAATAAACGCAGGAAGTCTTTGCTACTTCCTGCGTTCGTTATGTTTTATATTTTTTACTTCTCGCTTGATACTTTTTCTGCAGCTGGTTTTCTTCCTCGTCTGACAGGTTGGATTGCTTGTGCAGCCTGCTCTTCGATTTGATCCTTGTTCGATACTGAGGCTTTAGTGTATTCCTGCAAACCTGTACCTGCCGGTATAAGGTGTCCGACCAAAACATTTTCCTTCATTCCTAACAAATAGTCGGTCTTTGCACTTATAGCCGCTTCTGTCAAAACTTTCGTAGTTTCTTGGAAAGATGCCGCTGACAAATAGCTCTTCGTTTGAAGTGAAGCCTTGGTAATACCTTGCAACACTTGACGTGCTGTTGCTGGTTTCGCATCTCTTGCAACTACCAATGCTTTGTCTTTTCTCTTCAATAAAGAATTTTCATCTCTCAACTTTCTTGCGGTGATTATCTCTCCGTTTTGGCAGTTTTCGCTATCGCCTTTATCTTCCACAACCTTCATGCCAAATATCTTGTCATTCTCTTCTTGGAAGTCTAACTTGTTAACCATTTCGCCTTCAAGGAAGTTTGTATCACCTGGATCATCGATTTCAACCTTTCTCATCATCTGTCTTACTATGACTTCGAAGTGCTTATCGTTAATCTTCACACCTTGCAAACGGTAAACCTCTTGAACTTCGTTCACGATGTACTCTTGAACCTTCATCGGTCCCTTGATTGCAAGTATATCTGCAGGTGTGATAGCTCCTTCACTCAACGGTGTTCCTGCCTTAACATAGTCGTTCTCTTGTGCAAGAATTTGTTTTGTTGTAGGAATTAGATATGTTCTTTGTTCTCCTGTTTTACTTGTAATTATAACCTCTCTGTTTCCTCGTTTCAATTTCTTGTTTAAGGTTACAACTCCATCTATTTCGGCAACAGTTGCAGAGTCAGAAGGATTACGTGCTTCGAATAACTCAGTTACTCTTGGCAAACCTCCAGTGATATCGCCTGCCTTTCCAAATGAACGAGGTATCTTAACCAATGACGTTCCTTGAGAAAGTGCTTGTCCATCTTCTACAGTAAGGTGGGCTCCTACAGGTATGTCGTATGATTTTACTACTTCTCCTGCTTCGTTCAAGATGCTGATAGAAGGGTTCTTTGACTTTTGTCTTGACTCTATGATAACCTTATCTTGCAAGCCAGTTTGATCATCTGATTCTATTCTATAGGTTACACCCTCTACAATAGACTCAAACTTAACAGTACCACTTACCTCTGAAATTATCACTGCATTATATGGATCCCATTCTGCTATAACATCACCCTTATGTATTTCTACATTGTTTTCGAAGAATAGTTTAGCTCCATAAGGAATGTGTCCCGATGCCAAAGTTACATCTGTATTTGGATCAACTATTCTCATTTCTGCAGAACGTCCGATTACGATGTTATACTTTTCGCTTTCTTCTTGGAATGGTACAAAACGCAACTCATCAATCATCAAAATACCATCGTACTTCGCTGTAAGTTTTGAGTTTGAGCCAACATTACCACCAGCAACACCACCGACGTGGAATGTTCTCAATGTAAGCTGAGTACCTGGCTCTCCAATTGATTGTGCAGCAATAACTCCCACTGCCTCTCCTTTTTGAACCATCTTACCTGTTGCAAGGTTTCGTCCGTAACATTTTGCACAAACTCCACGCTTGCTTTCACATGTCAAAACTGAACGGATTTCAACTTCCTCAATTGGAGAATCCTCAATCTTTTGACAAATATCCTCTGTCAATTCATCACCAGCTCTTGCTATTACTTCCCCTGTTTGAGGATGAATAACATCGTGTACAGTTACACGACCAAGTATTCTGTCATATAGTGATTGAACTATATCTTCGTTCTTTTTCAATGCTGTAGTCGGAATACCTCTCAATGTTCCACAATCTTCTTCATTTATGATTACATCGTGAGTTACATCGACCAATCTTCTTGTCAAATATCCTGCTTCCGCTGTCTTCAAAGCTGTATCGGCCAAACCTTTTCTCGCACCGTGAGTTGAAATAAAGTACTCCAATACCGACAAACCTTCTTTGAAGTTAGAGATAATAGGGTTCTCGATAATCTCAGCTCCTGTAGCACCTGATTTTTGCGGTTTCGCCATCAATCCACGCATACCGGTTAACTGACGAATTTGCTCCTTACTACCACGGGCTCCAGAATCCAACATCATATACACTGGGTTGAATCCTTGACGGTCTTCTGAGATATGTTTCATCACAACATCAGTCAAACGACGGTTGGTATCAGTCCAAATATCGATAACTTGATTGTAACGCTCATTATTTGTGATAAGACCCATTTGGTAGTTCATCATGACCTCATCAACTGAAGCATTGGCTTCTTGTATCATACCAACTTTTTCTTCAGGTACTAATACGTCACCAAGATTGAAAGACAAACCACCTGTAAACGCCATTCTGTATCCCAAGTCTTTGATATCATCGAGGAATTTCGCAGTCTTGGCCATACCACATACCTTCAAAACATCTCCGATAATGTCTCTCAATATGCTCTTTTTCAAGACAACGTTTATATATCCATATTCTTCAGGAACCACAAGGTTGAACAATACTCGTCCGACTGTAGTTTCTATTATCTCATACTTAGGTTCTGCATCTTCTGTTCTAAGTCTTCTCAATTTTATATTGGCATGCAAATCGATTCTTTCTTCATTGTAAGCAATTTGAACTTCATCTGAAGAATAGAATGTCATTCCTTCTCCCTTTACAATACCTGTTTCGTCTGATACTCGTCCTTTGGTCATGTAATACAATCCCAAAACCATGTCTTGTGATGGCACAGTAATCGGTGTTCCGTTTGCAGGGCTGAGGATATTGTGCGATGCCAACATCAAAAGTTGTGCTTCCAAAATTGCTGCGTTTCCTAGCGGAACGTGTACAGCCATCTGGTCACCGTCAAAGTCGGCATTGAACGCCGCACAAACCAATGGGTGCAATCTGATTGCCTTACCTTCCACCAACTTTGGTTGGAATGCTTGAATACCCAAACGGTGAAGAGTCGGAGCACGGTTCAAAAGAACAGGGTGTCCTTTCAATATATTTTCTAAGATTTCCCAAACTCTTGGATCTTCTCTCTTATCAACTATCTTTTTCGCACTCTTAACGGTCTTAACAATGCCTCTTTCCAACATCTTTCTGATGATGAATGGCTTAAATAATTCTGAAGCCATATCTTTAGGCAAACCGCACTCGTGCATCTTCAAATCCGGACCAACTACGATGACAGAACGTCCAGAGTAATCAACACGCTTACCCAACAAGTTCTGACGGAAACGTCCTTGCTTTCCTTTCAAGAAATCTGACAAAGATTTCAAAGCTCGATTCGAATCAGATTTTACAGAACTTACCTTTCTTGAATTATCAAATAAAGAATCCACAGCCTCCTGCAACATACGCTTTTCATTACGCATGATTACATCTGGAGCTTTTATCTCGATCAATCTTTTCAATCGATTGTTTCTTATTATGACTCTTCTGTATAAATCATTCAAATCTGATGTCGCAAAACGACCACCATCCAATGGTACAAGCGGACGCAAATCAGGTGGAATAACCGGTACAACTTGTACAATCATCCATTCAGGACGATTTTCCATCTTTCTTTGTGCATCTCTGAATGCTTCAACAACATTCAATCGTTTCAAAGCATCGTGCTTTCTTTGTTGAGAGGTTTCTTTGTTTGCTTTATGTCGCAATTCATAAGACAAACTGTCTAAATCCAAATTCTTCAACAAATCATACAAAGCCTCTGCTCCCATTTTGGCAACAAATCTGTTCGGATCATCTTCTGGCAAATGACGGTTTTCCATCGGAAGTTTTTCCATGATATCGAAATATTCTTCCTCTGTAAGCATATCCATCTTTTGGATCTCGAACTCTGAAGCCAATCCCGGATTGATTACAATATATTTTTCGTAATAGATGATTTGGTCTAACTTCTTACTTTGAAGTCCCAACAAAGCACCTATCTTATTAGGTAATGAACGGAAAAACCAAATGTGAGCAACAGGAACCACCAACTTGATGTGTCCCATTCTCTCTCTTCTAACTTTCTTCTCCGTTACTTCAACCCCACATCTATCACAAATAATTCCTTTGTATCGTATTCTTTTATATTTTCCACAATGACACTCCCAATCCTTTACAGGGCCGAATATTCTTTCGCAAAACAAACCATCACGCTCAGGTTTGTAGGTTCTGTAATTGATCGTCTCAGGTTTCAAGACTTCTCCTCTCGAACGTTCTTCGATTGACTGAGGTGAAGCAAGACTGATGGTCATCGAATTAAATGTGCTATTTATTTGATTTTCTTTTCTACTCGCCATAATGTTTAGCCTTAAATTCGTCAATGCTCGACATTAACTAATCAAATGATACTTCCAAATTCAAACCTCTCAACTCGTGGATTAAGACATTGAAAGACTCAGGAATGCCCGGTGTAGGCATATTATCACCTTTCACTATAGCCTCATACGCTTTTGCTCTTCCCACAACGTCATCTGACTTAACCGTAAGGATTTCTTGCAAAACGTGAGATGCTCCGAAAGCTTCCAATGCCCAAACCTCCATCTCTCCGAATCTTTGTCCTCCGAACTGAGCCTTACCGCCCAATGGCTGTTGAGTAATCAATGAATAAGGTCCGATACTTCTTGCGTGCATCTTGTCGTCGATCATGTGGTGCAACTTCAACATGTACACATAACCCACTGTTGCAGGTTGGTCGAAATATTCTCCCGTTTCACCATCTCTCAAATAACATTTACCATTGTGTGGAAGACCGGCTTTATCCATATATCCGTTTACATCTTCCAATGTAGCTCCATCAAATATCGGAGTGTGGAATCTCAAGCCTAACTCGTGACCTGCCCAACCTAAAACAGTCTCAAATATCTGACCAAGGTTCATACGAGAAGGTACACCAAGCGGATTCAATACTATATCCACAGGCTTTCCATCATCCAAGAACGGCATATCTTCTTCTCTTACTATCTTGGCAACAATACCCTTATTACCGTGACGACCTGCCATCTTATCTCCGACCTTCAACTTTCTCTTCTTAGCAATGTAAATCTTCGCCATTTGAACTATGCCGGAAGGTAAATCATCTCCGATCGTAGCTGCGTATGTTTGACGAGCTAAAGTTCCTTGAAGTTCTCTGCATTTTATGTTGTAATTGTTCAACATTTCTTTTACCAACTCATTGGTTTCTGAATCTGTTGTCCAATTATTTGGATTTACGTTAGCAAAATCAATAACAGCAAGAAGTTTTTGATTGAATTTAGATTTCTTAGGAACAATTTCTTCTCCGAAATTTGAGCAAACACCTGCAGAAACTTTGCCAGTAAGCAATACCAACAACTTATCGATAAGTTTACTTGTCAATTCGCTCTCTTCTTGTTCGAATTTCTCCTTAAGTTCTTTAACAATCTCGTTATCTCTCTGTCTTGATTTTTTATCTTTTATGAATCGAGTAAACAAACGTTTGTCGATTACAACTCCACTGATTGAAGGAGGTACTTTCAATGAAGCATCCTTTACATCTCCAGCCTTGTCTCCGAAGATTGCTCTCAACAATTTTTCTTCAGGTGTTGGATCTGATTCACCCTTTGGAGTGATCTTACCAACCAATATATCCCCTTCTTTAACGTGAGCTCCGATTCTTATCATTCCATTCTCGTCCAAGTCTTTAGTAGCATCAAGACTTACGTTAGGGATATCGCGAGTTAATTCTTCCAATCCTCGTTTCGTTTCCCTGACTTCAGTAATGAATTCATCAACGTGAACAGATGTGAATATATCTTCTTTTACAATTTTTTCGGAAATTACAATAGCGTCCTCATAGTTGTATCCTTTCCAAGGCATGAACGCTACTTTCAAGTTACGTCCGAGAGCCAATACACCGTTCTTTGTTGCATATCCTTCGCAAAGTACTTGTCCTTTAACAACCTTATCACCCTTGTTAACGATAGGACGAAGGTTGATTGAAGTACTTTGATTCGTTCTTTGGAATTTTGTTAATCTATATCTCTTAACATCATCCTCGAAACTAACAAGTCTTTCGTTTGCATCTCTTTCGTAACGTATAACGATTTCTCTTGCATCAACAAATTCAACAATACCGTCTCCTTCTGCGTGAATCAATACTCTTGAGTCATATGCAACAGATTCTTCTATACCCGTTCCAACAATAGGAATGTCTGGATTCAACAATGGCACAGCCTGACGCATCATGTTAGAACCCATCAAAGCACGGTTCGCATCATCATGTTCAAGGAATGGAATCAATGAAGCAGCTATTGACGCAATTTGGTTTGAAGCAACATCTAACAAATCTACTTGCTCTGGAGAAACAATAGGGAAGTCCGCCATTTGACGAGCTTTGATTCTCTCTTCAATCAAATTATTGTTTTCATCCATCTTGGTAGCAGCTTGTGCTACAATCTTATCTTCTTCTTGTTCTGCAGTCAAATAGATCGGACCATCACCAACCAACACCTTACCATCTTTTACTTTGTAGTAAGGAGTTTCGATAAATCCTAATGAATCTATTTTAGCAAATACACTCAAAGAAGAAATCAAACCAATGTTCGGTCCTTCCGGCGTTTCAATCGTACAAAGACGACCATAGTGAGTATAGTGAACGTCACGCACTTCGAATCCCGAACGATCTCTTGACAAACCACCTGGTCCCAAAGCTGAAATTCTTCTCTTATGAGTCAACTCTGAAAGCGGATTGGTTTGATCCATAAATTGAGACAATTGATTTGTTCCAAAGAATGAATTGATAACAGAAGACAAAGTCTTTGCATTAATCAAATCAGTAGGATTGAACACTTCATTGTCTCTTACATTCATTCTTTCACGTATTGTTCTTGCCATACGAGAAAGTCCCACTCCGAACTGTGCGTACAATTGTTCCCCTACGGTTCTAATTCTACGGTTGCTCAAGTGGTCTATATCATCAACTTCCGTTTTGGAATTTATCAGTTCAATCAAATACTTAATGATTGAGATTATGTCTTCTTTTGTAAGCACCTTTACATCGTCACTTACCTTAAGATTCAATTTAGTATTGATTCTATATCTTCCGACATCACCCAAATCATATCTCTTATCTGAGAAGAACAACTTCTCAATGATTCCTCTAGCAGTTTCTTCATCAGGCGGTTCCGCACTTCTCAACTGCCTATATATATATTCAACAGCTTCCTTGGCATTATTAGCTGTATCTTTTTGCAATGTATTGAATATTACAGAGTAATCTGTTGCAGAGGCATCTTCATTGTGTAACAAAATCGTTTTTACACCGGAATCCAATATCAAATCGACATGTTCAGGTTCTATTGCAGTTTCTCTATCTATTATAACCTCTGTTCTTTCGATAGAAACTACCTCTCCTGTATCTTCATCTACGAAATCCTCTACCCAAGCTCTGACAACTCTTGCTGCTAATCTTCTTCCAACAACTTTCTTAAGATTAGCCTTTGTAACCTTTATCTCTTGTGCAAGGTCAAATATCTCTAATATATCTTTATCTGTTTCAAAACCGATTGCTCTCAACAATGTGGTAATAGGCAATTTCTTTTTTCTATCGATGTAAGCATACATCACATTGTTAATATCGGTAGTGAACTCCATCCAAGACCCTTTGAAAGGAATAATTCTTGCAGAATATAACTGCATACCGTTAGCGTGAGTACTTGTTCCGAAAAATACTCCTGGCGAACGGTGTAATTGAGATACCACGACTCTTTCGGCTCCGTTTATAACAAACGTTCCTTTCGGAGTCATATAAGGAATCATTCCCAAATAAACATCTTGAATTTTTGTTTCAAAGTCCTCATGTTCCGGATCTGTACAGAATAACTTTAATTTTGCTTTTAAAGGAACACTATAAGTTAGCCCCCTTTCTATACATTCCTCTATTGAGTAACGAGGTGGGTCAATGAAATAATCTAAGAATTCGAGGACGAAATTATTCCTTGCATCTGTTATAGGAAAATTTTCTGAAAATACTTTATATAAGCCCTCATTAACTCTGTTTTCCGAATTGGTTTCCAATTGGAAAAAATCTCTAAATGATTTTAATTGAATATCTAAAAAATCCGGATATTCAAAAGGTTTTACAGATGCAAAACTAACTAAGGTTGGATTATGTTGTGCCAAGGTTTTCAAAATTAAAAGGTTAAAAAAATAAGTTAGATACAAAACACAATTAAAGGATGGGCGTTTCCCTTAGGAAAACACCCTCCTTTATTATTGATTGTGGTGAAATGTCTTACTTAATTTCAACCTTTGCACCAGCTTCTTCCAACGCTTTCTTCAATGATTCAGCTTCATCTTTGCTAACGCCTTCCTTCAATGTCTTAGGAGCAGCATCTACCAATTCTTTTGCTTCCTTAAGACCTAAGCTGCAAAGATCTTTAACCAACTTAACAACATTCAATTTTGAAGCACCTGCTTCTGCCAAAACAACATCAAATGCTGTTTTTTCTTCTTCAGCTGCTGCACCTGCTGCTGCAGGACCTGCTGCTACTGCTACTGCCGCTGCTGCTGGTTCTATACCATATTCTTCTTTAAGAATGTCAGCCAATTCTTTTACTTCTTTTACAGTTAGATTAACTAATTGTTCTGCGAATGCTTTCAAATCTGCCATTTTATTTTCTTATTTAATTTGTTATACAATTTATTTTTTATTCGGGTCTTTCCGATAATGTTTTTATTACGCCTGATAACGTATTTCCACCTGACTGCAATGCTCCAATAACATTCTTTGCAGGAGATTGCAAAGCTGCAATAATATCTGCAACAAGCTCATTTTTAGATTTAATAGCGATGAGTTCTTCTAATGCGGCATCACCAATATAGAATCCTTCTTCTACATAAGCCGATTTCAGAATAGGCTTTTCGTTATTTGCTCTAAAAGACTTTATGAGTTTTGCAGGTGCATTATTTACGTTAGAGAGCATAACAGAAGTAGAACCTTTGAATGTTGGGAACAAATCAGAGTAATCTACCCCTGATTTTTCCAATGCTTTTATCAACAAAGTGTTCTTTACAACCAATAGCTTTACTTGGTTACGATAGCACAACCTTCTTAATTTAGCTGTATTAACTGAATTCAATCCTTCTATATCTACGAAATATAGATAAGGGTAGTTTGCAATCTCGTTACCAATTGATTCTATCAGCTGCGTCTTTTCTTCTTTTCTCATATTTCAACGTTTTACTGAGATTATTTGCTTATTGACTTTGGATCAACTTTAACTCCAGGACTCATTGTAGAAGAAACAGTAACGCTCTTAACATAAGTACCTTTTGCTGTAGCAGGTTTCAATTTCAATATCGTTTGAAGAACTTCCATAGTATTTTCGTAAATCTTGTTAGGTTCGAAAGACATACGAGCAACACTTGCATGAACGATTCCAAACTTGTCTACCTTAAAGTCTATTTTGCCGGCTTTAACTTCTTGGACAGCCTTACCCACTTCCATTGTAACTGTACCGGTCTTAGGATTAGGCATCAAGCCTCTAGGACCCAATACTTTTCCCAAAGCTCCGACTTTAGGCATTACACTTGGCATGGTAATTATAACATCGACATCCGTCCAACCGCCTTTTATCTTAGCGATGTAATCATCTAAGCCAACATAATCAGCTCCGGCAGCCTTAGCTTCTTCTTCTTTATCCGCTGTACACAAAACAAGTACTCTTTTGGTTTTACCTGTACCATGAGGCAAAGTAACAATACCTCTTACCATTTGGTTGGCTTTACGAGGGTCAACACCCAAGCGAACATCCAAGTCAAAAGAAGCATCAAACTTTGTAAAAGTGATATCTTTTACAATTTTAACAGCTTCTTCCAAAGAATACTCCTTCGCAACATCGAATTTTGCTAACGCTTCTTTTGTTTTTTTCGATAGTTTTGCCATTAATTTTAATTCTTTTTTGTTTTTTAATAATGTTGAGATTATTCCTCAACTACAATACCCATACTTCTTGCAGTTCCTTTTACAATGCTAACAGCAGCATCAAGAGTGAAACAATTTAAGTCCACCATCTTTGCTTCTGCAATAGCTTTGATTTGATCCAATTTCAAAGTAGCAACTTTGTTTCTGTTAGGTTCACCAGAACCACTTTTCAACTTAGCCGCTTCTTTCAATTGTACTGCAACAGGAGGGGTCTTAATTACAAACTCAAAAGACTTATCTGTAAATACAGTAATAATAGCAGGAATCAACTTACCAGCTTGGTCTTGTGTTCTTGCATTAAACTGTTTACAGAACTCCATGATATTAACACCCTTCGCACCTAATGCAGGTCCTACTGGTGGTGATGGATTTGCCTTTCCTCCAGGAATTTGTAACTTAATTAATCCAGCAACTTCTTTAGCCATTTTACTAACGTGCGTTTAATAGATAATTAATAAAGTTTTGCAGATAAATCTACTTAACAACTTGAACAAAAGACAACTCAACTGGTGTTCGTCTACCAAATATTTTAACGGTTACCGTAAGTTTCTTTTTATCCAAATTGATTTCATCAATAACACCCGAGAAATTGTTAAACGGACCATCTATGATCTTTACCGTTTCACCAACAATAAACGGCTCAAGCAATTCTTCATCGTTATCCATCATTTCGTCAACTCGTCCTAATATTCTCTTGACTTCAAAATCTTGCAAAGGCACAGGCTTTCCATCTTTTTCAGACAAAAAGTCTATGACATTAGGAACATTTTTTATCACATGAGCAACTTCTCCTTCTAGAGAAGCTTCTATCAAGACATAGCCCGGAAACAACGTACGATCTTTACTTACTCTCTTACCGTTACGAACAGAAAAGACCTTTTCAGTAGGAATCAAAACTCTTGAAACAAACTCAGAAAGTCCGCTATGAGCAACTTCATTCTCTATATACTCCTTAGCTTTCTTTTCCTTGCCTGAAATAGCTTTGACAACATACCATTTTTTTGATTGTTCACCCATCTCGGAAGTTTATTGAAAAGATTTAACCTAACAAAATATAAACTACAACCCGCATCTCATAGGTATTACCTTCGGGAAGCAAGATACAGGAAATAGGTTTTTATCCAATTATTCCATAAAGATAGCCCAACAATCCTTTCCAGAACATAGTTGGATGAACACCCACAGCCATATCCATAAGGAATATAATAAAGGCAATTATCAACGAAGCAACGAATACAACGACAGTACTATTACTCAACTCCGACATTGTAGGCCATGACACCTTGTGTACAAGTTCATCATAGCTACCTTTTACATACTCGACTATCTTAGACATTGTATATTTTGTTTTTTATTTGCAGGGGCAGAGAGATTCGAACTCCCATCAATGGTTTTGGAGACCACTATTCTGCCCTTAAACTATGCCCCTAAAAAAGAGGCGACATCTCATCGCCTCTGTATTTTGATTAAATATTAATCTAACAATTTAGTTACCTGACCAGCACCTACAGTTCTACCACCTTCACGGATAGCGAAACGCAAGTTTTCGTTCAAAGCGATTTCTGAAATCAATTCAACAGTGATTGTCAAGTTATCGCCTGGCATAACCATGTCACGACCTTCTGGTAAAGAAATTTCTCCCGTTACGTCAGTTGTTCTGAAGTAGAATTGAGGACGATATTTGTTGTGGAATGCAGTGTGACGTCCACCTTCTTCTTTCTTCAAGATATAAACCTCAGCTTGGAATTTCTTGTGTGGTTGAACTGAACCCGGTTTAGCGATAACCATACCACGACGGATTTCAGTTTTATCAATACCACGAAGCAACAAACCTACGTTATCTCCTGCTTCACCTTCATCAAGAAGCTTACGGAACATCTCAACTCCTGTTACAGTAGATTTCAACTTTTCAGCACCCATACCAATGATATCAACTGCATCACCAACATGGATAATACCAGTTTCAATTCTACCTGTAGCAACAGTACCACGACCTGTGATAGAGAATACGTCTTCTATAGGCATCAAGAAGTCTTTATCTTTATCTCTTTGTGGAAGTGGAATCCATTCATCAACAGCGTTCATCAATTCCATGATTTTTTCAACCCAAGTTGGTTCTCCGTTCAATCCACCAAGTGCAGATCCTCTGATGATTGGAGTATTATCTCCGTCGAATTCATAGAATGACAACAAATCACGGATTTCCATTTCAACCAAATCCAACAATTCAGGGTCATCAACCAAGTCAACTTTGTTCATAAAAACAACCAAACGAGGCACACCTACTTGACGAGCCAACAATATGTGCTCACGAGTTTGAGGCATTGGACCGTCAGTTGCAGCAACAACGATTATGGCACCGTCCATTTGAGCAGCACCTGTTACCATGTTCTTTACGTAGTCAGCGTGACCAGGACAGTCAACGTGAGCGTAGTGACGATTTTCTGTTTGATACTCAACGTGAGCGGTATTGATTGTGATACCTCTTTCTTTTTCTTCAGGAGCAGAGTCAATTGCATCAAATGATTTTACTTCTGAAAGACCTTTAGAAGCCAAAACATTTGTAATAGCTGCAGTCAAGGTCGTCTTACCGTGGTCAACGTGACCGATCGTACCGATGTTAACGTGCGGTTTTGAACGTTCAAATTTTTCTTTTGCCATAATATTGACTATTTAATGTTATTATTTACTAATGTGTTTAATTTTCAAACTTCAAGAGCCATTGACGAGACTTGAACTCGTGACCCCTTCCTTACCAAGGAAGTACTCTACCACTGAGCTACAACGGCATAACTCACCTTTACAACAATAAGAACGAATCAAACATTATGACTCGCCCTTATTTCCGTTTCGTTGAGCGGAAGACGGGGCTCGAACCCGCCACCTATAGCTTGGAAGGCTATCGCTCTACCAAATGAGCTACTTCCGCATTGTTTCAATAAAAGCAAACGAACCAACTTTTGCTTCTTTGTGGGAGAGGGTGGACTCGAACCACCGAACTCCGAAGAGGACAGATTTACAGTCTGTTGCAATTGCCACTATGCGACTCTCCCATTATGAAAGCGTGGAGCCGATAGAGGGATTCGAACCCCCGACCCGCTGATTACAAATCAGCTGCTCTGGCCAACTGAGCTACATCGGCATACACTATATCAAACTTTCAAATATCTCTCACCTCACTTCTTCGAATTGCGACAAACTCGTAAAAGGAATCCTCATCACAAAACCTCGATTCGTTTCTCAAATGCGTTTGCAAAGATACGTCAAAACTTTATTCCCACCAAATATTCTTATATTTTTTTTCTCTCTTTTTATATAACTTGCTCATTTCTAATTGCAAAAATTTCATCTTATTTTTTCATTTTTCACTTTATTTTGTGGAAAATCCAGATAAAATTCAGACTGAGGCAATCAAATTCCATTACATTTTACGGTGAGTAAACACCAATTCTTTCAATTCTGCTTCTATTTTTTCACCATTTTCCTTTTCCAGAACCAAATACCCATAAGCATTTACATCAACAGCTTTTGCACAAATCTCTTTTCCTTTATATATATACTCAGCAAATACATCCCTATACAACAAACAATCCAAATAATCTGCCTTTATCACATCAATCTTTCTTGATTTCAGTTGCTCATATCTTTGAAACAAACAAACCAAAAGTTGATTCAATAACTTTTTTAGGTCATATTTACAACCTGTTTGTAAACATAAAGATGTTGGATTTGGTGCATATACAAAATCAGTCTGATTAACATTCAAACCTATTCCGCAATAAACGCAATCGAGCGAAGTTCCCACGATTTTATTGTAGATTAGACAACCGCACAACTTTTCTTTACCTATATATATATCATTAGGCCACTTTACAAACACCTCATCATCGACATACATTCGTACGAAATCTACCACAGCCAAAGACAAGGCTTGCATCAAATCAAATTGTCTATCGACCGTAAGAAAATTCGGCTTTAACAAAAAGGAAAACGTAAGATTTTTTCCATCTTGCGTTTCCCATTTATTTGTTCCCTGCCCTTTCCCTTCGTATTGTCCATCGGCTACAATCACATAACCTTCTGGCAAATCTTCCCTTTCGGACAATTCTATCAAATCACTTTGGGTCGAGGCAGTATATTGTCTTCTGTCTATAAAGAATTTCACTTCTGTTATCTGAGATTGAGTATCAAATTCACTATACCCGTTTCTCGTTTCAACAATCCATCACCATCTCTGTACATAAGCACCCAAATATATGAGCCGTTAGGAGCGAAATCTTCTCCATTCACTTTTCCATCCCATCCTTTCTCCTTAGGCGATGAAACAAATATTCTGTCCCCATTGCGAGAATAAATACTCAACTCATACTCTGTTTCGAATGCAAACACAGGTCCGAACATCGAATTAACATCTCCCGAACCAGGAGTAAAGGAATTTGGCATCCAAAGTGTGAAGTCAGGTCGAATTTGAACAGTTCCGTATGCTGTATCAGGACAATTAGCTTCGTTGAACGCAATCAAACGCACTTGATATGTTGCTGTATCGCTCGAAGGATAAGATACAATACCATGAGAAGCTGTTGAAGTCTGTCCGTCTCCGAAATCCCATATTCTCGAATAAGAATTAACAGTCAAATCTTGATATTCCACATCAGGTTCAGAAAGTGTAGTCTTGCTAGGTGTAAGTCTCAAAGCAGCCTTCACAGAAGGTATAACTTTAACCAAAACATTGGCACTCGCCTTACAAGTATGTTGATCTGTTATTTCCACACTATATCTTGTCGTTGTCGTTGGAGAAACTTGCGGTTCTCTGACATTTGCATTTGCTGCAAGAGTTGCATCGTATGGATCAGAAGTCCAAACATATTGAACAGCCTCATCAGTTGTCAAAGTTACCATATCACCAACACAGATATTATCTTTATCCGCAGCCGCAACAGCTTGAGCATTATTTATTCTGAATATTACCGAATCTTCCAACACTCTACCGCAACCATCTGTAACAGTTACCAAAACCGTCATCGGATTTACAACAGGCACTGTATTTTGTTGTTCGGTTTGTTCATTACCATAAGACCATTGATATTGCAAATCTCCGATCTCACCCTCGATTTCTATTTTCAATTCTTCATTCACCGGTAATACATCGCCACAATAAACAATGTCATCTGTTATCTCCTGCCAACCATCAGGTGTTTCTCTTTGAAGTTTATGGGTAAGAGGAATTGGAGCAATCATTTCGATACTCAAAGTATCACGAGCTGCACAATCGTTCACTTCTTCGGTCATAATCACAAGCGTTTTCACATCCCCCGGAGCATCGTTTGGATTTTCCAAAAACTTAATTCTCAAATGTGCTGCCGTATCTCCTTCATTAAACGTCAACATTGCACCTGCAGGATTGCCTTGCAAGTCGAGCAATTCATAGTCCTCTCCTTCCACTGCATCACCTCCTTGAAATACTAACATATGTGTTTCTCCGTCTGTTGCAGGACGATTGATGTACATCGAAACATCATAATAATCACATCCCTTTACAAATTGACCTGGATTTGCTCCCGATGTCGGCGTTGAAGCATCAGGATGAGACAATGAAAATTCATCTATTCTGAATGAGTTTGCAGACAAATAAACTGCAGAATTGAAACTCCAATCTCCAACATCACATGTAGCCAACTCCATTTTATAAATTCGACAAGGCACAACATTAACCGTAGATGTAGAAAGCTCGGTTGTGTATCCGTTCATTTTACAATTATTGTTGTCATTCATTCTGTGATACTGCGTATTTGTCAAAACACAATTTGATGCACTACCTGCAGAAATTCCGTTGTTAACGGTGTTTATCATAACCGGCAAATCAGTTCCCGGAATCAACGCAATATTTGTGTATTGATAAACCACGCCTTCGTTTGTGATAAGTTGTCCGTTCTCATCATAAGGTCCTGAAATAAAGAATCCGAACACATCGTTAAAGCTTGAACAAACATAATCAGGATATTCTTCTGATGCAAAGCTGTATTTGAACGACACTTGTTCACCCGAAGGAATGAAATCGAACTGTAGCACTGCCACATCATTCATATTCTGAGTATTTCCCGAACTTCTAAGTGCACTTGTCAAAGCTGGAGATTTATCATCACCATCACAAGCAGGGCTTATATGACTAGCCGTTGTGCCGGAACTTGTTCCACTTGCTGCATCTTGACAATCCCCCGTTGCCATTACAATTCCCCCTGCCACAGGCATATTGTTTCCAGTCGTCGTTGGATTGGTAAAAGTACCGATTGCATTGCTATTGATAGTCGGTTGACCATTAAATCGACCATTAAATATAACAACACCCCCACCAGAGAAGTGTTGATCCAAAAGAGTGGTAACACTCATCCCGTTAGCCGAAGTTACGCTGACCTGAGCTTGAGCAAATATCGTTACCGACAATAACATCACCAATGCTAAAAATCCTTTTCTCATCTTTCTTTTAAGATTAAAATTAAACAAAATCCCACTTTCTCTCCCCTTCTTTTGAAACCTAAGACACTGAAACTTGTCATTTCGTTTGCAAAAGAACACAATATTTTTTGAAAGTGCTAAATTAGTACAAAAAAATCAACTACACAAATTTTATCATCAAAATTATTTTTGTACCTTTGCTCAACAAACTTTTTGAAATCAAAAACAACAACATATGTTTACAAAGAAAACACTGATTTTATCGTTTCTAATTGCACTGATTGCAACATCTTGCACTCAGCAACCGCCTATTCCGAAACCTAAGACTTATTTACGATTATCCGTTGACAAGCCTCAATACATTGAATTTAAGGACAACGCACTTGCATTCAGTTTTCAATATCCCGATTATGGGAAAATAGTCCAATTAAGCAGTGATTCGAAAGCGAGCAAATGGTTTAACATCGATTTCGAACGCTATGGTTTTGAAGCCAATGTAAGTTATATTCCAATCAAATCAGACAGTTCGTTGGCTTATATGGTCAATGACTGCTATACTTTTTTGGATAAGCACAAAAAATTCTCATCCGGCATAATCGAAAGACAATACGAAGACAGCGAAGCAAAGGTATATGGAACCGTATTCGAAATCAAAGGTAGCGAGGTTGTATCTCCTTATCAATTTTACTTGACAGACAGCTGTCAACACTTTGTCCGTTTGGCTCTGCACTGCAAAACAGCACCGAATAACGATTCTTTGGCTGCATACATCGAAAGAATACAAACCGATTTGAACCATTTGATCACCACATTTCGTTGGAAGAATTAGGTAAATCGAGATATTAGGAATCAGAATCAAGATTTATAGAAAATCAAAACGGCGTTTCATTGCTTACGAAACGCCGTTTCGTTTTTTCAAAACAAAGAAACAATTCAACGAAATCAAACTTCAGCCGAACGAATCGAAGAAAAACATTATCTTTGCAAAGTTTTAGTCGATTTTATATGGAGTTCGGAAAAGTTTATCTTTTTCCCACGCCGATTGCAGAGGGAAATACGGAAGGTCAGTTGCCAAATGAGAATTTGCAACGACTCAAAGAGTGCGATGTGTTCGTGGTTGAGGAGTTGAGAACGGCAAGGCGTTTTTTGCGAAAGGCAGGTTACAAGCGTGATTTTGCCGATGTGGAGTTTTTTGTTCTCAACGAGCATACTTTGAACGAAGACCTAACACCATGCATCAATCTTATAAAAGAAGGAAAGACCGTTGGGGTTATGTCCGAAGCTGGCTTACCTTGCGTGGCTGACCCTGGTGCGACGTTTGTTGCTTTGTGTCAAAGGCATGGAATCAAAGTTGAGCCTCTTGTAGGGCCAAGTTCGATTATGATGGCTTTGATGGCAAGCGGTTTCAACGGACAATCGTTCGCCTTTGTCGGCTATCTGCCTGCGGAAAAGTCTGCTCGAACAAAACGAATCCGCGAACTCGAATCATTGGCTTACCGTTTTTCGCAAACACAAATCTTTATCGAAACGCCTTATCGCAACAATCACCTTTTCGAAAGTCTGATTGCTGTATGCTCTCCTCAAACAATGCTTTGTGTTGCCGCTGATATAGCCTGTCCGACTCAACAGATAATAAGCGGAAGCATAGCTTGGTGGAAACGGAACAAAATCGAACTAAACAAAAGAAATACTGTATTTTTGTTAAGCAAGTAAATAAATTCTCAAATGAACAAACCATTGGCGGAAATCTTGCGTCCGCAATCGTTGGACGAATATATAGGACAGAAACATCTTGTGGGAGAAGGTGCGATCTTGCGACGGGCAATCGAAAGCGGCGACATACCGTCTTTAATCCTTTGGGGACCGCCCGGTGTAGGCAAGACAACTCTCGCAAACATAATCGCAAACACTTTGTCTCTTCCTTTTTTCGCTCTGAGTGCAATAAATAGCGGAGTTAAGGAAGTGCGTGAGGTTATCGAACAAGCGAAGCAATGCAACAATGCCCTTTTGTTTGTCGATGAAATCCACAGATTCTCGAAAAATCAGCAGGATTCGTTGCTCGGAGCGGTGGAGCAGGGTATTGTAAGGCTGATTGGTGCAACTACAGAGAATCCTTCGTTTGAGGTAATTCCACCTTTGTTGTCTCGCTGTCAAGTTTACATCCTTCGAGCTTTGGAAACAGAGGATTTGAACTCGATTACAGAGCGTGCCATATCTTATTATAAGGAAGAACAACAACGTTCAATTGAGATAAAACAAAAAGAAGCGTTATTCAGAATAAGTGGCGGAGATGCGAGAAAACTGATGAATGCAATAGAACTTGTGGTTGGACAATTCAAAGGCGATTGCGTTATTGACAATGCTTTGGTTCAAAGTGTGATACAGCAGAATCTGGCTTTTTATGATAAGAAATCGGATATGCATTACGATATTATATCGGCTTTCATCAAGAGTGTGAGAGGTTCAGACCCTAATGCGGCGGTGTATTGGCTTGCGAGAATGATTGCAGGAGGGGAAGATCCGCTTTTCATTGCAAGGCGTATGATCATTTTGGCTTCGGAGGATATCGGCAATGCGAACCCTAATGCTTTGCTGTTGGCGAATGCGTGTTTCGATGCGGTGAATAAAATCGGTATGCCTGAGGGTCGCATCATTCTTTCGCAGACTGCGGTTTATCTTGCGACGAGTCCGAAAAGCAATTCGACTTATTTGGCTATCGGAAAGGCGTTGGAGTTGGTGGAAAAGACGGGTGATTTGCCTGTGCCTTTGCATCTGAGAAACGCTCCGACGAAGTTGATGGAGCAAATAGGCTATGGAAACGATTACAAGTACTCTCACGATTATCAAAACCACTTTGTGCAACAGCAATTCTTGCCCGACGCTTTGCAAACGTTCGAGTTGTATTCTCCTTGCGACAATCCGAGGGAGCAGAAAACAAGGGAGGAATTACGCAGAATGTGGTTCGGTGTTTATAAATATTGATCGGTGTTTTTGAAATTTGATTTTGGTTTATGAAAAGGGTGATTGAATTTCTTTCGGATTTGAATCTGAATAATAATAAGGTATGGTTCGATGCTCACAAAGGTGATTATAAGGATGTGAAAGCTTATTTCGATGGATTCGTTCTTGATTTGGTTGAAGCGATTTCTGATTTCGATGAAACGATTTACGGTTTGAGTGTCGGCGATTGTACGTATAGAATTTACAGGGACGTGAGATTTTCGAAGGACAAGACGCCTTATAAAACTCACATGGGGGCTTATATTTGTCCGAAGGGGAAAAAATCCGGTCTCGGGGGGTATTATTTTCATGTGGAGCCGTTCGGCGGGCGTTATCTTTCGTCTCATCTTCTTGCAACGGGCGTTGTGTGTATGCCGAACGATGTTATAAAAAGCATAAGGGAAGATGTGTTTGCTTTGAATGCCGAGTTTGAGGATTCGATTCGTGCTTGCAAGGGTTTCAGTCTTGATTTGGAGAGCATGATGAAGAAGATGCCGAAAGATTTTCCGAAGGATTGCGGTATCGAAGCTTTGAAACTGAGGGATTTTATAGTGATGAAGCGAATCGATGAGGAGTATTTGTTGCAGGAAAACCTTGTGGAAAGACTTGCAAAGGACTTTTCGACTACGCGTAAGTTCAAAGAATTTATCAACAGAGCCGTTTCGGCATCACGAGAGTAGGTATGAAGGGCTTGGGTTCGGTCTTTGTCGATGCTCTTTCTTCGGTTAAGGATTCCACGATTGTGTTTGAGCCGTCGCTTTTCTCGTTTGAAGACAGGATTGTGTTGGCTCCGATGCAGGGTTTGACGTCTTTGTATTTCAGAAAGGCGTTTGAGCTTTGTTTTCCTTCGTGTGTGGATTATGCGATAAGTCCTTTCATTTCCGTGACGGCGGGTGAGAATGATGAAACGAGCCGTAAATTCAGGGATGTGAGGATTGCGGACAATATGTCTTCGATGCGTGTGGTGCCTCAGCTGATCGGGAGCGAGCCGAACGGTATTGCGAAATATGCAAACCTGCTTTACGATATGGGGTATCAAAAGGTGAATCTGAATTTGGCTTGTCCGTCGAAACCGGTTCTGAGGCATAATCGCGGGGCTGCTCTTTTGAGAGATGTGAAAGGGCTTGAGTGTTTTCTGAAAGCTGTTTGCGGTGCTTTGAAAGGTGGTTTGAGTCTGAAGATTCGTTTGGGCTGCGAATCGAAACTTGATTTGGCTGAATTGGTTCGCTGTTTGAATGATTTGAATCTTGATTCTGTTGTCGTGCATCCTCGTTTGGCTGTCGAAAAGTATGAGGGGAGTTGCGATTATGAGGCGTTTGATTATCTGTGTTCAAACTTGCGACATCGTGTTGTTTACAATGGTGATATCAATACGCCGAAAGATTTTTTTGAAATCAAGAATCGTTTTCCTCAAATCAGGGATTTCATGATCGGTCGCGGGATTTTGAGAGATCCTTTGTTGCCTGCAAAAATCAGAGGCTTGAATTTCGATGCGGGGGTCTTGGAATGGTTTTTCTCAAAGTTGGGAGAGTTTTATTTGAACGACTTTTTGGAAATAGGAGACTTGGATTCGTTGTCTTCGGATAAGCGTCCGAGAATTGAAAAAACCCTTTCAGATAAACTGAAAGAGCTTTCGTCGTATATGTTCCCCGATTTGTTTTCGCAAATCGTCGCTTGCAAAAACGCAAACGAAATAAACGCTATCGTATCTCGAAGGTTCCGATGATGTTATGGTCTTGGTAGCGTCCTAAAAACTTGATTTGTTTCAGCGTTGTAAGGTATAGTGTTTCGAAGAAAGGCATTTTGTTTTTCTTTGTGTCGTATGCTTTGCTCCAACGGTAGCTTCCGTCCGAGAAGATTTGAACGAAATTTACCTGAGTGCGGAGTTTGTCGGCGTTATAGCACTTTTGTGCGAAGAAAGCGTTGCCGTCGTAATTTTTAACGTGATCGTTGAACATTATATAAATGCCGTAGCGGTCTCTTGTCATGCCAAAGGAGTTGTAAGCTTCGAGTCCTTCGACGTCTTTTTGGCGTTTAGGTATGTAAGCGTTGCCGCTGATTGTTCCGTGCTTGTCTATGTTTGTTATTATCAAGTCTCGGTAATATACTGCTTCTTCTCCGGTTGGCTTATCCCCTCTTCTCTTTGGCGGAATGATGTGTGAGATGAATTTTTGTTCGCCTATCATTATCAAATTGCCACCTACCATTGGCACAAGGGCTTTTATGTGTGCTGTCATGTCGCTTGGCTTTGGCAATCCTTCTTTTACCATTTCGTCATTCTCGTATTCTTTGAATTCTGCGGTGGATGATTGTTTCAAATAGCCTCTTCGTGCGTCGTACATAAAGGAATAGGTGCCCATGGCAAGGGTCGGCTTGTCGTTTGCGGTGCCGTAGTATCCTGCCATGAAGTAATCGCCTTCCATATTAAAGGCTGTCTTGATTGAAGTAGGCCATGCTTTTTCTAATTGCTCTTCATAAGTTCTTTCTTCGTAGTTTGTGAGCCATACAAGGTGAGCTTTATCGTCGGTATGCTTTACCTTCTTTGCCTTGGAGTAAGAACGGATTCCCAAAAGTACCTCTGTACCATTATTACTTACACTTATGTCTTCCATTTCGTAAGCATCGTTCTTTATATTCAATGTATGGTTTTTCTCCCACAACATATTCATTCGTTCATCGTAAATTCTGAGATTGGCAACCTTGGCTCCGCTTGTGTCTTTTTCGAAGAAACAGAACGCCATCTTGGTTTTGTTTTCAGAGAAATTGAAAAGATATGGTTTTTCTCCTTCTTCCGCGAAATATTTGAAGACATTAATTTTCTTAGGTTTGTCCATCAATCTCATATCCCTAAGATGGAAATATTGAGTATAAAGATGTGCCGTACCCGATTTCTCTGTGCTTACGTTATTTCTATTACTTCCTTTTTTGGCAACGGGCTTGTCTTCGATTATTCTACTAAGAACAAATCCCACGCACTCACCTGCACGCCACGTTTGTTCTATTTGGAATGATTGATGTGGAAAATCGATTTTTACAACCTTTTCTACATTGCCTGCTTTGTCTGTTCTTGCAAAATAATACTGCAATCTATTTTCTCCTTGTCCTATATACTCATCAAGGCAATACCATAAATAGAAACCAGAATTGTCTTCTGCAACTATCTCTGCTGCTTTGCAATCGTCCAATATGTCGTAAAACCTTTCTCCCCATTGAATATCCATTTGTGCAAAGGCGTTTGAGAACGTCAATACCGCAATTAAAATTACTAAAATCCTTTTCATCGTTTATAATTCTTCGTTTTGAATTGGCAAATATACGATTTTTTTTAATCTTGATTAAACTTCTGCGTTTTTTGTTGTCAAAAGGTGGTGTTAAAATAAAAATAGATATTGAATATGATGAGTTGTAAAAGGGTCGTAACGCTGTTTTTTGTGAGCGTTTTATTGATTGCTTTTGGAAATGTAAAGGAAGTAAATGCCCAATCTGCAAAAGGCAGTGTAAAAGGTGTTGTTATTGATGCTCAGAGTGAAGAGAAATTGCAATATGTCAATGTTGCGGTGCTTCAACCCAAAGACAGCAGTATGGTAAACGGTGTGATAACGGACCAAAACGGTAATTTCTCAATCAAGAATCTTCGTTATGGAAAGTACATACTTAAGTTTAGTTTCATAGGATACAAAGACGTTTTCAGGAATCTTGAAATAAAATCGACGAATCTTGATTTGGGTACGATAAAACTAAGAACCGCAAGCGAGATGTTGGAAGGCGTTGAAATTGTTGCTGAACGTCAGATGATGGAATATAAGCTTGACAAAAGGGTTATAAACGTCGATAAGAACATTGTTTCGGTTGGTGGTTCTGCAAGCGATGTTTTGGAGAATGTTCCTTCGGTTTCGGTCGATGAAGAAGGAGAAGTGAGCCTTAGAGGCAACTCCAACGTGAAGGTTTTGATAGATGGAAAACCTTCGGAGTTGCTTGGCAACGATCTTGCAAGCGTTTTGGCTCAGATACCTGCGTCTTCGATAGAGAATATCGAGGTTATAACCAACCCGTCTGCGAAATACGATCCGGAGGGAATGAGTGGTATCATCAATATCAAATTAAAAGAAAAAGGAAATGCGGGTCTGAATGGTAATGTGAATATTTCAGCCGGCAGTTCTTTGGAAAAATTCATGCCAAGGGCAAATGGTTCGGCTTCTGTAAGCTATTCGACAAAAAAATTCGGATTTTCTGCATCTGTTGACGGAAGATATAGTGAGAGAGGCAGACGTCAGGATAACATGAAGATATTGTACGGCGATACTCCTGAGAGTTTGGAGGCTTGGATGAGAAGTAAACGTAACGGATTGGAAAAAGGTTGGAGTGAAGGCGTGAAATTGGGATTCGATTGGTACATCAATCCGAAGAATACTTTGACTTTGTCGTATAATGGCAGAGGTCATAAAAGCCCTTACGACAACAATGTCATTCATAACCTGAATATCATCGATTCTATGAGCATGCGAAGCCTTGATCAGATAACCAATGGAAACGATAACGGACAATTCCATACTTTTTCTTTGAATTATCAAAAGAAGTTCAACAAACCCGATCAGGAATTGATGATTGATGCAAGCTGGAATATGGGACGTTTCAACAGAGAAAGCACTCAGAAAATCGATTACTTTAACGATATTTTCGACAACGAATTTGAATTCGACAAAAAGGACGTTACTGCAAGCAGAAACAACAGAGCCGTTGTCAATGTTAACTATTCTCATCCTTTTACAGAGAATCTGCGTATGGAAACAGGATATAATCTCAACTACAGCAGAAGAAATTCGGCTTATGATTACTTCTGGAATGGACAATCGTCGAGAGATGACAGCATAAGCTACGAATTCGAATCTGAAGAGTTTATTCATGCTCTTTATGCTACATTCGGTTATACTTATGGCAAATGGAGCGGTCAGTTAGGCTTGAGAGGAGAGGTTGTAAAGAGCAATGCGGTTAAGCGAATGATGTATGACGACGATGTTGCTTTTACAAAAGATTATATCTCGCCATTTCCGACTTTGCATTTGTCTTATCAGATAACTCAAACCCAATCTGCACAACTTTCTTACTCAAGACGAATAAATCGTCCCAACATGTGGACCATGATGCCTAACGTTGACTTGTCCAATCCTGAGCATATAAGATTCGGAAACCCTGATATAGATCCCGAATACACCAATGCAATCGAACTCGGTTACTCAAACATTTTCCCGAAAACAACATTGTTTACATCGGTTTACTATAGGCAGACAAGCAATCGCATATCTTGGTTCAACTTCCTTTGGACTGAGGAAAATGCGAGAAGGTATGGCTTCGATTGGGTTTTGGATGTGGCCGGCGATGAGGTGGATAAAGGAAAGGTGGCAATGACAAGTTTGAATATTGCCAACAGCTACAACTATGGAATCGAGTTCATAATCGACCAACAAATAACCAACTGGTGGAAAGTAAACCTTAATGCGAACTTCTTCGGAAGTTATACCGATGCGACCTTGATAAATGACAATGAAATCAACTCTTTCAATTGGGATGCAAAGATAAATTCTACTATGAACTTGCCTCAGTCGTGGGTAATTCAGTTTTCAGCACAATATTTTGCACCAAGAACGACAATACAAGGAAATCAGGCTTATTTCTTCTACTCAGACATAGCAGTGAAAAAGTCTTTGAACAAACGTGCTACAATATCTCTCAGAATCTCTGACCTTATGCGTACGGCAAGACGAAAAGGCAAGACGATAGCAGACGATTACACTTCATTCAACTTTGGAAGACCATACAGAAATTCAATAATGCTTAACTTCAGTTACCGTTTCGGAGATGGCATGCAAAAACCTCAGCAAAGGAAAGCAAAACGCCTTGATGACGGTAGCGGAAGCGAAAATGCAGGAGCAGAAGCCGAAGAATAGATGAAAGTATTTGATATAATTCGAAAGCAATATGTCGAACTTACTCCCGAGGAGAAAGTTCGACAATATTGTATTCATACGCTTATAGAGCAGTATGATTATCCTAAAACTGCGTTTGCCGTTGAGGGAAGTTTGATTGTAAATTCGATGACAAGACGTTTCGATATACTGATTTACGATAGGACATTAAGGCCTTTTATGATTATAGAATGCAAACGCCCCGATGTGGAACTGACTCAAAAAACCATCGACCAGATTGCTGCATACAATCACGTGATTCAGGCACCTTATCTCATGATAACAAACGGGAAAAGCACCTATATTTTGAGCTACGAAAACAGAACCTATAGTTTTTGCGAGCAAATCCCACGCTACGACAACAAAGCGAAAGAATAAAGAAATCGATTCTTGATTTTAGCAAAATAACTCTTTGTTTTATGCCAACGAAACAAAGAGTTATTTTTTTGTTTTCAAGATTCGTTCTTACGTTTCTTTTTATGCAGGATTTTCTTCATTAAATTCGTTGTTCAGATATTGTTGCAATTCGGCAGTAGTCAAGCCCTGAGTTACTTTTCCTTGTTTTGCAACCGAGATTTTTCCTGTTTGCTCACTTACGATTATAGAAATAGCATCGGTTTGTTCGGTTATACCTATTGCAGAGCGGTGTCTAAGTCCCATAGAAACGGGAATGCTTTGATTGTTGCTTACGGGCAAAATACAACGTGCTGCTTTTATCTCTCCCTCTGCTATAATTAACGCTCCATCGTGAAGAGGTGTATTTTTGAAGAAAATAGTCTCTAAAAGTTGACTGCTGATTTGAGAATTAAAAACCTCACCTGTTTGAATGATATTTGTAAGCGGATTACTCTTGCAAATAACAATCAATGCACCTGTAAGAGTTTGCGACATATGTCCGCAGGCTTGAACGATAGGTGTTATATCCAATTTGTTTTTTTCAGATTTGGTTTTGGCAAAAAGTCTATTCAAATATCCTTTTTTTAGCGAGTGAGAGCCCAATCGCAAAAGGAATTGTCGGATTTCTGTTTGAAAAATAACCACAAGTGCAATAACTCCGACCGAAATAAACTGTCCGATTATCTCACTAAGGAGTTTCATCTCCAAAAAAGTAACAACCTTCCACGAAAAGAAAATCAACAAAAATCCTATGAAGATACTTACTGCGTTTGTCCCTTTTAACAGTTTGTAAAGATAGTAAAACAAAAATGCTACAAAGCAAATGTCTATCACATCTATGATTCTGAATGCGGGTAACCCACTCAATACTGCTGAAATTATCATTTTGAGTTCGTGTTATAAAGATTAAATAATTTGATACAATTTTTTGCTATTGCCACATCGTGAACCCTAAGAATGTTTGCTCCATTTTGAAGAGCGAATGCGTGAAGAAAACAAGTTTCATTCAAGACTTCTTCGGGTGTCTTGTCAAGTGGTTTGTATATCATGCTTTTTCTTGAAATTCCTGTCAAAATCGGAAGGTTGAATATTTCGAATTCTTTTTGTCGGCTCAGCAGTTCGTAATTCTGTTCTATAGTTTTGCCAAAACCGAAACCAAGATCTAATATAATATCTTTTGCTCCGAGCATTCTCAAACGCTCCAACCGTTCTGAAAAATACTTACAAATATCCATAAAAAGATTATTGTAATTTGTACTTTTTTGCATACAATCGGGTTTTGCAGGCGTATGAGTCAGTATATACGGGACTTGAAGCGATGCAACAGTATCGAACATTTTTTCATCAAAATTTCCACCCGATATATCGTTGATTATATCTGCACCTTCGTTTATTGCCGCAATGCAAACCTCGCTCCAAACCGTATCAATCGAGATAGGAACGTTCGGAAACTCGCTTTTGACAAACCTAATTGCAGGAATCAATCTCCGAATTTCTTCTTCCGGGGAAACCAATTCTGCACCCGGTCTTGTCGAACAAGCTCCAAGATCTATTATATCGGCTTTTTGGCAAACTATTTCTTCGATTCTCCGCTTTGCTGACTCTAAACAATTGTATTTTCCGCCATCATAAAAAGAATCATCCGTCAGATTGACAATTCCCATTACGACAGGGGTAGAGAGATTCATTATTTTTTTACCGCAAATAACTGTTTTGTTTGACGAAATGTTTGTAAATTTGCCGTATTCTATCATTACAATAATTTTTTACGAAGCAAAAATAATAATTTTATGCAAAACACGAGTTCGCAATACGACAATATTATAAAGATAAGCCGTAAATTGTTTGAAGAAAAGCTAAGTGATTACGGTGCTTCTTGGAGAATTTTAAGGCTTTCTTCACTTACCGATCAGATATTTATAAAAGCAAACCGCATTCGCAGCATCCAAGAAAGCGGAGTAAAATTGGTGGATGAGGGAATCTTCGATGAGTTTATCGGAATGATAAATTACGGCATCATAGCATTGATTCAAATCGAATTAAGTGGCGAATCATTGGATGAAGAATTGAAAAAAGAACGTGCACTCGAACTTTACGACAAATATGTCTCACAAACAAAGTCGCTGATGGAAAGAAAAAATCACGATTATTCGGAAGCATGGAGACAAATGAGGGTAAGTTCGATAACAGATCTTATTTTGATGAAAATATTACGCCTAAAGCAAATCGAGGATAACAATGGCAAGACAATTGTCAGCGAAGGCGTCGATGCAAATTACTCGGATATTATAAACTATTCTGTATTTGCTTGCATAAAACTTTCATAGATAACAATGAAATCAAAAACGATGAAAATAATCAGTACTATACTTAGAGCGATATTTGGGGCTGTTTTCATATATTCGGGTTTTGTCAAAGCAGTTGACCCTTGGGGAACGGCGTATAAAATAGAGGATTATCTATCTGCCTTTTCCATGAGCGGGCTTGCAGATTTCATTCCTTGGTTACCTATAGTTGCATCAATTCTGCTTTGTTGCATAGAATTCATGATAGGAGTTCTTATTTTCTTTGGCTTTTATCGCAAACCGATTAAAATAGTTGCCGCCATAGTTATTGGATTCTTTACAGTGCTTACGCTTGTCGATGCTATAACCAATCGAGTTGATGACTGCGGTTGCTTTGGAGATGCAATAAAACTTACAAACTGGGAAACCTTTTGGAAAAACGTGGTATTGGATGTTATATTAGCATTTATATTCCTTTGCGAACGAAAAATAACTTTCGCAAAATCCAAAGTAAATTCAAATTTACTCACTCCATTATTTTCAGTTTTGATTCTCTCTTTTGCAATATATAGTTCGGTTTATGAACCTGTCATCGATTTTCGCCCATGGGAAATCGGCAATCAGATGGTTCCCGTTGGTGATGACATGACTCCGCCCGAAAGTTATGCGACTTACAAAAATAAAGCAAACGGTCAGGTTCAGGAATTCAACACAGAGGAACTTATGAAAGAGTATGAGCAGAATCCTAACTTTGCAACAGATTGGGTTTTTGTCGACTCAAGAGTTGTAAACACCAATACGGTTGCAGCAGACGGCTTTTCATTGCAGGCAATCGGCTTTGAGGAAGATGAAACTATGGATATATTATCCGATACAACAAGCGATTTGTATATGATTACAACATATAATGTTCTGAATGCCTCTGACAAAGGAATGAAACGTGTATCCGAATTTGCAAATCGTGCATTGGAAACAGGTGCAAAAGTCATTTTGGTTACAGCTTCTTCGGAAGAAAATTGTGCAACATTTAACGAGAAATATAATCTTTCAAACATATTGTTTTACTCTGCGGATGATAAATCCATAAAGACGATTCTGCGTTCCAATCCGGGAATTATCAAAATCGTAAAGGGAAAAGTAGATAACAAATGGTCATGGAGAAACCTTCCTGACAAAGATACATATTTCTCAAACAACGAGTAATATAGTTTCAATCAAGCACAATCGGAGTAAAACTTTCAAATATTACCTATGTTTCAATATGTGATTAAAAAAATCGGCTATGGCCTATTGGTGATGTTGGGGGTTATCACTCTGATATTTGCTTTGTTCAACATACTTCCCGGAGATCCTGCACGGATGATGCTTGGTCAGAATGCAGATCAAGAAAGCATAGATATGATTCACAAAGAGCTTGGATTGGATAAGCCTTTGCCTATTCAATATCTTGACTACCTCAACGACCTAAGCCCTATCGGAATGGATGAAGATGGAAAATTTGGTTTCAAAGCACCGAATCTGAGACGTAGTTATCAATCTGGAAAGACTGTGGTTTCGATTCTTGGTGAGAGTTTCCCGAATACGATTCTGCTCGCTTTGGTCAGCATTGCGTTTGCTTTTGTTGTAGGGGTTACACTCGGTTCTTTGGCTGCAATATACAGCGATACATGGCTTGAAAAAGCGATTCTGCTGCTAACCTCTTTCGGGATGAGTCTGCCGTCTTTCTTTGCTGCAATTCTAATTGCTTGGTTCTTCGCATTCGTTCTTGCTGATTATACGGGTTTATCTATGTTTGGAAGCCTTTATAGCGTAGATGATTTTGGCAATGGCGAATATATCGATCTGAAAAACTTGATTCTGCCCGCTCTTACTTTGGGAATAAGACCCCTTTCGGTGATATGCGAGCTTACAAAAAGCACTATGAAAGAGGTTTTGCAACAAGATTATATCCGAACAGCAAAAGCAAAAGGTTTATCCAAATTTCAAATCATCAAAAACCATGCTTTGAGAAATACACTCAATCCCGTGGTAAGTTCTATCAGCAGTTGGTTTGCATCACTCATTGCCGGAGCGGTTTTTGTAGAGTATATATTCGATTGGAAAGGCGTTGGAGTGGTCATAGTCGATAGTTTGGAGAAATATGACTTTCCTGTGCTTATGGGAACGTTGATTGTGATTTGTGTGATGTTAATAATAATTAACGTTCTTACCGATATAATTCACGCAATGTTGGATCCGAGAATAAAGAACAGCTAACAACTGTTTTGCAAATAAGAAACACAAAAACAAAACGCAGTCTCACAAAAATGAAACTGCGTTTTAATTTTTCAAAACAAAGATTCAATTTACTGAAATCAAGATTCACTCAAACGAAATCAAGAAAGGATTTCAGCAAATGGTCTTCACTATTCTTCTTGCTTTTCTTCGTCCAAACTGATCAACTGTTTAGCGTTAAGAATCTTGTACCAAGAAAATAGTTTTCTCATATCAGACAAATAAACTCTTTCACGATCGTAATTAGGCAAAATTTGCTCCATATAGGCTCTGATTTCTTGTTCCGAAGCTTTGTTGTCTATGCAATCACCACCGTTTTCCTTTTCGTATATCTTTTGAAAAACCTCCTTTAACGAAATATCATCATCTGTAGTGAATATACTGATGTCTTCCAACGAAGAAATCTTCTCGTGTGCAAAGGCAGGATAACGTCTCGAATCCAACAACGATTCGACCAAAGCTCCGTTCTTGGTTTGCGAAATTAGCTTAAACAAACCCGGTTTTCCTGTAATAGATAGAATTGTACTTAAATCCATTTTTATTTAGCTGTTTGTGTTTTTATTATTTATTTGATTTTTATTTCCTCTTCAAAAATGTTTATCACATCTCCGCTTCTGAGTTTGGCTCTTTTGCGGGTTTCTCTTTCTCCATTCAACTTTACCAATCCGTCAATCACCATCTGTCCTGCCATTGCACCGTTTTCGGCAATTCCGACAGCCTTCAAAAGTTGTGTAAGTTGAATAAACTCTTCTCCTTCCCTTAATTGAAATTCCATAATCTTCATTATACAAAAATGAGATTGCAAATATACGTCATTATTGCAAAAAACAAAGCAACCAAAAGCTAAAAAAAATCCCCCGAAATCAAATTCGGGGGATTTTTATCTAATTTTAACGTTTTATCTTGCTTGATTACTTAGTAACTTTTTCAAGCCATTTTACCATTCCAAGCATAACTCCCATTGAAATTAAGCAGAATCCTGCGAATACTGCCCAACATTGCCATTGATAAGGGAAACTATTCAACATTGTAACTCCTAATGCTATAAATAAATTTCCTATAGCTGTTGCTGACAACCAAAGACCTTGACAAATACCTTGCAAATGTTTTGGAGCAACTTTTGATACAAATGACAATCCAAGTGGAGAAATAAACAACTCTGCAACTGTTAAGAAGAAATATGTTAAAATCAAAATTGCAGGACTTGATTTCATTGATTCTTTTACTGTATCTGCTAATCCCTTAAACTCTTCTCCAGAAGGATAATTTTGAATTATCGCAATGATTGCTAAGAATATGTAAGCACAAGCTGCTATAAACATACCGATTGCTATCTTTCGTGGAGTAGAAACTTCTTTTCCTTTTCTTGAAAGTGCAGCAAACATCCACATAATAATAGGTGTTAAAAGGATAACAAATAATGGATTTATACATTGCCAAACTTCAGGAGCAACCCCTTTTGTTGAAACGAAGTCTCTTGCAAAAACAGAAAGTGATTGTCCATTTTGGTGGAATGAGAACCAGAAAAATACTGCCACAATTAACACTGCAAACAACGCATATAAACGTTGCTTAATTTCTTTTGCATTTGCAAGTTTTTCTTCTGCAGTATAAGATTCTACTTCTTTCTTTTCTTTCTTTGTAGGGTTAGGATAAATTTTCTTAGTTAGCATAAATACGATTAAAGACACTAACATAGCCGCAACTGAAGCAATAAATGAATAGTGAACTCCTGTATTAAATATATTAAGATAATTATCACAGAAAGTTACTAATTGTTCTCCAACCAAAGGTTGTGGATTCATTTGAACTTGTTGAGTTAAAGTTTCAAGATTCGCCATATCTTGTTCACTCATTGACGCTCTTTGGTCAATATATTGATGGCATAAACGTGGTAAATCTGAATTGTACATAAGATCTTTTGTTTTCAACCACCATTCTCTTAACATTGGTGCAACGAAAGGTGCTATTACCCCTCCTAAATTTATGAAAACATAGAATATTTGGAAACCTGTATCACGTTTACCTTTTGCTTTTACAAGTTCTTCTTCACCTTTTTTTGCAGCTTCTGCTTCAAAATTGTCATACATTTGACCAACGATTGCTTGTAAGTTTCCTTTAAACAATCCGTTTCCGAAAGCAATAAGTAAAAGTGCAAAACATGTAAACACAAGCACCCAAGTAATACTTGCATTGCCTGCGAAAACAGTTGCATCACTAAAAATAGGAATAGAAAGCAAGCCATATCCTAATGCCATTACAAGAAGACCTGCCATAATCGTTCCTTTGTAATTTTGTAAACGGTCAGCAATAATACCTCCTGGTAAACTAAGCACGTAAATCAAGAAATAAAATACGGCATAAATCCAACCAGCAGCGTCATCGCTTATACCAAATTTAGAACATATGAACAACAATAATACAGCGTTCATAATGTAATACCCAAATCTTTCACCCATATTGCTAAGAGCAGCAGATATAAGTCCTTTTGGGTGTTCTTTTCTTGCCTTAATTACATAAAATATAACAAAAGGCAAAATAACAATTAAAATTCCCACAAGGAATACTAATTGTCGATTGTTTAACCATAAGTTTTGAAAGAATTCTCCCATTTTTTTTTGTTTTTTTGTTATTACTTAATTTTTGTTTCTTGTTTTTGAACTTGCAAATATACGACTTATTATTGAATTTCCAAAAACAGACTATCGATTTTGTTAAAAACAAAACGCAGTTTCAAGAAATTAAAACGCGGTTTTATTCTAATGAAACTGCGTTTCGTCCCGCTGAAACGCTGTTTCATTAGAACAGAAAATTGTACGAATTATTTTTATCATTATCTTTGCAAGGCGTTTTAATACAAAGCTTCACACAAAAGAGATGACACAATTTGCAAAAGAAAGAAGAATACTCGGAATCGACCCCGGAACGAACATTCTCGGCTATTCGGTTATAGAACAACGGAATAAGTCTGTTGAAATCTTGACAATGGACGTTCTTGTCTTTGGAAGCAAAGAGGAAATGAATACAAAAATGAAGTCTTTGTTTGATAAGATTGTCGAAATCATCGATTGCTATCACCCGGATATGCTGGCCATCGAAGCTCCTTTCTTTGGAAAGAACGTACAATCAATGCTTAAACTCGGCAGAGCACAGGGGCTGTGCATAGCAGCTGCATTCTCTCGAAGCATTCCTTTTGTCGAGTATTCTCCACGCAAAATCAAGCAATCCATAACGGGAAATGGAGCGGCATCAAAGGAGCAGGTGGCAAATATGTTGCAAAGAATGTATGGCTTTGACAATATTCCGAAATATCTCGATGCGACCGACGCTTTGGCAGTTGCGGTTTGCCACTCTTATCAGTTGGATTTACCGACAGAAGTCGAAAAAACAAAAAAAGCAACTCGAAGCAAAAAAACTTCTTGGGCCGCTTTCATAAACCAAAACCCCGATCGCTTGAAATGATTCGCAATCGGGGTTAAGTCTTTCTTCGTTTTATTTTCTGCAAACGCAGTAACGTTTTTAGTGTTCATGATCGCAAGAGTGGTGTGCTTCGCAACCGATTCCGCTATCTGCGATTTCGCCTTTCAAATAGCTTTTCACAACTTCTTCTGCCAAGCCATGACAACCCCTTATCACGTTTATGCCGTTGAATTCCAATACATTTTTAGCTCCTTCGCCCATATTGCCTGCCAACAACAACTCTACACCCATTTGAGCCAAAGTTACAGCCACGCCGGATTTGCAACCACAGCCTGCAGGTGAAGGAAGCTGCTCGCTGTTAACTATCTGATTGTTTTCAATCGTGTATATGGTAAACGCTTCGCAGTGTCCGAAGTGATCATCTACCATGTTTCCTCTTGTAGGTAATGCTATTTTCATATCTCTCTGTATTTTATTTTTTCTTATCTGCTTAAAAGAACAAAGGTTTGAGAAAACAAACATCTCAAACCCCGCATTCGTATTTTCATTTCTTTGTTATCTCAGTCTCAGTCTCTGACCTGCTTTGATTTTCGTGCCTTTTATGCCGTTCAATTTCGCAAGCTTCTTGACCGTTGTACCGTTTCTCTTGGCTATTGCACCAAGCGTATCGCCTCTTCTCACTGTGTAATACTTGCCTCCTTTGCTTGCCTTGCTCGAACCACTGTTTGCAAGTTGTCGTTTCGATGAAGAACGCTTTCCATTTTTGAAATATTCTCTCGTAAGGCTGAGCGTCTCACTCTTAAGTTGATAATTGGAAAAGTCTATGACCATTTCCGGATTTATTGCTGCACCGAGATATCTTATTTCCAAGTGAAGATGCGGTCCTGTCGAACGTCCCGTGCTTCCTCCCAAGCCCAAAACTTCTCCGGCTTTGATTTCGTCGTTTGGTTTTACATTTAATTTCGACAAGTGTCCATAATACGTTTCCAATCCGTTATCATGACGAATCACAACCAAATTTCCATAAGCTCCGGCTCTTTTTGCGATTCTCACTTTGCCATCAAACATAGCCTTGATCGGCTGTCCGGTTCTCAATCCCAAGTCAACACCATAATGCCAACGCCTTCTACGCGGTCCGAAATGAGAAGTAACCTTACCTTCGAAAGGACAAGCATAGTATTGCTTTGCTTCCTCATTAACCAATTTGATTTCTATCGGCTCGGTTATTTTTGTATAGTCGAATTTCTGCTGATAGTAGTGAATGGAGTTGTTGTCGAACGACGCATATATGATATCATCTTCGCTTTCGGCCGCAACATCATCTTCCACAGTGCTGTTGACAAACTGTATGAAAGAATTCTTGAATTTGGTCGTATCTTTGATGATTCCTATTGTGTAACTCGAACTTTCAATCTCCACATTGGCACGATTTCTCATCATTCCCCTTTCGTGAATTTGTGCTTCACAAACACATGGAACGACAAAAAATGCCAACGACAATACTCCGCTTACTATTTTTCCAAACATATGTTTCTATCTCTTTCTTTATCTGTTTTATTTCCTTCTTTCCCACAAATCAACACCAATTAGAATTTGCAAAAATACAAACTTATTTTTTTTCAACCAAGTTTTTCAACCATTTTTTGTTGAAAAAATCAATCGAATCAAACTTTAATGCGGTTGATGTGCTGTTTCAAGAAGGTCATTCACCGTTTTGACAGGGTTGAAATAAGCTATTGGTGTTTCAACGAAAATAGTGAGCCATTGAGCCATTGAACCATTCCACAAACCTGGTCTTTCCTGGATTTTTATCTTTGACGACTTTTGTGTTTTCTCTGATATGAAACCCGTATTCTCATCAACAAATCGTTCCAACGGCAACACATTTCCTTTATGGTCGGTTATGCTGCACACAATATCGACAGGATTGAAATGAGTTGCTGTTTGAAATATTTCATTTTGCTGTTTGTCTGAAAGATCTATTTGAGCTTTTTCCACGATTTGAAGACTTATTTCTCCGTTTGTGCTTTCCACCCAAAACGGTCCTCCACCCGGCTGCCCCTCATTGCGAACCATCGAACACACTCTCAAAGGTCGCTCGAGCTTTGTGCGTACATAATCTGCAAAAGCTTCTTTTGAACTAAAAGTTTGTTCGCTTTGCAACTTCAAACCAAAACGTGAGTCAAGAAAATGTCGAATTTGCCCAAACGTCTCTTCATTACAATTTCCCGAATCTAATTTCCGAAGCAACTCATCTCGTTTATGTTTTACCTCAAGCAACAATCCACCAAGCATTTTCTTATACTGCACGTCTGCCTCTTTGAGATAATCTTGTTCAACATTGTCTATATTCTTTATAAATATAATATCGGCAGATGTTTCCTGCAAATTGCTCAACAAAGCTCCATGTCCCGATGGACGAAATATCAATCTATCTTGCTCATCTCTTGCGAGAGTGTTATCAAGATTGACTGCAGGAATATCGGTCGAACTTTTCTGTACGCTTAGTTTGATGTTATATTTTACACCAAAAGTTTTCTCATAATGATTCAAGACTTCGGAGAGTAATTTCTCGACTTTTTCGAAATGTTCGGGCGATATGGTAAAATGAAGCGATGTTTTCGATTTGTCATCTGTGCAATACATTGCAGCCTCCACCAAATGTTCTTCTATCGATGTGCGAACGCTGTCATCATAACGATGAAACAAAATCAATGCTTTTGGATTACGGCCATAGTCTAAGCCTTCGGGATAAAGTATGTTTTTGATTATTCTTTTGTTTTCTTCTTTTGCTAAACATTCTTCAAGACTTGTTCCTTGGGATTTCAAGACCTCATCAAGTTTTTCAGCAAAAGCAAATCGAGAAATATTGTCTATTAGCTTTTTTGCTTGAGGAAAATCCGACAAAGTATCATTTTCTGATTCTGCATACTCATACAAATCTTTGAACATACGACTTGCCGCTCCCGAAGCAGGAACAAACTTGGCTGTTTTCAGTTCTCGCACATTTTCATCAAAGAAAGCGGCATATTTTTCTTTCTTTTCTTCATCCATTGACACGATTCCATCGCCCAATGTTGCGGCTCTGACTATTTTTGTCGGAGGAAATCCCAACGAAAAACGTTCCAAACGCTCCAAAACCACACTTTCGCTCAACCCATGTGCATTTATCTGTTCTAAATCTTTGTTTGAAAACATCTCTTTCTTGATTTTATTTTTCTGAAATCAAAAAACCGGACTTTGTTTCCAAGATCCGGTCTTTATCTTTTTTGTTTTTATTCCACCGTTACGGATTTTGCCAGATTTCTTGGTTGATCCACATCTCTTCCCTTGGCAACCGCAACGTAGTATGATAGCAATTGCAATGGTATTATGGTCAATAGCGGAGACAAACTATCGATAACCTCCGGTATTTCTATGACGTAGTCTGCCAGATTTTTGATTTTGTCATCTCCTTCGGTTACTATGGCGATTATTCTGCCTTTTCGAGCTTTCACTTCCTGAACGTTGCTCAATATCTTTTCGTATATGCCGTACTTTGGTGCGATCACGACTATCGGCATTTCCTCATCGATCAACGCAATCGGACCATGTTTCATTTCAGCTGCAGGATAACCTTCTGCATGTATGTAGGAAATCTCTTTAAGCTTCAAAGCCCCTTCCAAAGCCACGGGATAGTTATAGCCTCTTCCCAAATAAATGAAGTTCTTTGCGTATGTGAATACTTTGGACATTGCTTCTATTTCACCGGCTTGAGCAAGTATCTTGTTTATCTTTTCACCCATGTCGCTCAAACCATCAACCAATGCCGCATATTGAGCATCGTCTATCGTTCCAAGCTCTTTTCCGATCGTTGCTGCCATCATTATAAGCACTGTAACTTGAGTTGTGAACGCCTTTGTCGAAGCAACACCTATCTCCGATCCTGCATGCGTATAAGTGCCGCTGTGAGTTGCTCTGGCGATACTGCTTCCCACAACATTGCAAACGCCATAAGCAAACGCTCCGTTTGCCTTTGCCAAATCTATGGCAGCCAATGTGTCGGCTGTTTCTCCCGATTGAGATACGGCAATCAAAATATCATTAGGTAAAATCACAGGATTTCTGTATCTGAACTCAGAAGCAACTTCTATTTCCACAGGAATCTTGCAGTAAGTCTCAAAAAGATACTTTCCAATCAAACCTGCATGCCAAGATGTTCCACATGCAGAAATCAGAATCCTGCCCGCATTTCTAAAACGCTCAATATTATCGATGATACCGCTTAGTTTTATTTCTTTCAGTTCTTTGTTGATTCTGCCATTCATGCACATCGCCAAAGAGTTCGGCTGTTCGAAAATTTCTTTAAGCATGAAATGCGGATAATCTCCTTTTTCTATCTCACTCAACGAAAGTTTCAATTCACTCACTTCGTGTTCGACTATCACATTTGAAAGATTTCTTATCTCCAAGTCTTTGTTTCGTTCGAGTCTTGTAATTTCTTCATCGTCCAAATAAACCACTCTGTTTGTGTATTCGATGATAGGTGAAGCGTCAGAGCCCAACAAAAATTCATCATCTCCCACTCCGATGACCAACGGACTGCCTTTGCGAGCTGCAATCAAAACATTTGGGTTACCTTTTTCAATGACACCCATGGCATACGCACCTTCGACTTGCGACAAAGCGTAATGAACCGCTTCATACAAATCTCCGCCGTGTTTGTTTTTCATGTACTCTATCAGTTGCACCAAAACCTCGGTATCAGTTTCGCTTACAAATTCGCAACCTTTGCTTTTAAGAAATTCTTTCAAAGTTGCATAATTTTCGATTATGCCGTTATGAATCAAAGCCAAAGTTTTACTCTGAGAATAATGAGGGTGAGCATTCACATCCGAAGGTTCACCATGCGTAGCCCAACGAGTGTGAGCTATTCCTATCGTTCCGCTGATGTCTTTGTTCTCACAGAACTTTTCCAAATCAGCAACCTTTCCCTTGGTCTTAAAAACATTCAAATCACCTTTCGGATTTATCAGAGCGACTCCCGCACTGTCATATCCTCTATACTCCAATCGTTGCAACCCTTTAATCAAAATCGGGTATGCTTCTTTGTTTCCTATGTATCCTACTATTCCACACATAACAATTCTTTTTTATGAATTACTTTTAGTTTTATTTTCTTATTTTCAACATCGGCAAAGTTAATAAAAAAGCAAGAGTAGAGTAGCGCAAACGTGATTTTTTTTTTACAAATTAAAAATAGGTCGCGAAGATTTACTAATTTTGCAAGTATGAAAACCATAGTAAGCGGAATGCGTCCAACAGGTAACTTACACTTAGGCAGTTACTTTGGAGCACTTAGAAATTTTATACGATTGCAAGAAGAGGCTGATTGTTTCTTTTTTGTTGCGGATTATCACTCTTTGACGACACATCCGAACCCCATCAATTTACATCAAAGCGTAAAAACGGTATTGGCTCAATATGTTGCTTGCGGATTGAACCCAGATAAGGCAACAATTTATATTCAAAGCCAAGTGCCAGAAGTTGTTGAGCTTTATATGTTCTTAAACATGAACGCATATTTGGGAGAGTTGGAAAGGGTTACATCTTTCAAAGACAAAGTTCGTCAGAACCCTCAAAACGTCAATGCAGGTTTACTTACCTATCCGACTCTCATGGCGGCAGACATTTTGTTACATAAAGCAGATGCTGTTCCTGTTGGGAAAGACCAAGAGCAACACCTTGAGATGACACGAACTTTTGCTTCACGTTTCAACCATATGTATAAAACCGAATATTTCAAGGAACCTGTGGCATACAACTTTGGAAACGACTTAGTAAAAGTTCCTGGATTAGATGGGAGCGGCAAAATGAGCAAAAGCGAATCGGAGAGTGCAACTATATATCTTGTCGAAGAGCCTTCGGTGTTGAAAAAGAAAATAATGAGAGCAAAAACCGATGCAGGTCCACAAGAACAGAACTCAACTAAAAGTGTAGAAATCGAAAATCTTTTTTCACTCATGCGATTGGTTTGCAAGTCGGAAACGGTTGAAGAGTTCGATAGAGCCTATGCAGATTGCAGTATAAGATACGGAGACCTAAAAAAGCAACTTGCAGAAGATATGGAGGCGTTCGTTGCTCCGATAAGAGAGAGAATAAAAGAAGTCGAATCGGATACAGCCTTGCTTTCACGCATTGCAAAACAAGGATGCGAAAAAGCAAGAGAATCCGCACAAAAAACAATTAGAGAAGTACGCGAGATAATTGGATTTCGCTCATTCTAAGAATAGAAACAGAATTAATAACAAGTAAAAAAAACAATAACAATGTCAGGACATAATAAGTGGTCAACAATCAAAAGAAAAAAGGGAGCTTTAGATAGCAAACGCTCAAAGATATTTTCAAAAATCATAAAAGATATAACCGTTGCAGTGAAAGAAGGTGGTACAGACCCGGATTCGAATGCCCGTTTGAGATTGGCAATAGCTAATGCGAAGGGTGCAAACATGCCGAAAGACACCTTACAAAGAGCAATCAACAAAGCAGGCGACAAAAACACTGCGGCATTGCAAGAATTGACTTTCGAATGCTATGCACCTCACGGAATTGCTGTTTTTGTTGAATGTCTTACCGACAACAACAATCGTTCTGTTGCGGCAGTACGTTCTGTTTTCAATAAATTTGGCGGAACGATGGGAACAAATGGCTCATTAGGCTTTATCTTCCAAAGAAAGGGAGTTTTCCAAATCGCAATAGGCGAAAGAGATGCCGATGAATTGGAGATGGCATTGATTGAAGCAGGAGCGGATGAAATAGAAAGAGAGGACGATTACTTTACAGTATATACCAAAATGGAAGACTTCGCTTCAATGCAAAAAGGACTTGAAGAAGCAGGAATTGAATGTGAGAGTGCTGAATTGCAACGCATACCAAACACAACAAACGAACTTCCACTTGAAGATGCTAAAAAAGTCATGAAACTCATCAACACATTAGAAGAAGATGATGACGTGCAAGCGGTTTATCATACTTTGGAATTGACTGATGAATTGATGGACGAAGAATAGTAAATCACCGAGATAATTATCACCCGCAAAGATTCAATCCAAACCGAAAATCGATGCGGGTGTTGTTTTTTCAAAAATTTCACCCATATGCTTTATCTTGTACCTACGCCGATAGGCAACCTCGAAGATATGACTTTCAGAGCAGTAAGCGTGCTAAAAGAAGTCAGTCTCATATTAGCGGAAGACACACGCACCTCTCGCCCGCTTCTTAATCATTTCGGCATACATACACCTTTGCAAGCTCATCACCTTTTCAACGAACATCAAAGCGTGGAGAGCATTGTACAAAGACTGAAAACAGGAGAAGACATCGCCTTGATAACAGATGCAGGCACGCCCGGCATATCCGATCCGGGATTTTTATTAGTTAGAGAATGTGTTAAAAATGACATTGAGTTGACCGTACTTCCGGGAGCAACGGCATTCGTTCCTGCTTTAGTCAGTTCGGGATTGGCATGCGAGAGATTTGCCTTCGAAGGATTCTTACCTCACAAAAAAGGCAGACAATCCAAACTCGAAGCACTAAAAGAAGAACCGAGAACGATGATATTTTACGAATCACCACATCGTATCGGAAAGACTTTAGAGCAGTTCAGAGAAGTTTTTGGCGATGAAAGACACGCAAGCATATCAAGAGAAATAAGCAAGAAGTTCGAAGAAACCGTCAGAGGAACTCTTCAAGAACTTGCCTTACTATACAAAGACAAGACAGCCAAAGGGGAATTTGTGATTACCGTTGAGGGATTCAATGCAATAAAACCCACAAAAAAGCAGTTATAGGGAAGAATAGAATTTTACAAAGCACAATCACATATGGTCGGTTTAAGAAAGTTTCATCATTTCCTGCTTGTTGTGGTAGCTGTTTTGTGTTTTATCGAAAGTAAAGCACAAAGCAGCGGAACAGATTCTTATTCAATATTGAATCTTAAGAATAATGCGAAAACAGCAGCGTTGGGAATGAGTTTCCTTCCTTCGCTTACCGACGACATTGGTGCAGCTATAAACAACCCTTCGACAATCAGCACAGAAAATCACAACGATTTCTCACTTGGCTACGCAAGTTTCTTCGCAGGAATCAATCAAGCGACGATTGCAGCAAGCCATAGCATAAACAACATCGGTTCTTTCGGATTCGGGTTGCAATATCTCAACTACGGAAGTTTTGATATGACCGAAGAAAATGGGGATGTAACAGGTAAGTTCTCGGCTGCCGACTATGTGTTTACTCTCGCATGGGGCAAAATGCTTGATTCAAACATTTATATCGGTACAAACATCAAACCAGTCTTCAGTCAATACGAAAGTTATTCGGCATTTGCTCTTGCGATAGACCTTGCGGTAAGCTACCAATCTAAAGACAGAAGCTGGGCGGCATCGTTTATGGCAAGAAATATGGGTGCAGAGATAAGCAAGTTTGCACAAGCCGATGGCAAATTGCCTTTTGAATTGCAATTTGCCGCATCGAAGCGTTTGGCTCACGCTCCTCTTGTGTTATATCTTGGATTAAACAACCTACAAAAGTGGAACATAAGAGAGGACGACCCACTCAATCCACGCGATGAAGCAGATCTTGGTGGCAATGTTCGAGAAGAAAGTGCGGTCGCAGCTTTTACCGACAACCTTTTCAGACATGTGCAAATCGGAGCCGAATTCATACCTTCAAAGTATTTTTACCTTGCCTTTGGATATTCGTGGAAACAAAACAGAGAGATGAAATTGGACGATGCTTTTTCGATTGCGGGGCTTTCGTATGGGTTTGGAATCAATTACAAAGGTTTTCGATTGGCTTATTCTCGTTGCGAATACCACCGTTACGGCTCTCCGAACTACATAAGCCTGCTTGTCCGCCTGTAATTCCCTCAAAAGGATTCTGTATCGACAAACAAAAGACATAACACACAATGAGCAAATTACCAAACTTTTTAAGACCAAACGATAAAGTTGCTTTATGCTCCTCGGCAAGGAAAATAAGTTACAGAGAGTTGGATTATGCCATAAAGCTTTTGAAAAGCAAGGGATTGGAAGTCGTTTTGGGAGATACTATCGGGCTTGAAAGCAATCAATTCGCAGGTTCGGACAAAGAAAGAGCAAAAGACATTCAGCAAATGCTCGATAGCGAAGACATAAAAGCGATTATATTTGCAAGAGGTGGATATGGAACGGTTCGCATTTTGGATTTGCTTGACTTTTCTGAATTTGAAAAACATCCGAAATGGCTTATAGGTTATTCGGACGTTACGGCAATGCTCTCTCATATTTATTTCAACCATGGAATCGGCAGTATGCATGCCTCGATGCCTATCGACCTGAAAGAAGGCAAAGACTCGGGCGATTGCTTTAGTTTGATGATTGATTCTTTGCTTGGAAAGGCTGAAATGAATCTTTGTTTTGGAAAAATGGATTCAAGTTTCAGTAAAATGAATTTAAGAGTTGGCAAAACGGATTCAAGAGTTGAGAACATAGAGTTTGAGGGGGAAATGATTGGTGGCAATTTATCGGTGCTTTACTCCTTACTTGGCTCTAATTCTTTTGGCAAGACAGATGGTAAGATTTTGTTTATCGAAGACTTAGACGAGTATTTGTATCATATAGACCGAATGATGCAGGCATTGAAACGAGCTGGGAAACTTAAAAATCTTAGAGGTCTTGTCGTTGGGTCTTTCTCTCAGATGCACGACAACAGCATTTCGTTCGGGCAATCGGCTTATGAAATTATCGCTTCGGCTGTCGAAGATTATGATTATCCGAAAGTGTTTGGTGCAAACATAGGACATGAAAGCGGAAAGAACGCTCCGATTGTCGTAGGTGGCAATGCGATAGTAAGCGTTAAAGACGGGATGATATACATTAAACAAAGATGAACACAAAAGCTTTCGGGGATAAAGGCGAACAGATTGCGGTAGAATTTCTTAAAAACAAAGGCTATGATATTTTGCATAGGAACTTTGTTGCGTCGGGAAATGAGTTGGATATAGTTGCGTTTGACTATTCTACTAATCAGATTGTCTTTGTTGAAGTTAAAACTCTGTCGGATGATTTCTTCCAAATGCCGTATCAAGAGGTTAATATGAAAAAGCAAAAGAAGATAATACGAGCTGCAAACAGCTATCTGATAAGATATAACATCGACAAGGAAGCTCGTTTCGATGTCATTTCCATTGTGAAACGAGAGAACGCCGACCCACAAATCGAACATATTATCTCGGCTTTTACAGCGTTTGATTTTATCTGAAAGTCTAAATAGCAGAAAATTTGATTGCTATCGACTGAATATTTAGAACAAAAACATTTATCGTTTATGAATTTTATAGGAATTGCAGTAGGACTTGCCACGTTTTTGATTATCGGCATCTTTCATCCAATTGTCATCAAAGCGGAATTTTATCTTGGCACACGTTGTTGGTGGATGTTTCTTGTTGGAGGCATAGTGTTTATTGCTTTGTCAATCGTTGTCGAAAGCCTTATTGCATCGACCATACTCGGTGTTACAGCCTTTTCATCATTTTGGAGTATCCTTGAACTGATCCATCAAAAACGACGTGTCGATAAGGGTTGGTTTCCCAAAGGTCCTGGGCATAAAGACAAGTAAACAAAGAATTTACGCCCTGAAAGCGAACAAGAAAGAGGAACGTTGGGCAATAGATACAACAAGAACATGGAAGAGTTATGGGACTTGGAGCATAACATTGTGTGTTAATACGGCACACTTCGGAGAAGAACTTGCTGAGGAGTTAAAGAAAATCAGCATCATTACTCATGACGAAGAGAAAGAATTTACTCCTGAGGATTTAAGAGAAAATATAATTGACAGAATAGTTGAATGGGCAGATTAACGCTCATTCAACATTTTTTTTTGCAAAAAAACTTGACAAATGTGAAATTTGTTGTATCTTCGCATGCAGTTGTGGGGGGAGATACATTAGAAACATACCCTCGCCTGCTAAAGAGAGAGTAGATTTTTCTACTCTCTCTTTATTTTTGCAAATTCGCTATTCTTGAAAATTACAAGCACTTCTTCTATCGTCTTATTGTTAGGGTCTGCCCCCATGTTTTTATTCAGAAATCTTATACTATTGTTTATCTTTTGCAAAGCAAAGTCTTTGTCTACATCTATGTCAAATCGCAAAACAATATAACTCGACTGCTTTCTTCCATCACGAATATTATCCTCGATAGAGCGTTTGCTTCCTGTGTTATTTACCTTGTATTCTTGGTAAATGTTAAGTTTATTCCTCATAAACAAAGAGTTATACATTCAAAATCTACTGAAAAACTACTCCTAAAAACTTCTGAAAGTTGAAGATATTTAGGATTATTTATATATCTTTGCGAAATAAATAATGTGATTATGATAAAGATAGGAAAATTGCAATATGGATTTAAAGGGAAAGATGCTATTATATTAGGTTGTGAAAAAGATATAAAAGAAATCACAATTCCTACTACAATAAAATGCAAGGGAGAAGAATTCAAAGTTGTATGTATTGCAGGAAGTGCATTTAAAGATTGTTATACCTTAAATTCTATTATCATTTCTAATAATATAACTACAATCGGGTGGAGTGCATTTAAAAATTGTTATAAATTAGCCTCTATCATCATCCCTCATAATGTTACTGAAATTGGCAATGAAGCGTTTAATGATTGTAAAAATTTAACTTCTATTACTATTTCTAATATTATTACCAGAATTGGAGATTTTGCCTTCTCCGGTTGCAAAAAATTAACACAAATTATTATTCCTAATAGAGTTACTGAAATTGAAAAACAAAATTTTAAAGAACGTAATAGAACAACTATTCCTAAAAATGTCAAGATTGTATTCCTCGCTGATGAAATAGAAAAAAATATTGACAAAGAAAACATTGAAAAGGAATTTAGAGTTAAAGAAAACGACATAGAGAATGTTTTAATTTCTTCCGATAAGGAGTTTGTAGGACACATCAATGAAGAAGACAAAGAACTATTTATAAAATTACATAATGAACGATTAGAGGATATAAAAACTTTCAACAAACCTGCATATAAACAATATTGGAGTAGTATTATTGATAAATACCCTGATTCTGCACATTTTATTTATGAATTACTACAAAATGCAGATGATGCGGGCGCTACAAAAGTAGAAATGTTTATAGATAAAAATTATCTAATATTTAAACATAATGGTTTAGAACATTTTTCAATTTCTGATGAAACAAATACGGAAGATAATACAAAAAAAAGAGGTCATATAAATGCGATAACAGGTATTGGATTTACTACAAAAGGAGATTTAACAACTCAAAATAAAATAGGTAAATTTGGAGTAGGATTCAAATCGGTATTTCAATACACTGATAGACCTGAAATATATGATGATACATTTTGTTTTTGTATAGAAAATTATATAGTTCCAACATGGATTAACAAAGAACATGCTTTACGAAAAAAAGGAGAAACATTATTTTTTATTCCATTTAAACACCCACAAGAAGCATATATTGACATTAAAAATAAACTTAAACATATTAAAAACCCAAGTTTGTTTCTAAACAACATCCAATTAATAAGTTGGAAAGATACAAATGAAGAAAAAACTCACATTTATAAAAAGGAAATGTTATCTCAATCAATAATAGGAGATATAAAATGTGATTTTTTAGAATTATCTAATTACGAAAATAGTAAACAATTATATTTATTTTCTAAGCAAATTGATTTTAAAGAACATGGTTCTCATAATATAAGCGTAGGATATTTTTTGGAAAATGGAGAAATAAATACTCGCGTACGTCCTAAAATACATTGTTTCTTCCCTACAAAAGATACTCTAAATTTACCCATTGTTATGCATGCTCCGTTTTTACTAACTGATAGTAGGCAAAATATAAAAGAGAATGAAGAAATCAATAAATACTTAATTGAAGAATTATCTATTTTGGCAGCCGAAGCCTTACCTTTATTACGTGACATAGGAATAGAAAATAAAAAAACTCTAATTAACGAAAATATATTAGACATTGTTCCATTATCAGGAACAAATAGATATCATTGGTACAGCAACAAAGAAACTGAAACTATATTATTAAACCTTGATTTATTTTTTAATTCTTATCTTGATATTATAAAATCCGAAGAATTAATTCTTGGACGAAATAATGAATACTTGTCTGTTGAACAATGTAGAATAGCAAACCCTATAAATATTCAAGATTTTTTTTCAGATGAACAACTTTGCTTACTAACTCAAGATGATAATTTAAGTTTTGTTTTTCCTAATATTTCATCTAAAAATGAGGAAAAATACGACTACTTAGTAGAAGAACTTGATATAGAAATTATTTCATCCGAAGATATTGCAGACTACATAAAAGAAAACACGGAATTTATGCAAAACCAAGAAGATAAATGGTTACATAGATTTTATAGTTTTTTATATAGCGATGCAATAAAATTATGGAAAAAAGAAACGGCAACGAAAAAAGATACATTACCCTTTAGATTTACACCAATAATCAGAACAACAGAAGGAAATTTTATAGCCCCTTATGATAAAGATGCTCTTAATGTATTCTATCAAACTGTTGGAGTAGAAAATGATAACTTGTTTTACGTAGATCCAAAACTTCTTGAAAATCCTCGTACTAAAAAATTCTTTGATGAATTGGGTATAAAAGAATCTGATCGGAAAGATATTATAACCCAAATATTAGTCCGTTATGAAAAAGGTGGGGAAATAAATAATAAAGATTTAGTAAGTGATTTGTGTGTTATTTACGAATATTGTTCATCATTACCATTCGACCAAAAAGAAAACGAATTTAATCGGATAAAAGAAAGATTTGCTGTTGTTTGTCTAATAGATGACAAAACATACTATGGTCCAATAAAAGATGTGTATGATTCCAATTCATATCCAGAGTATTTTAAAAACAATAAAGATATAAAAACCTTTGACTACGACTTCTATAAAGAAGTGTTTAATAAATATGGGAAAGATAATGTTTTAAACCTACTTTATCAATTAGGATTAAATGAAAAACCATTTGTCAGAGAAGAAAGATTCAACGATATAGCTAAATTAAGTGGAAAACAAAAACGTGAAGTTATTGATGAAAGTAAACGACCTCATAACTACGAAATAATTGATTATAGAATGAAAGGTTTGGAATATGCCATAAAGCATAATTTAACTCCTAAACTTTCAAAAGATATTTGGAATTTAATCGAAGGTAATTTCAAAAATTGGGTTTTATCTTGTTTTTACATTTACACTAATCGCGAAGAATTACATGAAGGAGAAGCTGAAATTACTGATATTCTTAAAAGAAATGCGTGGTTATATGATTCAACAGGCAAGAAATATAAACCAAAAGATATTACTTGGGAAGAATTAAGTAAAGTAGGTTATGTATATAAAGGAAATTTAATAAACTTTCTTGGAATTACAAAAGAAGGTGATAACATATCAAATTTAACAAAAGAACAACAAGAAACATATGCCGCTGGTATATGGTTGCAACACTTGGAAAGCGAAGGGTATTCAAAAAGATATCTTGAAGATTTAATAAAGAAAGATAAAATAAAAGAGAAACAAAAAACTAAAATAAGTACAAATGATATTTTTTCAAATAAAGAATCTTTAAGAAATGTTAGCGAAGAAGAAATGTTTTCCGATTCAAACGAAAAACAATCTTTTTCTAAATCAAGTCATAAGAAAGAAAATACTTCACAATCTTATGAAGAGCGTTTAAATAAAATAATCGAACAACAAGAAGTAGAGTTTGAACAAGAAAAACGTCTTGAAGAGTTAAGGGAAATAGCAAATAATTCTACAAAGTATAGTAAAGAATGGTTTGAAGCATTGTTAGAATTGGAATATAAAAATAGCAAGGAAGATTCCTCAATAGTTAATAACAAAGCTATCTCTATAAAATTCCAACGAGTTGAAAAAGAAAATGGAACAAACCGTATTTATACACTAAAAAATCCTTCAAAACCAATTCCATTAGACATTGAAGAAGTTGGAAATATTAATGTAAAGTTTTTATTTGCTGATACAGAAGAAAAAGAATTTGTTTTTGAAGTAGCCAATGTTCGAGATTTTACTTTAAGACTAAAAGCAAAAAATGTTGATGAGGAACGTCTTGAATCTCTTGATTGGACAAAATGTGTATCTGCCGAAATAAACATAAATAATCCTATTGAATTAATAGGGAAATTACGAAATGCTTTTAAAGAATTAGAGCTACCAAATAATTACAACCTAAAAGATAATATTAGAAATGATTTAGAATTTATATTTGGTCCACCGGGAACAGGAAAAACGACTTATCTCTCAAATTATATCATAAACTTAATAAACTCTGAAACAAAGTGTAAAATTTTAGTTTTAACACCTACAAATAAAGCTTGTGATGTTTTAACTACAAAGATTATAGAAAAATCAGATTGCAATTCTTGGCTAAGACGCTTTGTCGCTTGCGGAGATCAAACTATTGCGGAAAAAGGATTTGTTTGTGATAGGGAATCAGAAATATACAACGAAGAAAAGTGTTGTGTTATATCTACTATTGCACGTTTATCTTATGATGGTTTCTATTGTCCAAATATTGAATTAAGAAATATTGATTGGGATTATATCATTATCGATGAGGCTTCAATGATACCACTTGCACAAATTATTTATGCAATATATAGATTTGATAAATCTAAAATAATTATTGCGGGAGATCCTTTTCAAATTTCCCCAATCGTTAGAGAGGATGCATGGGTTGATGAAAATATTTACACAATGATCAACCTAAACTCTTTTGAAAATCCAAGAACAGAACCTCATGATTTTACAATTAAAAACCTTGAAACGCAATATCGTTCCTTAACCTCAATCGGAACGTTATTTAGTGAATACGCATACAATGGTAGATTAAAACATTACCGAAAAAATGAAAAACCTTGTGGATTAAAATTAGATAATCTAAATATTTCAACTATCAATTTCATTCCATTTAGAGTAGAAAAATACGATAGTATATATGGTGGAAGAAAACTTGGAGGCTCCAATGTTCAAATCTATTCCGTTCTTTTGACTATCGAATTTGTGAAATACATTTCTCAACAATGGGATAAACATAATAAAGAAAGCAAAATATTAAGAATAGGTGTTATTTGTCCTTATGCTGCACAGGCTCAAATAATCAATTCAATGCTACAACACCGAGAGGAAACTTATCAAAATATTGAAATAGTTGCAGGAACAATACATGGATTTCAAGGAGATGAATGTGATGTTATAATAACAGTACTTAACGCTCCAAAAGGACTAAATAAATCATCTTCCGAAAAGATATTTCTTAATCGAAAAAACATTCTAAATGTTGCAATAAGTAGAGCAAGAGATTACCTCTTTGTCTTAATGCCTCATGCAGATACCGAAGGTTATGCTAATCTACGAGAGATTAAACGAATAGGATCAATAGGGACTACAAAATGTAAAAATGAGATTTCTGTATTTAATGCAGATATGATTGAAAAAACACTATTTGATGATCCTAATTTTATTGAAAAGAATACATTTGTAACTTCACATCAAATGTCTAATATCTACACAGATGCACAACAACTATATGAGGTAAGAATAGATGAAAATTCAGTAGATATACAAATTAACTATAACGCCGAAAAAACAATATATTTATTATAAAATGTATATCCTATCAATGCAAATTGTTGTAATTTTACAAATGAAGGAAAGAAGAAATAGTTAAGACTCAATTACTAATTGTGCTGAGGTAACGGCAAAGTTATATTCTTACATAGCAAGTTATAAAAAAGAAAACAGGAGGTTTCGGTTGTCCGAACCTCCTGTTTTAGCATTTACCTGCCGATTATTTCGATTACTCAGCTTTTTCCTCTGCAACTTCTGCTGTTGCTTCAGGAGCAGGTGCCGCAACTTCTTCTGTTGCCACAGCTTTCTTCTTTCCTCCTCTACGAGTGGTTTTTGCTTTCTTAGCTGTTGTGTCTTTCAACATTGCTTCGTTGTAGTCAACCAATTCCATCATAACCATTTCTGCACCATCTCCCATACGTCTACCCAACTTCAAGATTCTGGTGTAACCTCCGTTACGATTTGCCACCTTTGTTGCTACATCTCCGAATAGTTCCTTAACAGCTTCTTTGTTTTGCAAATAGCTGAACACTATACGTCTTTGGTGTGTTGAATCTGCTTTTGTTTTTGTAATCAATGGTTCAACATATCCTCTTAAAGCTTTCGCTTTAGCCATAGTGGTATTTATTCTCTTATGCAATATCAATGAAGACGCCATATTCGATAGCATAGCCACTCTATGTGCGTGAGTTCTTGATAGCTTATTTACTTTACAACCGTGTCTCATTTCTTGTTACTCTTTTTCTAATTTATACTTTGAAACATTCATACCAAATTCCAAGTTCTTTGACTTGACCAAATTTTCCAACTCTGTAAGAGACTTTCTTCCAAAGTTTCTGAACTTCAACAAATCTGATTTGTTGAATGCCACCAAATCGCCCAATGTTTCTACCTCTGCACTCTTCAAACAGTTCAACGCTCTAACGGATAAATCCAAATCCAATAGTCTCGTCTTCAACAACTGTCTTATGTGCAATGTAGTCTCATCAAACTCTTCTGTCGGTGTTTGAAGGTCTGTCTTGATTGAAATCTTCTCGTCTGAGAATAATAAGAAGTGCTGTATCAATATGGACGCGGCTTCTTTCAAAGCGTCTTTTGGTGTTATCGAACCATCGGTTATTACCTCAAGAATCAACTTTTCATAGTCAATTCTATGCTCAACTCTATAGTTCTCAACCGTATAATTCACATTCTTTATCGGTGTAAAAATAGAATCGATTGCAATTGTTCCAATAACATCATCCGCTTTCTTATTTTCCTCAGCAGGCACATATCCTCTACCTTTTTCGATGGTTATCTCCATTGATAGAGTTACGGAAGGCTCCATATGACATATCTCTACCTCAGTATTAAGAATTTGAAAACCATTCAAAAATGCATTTATATCTCCGGCCTTGAATACATTCTTGCCTTCAATCTTGAATTGTACGGTTTCTCTCTCCTCTGTCTCAATCTGTCTCTTGAAACGCAATTGTTTCAAGTTTAGGATTATCTCTGTCATGTCTTCTATAACCCCGGGTATAGTATCGAACTCGTGATTTACACCGTCGATTCTTATGGAGGTTATTGCGAACCCTTCCAAAGACGACACCAAAATACGTCTTAGTGCATTTCCTATTGTAACTCCGTAACGAGGTTCAAGGGGACGGAATTCGAATGTTCCCTTGAAATCGTCGGATTCTATCATGATAACCTTGTCAGGTTGTTGAAAAGCTAATATGGCCATTATTTTCGTTATTTATTATTTAGAATACAACTCAACTATCAATTGTTCTTTTATGTTTTCTGGAATATCTTCTCTTTCTGGATAGTTCATAAATCGACCTTCCATCTTAGTTCCATCCCAATCCAACCAAGAATAATTTACTCTTGATGACAATGAGTCTTCTATTATTTCTAATGATTTAGAACGTTCTCTAACTCCAACTACATCTCCTGCTTTCAACAAGTATGAAGGAATGTTTACAACCTTGCCATTAACAGTTATGTGTCTGTGTGATACGATTTGTCTTGCTTGATTTCTTGTCTTAGCAATTCCCAATCTGTAAACTACATTGTCCAATCTTGACTCTATGAGTTGCAATAAAACTACACCAGTAACACCTCCCTTACGTGAAGCTTTCTCAAACAAGTTGCGGAATTGTTTCTCCAAAATACCATAAGTGTATTTTGCTTTTTGTTTCTCCATCAACTGAACGCCATACTCTGATTGTTTTGGACGTCTCTTATTAAAGCCATGTTGTCCTGGAGGATAATTTCTTTTTTCAAATGCTTTGTCTGCTCCGTAAATCGGTTCTCTGAACTTTCTTGCTATTTTACTTTTAGGACCTATATATCTTGCCATAGTCTAATCTTTTTTTACCTTTGAAACTAAATTTACGTTAATTAAACTCTTCTTCTCTTTGGAGGACGACAACCATTGTGTGGTAGTGGTGTAACGTCTGTTATTTCCAATACCTCTATGCCTGAAGTGTTGATAGCTCTGATTGCAGACTCACGTCCTGCACCTGGTCCTTTTACGAATACTTTTACTTTTCTCAAGCCATAATCAAAGGCAACTTTTGAGCAATCCTCTGCTGCCATTTGAGATGCATAAGGGGTGTTCTTCTTAGAACCTCTGAACCCCATCTTTCCTGCAGATGACCAAGCTATTACTTGTCCTGCATTGTTAGTCAACGAAATAATACAGTTGTTGAATGAAGCAAATATGAATGCTTTTCCTACCGGCTCAACTTTTACTACTCTTTTCTTCGTTGGTTTTGAACTTTTCGCCATATTGTTTCTACAATATTTATTGATTATTACTTATGAATGCTCCGAATTTAGTGTTTCTTATTATATAGTCCGCATTCATCTAAATTAACTTACTTTTTTTTACTTAGTTACTTTTTTCTTATTTGCAACAGTTTTCTTCTTACCCTTACGTGTTCTTGCATTGTTCTTTGTGCTTTGTCCACGTAGAGGCAAACCATTACGATGACGAATTCCTCTGTAACAGCCTATATCCATCAATCTCTTGATGTTCATCTGTACTTCTGAACGTAATGCTCCTTCAACTTTGTACTCTTCTCCTATGATAGTACGGATTGCATTTTGTTCATCGTCATTCCATTCACTTACCTTTTTATTTTCATCGATTCCTGCTTTGGCCAATATTTGAGAAGCCAAACTTCTACCTATTCCATAGATATACGTCAAACCGATAACACCTCTCTTGTTCTTTGGTAAGTCTATACCCGCAATTCTTGCCATAAATCTTTCCTATTATTTAATTACTTAAATTACCCTTGTCTTTGTTTATACTTAGGATTTTTTTTGTTGATAACATAGACAACTCCCTTTCTTTTCACTACAATACATTCGGGAGATCTTTTCTTTACTGAGGTTCTAACTTTCATCTTCGGTAAATTTTATTTTTTTGTTTTTACTCTCTGCAGTTTTACTTGTGTCGGTATGTTATACGACCTTTAGTCAAATCATATGGAGACATCTCCACTTGCACCTTATCTCCAGGTAAGATTTTGATGTAGTGCATTCTCATCTTTCCAGAAATATGCGCAATGATAACGTGTCCATTCTCCAATTCAACACTAAACATAGCGTTTCCCAACGATTCCAATACGGTTCCGTCTAATTGTATGGATTCTTGTTTAGCCATATTAAATTTGCTCTAAGTTTATATTTGTTTTTATCGCTTGTTCTATCATTTCGAAGCTTGACAATATCTCAGCTCCGTCTTTTGTAATGGCAACATCGTGTTCAAAATGTGCTGCAGTAGAACCATCAACAGTTCGGCAAGTCCATTGATCCGCTTCAAAGCGGACTTCTTTATTGCCTAACGTAATCATCGGTTCTATTGCTATAACCATTCCTTCTCTAAATTTTGGACCGGTCCCCTTTCGTCCATAGTTAGCAACGCTCGGTTCTTCGTGCATTTTTCTACCTAAACCATGACCGCAAAGTTCTCTAACCACTCCATAGCCGAATGATTCGCAATATGTTTGTATTTGATTGCTCAAATCACCGATTCTTTGTCCTATTCTGCATTTTTCGATTCCCAAATAAAGAGATCGTTTAGTTACCTGCAACAGTTGTTTTACCTCCTCTGACACTCCATTCAAAGCAAATGAATATGCAGAATCACCAACCCAACCATTACAAATTACACCACAATCAACAGAGACTACATCGCCTTCTTTCAATTCCAATTTGCCTGGAATACCATGAACAACGACATCATTAACAGATATACAAAGTGAGGCAGGATAGCCGCAATATCCTTTGAAAGCAGGGATACATCCCATATCTCTAATATATTCTTCAGCAACCTTGTCTAAATGCTCGGTAGTAACACCAGGCCTAATAAGTTTTGCAACTTCAGCCAAAGTGTCTCCTACCTTTAATGCACTTATTCTCAATTCTTCTATATCTTCTCTTGTCTTTACTGGTATCATCGCAAAAATCTTACATTTGACCTCTACCCTTGATTCTTCCGGATTTTGTCAATCCATCATAGTGTCTCATCAACAAATGACTTTCAATTTGTTGTAGAGTATCTAATACAACTCCGACCAAAATCAACAAAGAGGTTCCTCCATAAAACTGTGCGAATTGTTGATTAACTCCGAACAAACTTACTATAGCTGGCAAAATTGCAACTATGGCTAAAAATATAGAACCAGGCAAAGTCATTTTCGACAATACATTATCGAAAAATTCTTCTGTTTTCTTTCCAGGTTTTATACCAGGAATAAATCCACCGTTCTTCTTCATATCATCAGCCATTTGTTTAGGATTAATAGCTACAGCCGTGTAGAAGTATGTAAACGCAATTATCAACAATGCAAAAATCAAATTATACCAAAATCCGTTGAAATCCGACAATGCCGATGCTATTCCGGACATACTTTCTGAATCAGAAAATCCGAACAAAGTTACAGGAATAAACATTATCGCTTGAGCAAAGATTATAGGCATAACTCCAGCAGCATTGATCTTTATTGGAACATATTGTCTTGCGCCTCCATATTGCTTGTTTCCTACTATTCGTTTTGCATATTGAACAGGAATACGTCTTGTTCCTTGAACCAAAAGGATACATAGCATAATCACTACCAACAAAACGACCAATTCTACGAAAAACATTACTAATTGTCCTCCTTGGTCTTCCATTCTTGATGCAAATTCAGCAAATAAAGCAAATGGTAAACGAGCTACGATACCGACCATTATCAACAACGATATACCATTACCGATTCCCTTATCTGTAATTCTTTCACCAAGCCACATTACAAACAATGTTCCGCATGTAAGCATTATTGATATAGGCAATACCCAATTGAAGAAATTGAGACTATCAGAACCTGTTATGCTATAAATCGGAGCACCATTGATTTGAGCTCTTAGATTTGCCAAATATGCAAATGATTGGAATATGGTTACGATTATAGTAAGCCATCTCGTCATCTGGTTGATTTTTCTTCTTCCACTCTCTCCCTCTCTCTGCATCTTTGTAAAATAAGGAACCACCATTGTCAACAACTGCATAACAATCGATGCAGTGATGTATGGCATGATTCCTAATGCAAAGATAGACGCATTTGAAAATGCTCCTCCGGAAAACATATTCAACAATCCCAAAACTCCATCTTTGGTTTGTTCTTGCAATCCTGCCAAATCAGCAGGATTGATGCCTGGAATTACGACATAAGAACCAACTCTATAAATTAGCACCAAGGCTAATGTATAGAGGATTCTATCTCGCAAATCTTTGATGTTCCAGATATTTTTTAATGTATTGATAAATCGTTTCATCGGCTATTAGATTATTGTTGCAACACCACCTTTTGCTTCTATAGCGGCTTTAGCCGTTTTTGAGAAAGCATGTGCTGTTACATTGATTGTTGTACCTAATTCTCCTCTTCCAAGAATTTTTACTTTAGCATTTCTTGAAGACAACAGTCCGTGTTGCTTCAATACATCAATAGTTACGTCTGTTATTTGAGTTCTTTCTACTAATTCATTCAAAATGTCAAGATTAACTCCAACATATTCTATTCTATTGATATTCTTGAAACCGAATTTAGGTAGTCGTCTGTATAGAGGCATTTGACCTCCTTCAAAACCTATCTTACGAGAGTATCCAGAACGAGATTTCGCTCCTTTATGTCCTCTTGTTGAAGTGCCACCTCTTCCGGAACCTTGTCCACGTCCGATTCTCTTACGGTTCTTTGTTGAACCTTCTGCAGGTTTTAGTGTACTTAAATCCATGATTATTTCCTTTAATTTTCTTCTTAATTAATTTCCTCTACTTTAACCAAATGACTAACCTTTGCTATCATTCCCTCGATTGGTAAGGTCTTTTCGTGAAGTCTTGTACGGCCTATCTTTCCAAGTCCCAAAGCTTCTAATGTCTTCTTTTGTCTTGCAGGATGTCCGATACTGCTTCTTACTTGTGTTACTTTCAATTTCATAGCGCTTCAAGTGTTTTTGATTATCCGTTAAATACTCTATCCATTTCTATACCTCTCAACTTTGCAATGGTATAAGGATCTCTCATTTGCATCAAAGCTGCTATGGTTGCTTTCACAACACTATGAGGGTTAGATGAACCTTTAGATTTTGCCAACACGTCTTTAACACCAACGCTTTCCAAAACAGCACGCATAGCACCACCTGCTATCAATCCTGTTCCCGGAGCTGCTGGCTTCAAGAAAACTCTTGCTCCACTATATTTTGCAATTTGTTCGTGAGGAATTGTTCCTTTCAAAACTGGAACCTTAACCAAGTTCTTCTTAGCATCATCAACTCCTTTGGCAATGGCTGCTGCAACTTCTTTTGCTTTTCCCAAACCATATCCGACAACACCATTTTCATTTCCTACAACCACAATGGCAGAAAAACTGAAAGTTCTACCTCCCTTGGTTACTTTGGTAACTCTGTTTATACTTACAAGTCTATCTTTGAAATCAATTTCACTAGACTTTACTCTTTTTACATTTACTTCAGCCATAACTACTTAGAATTTTAAGCCATTTTCTCTGGCAGAATCAGCCAATGATTTAACTCTTCCATGATACAAATATCCGTTTCTATCGAAAACTACTGCTTCAACACCAATCGCTTTAGCTCTTTCTGCAACAGATTTACCTACAGATATTGCTCTTTCAGTTTTTGTACCTTTTCTCTCGAAATTTTTCTCCATTGTAGATGCAGAAACTAAAGTTACACCTTTTTCATCATCTATCAATTGAGCATAAATCTCTTTATTGCTTCTGAATACGGTTAAACGAGGTCTGTTACTTGTTCCGCTTATTTTTTTGCGGATCCTCATTTTTAACTTAAATCTTCTTATTTCTTTCTTAGTTGCCATCCTTGTACGGATTTTAATTCAAAAATTACTTAGCAGCCGCTTTACCTGCTTTCTTACGAATAACTTCACCTTGGAATCTGATACCTTTTCCTTTGTATGGTTCAGGTTTACGCAAAGAACGAATCTTAGCAGCTACCTGTCCTAACAATTGCTTATCAATGCTTGTCATTATGATAAGAGGATCTTTTCCTTTTTCTGTAACTGTCTCACACTTGATTTCTTGCGGCAATTCGAAGAATATATTGTGCGAATATCCCAATGACAATTCCAAAATTTGTCCTTGAACTTGAGCTTTGTAACCAACTCCTATAACAACTTGTGTTGTCTTAAAGCCTTCAGAAACACCTTTTACCATATTGGCTACCAATGCTCTATACAAGCCATGCAACGCTCTATGTTGTTTTTGGTCAGTTGCTCTTGTAAGCAATATTTGCTCACCTTCTATTCCGACAGTTATTGCAGGATCAACTTTCTGTGTTAAAGTCCCAAGTTTTCCTTTAACTGTTATTACATTATCTCCATCTACCACTACTTCTACACCCTTGGGTAGGCTTATCGGTAATTTTCCTATTCTTGACATCTGTCCTCCTCCTTAAAAATTAACTAATGTAACAAATCACCTCTCCTCCGATATTAAGAGCTCTTGCTTCTTTATCTGTCATCAATCCTTTTGATGTAGAAAGTATTGCTATACCTAATCCATTCAATACTCTTGGCATATTCTCAACACCTACGTATTTTCTCAAACCTGGTGTACTGACACGTTTAATATTTGTCATAGCCGGTTCCTTAGTCATTGGATGGTATTTCAAAGCTATTTTTATCGTCTTCGGAAAAGTTTCATCTTCGAATTTGTAATTCAAAATGTAACCTTTATCAAACAATATTTTGGTTATTTCTTTTTTGATTTTAGAAGCAGGAATCTCAACAACTTTATGTCTTGCCATTGACGCATTTCTAATGCGTGTTAGATAATCTGCTATTGGATCTGTAACCATTTTATTTCTATTTTTATTTGTAACTGACTTATATCCTACCAACTTGCTTTTTTGACACCTGGAATCAAACCTGCCAATGCCATCTCTCTGAAATTGATTCTTGAAATTCCAAATTGACGCATATAACCTTTTGGTCTGCCGGTTAACTTACATCTGTTGTGCAATCTTACCGGAGAAGCATTTCTCGGCAATCTTTGAAGAGCCTCATAATCTCCCGCTTCCAACAATGCTTTACGCTTTGCTGCATATTTAGCTACTATTGCTTCTCTCTTACGCTCACGCGCTTTCATTGATTCTTTTGCCATATCTTACAAATTGTTTTGATTCTTAAATGGAAAACCAAATGCCTTCAACAAAGACATCGCTTCTTTATCCTCTTTAGCAGATGTAACAAACGTGATATCCATTCCTTGAATATTATTCACTTTATCGATGTCTATTTCAGGGAATATAATTTGCTCGGTAATTCCAAAAGAGAAATTTCCTCTGCCATCGAAACCATTGTCACTGATTCCTCTAAAGTCTCTAATTCGAGGGATTGATGCGGAAAGCAATCTGTCCAAAAATTCATACATTTTGTTTCCTCTCAATGTTACTCTTACTCCAATTGGCATACCTTTTCTCAATTTGAAATTAGAAATATCCTTTCTTGATCTGGTTGCCACAGCTTTCTGACCTGCAATAAGAGTCATTTCCTCAATACCTTTGTCAATGACTTTTTTGTCTGCTACAGCCAAACGTCCCAATCCTTGATTCAAGGAAATCTTTTCAAGACGTGGTACCTGCATAACGGTCTTATAGTTGTACTCTTTCATCAAAGCAGCAACTATCTCTTCTTTATATTTTTGTTTTAGTCTCGGTGTGTATCCCATTACTTAATTACCTCCCCTGTTTTTTTAGAGTAACGCACTAATTTATTTGTCTTTTCATCCAATCTTCTTCCAATTCTAGTTGCATTTCCCTTAGAATCAACTACCATTAAATTAGAAATATGAATCGGAGCCTCTTTTTCAATTATTCCACCTTGTGTATTTTTGGGATTTGGCTTAGTATGCTTTTTAATCTTATTCAAACCCTCCACAATGGCACGACTTTTTGTTGGATATACCACAAGAACTCTTCCTGTTTTTCCCTTGTCGTTACCGGCTATAACCTTAACCGTATCTCCTTTTTTTACATGCAATTTCATCTTCTATTCGTTTTTGCGTTTTACAATACTTCAGGAGCCAATGAAACAATCTTCATAAATTGTTTTTCACGCAACTCCCTTGCAACAGGTCCAAAAATACGGGTTCCTCTCATCTCATCATTTGCGTTAAGCAAAACGCAGGCATTATCATCAAAACGAATATAAGAACCATCCATTCTTCTAACCTCTTTTTTCGTTCTGACAACTACTGCTTTCGATACAGAGCCCTTCTTAACATTTCCTGAAGGGGTTGCATCTTTAATCGCTACTACGATCTTGTCGCCAACGGATGCATATCTTCTCTTTGTGCCACCCAATACTCTTATGCATAGGGCATTCCTCGCTCCGCTATTATCTGCAACAACTAATCTTGTTTCTTGTTGTACCATCTTATTTAGCTCTTTCTATTATTTCAACTAATCTCCAACGTTTATTCTTACTCAAAGGTCTTGTCTCCATTATGCGAACAGTATCACCCATTCCGCATTCGTTCTTTTCGTCGTGTGCCATAAACTTGGTACTTTTCTTAACGAATTTTCCATATTTAGGGTGCATAACCTTTCTCTCAACCTTTACGCTGATAGATCTATCCATTTTATTGCTTACGACAATACCTATTCTTTCTTTTCTTAAATTTCTTTCCATATCGCTATAGATTGCTTATTTATTTCTTCGCTGAATCTTCTGTGCACAACTGACGACGGCTAATTTCTGTATAGATTCTCGCAACATTCCTACGTGTCTTTTGTATAAGACTTGGATTTTCTATAGGAGATACAGCATGATTTATACGCAACTTTGTCAGTTGTTTCTTTTCTGTTTCTAATCTCTCCTGTAGCTCTGCAACAGTAAGATCCTTTAAACCGTTATTTTTCATCTTATTTCTCTATCTATATTGTTATGCCTCTTCAGCGTAATCTCTTCTAACAACAAATTTAGTAACAACCGGCAATTTTTGAGCGGCCAATCTCATCGCTTCTTTTGCGATTTCCATCGGAACACCTTCTGCCTCAAAAAGCATTGTTCCCGGTTTTACTTTAGCAACAAAATATTCAGGAGCACCTTTACCCTTACCCATACGGACTTCGTTAGGTTTCTTTGTGATAGGCTTGTCAGGGAATATTCTTATCCAAATTTGTCCTTCACGTTTCATATAACGAGTAACAGCTTGACGAGCTGCCTCTATTTGACGTCCTGTGATGAAAGATGTTTCCAAAGACTTTATTCCGAACGCTCCAAAAGCCAACTCATGACCTCTGTGTGCCAATCCTTTTATTCTGCCTTTCTGTTGTTTTCTATACTTAGTCTTTTTTGGCTGTAACATATCCTTTATTTTTGACTATTATTAAACTTATTTTTTTCTCGTAGGACGTTGTGCAGAACTTCCAAAACGTCTTTGACCCATTCTGTTATCTCTCAAATTTCCGCCTACTGTTGAAGGAACTAATTCTCTCTTGTTATAAACCAATCCCTTGCAAATCCATACCTTTACACCTATACGGCCATAAGTTGTATGTGCTTCTGCATGAGCATAGTCTATATCAGCTCTTAACGTATGAAGAGGAGTTCTTCCTTCTTTATAATGCTCTGTTCTAGCCATTTCAGCTCCACCGATACGACCTGAAACAGAAACTTTTATACCTTCTGCTCCAACTTTCATGGTAGATGTTATAGCCATTTTTATAGCCTTTCTATAGGATACACGGCCTTCAATTTGTCTTGCCACAGAAGCAGCAACCAACACAGCATCAAGTTCAGGACGTTTCACTTCTGAAATATTTATCTGAACTTCTTTTTGTGTCAATTTCTTCAATTCTTCTTTTAGCTTATCAACTTCTTGTCCAGCCTTGCCTATTATCATACCCGGTTTTGCCGTGTTGATAGTTACAGTAACCAATTTCAGAGTTCTTTCTATATATATCTTAGAAATTCCTGCTTTAGCCAAACGAGCATTCAAATATTTTCTGATTTTGTCGTCTTCTACCAATTTGGCTTCGAATCTTCTTCCGCCGTACCAATTAGAATCCCAACCTCTGATGATTCCTAGTCTGTTACCTATTGGATTTGTTTTTTGTCCCATCCGATTAAATCATTTACTAATTTTACAAACTATTACTTTTCAGCATCAGTTGATTGAACTGCAGACATTTTCTCTTCAACTCTACTTCCCAACACAAGCGTAATATGATTAGATCTTTTTCTAATTCTATATCCTCTTCCTTGTGGTGCTGTACGAAGTCTCTTTAATTGCCTTCCTCCATCAACACTTATTTGTTTAACATACAAATTACTTTCCTCTATGCGTTTTCCTTCGTTTTTCATTTGCCAATTAGCAATTGCCGAAAGCAAAAGTTTACGCAATTTCGGTGCAGCCTCTCTGCGGCTAAACTGTAATATGCCGAGTGCTTTTTCCACATCAACTCCTCTTATGGCATCAGCCATCAAACGTGTCTTTCTTGGAGAAGTTGGGTTATTCATCAGCTTCGCTATATACTGTGTCTTCTTTGCTTCTTTACGTGCTACCGCACTCTCACGTCTTCTTTTTCCCATTTCTGCACTCTTTTTTATTTCTTACCTTTATCTTTTTGACCTGCATGACCTCTGAAAATTCTTGTAGGGGCAAATTCTCCCAATTTATGACCTACCATATTTTCAGTTATATAAACAGGAATATGCTTATTCCCATTGTGAACAGCGATAGTCAAACCTACGAAATCTGGGGAAATCATAGAAGCTCTTGACCATGTTTTTATAGTATTCTTATTGTTCTGTTCTTGTGCAGCCAAAACTTTCTTCTCTAACTTATAATGAATATAAGGTCCTTTTTTTAATGAACGGCTCATCTATCTATGATTTAATTATTTCTTACGTCTTTCAACTATATACTTACTAGATTGTTTCTTAGGAGCTCTTGTTTTATAACCCTTAGAAGGTATTCCCTTTCTTGAGCGTGGATGTCCTCCTGATTGACGACCTTCACCACCACCCATTGGGTGATCAACTGGGTTCATAACAACACCTCTTGTACGAGGTCTTCTTCCTAACCATCTTGATCTTCCTGCCTTACCTGAAACTTCAAGGTTATGCTCTACATTAGAAACAACACCTACAGTCGCACGACAAGCCTGCAAAATCATACGAGTCTCTCCTGAAGGCATCTTTATGATTGCATACTTTCCATCTCTTGACATAAGTTGAGCGTAAGCTCCTGCGCTTCTAACCAATTTTGCTCCTTGTCCAGGATTCAATTCTATGTTATGAATCATTGTACCGAAAGGAATATCGCGAAGCAATAATGTATTACCTATTTCAGGGGCAACTCCTATACCTGACATAATAGTCTGACCGACCTTCAATCCGTGAGGAGCAACGATATATCTTTTTTCTCCGTCTGCGTAGCAAACCAAAGCAATACGTGCAGTTCTGTTTGGATCGTATTCTATCGTTTTAACAACAGCAGGTATGCCGTCTTTTTCTCTACGAAAATCAACAAAACGATACAATTTTTTGTGACCACCACCAATATATCTCATGGTCATCTTTCCTTGGTTGTTTCTTCCGCCACTTCTCTTGATTCCGTAAACCAATGATTTTTCTGGTTCGTTGGTTGTTATATCATCAAAAGCACTTATAACTTTGAAACGTTGTCCCGGTGTTGTCGGTTTTAATTTCTTTAAAGCCATCTCTCTCTATTAAATTTCGCTAAAAAAATCTATTGTATCACCTTCGGCTAACATCACGATAGCCTTTTTATATGCTGCCTTCTTTCCTTGTATGTAACCAATTTTTGTAAACCTTGCTGTTCTTTTTCCGCTGTAGTTCATAGTGTTTACACTTACAACCTTAACGCCATACAACTCCTCAACAGCTCTTCCTATTTCTATCTTATTCGCTCTTCTATCAACGATGAAACCAAAACGATTCGGAAAATTTTCCGTCATTTTAGTAATTTTCTCAGTGATGATAGGCTTAACAATAATATCCATCTCTTTATCTCTATTTTAAGCAATTAAGAATTAACGCACATCTTATCTAATTCCACAATTGCAGTTTCTGAAAACACTAACTTCTTGGCATTCAAGACTTCATAAGCGTTAACAGAAGCCGCATTCATAACTTTAACGTTCGCTATGTTTCTAGCCGACAAAGTTACGAAATTTTTCGGATCTGTATTCACTACAAACAAAGTTTTTTTGTCTTGCAATTTCAATGCCGACAAAACTTTAACCATATTTTTGGTCTTCGGCATATCGAAAGAAAAGTCCTCAACAACCAAAACATTATCTTCTTTTGATTTGTAATACAAAGCAGACAATCTTGCCAAACGCTTTACTTTCTTATTCAATTTGAAACGATAATCTCTTGGTCTTGGGCCAAATGCACGACCTCCACCTACTATTGTTGGACTATTTGTATCACCCGCTCTTGCACCACCTGTGCCTTTTTGTCTTTTCAGTTTCTTTGTAGAGCCTGATACTTCAGAGCGTTCTTTTGACTTATGTGTTCCTTGTCTTTGATTTGCCAAAAATTGTTTTACTGCTAACCAAAGAACGTGATCGTTAGGTTCAGTTCCGAACAACGCATCATCAACAATAACGGTTCTACCGGTATCGTTTCCATCTATACTATAAACTTTTAACTCCATCTTTCAAGTTTTAAAATAGAACCTTTCGGACCTGGAACAGATCCCTTTACTAGCACTAAATTCTTTTCTACAATAACCTTCAATATTTGAAGATTTTGTATCTTAACCCTACGACCACCAGTTCTACCAGCCATTCTCAATCCCTTAAATACTCTTGAAGGATATGAAGATGCACCAACTGAACCTGGAGCTCTCAATCTGTCATGCTGACCGTGAGTTTTATCACCAACGCCACTAAATCCATGACGTTTTACAACACCCTGAAAACCTTTACCCTTGGATATTCCGACAACATCCACGAATTCACCTTCAGAGAATACATCACATGTCAAAACCTCTCCGTGATTTTTCTTCGCGCCCTCTTCAAAACGAGAGAACTCCGCCAAATATCTTTTAGGAGTTGTATTTGCTTTTGCGAAGTGTCCTTTCATAGGTTTTGAGCAACTCTTCTCTTTCATTTCCTCAAATGCTAATTGAATAGCACTGTAGCCATCTTTTTCAGGCGTCTTAACTTGTGTCACAACACAAGGACCAGCTTCTATAACCGTGCACGGCATTTGTTTGCCGGAGGCATCATAGATACTAGTCATTCCGATTTTTTTTCCTATTAATCCTGACATTTAAAATTTAATTTTTTGTTTCACCAGCTTATCTCGCGACATCGACTGATATAAATAACTTATTGATTACTCTACAAAATTACGGCAATTTGATTTCAACATCAACTCCACTTGGCAATTCCAACTTAACCAAAGCATCGATTGTTTTTGCAGAAGTGCTGTCTATATCCAACAATCTTTTGTAAGAGCTTAACTCGAACTGCTCACGTGATTTTTTGTTCACGAAAGTAGAACGATTGACTGTAAATATTTTCTTATTGGTTGGCAAAGGAATTGGTCCTTTTACGTGTGCACCAGTCAACTTTACAGTCTTCACGATCTTTTCAGCAGATTTATCTACCAAATTATGATCGTATGATTTCAATTTAATCCTAATTCTTTGACTCACGATTTGTATAATTATTAATTTTACTCAGCCTTACTTTTCAATACATTTTCAGTAACATCCTTTGGTGCTTCAGCATAGTGCGAAAATTCCATTGTAGAATTTGCACGACCAGAAGTAATAGTTCTCAAAGAAGTTACATATCCAAACATTTGTGCCAACGGAACTTTTGCTTTAACAGCTTGAACTCCGATTTTTGCAGTTATGCTTTCAAGAATTGCTCTTCTTCTATTCAAGTCTCCAGTTACATCACCCAAATAAGCATCAGGAGTATTAACTTCAACAGACATGATAGGTTCCATCAAAACAGATTTTGCTTTCTTAGCAGCTTCTTTGAATGCCATCTTAGCACACAACTCAAATGACAATGCATCTGAATCGACAGGGTGGAAAGAACCATCTGTCAAAACAACCTTCATGCTTTCAACAGGGAATCCTGCCAAAACACCATTCTGCATTGCAGCTTTGAAACCTTTTTCAACAGCAGGTATAAACTCTTTAGGAACGTTACCACCTTTAACTTCGTTGATAAATTGCAAACCTTTAACACCTTCATCAGCAGGAGACAAAGTAAACAATATATCAGCAAACTTACCACGACCACCAGATTGTTTCTTAAATACCTCTCTGTGTTGGCAAGAAGCAGTAATAGCTTCCTTGTAAGCAACCTGAGGAGCACCTTGATTACATTCTACATTGAACTCACGACGAATTCTATCCATTATGATATCCAAGTGCAACTCACCCATACCCTTCATGATAGTTTGTCCAGAAGCCTCATCTGTTTGAATAACCAATGTAGGGTCTTCTTCAGACAACTTAACCAAAGCATTATTGAATTTATCAATATCTGCTTGCTTTGTAGGCTCAATAGCAATTGAAATAACTGGTTCAGGGAATGTCATAGACTCAAGAACAATAGGATTATTCTCATCACAAAGAGTATTTCCTGTTTTTATATCTTTGAATCCTACAGCTGCTCCGATATCACCAGCTTCTATCTTATCCAATGGATTTTGTTTATTCGCGTGCATTTGCATTACACGAGAAATACGTTCTTTTTTACCTGTTGCAACGTTGTAAACATAAGAACCTGCATCAAGAGTTCCAGAGTAAACTCTAAAGAAACAAATTCTTCCTACATAAGGGTCTGTAGCTATCTTGAATGCCAATGCAGACAAAGGTGCTTTAGGATCAACCTTTCTTGTAATCACTTCACCTGTAACAGGATCTGTTCCTTCAACCTCAGGAATATCCACAGGAGAAGGCAAAAACTCACAAACTGCATTTATCAAGTTTTGAACACCTTTGTTTTTGAAAGAAGAACCACACAAGACAGGAGTAATTCTCATCTCGCATGTAGCTTTACGAATTTGATAAATCATTTCTTCTTCTGTTATGGAATTTTCATCTTCCATATACCTCATCAACAATTCATCATCTTCTTCAGCAACACCTTCAATCAATTTTCTTCTATATTCTGAAGCGATTTCCTTCAAATCTTCAGGCATTGGAACTTCATATGATTTTGTTCCATTTGATTCTTCATCATACATCAAAGCCTTATTGGAAATCAAATCTATAACACCTTTGAACATATCCTCTTGTCCGATAGGAATTGTCAAAGGAACAGGATTTGCTCCAAGTCTCTCTTTCATTTGCTTCAACACATTGAAGAAATCAGCACCTGCACGGTCCATTTTATTAACGAAACCGATACGAGGCACTTTGTATTTATCTGCTTGTCTCCAAACAGTTTCTGATTGAGGCTCAACACCACCAACTGCACAGAACAACGCTACTGCACCATCCAAAACTCTCAAAGATCGTTCAACTTCAACAGTGAAATCAACGTGACCTGGAGTGTCTATAATGTTGATTTTGTATTGTTTCTCGTTATATTTCCAAAACACCGTAGTTGCTGCAGAAGTAATAGTAATACCTCTTTCTTGTTCTTGAGCCATCCAGTCCATTGTAGCAGCTCCGTCATGTGTTTCTCCTAACTTATGGTTCTTACCTGTATAATACAGAATACGCTCGGTAGTTGTAGTCTTACCGGCGTCTATGTGAGCCATAATTCCAATGTTTCTTGTTAATCTTAGATCTGACATCTTTTTTCGGTATTTTTAGAATCTAAAATGCGAGAAGGCCTTGTTAGCCTCAGCCATTCTATGAATATCTTCTTTCTTCTTGAAAGCTGCACCTTCTTCCTTGTATGCAGCCAATATTTCAGATGCTAAGCGTATAGCCATTGTTTTCTCGTTACGCTTACGTGCAAATCCTATCAAATTCTTCATTCCCATAGATTGTTTTCTCTCTGGTCTGATTTCTGAAGGAATTTGGAATGTTGCACCACCTATTCTACGACTTCTTACCTCTACATTAGGAGTAACATTAGCCAATGCTTTTTTCCAAACATCCAAACCATTTTCATTTGAACGTTGTGAAACAATATCAATTGCTTCGTAAAATATGTTGTAAGCTATGGTTTTCTTACCTTTCAACATGATGTTATTGACAAATTTTGTCACCAATACATCATTGAACTTAGGATCTGGAAGTATTATTCTCTTCCTTGGTTTTGCTTTTCTCATTACTCTTCTACTCTTTTACCAATTAAACAACTACTTCTTTGCTCCTTCCTTAGGTCGTTTTGTACCATATTTGGAACGTCTTTGCTTTCTACCGTCAACACCCGCAGTATCCAAAGCACCACGAATGATGTGATATCTTACACCTGGCAAATCTTTAACACGACCACCTCTAATCATCACGATAGAGTGCTCTTGCAAGTTATGACCTTCTCCTGGTATATAAGCATTAACTTCTTTTCCGTTAGTCAATTTAACTCTCGCAACTTTTCTCATAGCCGAATTCGGTTTTTTCGGCGTTGTTGTGTACACTCTCGTACACACACCCCTACGTTGTGGACATGAATCCAATGCAGGAGACTTACTCTTATACTCCAATTTCGTACGTCCTTTACGGATCAATTGTTGAATTGTTGGCATACTAAATTATGTTCTCTTTTCTTTTTTTTGTTAATTTTCTTATTTTTTACATACCTTTTCAACCTAAAACCGGGTTGCAAAAGGATATATTCAAACTAAAACAATCCAAGTCCGAAAACTTCGAACTTTCAAACGATTATTTTCAGCCTTAAGAAAGCACAACGTCCTCAAAATCACAGCCAAATGATTCCGAAAGGATATATTTCCAAAGACACGCAACCCTAAAAAATAAAGCCCGAAGAAGCTTCATTAATAACAGGTGTCTATACAGAAACGCTGATTTTTCAGTTTGCAAAGGTACAACTTTTTTTTGTAATAGCAAGAAAACCAAAGAAAAAATTGCATTTTCAAGAACTTTTTCAACTTTTCAACGTTAATAACATTGAACAGCTAAAACAGAAAAAATATGGAAAATCAAAGTTACGAATGCAAGGTTTGCGGATACATTTACAACCCTGCAATAGGCGATCCTGAAAACAACATTGCTCCGGGAACAAAATTCGAAGACATTCCTAGCGATTGGCTTTGTCCGTTATGCGGAGTAGGAAAAGATGAATTTGAACGCATCTAAGAAAAAAAGAAAAAGAGGAGCAAACAAAGCTCCTCTTTTTCTTAATCCAAACAATTAAATCAAAACCTAAAGCACAATAAGTCTAAAAAAAACGAATCTTTGTTTTAGGATTTTATCTTTTGAAAAGAATTTAACGAAATCAAGAAAGAATTCAACGATTCTCGATTCTAAATTTCTCCTTTTTGTCTTCCTTTTAATTCATTTATTTTATCTCTCAATAAAACAGCGAGTTCATAATCCTCTTTCTCAACCGCATCTTCCAATAAATCTTCCAGCATCTCTAGATCTAAATCTGACACCTTCGAACACACGTTAACTTCTTCTACAATCGGTTTCTTCTCAAGCAAAACATCAGCATCAAAGCCTACTTCTTTCAAGACTGCATCCTTTATGTATATAGGGCAATCTGCTTTCAAAGCCAGATTTATTGCATCAGAAACTCTCGTGTTGAATAGACCGTTTTCTTTTTCCGAAGAGCAACATACTTTAGCTCCATAAACGCCATCTCTAAACGAATCTATCAAAACATACTTCACTTCTACACCAAAATAAGAGATAATACTTACAAATGATTCGAACATCATTGGTTTAGGCAAGTCTTTTTTTTCTACAGACAATGCAATCAACCTTGCCTCAAACTCACCTATAGGAATACATATCACAGTATTTGAAGAGTGATCAATAAGAATAACATCCGACAATCCTTCAATATAAGATGATCTTACAGAAATAACTTCCAATGCGATTTTCATGATGAAAAAATTTTACCTCTTAACCTATTAAACGAAAAAGTCTTTCAAATGTTTACTCTTCATGATATTTTTTATTTGTAGCAACCGATTTAATCAGATTTTATTTGTAATTTTGCCACTCGAAAGATTACAAACAAAAATTGAAATAAAACTTAAATTAATATGAAAAAGATTTTTTTATTACTGTTATCGACACTGACGCCTGTGTTTTTACAGGCTAGCGAGGCAGATTTGAAAATCCCCATTGAAATACATAAGTTTGGAGTATTACATTGGGGATTTTTTGTAGCCTTTTTGGGCATACTTTTCGGATTGTATCAATTCGTAAAAGTAAAGAAGCTCCCTTCTCACAGAAGCATGCTTGACGTCGCACAGGTTATTTACAAAACCTGTTCAACTTACCTAAAACAACAAGGTAAGTTCCTTGCTAAATTGTTTATCTTTATAGGTATTGCAGTGGCTGCTTATTTCGGTTTCCTTGCAAAAGGAGAAGACGGAGTTGGTTTTGGAGCAGGCGATGTGCTTCTAATTTTGGCGTGGACCGTTATAGGAATGCTCGGTTCATATGCTGTTGCCGCTTATGGTATCCGCATGAACACATTAGCAAATTCGAGAATGGCATTTGCATCCTTAAAAAGAAATCCGCTCCGATTGCTTAATATTCCTTTAAGTGCAGGAATGAGCATAGGTGTTGTATTGATTTGTGTGGAATTGCTTTTGATGTTGGTAATCTTATTATTGATGCCAGCCGATCTTGCGGGAGCTTGTTTCATCGGATTTGCAATCGGAGAAAGTCTTGGTGCGTCTGCACTGAGAATTGCAGGCGGAATATTCACAAAAATCGCCGATATAGGTTCCGACCTTATGAAAGTAGTATTCAAAATCGGAGAAGATGACCCTCGCAATCCAGGAGTTATTGCAGACTGTACAGGAGACAACGCAGGCGATAGCGTAGGGCCTACAGCAGATGGGTTTGAGACTTACGGCGTTACAGGAGTTGCTCTCGTATCATTTATACTGCTCGCAATACCTAACCCAGAAATACAACATCAATTATTGGTTTGGATATTTACGATGAGAATTCTCGGTATCATTACATCCGTTATTTCATATTATATAAATAACGGACTAAGCAAAGCGCTTTATGGCAACAAAGATGAGTTGGATTTTGAAGCACCTTTGACCAATTTAGTATGGATAACTTCTATTTTGTCAATCATAAGTACTTACATAGTATCATATTTCTTGATTGGAAACCTTGGAGGCAACACAAGCCTATGGTGGATTTTGGCAACGATAATCTCTTGTGGAACATTGGGAGCAGCAGTCATTCCAGAAATCACCAAAGTCTTTACTTCTCCAAAATCAAAGCACGTTAAAGAAGTAGTCAAAGCCTCAGAGCAAGGAGGAGCATCGCTAAACATCTTATCAGGATTTGTTGCTGGTAATTTCTCTGGTTTCTGGACAGGATTAGTTTTCGTAATCCTTATGTTCATCGGCTATATATTCTCTGGAGATTTAGCACAAATCAACATGCTTCACCCATCTATTTTTGCTTTCGGATTGATCGCATTCGGTATGCTTGGCATGGGACCTGTTACTATTGCAGTCGATAGCTATGGACCTGTAACAGACAACGCTCAATCTGTTTATGAACTTTCTCTTATCGAAGAAGAAAAAGATATAGACAACGAAATCGAAAGAGATTTCAAATTCAAACCTGATTGGGAAAAATCCAAATATTATCTTGAGGCAAATGACGGAGCAGGAAACACATTTAAGGCAACTGCTAAGCCTGTTCTAATCGGCACAGCTGTTGTTGGAGCAACCACAATGATTTTCTCATTGATTTTGATGATAGAAAAAACACTTGGCGTTGAGCCTGCAAGTTTGCTAAACCTTCTTAATCCATACACCATTTTAGGATTCTTGCTTGGAGGAGCAGTGATCTATTGGTTCACAGGAGCTTCTACTCAAGCCGTTACAACAGGTGCTTACAGAGCTGTTGAATATATCAAGGCCAACATCAACCTTGACCCTAATGCCCCTAAGAAAGCAGATGAGAAAAGTTCGGTTGAAGTTGTCAGAATCTGTACGCAATATGCTCAAAAGGGAATGTTCAACATCTTTATCGCAATATTCTTCTTCGCTTTGGGTATTGCATGTCTTTCTTCACCATCTTCAGTTGGTGGAACAGAAGCAGTATCACTTTTTGTCAGCTATTTGGTTTCTATTGCTTTGTTCGGATTGTTCCAAGCTGTGTTTATGGCAAATGCAGGAGGAAGTTGGGATAATGCAAAGAAGATTGTCGAAGTTGATTTGAAAGCAAAAGGCACTCCTTTGCACGATGCGTCTGTTGTAGGCGACACTGTAGGAGATCCATTCAAAGACACATCATCCGTTGCTCTAAATCCGATAATCAAATTCACAACATTATTTGGACTTTTGGCTATGGAAATAGCAATAAGCGAAGATTTCAGAGAAATTGCTCCATACATAGGAATCGTTCTATTTGTTGTGGCTTGTTACTTCGTTTATCGTTCATTCTACAAAATGAGAATCGACAAATAACATGCAATGAAAGAATTGATAGATCAACTATACAAAGAGCGGAATCTTGATTCGAACGCACTTTGTCAGCTTATAGCTCTTGCAGACGACAGTCAGCAAGAGCTATATTTGTTTGAAAAAGCCCGCCAAAAGAAAGAAGAGATTTACCAAGACAAGATTTATATCCGCGGATTGATAGAACTGAGTAACTACTGCAAGAACAACTGTCTTTATTGCGGAATCCGTGCTGTCAATACCTCGATTGAACGTTACCGATTGAGCAAAGAGCAAATCCTTGACTGCACAAGATACGGCTACGAACTTGGTTTTCGCACCTTTGTCTTGCAAGGCGGTGAAGACCCTGCATATTCCGATCAGGACATTTGCGATATAGTGCGACAAATCAAAGAAGAACACCCTGATTGTGCGGTAACACTATCGATAGGTGAGAAAACATACGAAAGCTATAAAGCATACAAAGAAGCAGGTGCGGATCGCTATCTTCTAAGACACGAAACAACGACCGAATCTCATTATCAAATGCTACACCCCGAAAAGATGAGTTTCAAAAACAGACAAAGATGTCTTGCAGATCTGAAAAGCTTAGGCTATCAAGTTGGTTCGGGATTTATGGTTGGCAGTCCTTTTCAAACAATGGAGCATATCGTTGCAGACCTTCGCTATTTGCAACAACTCGAACCCGATATGATAGGCATCGGACCTTTCATTCCACATCATCAAACGCCATTTGCAGACAAGAAACAAGGAGATCTGCATCTTACATTGCGATTGATAGCCATTCTTAGGCTGATGTTTCCAAATGCTCTTTTGCCTTCGACCACCGCATTGGGAAGCATACATCCTGAAGGCAGAAAAATGGGACTCGGATGCGGAGCCAATGTTGTCATGCCCAACCTTTCGCCATTGGATGTGAGAAATCTGTACAAGATTTACGACAACAAGGCATACGTAAACGCAGAAGCTGCCGAAGGAATCGCAATTCTGAAAAAGGAAGCCGAAGAAATCGGTTACAAAGTGGTGATTGACAGAGGCGATGCAAAGAAGTAAAACCATAAAGTAAAAACAAAGATACACCGGTTATCAAAACCGCTAAAATGAAACTTTGTTTCAGCGGAACTAAACTTGATTTCAGCAAAATGAAATCAAGTTTTATTTTTTCAAAACAAAGAATCGACAAAAGTTCTCTTCAAACTGTAATTTTCAAGCCTAAACAACGACTAATAAAGCAAAACAACAATAAAACAGACAATGGACCTGAAAGAACAATACACCAAAATGGTTATGCAACACAAGGACATAATCTACAAAGTCTGCTATATCTATGCCGAAAAAGACTATATTGAAGATTATTACCAAGAAGTGTTGATAGAATTATGGCGAAGTTTCCCTCACTTTCGCTCAGAAAGCAAAATAAGTACATGGATTTATCGCATAAGTCTTAACACCTGCATTTCATTTGTAAGAAAGAAAAAACGCAATCCACTCTCAAAGATTCCCTCTCTTGAAGTAGATTTAACCTTTGAAGATAAGGAAAAACAACAGCAAATAGAATTTTTGCACACTCTAATAAATCGTTTAGATATATTAGAAAAATCCTTAGTCTTGCTTTGGTTAGAAGACCTTTCTTACGAAGAAATCGCAAGCATAACAGGACTTTCAATCTCAAACGTAGGAGTGAAACTTAGCAGAATAAAGGAAAAATTAAAGAAAATGTCGAACCAATAAAAAATTACAGAAATGGAATTAGAAGAATTAAAAAAACAATGGGCAGAAATGTCCAAAGAATTGGAGCAACAAAAGATAATCAACCGTCAAATCATAGAACAAAGTTGCAAATCAAAGACAAACTATCTTACATTCAACTCTGTTTTTGGTATGTGTTTGGCTGTGATTGCAAATTTCATACTAATTTGGAATAATGACCTATTATGCCAACTTCTTCCTATGTGGTATATTATTCTTATCTATGTTACAATAGATGGAGCCTTGATAAATCAAAGCATAAGCCTATATTTTCTACTTAAAATGAAGCAGCCGCAAAACAATATCATAGAAAAAGAGCGTTGGTTTATGAAATTTCGCATCTGTGAGCGTATAAACATAATTTGGCAGAGTGTTATTTCAATTCCTTTGGTTGTTGCATTCATCTTTATTTACAACAATCTTCAAGCAGACTACATACTTAAACCGACATCTTACGGAACTTCGGTTATGATTATAGCAATTGCTATCGCAATATTAGTAAGTGTCTATTACGCAAAGCAGATTAAAGAACTAAAATCACAAATTCAAATCTTAAAACAATTTGAAAAATAGAGCAAATTGTAGTATATTTGCAAGAGTATCTTAAAGTTAAAATCTTATGTCAATACGATTGTTTTTCATTCTGCTGTTTTGTCCCTTTATTCTTTTGTCGCAAGAGATTTATACACCGAATAAAGAGTTTGTTTTTAAGGTTAGGTATGAGAATAATGGCGTTGTGAAAGAATCATTCCTTAGTTTATGGACACAAGATAGCGTTTGGATTTACGATAATGCTCAAAAGCAACTTTTTTATGCTTATCACGAGAATACAGATTTTGAAACTCAAAAAACTTTTCCTTACGATAAAGCTGAGGAAACGGGATTTATTGAAACAAATGAAAAAATCTGGCTTCACCCTCCAAGAGAAGATTATTTTTATCTTTTTGAATATTTCCCCTTTCCGGAAATGAACTTTCCTGTTCAGTGCGAGAAAAAAGGGAAATATGCTTTTCTTGGCAGTATAGACTTTTTGGATAAATTTTCTCTTCTTCGTTACAAAACAAAGATTGAATGCGGAAAGCCAAACCTTATATACTATTACGGTAAAGCAAAGAATAGAACAGGAGAATGGTCGTTTAAATATGTTTTTGACAAAGAAAAAGGATTTGTAGAATGGCGTATAGAATACAATAAAACAACTTCTATACATCTAATTTTAGATAGGATTATAGAACGATAAACATTCGATAAATTCTTTCTTGATTCCAGCGGAACGAAACTTGATTTCAAGAAAATAAAACAAAGAATTAAAAAACTGTTTCTTTATTTTAATCGTGCTGATACACAGATGCAGAAATCACAATGCAGAAGCAAGGATTTTCTATCACCCGATTAAAACAACAATGTAAAGAATCGGACAACGGGAACCCAAAGGGCAAAAATCAATCCATAGCCTATGGCCGCTCCTATCGGAAAATTCAGGAGTGAATTTACGGATTGAGCCCAGAAAATGCGTGGTGGACAGTTTTGTTTGAATGCTTGTTTTCCAAAAATCAGCCCTACCGCAAATAATACCACCATTGGAATCATAATTTTGAAATATCCTTTTACTATAATTAGAATAAAAGCGACTATTCCCAAAACATTCACAATCAGGGCAAGGGAGTTAAGTATGCGCGCAATACTCCTCATAATTACTACTTTAATCATTTTTTTTCGAGTCTCGCTCGATAATACAATCCTTTTGCCTTAAACCGGCTTTCTTTTTCGATTGCAAAGGTAAATCAATATTTAAGACTGACCAAATAAATTTTGGTTCTTATTTGGTTCTTTTCGCAGTAATCAAGATAACAATTTGATTATCATTATTCTCCAAATAGTTTTTTTTAGACTTGGCGAAGAAATATACAGAGACAGACCTTGCTGCAATGCTTACAAATTTCATCTCATTGCAGACAAAGATTTGAAAAATTGTTTCTTGTTTTGAAAATACCAATGTAAAAGAAGAGGGATTTGTTCAAAAAAAAGGAAGTGCAATCACTTTAATAACGACTCTAAATATCCGAATACACCAAAAAGGGACAACGAACAGCTAAATTTTATTAAACTAATAATTCCACATTTTGCAATTTTTAATAATTTTGCACTTTATTTTAATCTTCATTACTATGAAAGAACAATTGGAATCTCTCAACTCCGTTACGATCAACTTCGGAGAAAATGGAATGACTATTGTAAATATTCTTCTTGCTTTCGTAATGTTTGGAGTTGCTCTTGGCATTAAATTTCAAACCTTTAAAGATATTTTCAGAAAACCTAAGAGCGTTGTTACAGGTCTTATTCTTCAATGGGTATGTCTTCCGTTAGTAACTTTTCTTCTTGCTTTGGTGTTGAATCCTCTTATAACTCCTATGATAGCTCTTGGAATGATTTTAGTTGCTTCTTGCCCCGGCGGAAACATCTCTAATTTTATTTCCTCTCTTTCAAAGGGAAATATTGAACTTTCTGTGTCTTTAACTGCTATTACGACTGCTGCTGCTCCTATTATCACGCCTTTGAATTTCTTTTTATGGAGCAATCTTTACACCTCTGTCATTGGTTTGAAAAACGACATACCTTATTTGGAAATTCCTTTCCTTCCTGTCTTAGAACAAATTCTTTTGCTTCTTGGTTTGCCTATCGTACTTGGCATTCTCTTTGCTCACTATTTTCCTAACGTTACAAAAAAGATTACAAAGCCTGCTCAAATTCTTTCTATCTTACTTTTTATGGGCATGATCGTTGTTTCGTTTGCACAAAACTTCCAAATCTTTATTGATAACATTTTCTTTGTTTTCTTCATCGTCTTATTGCACAATGCTTCTGCATTATCAACAGGTTATTTCGGTGGAAGGTTTTCAAAGCTACCTAAGAGAGATGTGAAAACCTTAACAATTGAGGTAGGAATACAAAATTCAGGTTTAGGACTCATTCTTTTATTCAATCCAAATATATTCCCGCCGGAAATTTGGCATGGGAACTATGGAGGAATGCTCTTTATAACTGCATGGTGGGGCATTTGGCACATCGTTTCTGGACTTACTATGTCGTATTTCTTCCGAAGAAAAGCATAATTTATGAGTAAAAAAACACAAAAAAAGATACAAGATTTTAATTTCTTTTATTGGTTCTTACGTTATTACGTAGATTTTTCTTTGAAACTATCATATCGAAAAATAAAGTATGTAGGCAAAGAAAACATTCCGCAAGATGGAGCTATTATTTACGCTCCAAATCACACAAACGCACTAATGGACGCTTTGATTATCCTTGCAATCGACAGAAAACCGAAGGTATTTGTTGCAAGAGCCGACATTTTCAAAAATCCAACTCTTGCGAAAATCTTTACTTTCTTAAAAATTATGCCAATAATGCGTCAAAGAGATGGTTTGAAAGAGGTAAAGAAAAATCAAGAAATCATCGATAAATCCGTTGATGTATTGAGAGACAAAATTCCTTTCTGCATTTTCCCCGAAGGAACACACAATACTAAATATTCTTCACTACCTCTCTCAAAAGGAATATTCAAAATAGCCTTTCAAGCACAGGAAATAATGCCTGATATGCCTCTTTACATCATTCCAACAGGGTTATTGTTTGGCGACTTTTTCAGATTTCGTTCCACAGTGCGAGTAGAAATCGGCAAGCCTATCAATGTAGGAGAATTCATAGCACAACACCCCGAACTTTCTCAACAAGAACAAATCAACTCAATGAAAACCCTACTCACAGAGCGTATTCACTCCTCTATTCTCTACATTCCTGATGATCAAGACTACGAACCAACATACGAAATTTGCAAAATCACACAAGATCGCACCTCAAATCTTGACCTACAACTTGAAAAAAACAACAACACTATAAAGAGACTCAACGAAATAAAGGAGAAAGAACCCGAAAAAGCAAAGACTCTTCTTGACCTTGGGCGACAAGCAAGCTCTCTACGCAAAGAAAAACACATTTCTATTGAGTCAATCAGAATCAGACGACCTCTTTTCCTTCGTCTACTCTACACCCTACTCATCATTTTCACTCTTCCCTACACTCTTTCGCTTTCAATCCTAACTTTACCTATGGTTTTGACTTGTAAATATATCTTTACACTACTCAAAGACCCTGCTTTCAAAAACTCAGTTCGCTTTTTAATATATCTATTACTATGGCCTTTGTTAATGATTGTCTATTCTATCATAATATATAACCTACTTCCTTGGCAAATAGCCCTATTCACAACCCTTATTCTACTACCCGCACCAATCATTGCTCATGAAATCAGTAGAATTCTAAGAATAATCACCTCCGACATTAAACTCCGAAAAGCAAAACACCTAAGAAAACTACATAAACAAATAAGGGAGATGATGAAAGGGTAATCCCTCAAAATTATTTCTTTGATTCATAAAAATAAAACAAAGAAACAATTTTCTGATTCTTTGTTTTATTTCGCTGAAATCAAGAATCAGTTCCATAAAACGAGGATTTTCTTTACTAAGAGCTGTTTTCGAGTCTCTCTTTTGCTGATTTTATAAGAATAAGTCTTTGTTTGTGAGAAGATGAAGGCCGTAAACGTAGTCTGATAAGCTTTTTTCAAAGGATTTTCTCTTTTTGATAAAAAATTATCATCGGCATGATAAAAAGTTATCATCAGCGTGATAATTTCTGAAAAGCCTGGTTTTGCGGTTCCAAACCTTGATTTCTGAAATCTATTCCCTAAAATTCGAACAAATAAAACAGCATTTAACTCGTAGACTTGTTGTCTTGTAGACTTTAAGACTCATAGTCTCGTAGTCTCATGGACAATAGTAGAAATTAAATGCGTCTTTTAGACAAAAAAAGCAAAGAAAAAAAAGATTTTTTCAAAGAAATATTTTAAGAAAACAAAGACTTTTTTAAAAGCTTTCAAAAAAAACATCTTTGAAATTTAATTTTTGCTTCAAAATAATTATATATAAAAGTATAGATATGTTGTTGGAAACTATTGGTCATACCAAGTTAATTGCAAATTTGGGGTTGATAGACGCAACAAAAGAATTCAACTATTCGCAAAACGATAAGTTTGCAAGTGTTTGCCGTTAATTTTAAGAGAAATCACATAGAGAAAGCATTAAAAGAAAAAAATAATATATATTTGCAAGTAGAAATAAATTGAAAATAATGGAAGAAAATAAGATTGAACTAAAATCAGTTGGAGAATTACTTGGAATGAGTTTCAATATTCCAAATTATCAACGTGGGTACCGATGGACAGAACAGCAAGTAAAAGATTTATTAAACGATATTTGGGAATTTCACAAGAAAGAGAAATCAGAAACAGAGTTTTATTGCCTTCAACCCTTAGTTGTAAAAAGAAGAGGAATAAATGAAGAAGAAATTTTAAATAAAATAAAAGAAGCGGAAGATATAAATGGGGTAAAGAATATATTAGATTCTTTAAAGGGCTCTTGGGACGTTATAGACGGACAACAAAGATTAACTACAATATTTATTATACTTTCCGTTTTAGATGAAAAAGAAAAATACACTTTGAAATATGAAACAAGAGAGAAATCCAAAGAGTTTTTAGACAATATTAATAAAGAAGAAGAACAAAACAGCAAGAATAACATAGATTTCTTTCATATATATCAAGCAAAAGAAGTTGCAAAAAATTGGTTTAAGGAAAATAAAAAAGCAATTAAAGATACTCTTTTAAATAAAGTCAAATTTATTTGGTACGAAACTGTTGAAGAAGATCCGATAAAGGTATTTACTCGTTTGAATATTGGTAAAATTCCATTAACAAACTCAGAACTTATTAAGGCTTTATTGCTAAATAGTTCTAATTTCAAAAGCGAAAATCCTAATCATTTAAGACTAAAACAACAAGAAATAGCAAGTGAGTGGGATAATATAGAGTACACTTTACAAAATGATGAATTTTGGCTTTTCTTACATTCTCCAAATTATGACAAACCTACAAGAATAGACTTCATATTTGATTTGATAGTTAAAAAAGATTCATTAGGATTAGAAAATTATAAAGATATCATCGGAACAGACAATTACCGAACTTTTAGATACTTCAATTTATTTTTGTCAGAAAAAAGCGAAGAAAAGATAACTCAATGTTGGAGTGAGGTCAAAAAATATTTTCAAACATTTCAAGAATGGTTTAATGACTTAGAAATGTATCATTATGTTGGTTTCTTAATAGATCAAGGACAAACAATAAACGGAGTTTATAAATTATGGAAAAATAATAAAAAGGAATTTTTAGAAAGTTTAAAAGGAAAAATAAACGAAAAAATAGGGGAAGTAAAATTAGACCAAGTCTATGAAATAAAAAACAATCCCCCAAAAACAAAATGTAAACCTATCTTACTATTTCATAATATTTACACGATAATTAAGCAAAATTCAAAACTTGAAGAAAAAGAAAAATATGGCTTAAAGGTCTTTTACAAATTCCCTTTTCATCTCTATAAAAAAGAAACGTGGGACGTAGAACATATAGATTCTAATACAACAAACGGTTTAGAAAATTATAAAGATCAAAGAGAATGGTTGGAATATTCATTGTTAGCACCAGAACTTGAAAACTTAAAGGAGGATGAGGATATCAAAAAGTTTTTATCAAATTCAGAAAATATACAATTTGAAAATTTATTACAAAGGATAGAAGAAAAGATAGGTGTAAAAGAAAAAGACGAGAAACTTAGTGATGATGAAAAAAATCAAATATGGAACTTTGTTTTGTTAGACGCAGGAACAAATAGAGGTTATGGAAATGCCATTTTCCCTGCGAAAAGACGCACTATTATAGAAAAAGAGGCTGGTAGAAAATTAAATAAAGACGGAGATGGCTTTGAAGATGGAGCGATAGCATTTATTCCTCCTGTTACAAAGAATGTTTTTTTGAAATATTACACTAAAAAGATTAATAGTTTAACTATATGGACAAAAACAGATGCTAAAGATTATAAAAATAGCATAAAAGAAGCATTGAACTATTTGGGTATCAAACAAGAAAATAATTAGGATTATGAATAATACAAAAGCAATATCATTTTGGCAGTTTTTAGAGAATTATAAAATAGAGATTCCTATAATACAACGAGACTATGCACAAGGAAGAAAAGGGAAAGAAGAGTTAAGACGTTCTTTTCTTACTAACTTAAAAGAAGCATTAGACAACAATAAAGCATTAGACAACAATAAAGAACTAAAACTTGATTTTGTTTATGGCGCAATAAATAATAATACATTAACCCCTCTTGATGGGCAACAACGACTAACAACCTTGTGGCTTCTTCATTGGTATGTTGCTTTACGCGCAGGAAAATTAAAAGAAACAGAAACACAAGAAAAACTAAAAAAATTCTCTTACGAAACACGAGTGTCTTCACGAGAATTTTGCGAGCAATTATGCAATTATAAAAACTTTGAATGTTTTCAATGTAAAGAGGATAGTAAAATTGTTAAGTTTATCACAAATCAAACTTGGTTTTACTCTGCTTGGAAACAAGACCCGACTATTCAGTCTATGTTGAGAATGCTTAGTGGAACAAAAGAAACCGATAAATCAGGAAATAATTTTATTGACGGAATTGAGGAATTGTTCTATGGAGTAAAAGACTTAAAAGACTTTACTGAATATTGGAATATACTTAGTGGAGATGATTGTCCTATCGCTTTTTATCATTTAGCATTAGAAAACTTTGGACTTTCCGATGATTTATACATTAAAATGAACGCAAGAGGCAAACAATTAACTGATTTTGAAAACTTAAAAGCAGACTTAATTGGCTACATTCAAGAAAATAAATGTGAGATACAAAATGATATTGCTATAAAATTTGATACTACTTGGACCGATCTTTTTTGGGAAAATAAAAATAATGAAAACGAAATTGATGATATTTATTTTACTTTTCTCAATAGATTTTTCTGGAATGAATTGTTTATTGCAAAGGAAAAAAATGATGATAAGTATATTCTTGATATAGGGAAAGGTGACGAAACATCTACACAAGAAAATAATAATGTTTCATATAAATATTTAAATAAAATAGATGAGAAAGTAGGACAAAACAATAATACAGAACGCTTTTATCAAGGATTAGATAAATATAAATATTTTAATAGTGAGATTCCATTAGATTGTTTTGAAAAACTAAGAAAAGTACTTGATAACTTTTGTGAATATTACAAAAATTATGAGAAGAATATATATGAGTGTTCTTGGAATAAAGATTTTAGTTTTATTCCGAAATACAAAGACGACAAAATCTTAGAACTTAATCAAAGAGAAAGAATTGTTTTCTACGCTATTTGTAAATATTTTGATCACGACACAAACATACAAGACACAAAAGAATCTTTTGATAGATGGATGCGAGTGATTTGGAATCTTGTTTCTGGAGAAGATAATTCAGGCAAACCTAATATCAGAAGTACTTCTGCAATGAGAAATGCTATTGAATTTATAGAAAGGCTTGATTCTCACAATGTGTATTCTTCTCTAAAAGATCTAAAAGAACAAGAAATCGGTAAATCTGAATTTGACGAAAGATGCAAAGAAGAAATTGAAAAAGCAATCAAGATAATAGAAAATAATAATTGGGAGAAGAAAATAATAGAGGCAGAAAAATCTTTGTTTTTCAAAGGAACTATTCGCTTTTTGTTTAGAGATGACAAGGGTTATTGGGATTGGAATCAGGATAATTTTGCTGCTAAATTAAAAAATGCGACAGAATACTTTTTTAATACAGAAGGAATAAACGATATCTATAAAATAGAATTAACTAGAAAGTTGGTTTTTCAATGTGATAATGGTAACAAAATATATGATAAACAAATATTTAATCCAAATGCATCTACTTGGTTATGGATTCTTTCTTCAAAAGATTATCAAAAGGCAGTTCATAACATATTATTGGGAAAAGATATCGATAATCCGTCTGAAAAAATTGAACTTAATGGCATAGCAATAGATTTAAATAATCTTCCTTACGAAAAAATGATAAAAGATATTCCTAATGGCAGATTTAGATGTAGTTGGGGTAAATTAGGATATTATGAACCTTATAAACAAACTGCAATAGTTTATAATCCAGAATTATCAGAGTATTTCGAGAAATTTGAAAAAATTCAATTGACAAATGAAGTAAACTTAGGAAATGGCTATTTTTATGGTTGGGATATTAAATTTAAATATAATGATAACGAATATGAGTTTTGTTTAAAAGATAAGGAAAATAGATTCAAAGTAGATGGCGATATAAACAACTTTATTGAAAAACTTAATGGAATTTAAAAAAGCGATAATTCTAATTAAAAAGCACTTTTTTATTGTTTTATTTAATTTTTGCTTCATTTATTTTATATAAAAATGAAGCAAAAATTAAATAAGTATTATGACAGAGAAATTTATAAAAGAGTACGACAAAGACCTTTATCTTTTTGAGCAAAAAGAATATTGTAAAGAATTAGCTTTTGAAATTATCAATAAACTTACTTGTAGTATTGGTAATGATGATTTTAGAACAGAAGAAGAAGTATTGCATAATATTCTTGTGCAAGAGCAAAAATGGTGCAATGAACAAAGTAAAAGAATTGGAGGCCCTTATATTGACTTATCGCAAATCAAATTAAAATTTTGCAAGTGCTGGGTTTATAGGTATAACAATGCTAAAGAAGAATACAAGACAAAGGTTGTTGATGATTTTTTAAGAGCTTTTCACAAAGAATATTTTGAAAAAGTTTTCTACACACTTCCTACAAACACCATATTAACAACGGAAATGTTACAAGCCATAAGAGTAATTGCTTATAATCGTAACAAGAAACGTGTTGTTGGAGGGTTAATGAATGGAAAGATTAAAATTTGGGATGCAAAAACAGGAAAATGCCTTAATGTAATACAGGGGCATAAGTCTTCTATTACAACTATTACTTTTAGTTCCAATGGAATACACATAATCAGCGGTTCGTCAGGCTCTACTCTAAAACGAATAGAAAATAACCTTAAAATATTCAATACAGAGACAACAGAATGTGTTAGAATCTTAGATGGACATAATCAAGGTATTGCTTCTGTAGAATACAACAAAGCAGGAGATAAAATAGTTTCTGCATCGTGGGATGGAACAATTAAGATTTGGGATGCAAGCACAGGCAAATGTTTACAAACCCTGCTTGGATATAAAAATGCTACCAAATTAGTTTCTTGGACAGATGATGAAAAACAAATTGAGTGCATTTCCAATAAATATGAAATAAAATACATTGACATAAAAAAAGAAAACACCATTAGCAATAAGGTAGAAATTAAACCGAATAACAACTTTCGTTATCGTAAAACTCTATTAACTTATGGAGAATTCATAGAAGATGCAGAATTTAGTCCAAATGGAAAACATGTAATAGGGAAAACTAATTATGCTACAATAGGAATATGGGAAAGCGAAACAAGAGATAGAATCAAAGAGATACAAGATAACTCCTATTATATCTATTCTCTATCTTATAGTCCTAATGGTAAATATATTCTTAGTTGTTCCGAAGACAAAGCCATTAGAATATGGGACTCCTATACTGGAAGATGTATAAAAGAATTAAAAGGACATAGAGAAAGAGTACTATCTGCTTATTTTAGTCCTGATAGCGAACTAATAGTTAGTGCCTCTGATGACAGAACAATAAAGATTTGGAATGTGAGATCAGGAAAATGTATAGACACTTTTTATTTGGAGGATGAGGATAAGCCTATTTGTGCAGTCAAATGGCACCCAAATGGCAAAGAATTACTTTTTATTTACGAGCCAAGTATATGCCCAGAAATTTGGGAATACAAAAGAGACTAAAAAAACAAATATAGCAATGCAAAAGAATAATTATAAATTAAGCAAAACTTTAGAAGGGCACTACAATTCAGTATTATCAGCATCATATAGTCCTGATGGCAAATACATAGCAAGTGGATCAAAAGACAGAACAATTAAAATATGGAATGCAAAAAGCGGAGAATGTATCAGAACCTTAAAAGGACATACTTGGGACGTACTCTGCGTTGCATGGAGTCCAAATGGAGAAATTATAGCAAGTTGTTCAGCAGATGAAACAATAAAAATTTGGAATGCAAAGACTGGAGATTGTTTGCAAACATTAAAAGGTCATAGTGGTAATATTAATTCTGTTTCTTTCAGCCATGATAACGAACATCTAATTTCCACATCAGATGACGAAACAATAAAAATATGGGAATTAAAAAAAGGAAATTGTTTGCAGACATTAAAAGGTCATGGGGATTTTTCAATTTTTGCATCGTTTAATCCAAATGGAGAAGAAATTATCTCTACATCTTTTGATAAAACAATTAGAGTTTGGAAAGTAAACAAATAGTGACAAATCTTAATAATACATTATTGTTTTTCTGATTATTTATTTTAAGAAATTAAATCAAAGATTCAGCCGAACGAAACAAAGAAACAATTTCCTAAATCAAAGATTCATCTTGATAAGTCTTTGATTTTATTAGCAGAAAGCTTACAAAGGTAGTTTTATAGTCTTTTTTCAAATGATTCTTCCTTGTTGATAAAAAATTATCATCGTGCTGATAATAAATTATCATAGGCATGAGAAAAAATTATCATCGGCGTGATAAAAGATTATCATCGGCATGATAATTTTTGAAAAGCCTTGTTTTGCAGTTTTAATCCTTGATTTCTGATATTTATTCTCTAAGAATCGAACACCTTAAACGGCATTTAACAGATTTGAAGGCTTTGTCTTATTTTGTAGACTTGTCGTCTAGTTGTCTAGTTGTCTTTTATTCCCTTTCTCGTTGTCTTGTAGTCTCATAGACTTATAGAGTCAAGCACAAAAAAAAGAGCCTCGCAATCAGCGAAGCTCTCTGTTTAATCTGGCGGCGACCTACTTTCCCACTTGGTGTAGCAGTATCATCGGCGATGCAGGGCTTAACTTCTCTGTTC
>JAZNQE010000023.1:0-52295 GCA_045590015.1 Candidatus Onthomorpha sp. | reverse complement strand
TACTGTTGGCGGTGTTACAACTATTGGTGCCGCAGTTGTGGTAAAGGTCATTGTTTCGCCTTCTACTGTTCCTGTGGCTGTAGTTGCAAATGCCTTGAATGTGTATTCGGTTTCAGCAGTCAAAGCTGTAAGTGTTGCAGTCATGGTTTCACCGGTTGCTGCTACAGTTGTCCAATCTGCTGCTGCAGTTGCTTTGTACATGAATCCTTGTGCTGTGATTTCTTCACTGCCTGCTGTGATTGTTCCATTCAATACTGCACTTTCGTGTGTGATTTCCGTTGCTGCAAGGGTAACTACTGTTGGCGGTGTTACCGGTTCTAAGGTAGAGAACGTGGTTGTCGCCCATTGAGAACGATTACCTTCGCATACAGCTCTCACGGAAACGGTAAATGTGTATCCGGACATAAGATCGGTGAATGTTTTGCTTGTGGTCGATAATAACTCTATTGTTTCTGTCTCAACCGCTTCTCCACTCAATTTTATTTCGTAGTTGTTAGCTGTTCCGTTCCAAGTGATTTCAGCTGATGTTGCAGTGATGTTGTTTACTGTCAATGCAGTCGGTGTATCACATGGTGCGATTGATGTGTTTGCTTCGTAAACTCTTACGTTATCCAACAAGACTCCGTCTCCTCCATTTCCTATTGCTTTGAATGCAATCTGATATGTGGTCGATGGGTTAGGCAAATCAATTGAGTCTGTTACCCATGATTCGATCGCTCCTGTGTATTGCAACAACCTTACCCAATCACTGTTAGGGCTTGTTCTGTACCAAACCTCAAGGATGTCGTTATACCAATACGGATTCTTCTGCATATGCAAGAAAGATAGTCTTGGAGTATTCAGAATTGTTAAATCCATTTGGTTGGATATTAACATGATTTGATCATGGTCATAATAGTCGTTAGGATATGAATATGCAAAATATTCTCCTCCGTTTTCTGCAGGATAAACGAACTCGTTGTAATCATATTCGTAAGATTGAACTTGATTCCATTCTGTATCGTCGTACATAGGTTCTGTTTGTTCCCAACAATCTATGCCGCTTTCAAATCCTTCTTCGTATGGGAAGTTTGTGATTGCTTCATCAAAACATGGTGTCTTAACAACAATTGAATCGGAAATAAGAGATAGGTCAGCACCACATACTCCCTGTACTTTGATTACATATTTCTCGGCAGAGCCAAGCTCTGTGAATGTAACGTAATCATCAGTTGTGGTAATGTGAACGCTCTCCGATGAATTCAATGGTCTGCATGAAACTGTGTAGCTTTCGGAAAAACCTATCCATGAAACAGATATTGTTGAGGTTGTGGAAGCTGTCATCTGCAATTCTTGAGGTTTTGGACAGAATGACTCGTTCACCGATATGTTGTCTATTGCCGCAGGTACTTCGATTGCTCCGCTTTGATTGTATCCCCAAGTCAAGAACACCAATCTCTTTTCTCCTGATGTGTAAGGCAATTCCATAGAGAAGTTCGCCCATGATGTTTGATTCAATAAGGTGGTCAATACATCGTCTTCATTGGAAGGAAGTCCTGACATAGGCAATGGTTCATTCATGTCTTGCAAATAGACTTTAATTCCTGCGTCCGGACCGTACCAACCATCATGTCCTTTTACTTTGTAATCAAAAGAAAGTGTGTATATTGCATCACCTTCCGCAAAATCAAGGTCTTTAAAGAAATAAGCATAGGTTATTTCGTTGTTTGCTGCGTATGTTGCACCTCCGTCTGTGGATATATATGCTGCCATGTCGCCTTCAACAATTTGATCAGGATTCAAATCAGATGTTGTTGCGGTTCCGACACTCCAAACATTGTTCGATGATGATATGCTAACCCATTGCTCTGCGTCTGTGGCAGTTGAGAACGATGTTGCATAAGGAAGCTCTGCCACAGATGGATATGTTTTGAATGAAACATTGACCCATGGAGATGTCAACTCTTCGCCACAAAGGCTTCTCAAAAATACGTTGTAGTTTGTTAATGGTGTAAGGTTTGAAAATTCGATTGTATTGGTATTGATTGCAGTTGTTGTTTGTCCTTCCGGTGTTTCTGCTGTTGTCAATACGTATTCGAAATTGTTTATCGAAGCTTCGTGTTGGAATGTTACGCTTGCAGATGTGGAAGTTATTGAAGAAACTTCTACGTTGTATGGAGTCTGACAAGCAGACCATTCTGTCACGGAAATATTGTCAATATATATTTTGTTATCTCCGTTGCTCACGGTGCTTTCTCCGTAGAATGCAAATCTAACTACTCCACTTATAGGGTTGTTCGCCGCATCGACAAGTTTATATACAACTCTTATCGGTGTTTGTGTGAAATCGGAAAAGTTGTGTTCTGTGTCTGCATCACCATCTGCGAATACCAAAGCATTGCTTATGCTCCATGTTTCTCCGTTATCGGTAGAGTACAAAATGGCAAACTTATCGTCGGGTGCAGATTCCGGAGCTCCTCCGCTGTATGCTGTTGCGGCAACGTCCACTGAAAGTTGGTAAATTTCAGATCCGTCTCCCAAGTTTACAGATGGAGTGATTACCCAATAGTTTGAAGAGTTGTATATATTTGACCACAATCTTCCTGAAATGCTTCCTCCCAAAGATGTGCTGTTATCAAAACGCCAAGCATAAGGATAATCAGACATTGACGATGTTGCTATGGAGCCATTTGCAGGAAGCAAGCCCATCTTGATTGCCCAACAAGAAGAACCAATAGGATTCATATCAAATGGTTCTACCCAAGGGATTGGCATCGATTGACATGGTGTTGTAATTGATGCAGTTGTGAATCCTGTTTGTTCTGTTCCACATACAGCTGCCACTCTTACCTCATAAGTTGTATTATAGTCAACATTCGATATTGTGTATGGCATTGTTGCATTGTTTACGGTTGTATATCCGGGATCTCCTGCTTTCTTGTATTCCAACAAATAAGCAGCATCGGTATTGTTGTCTTCAACAGCAACCACCAAATTTGCCGTTTCACCATCTGCAAAGGTCAATGATACTTGTTCTATTGCGGCACAATTCATCGCGATAAGACTTATGTTATCCACTGCTGCAGGTGGATTTTCTCCGCCATAACTATCGTTTCTCCAATAGAAGACTAATTTTTGTGTTGTATTGGCATAATCTTCGGAAAAGGTTATACTTTCATGTTGCCATGAACTTTGAGCACTCAATCTCGGCGTAATGGCATACGCATCACTCAAAACCAAACCGGATTCCATTGGTATCATATATACTCTTAAGTAATCATATGTACCTTCTCCAAGAGCTCTCCAATCGAAATCCAATGAATAAGAAAGTCCTTCGCCAAAATTTACATTTACAACAGCAAAGGCATCTGTTTCACTGCCGTTGTTGTATTCGTTTGCATCTCCTCCATTTTTGCTTATGTACATTGCTCCACTTGTTGAGGCATTATCGGTTTCTTTGTTTACCGCAGTACCGATATACCATCTGTTTTCAGTCAAACCATTCCAAGAAGTGGTGTACTCATTTACTGTTTGAGGATTGTCAAAATTTTGTGTGTATGGCAATGTTATGACTTCAGGCAACACCAAGCTGTCAGGAGTACTGAACATCGCTGTAGGGCAGTTGTGTTTCACTGCAAAGAAGTATGTAGAACCTGTTGTAAGGTTATTGATTATGACCGGAAGATTTTCTTCAGATGCAACGGTTACTTGTGTTGCCGTGTTAGGGTTGAAATCTGCTGATGTTGCCACTTGTGCATAAGCTACGACCCAACCATTGGCAGTTGCATTCAACGTTGAGAAGTTTACTTTCACACTTGTCGATGTTTCCGGAGTTACAGACACCTGATATACGTCCGGACATTCAGACATTGCACTAACGGCTACATCATCTATGTTGAAAAATCCCACATCTTGTTTTACGACAAATGCAAACCTTGAAGGTCCTTCAAATTGATCAAGATTCAATTCATATTCTTCATAATCGGAAGAATAATTCAACAAATCTATTCTGTTTATGAATACGAAATCCGCAGTATCCGCTGCAGTGGTCATATCACCCATGCTTGCGTCAAAACCATATATCTCAACATAAACAGGATAACCGCTATTATATTGTTTCATCTTGAAATTCAATTTTTCTCCTCCTGTGAGATTAAGCAATGGCGAAATAAGCCAATCGTTGTGAACTCTTGTGGTGCTTTGAGATACTCCGGAATAATAAACACTTCCATTTCTGAAATCAAAATAGTTGTTATCTGAACCTGCTCCATCGTTAATATTATACCAACAAAATGGTGCCGGTTCCGTGCTTATCGTTCCTTGTACTTCTTCAGGTATTTCTGAGAAGTTTTCGCTCCAAGGCAATTGAGAAATAATACCACAGTTTGTTCTGAAATAAACCGGAGCTGTTGCAAACGATGTGTCGGCATCGTTGTTGCAAAGTGCCATTACTCTTAATTCATAAGCTGTCGCAAAACTCAATTCCGATAGTTCAACTGTAGTGGTATTGACATTAAGGGTGGTCCATTCATCGGTTGAACCTTGCGGTCTGTATTGAATCAAATACGAAGAAGATTCTGTATTGCCATCGTTGAATGTAACCAATGCAGCTGCTCCATCGTCATTCTCCGTAGATGTTACTACAACGTCTGTAACGTTTGAACAATTAAACGCTTTTATTTTAAGATTGTCTATGACTGCAGCAGGGTTATTTCCACCGGCATAGTCATTCTTCCATCTGAACACAAGCTTATACGCTCCGTTGTAGGTACCGTCAAGCAAGACACTTTTATGTGATTTCTCGTCACTTCCTGATGTATAATCTATAATATAATCTGTTCCCGAGTATGTTGTATCTATTTCTGTGTCAATAGGCAACAAATATACCCAAAAAGCATCTGCGAATACTTCTCCATCACATTTCCAATCAAATGATAGTTCGAAATTAGTCGCTTGTGGAAAATTCACGTATGTGTAAGCAAAAGAATTGGCTGAAGGCTCGAATGAATATGTTGAATGAACACCTCCGTCATTGCTTACGTACAAGGCACGTCCGTTAGTGGTAGGAAGACCGTCGGAAGTTACGGTAAAATTTTCTGCTGTTCCTATATACCAAGCATTTACCACTGAATTGGCAAACATCCATTTGTCTGACAGAATATCAAAGTTTTCTTCAAACGGAACCATGAACATATCCGATTCGTCAGGGTTGGTCATGGTTTCTATTTCTTTCGACAAACTATTGCTCGTAGGGCAATTAGCTGTTACTTTGATTTTATATGCAGTCATAGATTCCAATCCTGTTATGACAAATTGTGTGTCTGTTGTCGTTCCAAGTGGGGTCCATGTTTCTGCATCTGCATTCTTGTATTCCAAAGTAAATCCTATTGCGGATTCATGTGCAGTCCATTGTACGGTTACTGAGTTACTTGTTTTTTCCGTAACTATCAAATCTGACGGATAAAAACAATAGTCATCTACCACGTCGATTAAAAATTTAGCCACAGGCACATGCTCGTAAGGAAGGCTGGCTCCTCCTTCTCCAAAATTTGTCGGAGATTGCGGTCCTACAGCTCCTGCATAACTTTCTGAGATTATGGATCTTTTGGTAGAGTGCATCTTGGTTCTGAAATCGAATCCCACGCCTGCTTCCTCTCCTCTGGATTGTACAGTTGCAACAACAAGATTATTGTTTCCACTGTAAACGAAAGGTTGGTCGAAAGTAATCGTTACCCATCCCGTTTCTGAGAAAGATACGTTGCCAGAGAAAACCTGAGTCAAACTATCCGCAGGGATAAAATCGGTTGAATAATCGTCTCCGTAGAATCTGTCTCTACCAACCTCTCCAAGCAATACCGTAACCGGAACATTGGATAGAGTACTGTTGAAATCCACTTCATAACTTATTGAAGAGATTGTTCCGGGTACTAATTCTTCTGCAAGATAAATTGTTTGAACATAGGAGTATGGTGCATAAAAATCAAAAGGGAGGTAATCACTATACGTGAGTTCTCCTTCACCCACCAATACTTCTGTTTGGGCTCGCCCAAACCAAGTGGCAAGAAATATTGCCACCAATAAACATGCAATTCTTTTCATTTTCATTTTATTAAACTTAAAATTTTGTGTGCAAAGGTACGACATTTTTTCATATCTCTTACAATGTAAGGAACACGCAATCGTTTTGTTGTAGTTTTTTAACAATCAATTTATCCGAAAATCATCTTTTACCCTATTCCGGTTTGCTTTCAAACCTACTCTATGAAGTTTTGAAATATTAACAGATATTTTAACTTTTCTTTAACAACATGTTTTTGGTCGGTATCTTAATTAAAAAACTCAAATTCGATATTCAAATGCACCGAAATAAAGAATAGAACAAATAAAACAGCGTTTTGTTTTTGTAAAACTGCGTTTTGGAAAATTAAAACGCTGTTTCATTCCTCTCAAATGCAAGAGAAAATCAACTCAAAACGCAGTTTGAATTATTCAAATCAGCAGAAGAAAAACACAACTTATTGATTTAGTGACCAATATTCAAACAATCAAATACTACATAATTGATGCAACAATTGCTTTTACCGACAAATTTGCGATTCTCCAAGTTAAGAAAAGCTAAAATCAAATATTAAAAGATGTTAAAAGCAAAGAGTTCCATGCAAAGAAAACAAGCATAGAAGTTTTAGGCACTCTATGAGTATAAAATATCAAAACGGATTTCTAAAACATCTTTTGTTCTCTACCAAATCATTCACTGATCATTGTCGATTGGGTAGGAATATGACTATAACAATATATCCGCAACCATAGTCTTGTATTGAGTCGTATAATCATTATCTTGATTTCGAAGTATCAGTCTTTCGACTTCGATGCTTTTTGTTTCGAAAGGTCTGTACGTTACAATCATTCTTTCGATTGCTTTATCCGATTTGGAATAAACTTCGATTTGTCTTGACGGATAAATGCCATGATTTTTGAATAATTGAATCGTTTGCAGGGTTTGTTCGTATGGAAGAATAATCGTTATGAAAGCATCTGGTGTTGCAAGGATTGCGATATTTGAAACAAGTTCTTCAAAAGGTAGACTTTCGTTATGTCGAGCCATATTGCGAGCCTTCCCCTTTGCACTCAGGCTATTGACAAAGTAAGGCGGGTTGCTGACTATGCAATCGTACTTTGCATGATTTTCTTTGTTTTTTGCAAATTCCTGTAAGCTGATATTAATCGCCTGCATTCTTTCGCAGAATGGTCCATATGAGAAATTGCTTGATGCTTGTGCGATGCTTTGTGAATCGATATCGATTGCAGTAATACCTGCATTGCAATTATATTGTGCCATTATCATTGCAACAACTCCACAACCTGTTCCTATATCCAAGATCCTCTTTGCATTTATTTTAGGAGCAGAGGCAGAAAGTAAAATCGCATCTGTACCGATTTTCATTGAGGATTGGCTGTGATTGAGCGAAAATTTCTTAAATCTGAATTCAAACTCCATACAACTGAAATTAAAAAGAGTTGCTTGAAAGAATCAAGCAACTCTTTTGCTATCTAAAATCTCAAAGATTAATATGTATCTTTTACTCTTCGAGATGCAGCATACATTATTCTTAACGCACCTGCTTTTCTTAGTTCTTGTTTTACGTCCGTCACATCTCCCATCTTAACTTCTTTATCGCACTTGATGGTGGTTGTTAGGAAAGGTTTATCTTCTTCAGCTCGAGCAGCTCTTTCTGCTTCAACGAAAGAAACTATGTCTCCCAATTCACCAAATTGATCATTCAATTGAAAACGTGTACCAGAACCAAACTTACGTTCCTCTAACGGCACTCCGATGTAAATATAGCTTACAAGGGATTTTTTTTCCAATTTTTGGATCTCCGATGCTTGTGGAACATTTATCTTAACCATTATAGAACTTTCTCTCATAGTTGTAATCACCATGAAGAAGAATATCAACATGAAAATGATATCAGACATAGAACCCATGTTCAATTCCGGAGTTTCTCCAGAGCCTTTTTGCTTAAATTTTGCCATTACTTTTTCCCTCCTATATTTTTAGGTTCTGCCTCTGAAATGGCAATCGGAATTGCTTTATCAATAGCTTCTCTTTGCATTGCTGAACAATCAACATAAGATTTTCCGAATTTGGTTTTTGCCATCTCATCTCTGAGTTCATTAACTGCTGCTGTCAATTCGTTTTGCACCATAAGGTACATTTCATACGAAGTTCCACGGTCATTTTGCAAAGATATAACTCCCTTTGACACCTCTACTGTTCCTAACAAAGGAATGTCCTTTGTTATTTTCTCAGGAAGATTTGCCAAATTATCAGGATTAGAAAGGAATTCTTTCGCTCTTTCTTTCAAAAGATTGATTTCTCCCAACTCTCCATTGAAAAGAAGTTTATCATCTTTGTTTACCAACACCACGAATGTGTTTCTTCTGTGAATATCAGGCGGTTTAACATTCGGATCTGATGGTGGCGGCAAACGTCTTTGAATACCCATATCAGTGTTGATTGACGAAACCAACAAGAAGAAGGTAAGCAACAAGAACGATATGTCCGACATCGACGATGCGTTAAGGCCAGGTAATTTCTTCTTATTTCTTGCCATAACAACAACTATTTTATTTTTTTAGAAACTTCTGCAAATATAACAGATGCCAACACTCCTCCAAACAATATGTAAACGGTATACATACAAGCTCCTATCAATTTAGAACTTGAGTAGTTTGAACCTGTCTTTTCAAACACTTCTTGAGGAATATCTGTTCCTGAAGAAAGCAAATATGAAGCAACAAATACAACTACTAACGCAACAACCGCTATAATGATACCCATTTGTTTTTTCGGATTGTCTTTTAATCCTTTTATTACTTGTGCAAGTGCAAAGAACACTGCTATCAACAAACTAGCACCAAGCAATGCTATAACAGACCAATACGCAACATTCCATACAGTCATTGCAGTACTTTGTCCATCTATCGGTGCATCTTTATCGAATAACAAAGCATACGCAACCGCACATATCGAAGCTATAACACCCCATATAATTGCTATAGTCCAATATACTTTTCTAAAATCTTTTTTCATTTTCCCTCCTTGGTTTATAAAGTAATTACTAAACTAAGCCTCTGTTACAAGGCTACTTCTAAATTAAAAGAAAATTACTTTTGTCTGTTTTTAACCAAGATATCCATGAAAGTTATAGATGCATCTTCCATTGTAGCAACCAAACCTTCGATTTTAGACAATAGGTAGTTGTAACAAATTTGAAGAACCAAAGCTGTAATCAAACCGAATACTGTTGTCAAAAGGGCAACCTTCATACCACCAGCAACAACTGTTGGAGAAATATCACCTGCTTTTTCGATATCGTCAAAAGCTTGAACCATACCGATAACTGTTCCCAAGAATCCGAATGATGGAGCAATTGCGATAAACAATGAAATCCAAACCATATTGTTTTCCAATCTTGCCATTTGAACACCACCATAAGAAGTCAATGACTTTTCAACATCTTCCAATCCATTGTCCAATCTATCCAAACCTTGGTAGAATATAGATGCAACTGGTCCTCTTGTATTTCTACAAACATCTTTCGCTCCTTCTACATTACCAGCAACGATACAATCTTCAACTTTCTTCAAAAGTTTATCTGCATTTGTAGTTGCAAGGTTTAGATAAAGAATACGTTCGATAACCAAAGCCAATCCCAATATCAAACATATCAAGATTGGAGTCATCCAACCAACTCCACCCTCAATATACTTTGTCTTCAATGCTTGGTGGAATGATTTTTCTTCAGCAGGTGCAGCTGCCTCTTCTACAGTAGCAGTTTGTTCTACTGCTGTTTCAGTATTTGTTGAAACTGTTGTTTCAGTTTCTGTAGCTTGTTGATCTTGTGCAAAAGCTACGTTTGATAAACCTAACGTCAATAACATAACTATTGACAAATACGCACATACTTTTTTCATCGTGTTTTTTTGTTTTATTATTAATTTATTAAACTCTTTTCTCCTATTATAGGATTTTGCAAATTTACAACCTTATTTTTGAAATACAATCTTTCTGAGAAAAAAAATCACTTCAAATTTACTTTTCTTATTTTTATTTTTCTTCCTCAATATTGTCAAAGTCCTCTTTTACAGAGACTAATACTTTATCTATTCTTGTTGAATCCATATCCACTACTTCGAAAATAAACCTATCCCACTCTACAATCTCTCCAACTTTAGGTATTATCCCGATTTTAGAAAATAACAATCCACTTATCGTGTTATAATTATTGTCTTGATAAAGACTCTCCATATCAAAATGACTTAGGAAATCATAAAACGAATATTGCCCTCCAATCAAATACGTTCCATCATTTCTCTCAACAAATTCATCCTCATCATCCTCTGTTTCAAACTCTGAAGAGTTCCCTACTAAAGATTCCAAAATATCATTCATTGTTACCATCCCCTCTACCATTCCAAACTCATCTATTATCAATGCATAGTGGATTTTGTTTTCTTTGAATGTTTCCAAGGCATCATAAACACTCACACTTTCATGAAGATATTGGGGGGCTCTCATTACATCCCCAACTTTCATTTTATCATCTAACTTGTTAAACAAATCCTTCAAATAAACAATTCCCACAATTTTATCCAAGGTTTTATCAGCTACAGGATATATATAATGAATGCGTTTTGATAGTTTTCGTTTTACATCACTTAGTAGATCATCTATATCAAGCCATTCAAATTCCGTTCTATGAGTCATCAAAGATGCAACATCTCTATCCCCAAGAGAGAACACTCTATCCACGATATCTTGCTCCACTTCTTGAATTTCTCCATCTTCTGTGCTGTCGTTTATTATAGACTTTATTTCTTCCTCAGTCACGGTATTGTTTTGTTTTTTCAGCCCGAATAAAGATGCCAATGCTTGAGTTGAAACAGATAACAACCAAACGAAAGGATGGAATAGTCTTGACAAGAGATTCATCGGTTTTATTATTACACCTGATATTTTCTCGGGACTATTCATTCCAAGTTTCTTCGGAAACAATTCTCCCAAAACAAGAGTTACATAAGTTATCGAAATTACAATTATGATTCTTGCAACAATTTTAGAAGAATACTCATCCAACCCTATACTACTAATAAACACTCCAAGTGGTTTTATTAGGCTTTCTCCCGAATACATACCCGTTATCAATCCTACTGCAGTTATTGCAATCTGTACCGTAGACAAAAATCTATCTGGGTTTTCTGCAGCTTTGAGTATTTGCTTCGATGTTTTATTTCCTTTTTTTGCTTCTGCTTCTAACTTGGATTTTCGAGCGGAAACAAGAGAGATTTCCGACATCGCAAACAATCCATTTACCAAAATAAGAGCTAATATTATAAGAAGTTCCACTTTTCTATTCTTCTTTTCTATCTGTTATAACATTATTATCATTCGGAACAATATCCGCTTTCTCACCACTAACTAAAAAAGCAATAATTAGCACTACTACTCCAATAGTTATCGCAATATCAGATACATTAAATATAGCATTAAAAAATCTAAATCGTTCACCGCCAACAAAAGGAACCCAATCCGGCAATACTGTATCTATCAATGGAAAGTAAAACATATCAACAACCTTTCCTAATGCGAAAGGTGCATATCCACCTTGTTCCGGGAATATTTCGGCGACCTGAAAGAAAGTACTTTCCGAAAAGATGCAACCATAAAAAAGAGAATCTACGATATTTCCTACAGCACCTGCAAAAATTAAGGTAAAACCATATATCATTAATTTACTTTCCTTCTTTTTGATTAGTTTCAAAAGATAAGCTCCTATCAAGAATGATGCACCTATTCTCAGAAAAGTAAGAATATATTTCCCGATTGCTCCTCCAAAAGACATACCAAAAGCCATCCCCTCATTCTCTATAAAATGCAATCTACACCAATCTCCGATAAGGTTAATCTCTTCTCCAATCGTAAACGTCAACTTAATCCATATTTTTACGACTTGGTCAATAACAAGTATGGCTATAACCAAAAAAAGTGGGAGTCTTATATCTTTCACTTCTTATTTTGATTTAATTTTGCTTCAACACTCAAAGTTGCATGAGGAACCAATCTTAATCTTTCTTTAGGTATCAATTTGCCGGTTACTCTGCAAACGCCATAGGTTTTATTTTCAATTCTTATCAGAGCCGATTCAAGATCCTTTATAAATTTTTGTTGTCTTGCAGCCATCTTTGCATTATCTTCTTTACTGCAAACATTACTTCCTTCTTCCAAAATCTTAAAAGTCGGTGCCGTATCGCTGATATCATTGGCATCATTGGCAAATGCCTCAGTCAACATAGCTAAATTTTCTTTCGCATTAGCTAATTTCTCCAATATAATTTCCTTAAATTCTTGCAATTCTTCTTCCGAATATCGCACAACCCTATCTTCCATTTGTGATAGCATTAAATATCATTTATTATTAACGTACAATTAAACCAAAACGTATATAAAAAGGACAACAAACGGGGATCACCCATTCATTGTCCTTTCATATACACATAATTATATTGACATTATCTCCTTTTCCTTAGCAGAAACTATTTCATCTGCTTTTTTCACGAATTTATCTGTAACATCTTGTACTTCTTTTTCCAAAGTTTTCACTTCATCCTCAGGAGTACCATTATCTTTCAATTTTTTAACCTTCTCCAATACATTTCTACGAATATTACGCACAGCAACCTTCGCATTTTCCGCTTCAGCCTTGGCTTTCTTACAAAGTTCTTTTCTTCTTTCCTCTGTAACAGGAGGTAAAACTATTCTTACAACATCTGCTTCTACCTTAGGAACAAAACCTAAGTTAGCAGCTTGAATTGCTTTCCCTATTGCACCCAAAAGACTCTTTTCCCATGGTTGAACAACTATTTGTTTCGCATCAGGAGTGCTTATGTTACCGATTTGATCCAAAGGAGTCATCGTTCCATAATAATCAACCTTTACACCACCCAACATAGCAGGAGAAGCTTTTCCTGCTCTTAGCTTACCTAATTCTTTATCTAAATGCGAGATTGCCTCAGACATTGTACCATCCATATCGGATAGTATTTTTTTTGTTTCTTCACTCATAACAAATCATATAATTATTATCACTATTACAATTTCAAAGTGTTTTATTCTTTTTTGAAAAAGCCTTGTTCTTATCAAGTTCCAAGTCCGAAAAACACCTTTTCACACTGCAAAGATATAAATTATAACTCTAAAAACTAACAAAAAGTATCATTTTTTACGTTCTATATGATAATAAATGAGTAATTTTGGACTCTGAAACGAGAGCAAAATGATAAAAAAGCAAATACCTAATTGTATAACTTTAGCAAATCTACTTTGTGGAGTGCTGTCGGTTTATTGCATCTATAATGATGCCGTAAAGATGCCGTTTGTCACAGCATCATTATTAATAATCCTCGGTGCTGTATTTGATTTCTTTGACGGTTTTGTGGCAAGATTACTAAAGGTTAGTTCTTCTATCGGAAAAGAATTAGACTCCCTTGCAGACCTTATCACATTCGGACTTGCTCCTTCTCTTTTAGCAGTAGAAATTGTAAAAAACACATCAAATACTCCTTACATTTATCTCATACCTCTTTGCATGGTTTTGATGTCTGCTTATCGTTTAGCAAAATTCAATATAGATGAGCGTCAAACGACAAGTTTTATCGGTCTACCTACTCCTGCCAATGCTTTATTGTGGCTATCTATTCCACTATTACAATATCTTGCCAACGAAAAAATACATTTGTGGGGATTGTATAGCGAACAAATGTATATGGGAATAGTAAATTTACTTTCAAGTCCCTATTTCATTTGCATAGGATCGGTAGTAATGGCAATATTACTCGTAAGCGAGCTACCTATGTTCTCTTTGAAATTCAAGAATTTTTCATGGAAAGACAACAAAATAAAATTCGGATTCTTGTTGTCTTGTGTGATATTACTATTTGTTTTTAATTGTTTTGCAATACCTTTTATAGTTCTTACGTATATTTTAGTATCCATTATAACAAATTTAATAAAGAGATGAAATTCAACGTAGAAATTGACGTAATGCCTTTGAAGGCTTTATTAGATCCACAAGGAAAAGCAGTGACATCAAGTATGAAGAACATTGGTCTTGGAGTTATCTCCAATGTACGAATAGGCAAACACATAACACTTGAAATAGAAGCTGCGAATGAAAAAGAAGCAGAAGAGAAAGTGGAGAAAGCGTGTAAAGAACTTCTTCACAATCCGATAATGGAAAGTTATACATTTGTTATTAAGCAAGCGTAAAACAATGGTTGAAGTTTCATCTATCTCAATAGAGAACTTTGACTATCTTCTTCCAGAAGAGAATATTACCAAACACCCTTTGCAAGAAAGGGATAAGGCGAAATTGCTTTATCTTACGGAAGATGGGAAAATAGAAGACAGAATATTTTCTCATCTTCCTGAGTTATTGGACAAAAACACTTTGGTTATACTTAATGACACAAAGGTTGTTTATGCTAGGTTATTTTTTCAGAAGTCAAGCGGAGCTACAATAGAAATATTTTGTCTTGAACCAATTGAACCAAACGACATGCAGTTGGCATTTTCCGAAACTCGGCAATGTCGATGGAAATGTTTGATTGGTAATAACAAAAAATGGAAAGACGGAGTTTTGAAAAAAGCATGTCACTATGACGGAAAAGAAATAACTCTTTCTGCAACAAGAATAGAGCAATGCGACAATGCTTGGATTGTTCAGTTTGAATGGAACGAAGAAGTAAGTTTTGCTGAAGTTCTGCAAAATATGGGGATAGTTCCTCTTCCACCCTATCTGAAAAGAGAAGCAGAAGAAGGCGACAAAACCGATTATCAAACGATATATGCAGACCACGACGGTTCAGTTGCAGCTCCTACTGCAGGCTTACACTTTTCCGACAAAACATTTCTTGATTTGAAAGAGCGTCAAATCAAATGCGATTTTGTTACTTTGCATGTCGGAGCAGGTACTTTCAAGCCAGTAACTAGCAAGACAATAGGAGAACATGTCATGCATACGGAGAGAATCTGCATAAGCAAAGCCGTCATCGAAGATCTTTTAAATCATTGCGAGAAAAAGATTGTCTGCATAGGGACAACCTCCGTTCGAACAATAGAAAGTTTGTATTGGCATGGAGTAAAGCTCGGAAACGGCGAAGGTAAATATCAAGACATCGATATAAAACAATGGGAGCCATACGCCAAGCAAACAAACATTTCCACAAAAGACGCCTTGCAAGCCATACTTACAAATCTGACCAAAAACAATATGGATTACCTCTATGGGCAAACACAAATCATCATTGCTCCGTCTTATAAATACAGAATAACAACAGGAATGGTTACCAATTTTCATCAACCCAAGAGTACATTGTTGTTGTTGGTAAGTGCCATGATAGGAGATAAATGGAAAGTAGTTTACGATTTTGCCCTAAATCATTCATACAGATTTCTTTCTTTTGGTGATGCCTGTCTGTTTCAAAGAACTAATTAAACAAAATCAAGAAAAAAAGAATTGGAATAAAGAATTAATAAATCAAAACGAATAATCTATGAAATACAAAAGAATATTACTCAAGCTAAGTGGCGAATCCTTAATGGGAGATCAAGACTATGGAATCAGTCCCGATATGTTGGCGCAGTATGCTTCGGAAATAAAACAAGCCAAAGAAGAAGGAGCTGAGATAGGGGTTGTTATAGGCGGAGGAAACATCTTTAGAGGTTTACAAGGAGCAGCAAAGGGAATGGACAGAGTGCAAGGTGATTACATGGGTATGCTTGCCACTGTAATCAATTCAATGGCACTACAAGCCGAACTTGAAAAACAAGGAGTAAAAACAGAACTGCTCGGAGGTTTGGCAATAGAACCTATATGCAAAGAAAGTTCCCGTACAAGAATGAAGCAAGCCTTAGAGGAGGGAAAAGTAGTCCTTATTGGCGGAGGCACAGGTAATCCTTACTTTACAACAGACACTGCATCGAGTCTTAGAGCGATAGAAATGCAAGCCGATGCTATCTTGAAAGGTACAAGAGTCGATGGAATCTATACTGCAGACCCCGAAAAAGATCCTAATGCAACAAAATATTCTTCCTTGACCTACGAAGAGGCATTAAATAAGCAATTGAAAATAATGGATCTTACGGCTTTTGCACTTTGCAGAGAAAACAACATGCCTATATATGTATTCGATATGAATAAAAAAGGCAATCTCATAAAAGTGATTAAAGGCGAACATATAGGCACAATCGTTGCCGACAACCAATAAGCGAAAAATAGAAAAACGAAAATAATAAACAATAAACAAGAATAGAAAATGAGTACAAAGCAAAAATTAGCCACAATTCTTGTGGCACTTATGAGCATCAGCACATCATTTGCCTGCACCAACTTTTTGATAACAAAAGGTGCGTCAAAAGATGGTTCGACCATGATAACTTATGCAGCGGATTCGCACACCCTTTATGGCGAACTATATTACAATCGTGCAGCACAATATCCTGCAGGAACAATGTTGCAAATCATCGATTGGGATTCAGGCAAACCACTTATCAAAATCCCACAAGTGGCAAATACTTACACAACCGTAGGTAACATGAACGAATGGGGATTGGCCATTTCCGAAACTACATACGGAGGAAGAGAAGAATTGGTTGACACAACTGGAGGAATAGATTACGGAAGTTTGATTTACCTTACCTTGCAACGTGCAAAGAATGCAAGAGAAGCGATAAAGCAAATGGCAGAATTTGTAGAAACTTACGGTTATTATTCATCTGGTGAAAGTTTCTCTATATCTGACGGTAATGAAGTTTGGATAATGGAACTTATCGGTAAAGGAGCACCTGTTTACAACAAAAAAGGAAAGATCGACAAACGTTGGACAAAAGGAGCGGTATGGGTAGCTATGAGAGTGCCTGACGGATACATTTCAGGACATGCAAACCACGCAAGAATCACTACTTTCCCTCAAGAAACAAAAGGTAGTTTCAAATCAATCTCTTCAAAGAAAATGAAAGAAATTTTCAGACCTGAGGTTGAAGTTGTTTACTCTCACGACGTTATTACCTTCGCTCGTTTGAAAGGATACTTCAATGGAGAAGACAAAGACTTTTCTTTCAGCGACACATATGCTCCAATCGATTTCTCAGGAGCAAGAGGTTGCGAAGCGAGAGTTTATGCTGCATTCCTACGTTGCAACAAATCAATGATAGAATACGAAGACTATGCAATGGGACACAACCTTACTCATCGTATGCCTTTGTGGATAAAACCTGAAAACAAATTAGATGTAAAGGATGTAATGGAATTGATGAGAGATCACTACGAAGGAACCCCTATGGATATGACAAAAGACCTTGGAGCAGGTCCTTTCGCTTGTCCTTACAGATGGCGTCCAATGGGATTCAAAGTTGATGGTCAAGAATATGTACACGAAAGAGCTACATCTACACAACAAACAGGTTTTTCTTTCGTAGCACAAACTCGTTCTTGGATGCCTGAATCTTCAAAAGGTATCTTGTGGTTCGGAGTTGATGATACATATTCAACAGTTTACGTTCCAATGTACTGCTCAATAGAAAAAGTTCCTCATTGCTTTGCAGAAGGAAATGGAAGCATGGTAGAATACTCTGAGACTTCAGCATTCTGGTTATTCAACCTTGTAACTAATATGGCATATTCAAGATATTCCGATATGATTGTTGATATTAGAAAAGAACAAAGCAGATTGGAAAAATCTTTCATCGAAGAAGTGGCAGAAGTTGACAGAAGATTACAAGCAGAAAAAGACAATCCTGCAAAGATGAGAGAAGTTATGACACAATTCTCTCTTGCAAAAGCAGACCAAATGATGAAATCGTGGAATAAACTCAGCAAATTCTTATTGGTTAAATACATTGACGGAAACATCAAGAAAGAAACCAATGGAAAATTTGAGGAAAGCCCTTACAGAAAAGGACAATGCGTATTCCCAGAACAACCAGAATATCCTCAAGAATGGTATAAGATGATAATCGAAGACCATGGTGAAACGATAAAAGTTCCTACCAAAAAGTAAGAACATAGAAGCCGAGAAATTTCTCGGCTTTTTTTATTTTGTATTCGAAGAATCAGCATTCTCTTTCTTTATTCGGACTTTAACGAAACGAAGAAACAATTTTCTCTTTTCAAGAAAGAATTTTCTAAAATCAAGATTCGTTTCACCCAAATCAAGAAAGAATTTTCCAAAACAAAAACCAACCGAGCGTTTTGCTTGATATTTCAAGTTCAAACGCTCGGTTGGTTTTTATGAATCTGCGTTCAGGCAGTTACTAATATGCTTTTGCGAATATCACTCTTCGATTTGAAGGTTTGCCACTGAAAACGCATTTACCCTCTTCCTCTTTCGCATCCAAAGGTATGCAACGTATTGTGGCTTTTGTAAGTTCTTTGATTTTTTCTTCTGTTTCCGGAGTTCCGTCCCAATGAGCCGAAATAAAGCCTCCTTCTTTTTCCAAAGTCTCTACAAATTCCTCCCAAGTATTTACCTCTCTTGTGTTATCCAATCTGAATTTCAAAGCCTTGTCAAAAAGATTCTTTTGAATATCTTGCAATCTCTGTTCTGCCAATTCGACAACACTTGCTATGTCCACAAGTTCCTTTTCTAAGGTATCTCTTCTTGCTATCTCGCATTTTCCTTCTGCCAAATCCCTTGCACCAACCGTAATGCGGACAGGCACACCCTTAAATTCGTATTCGTGGAATTTCCAACCCGGTTTGTATTCACGTCTGTCGTCATACTTAACGCTGATACCCTTGCTTTCAAGCTCTTTTTTGATTCTTGAAACCTCTGCGTTTATTTTTTCAGATTCTTCCTCTGTTTTGAAGATTGGGATAATCACTACCTGAATTGGAGCAAGTTTAGGTGGTAAAACCAATCCGTTATCATCTGAATGCGTCATTATCAAAGCACCCATCAATCTTGTGGATACGCCCCATGATGTAGCCCAAACGTATTCCAACTTATTTTCTTTTGAAAGGAATTTCACATCAAAGGCTTTTGCAAAATTCTGTCCAAGAAAATGCGATGTGCCGGCTTGAAGAGCTTTTCCGTCTTGCATCATTGCTTCTATGCAATAAGTATCTAATGCTCCTGCAAAGCGTTCGTTCGGAGATTTTACACCTTTTACCACAGGCATTGCCATATAATTTTCAGCAAAATCGGCGTAAACTTCCAACATTTTTCTTGTTTCTTCTTCAGCTTCCTCCCTTGTAGCGTGTGCAGTATGGCCTTCCTGCCATAGGAATTCGGCTGTTCTCAAAAACATCCTTGTTCTCATTTCCCAACGTACCACATTCGCCCATTGATTACAAAGAATAGGTAAGTCTCTATACGATTCTATCCATCTTTTATAGGTATCCCAAATAATCGTTTCCGAAGTCGGTCTTACTATAAGCTCTTCTTCCAATCTTGCATCGGGATCCGGCTCCAGTCCTGCTGCACCATCACGACGCGGTTTCAATCTGTGGTGAGTTACAACCGCACATTCTTTTGCGAATCCTTCAACATGCTCTGCTTCTTTTTCGAAGAAAGATTTTGGAATAAACAAAGGGAAATATGCGTTTTGATGTCCTGTTGCCTTAAACATACTATCCAAAGCCGATTGCATCTTTTCCCAAATTGCATATCCGTATGGTTTTATTACCATGCAACCTCTGACAGATGAATTCTCTGCCAAGTCTGCTCTAACAACCAATTCATTGTACCACTCTGAGTAATTTTCTGAGCGTTTTACAAAATCTTTTGCCATATCAATTAAACTTTTATCTCTTTATAAAGTCTTACTAATTGTAAGAATGAAAAAAAATAGTATCTTTGCTATTTGTAAATTCTTTGCAAAAGTACAAAAATATTTTTTGAAGTAATAAAATAATAAGTGGTAATATGGAAATCAGGAATTTAATTAAGAAGAACTTTTTGCTTTTTGTTCTTCTTGCAATTGTAGGAACCATGTTTTCTTCTTGTGGTGTTTCAATCAGCGGAATAAGCTATGATGATGTCTATTCTACTTCCGATGATGATGAATATTTGAAAAGCGAAACCGTTTCAAAATCCACAAATTACGTCTATCAAGATCCTAATTACAAAAAACAAGTTCGTTCTTACCGCGAAGCAATCGGTGAGAATGAATCTGCAAATGCTCAAGTCGAATCAGACTCTTCGTTGGTCGAAGCTGATTATGGATACAGCGAATATGAGCAAGATGATTATTATGATTATGCTTACAGTGCAAGAATCCGCAGATTTCACTCGCCATTCTTGTATTCGGACTATTATTCCGACTATTACACAAATCTATATTGGTACACATACGATCCTTTCTATTGGGGAACATCAATTTACTTAGGTTACAGCTGGTGGTATCCTTCTTACTATCACCGTTGGTATGATCCGTTCTACTGGTCTTGGCATTCTCCATATTGGTATCATAATCACTATTGCCATCATCATCATTGGCACCACCATCACCACGATATATGCTACTACAACAGCCATGACCACAATTCAAACCTATATAGGGGAGTATCAACAGGGCAAGGCTATATAACACGATCAACAAAGGGAATCTCTACTGCAGGAAAGATTGAAGGAAGCAAGTTAGTCAGAGGATTGAATACTACAAACAACAATTTGTCAAAAGGAACCTTGTCAAAGAATCCTGCATCTAAGCCTACAATTACTTCGAAACAGAATCCATTGTCAAAACCTGCACGTCTTTCATCTGCGAAAGTATCATCGGATATGAAGCGACCTGCGGATAATAGAACGAATAAACTAACCAATACTTCACAAAAGAAGCACAATAACTACAATCCGCCTACACAAAGAAAGAGAATTTCTTCATCTTCTTCGAAAACAAATAGGCAAATCAATCGTTCATCTAACAGAGGTTCTTATAACAGAGATGCGAATCGTTCATACAACAGAAGTTCTTACCGTTCTTCAAGTAGCAGTCGTTCATTCTCATCTCCATCAAGAAGTAGCAGCGGAAGAAGTATGGGAACAGGTTCTCGCTCTTCATCATCAAGCAGTTCAGGACGTTCAATGAGAAGATAATAATAGTATAATAAGTCAAAAACATAAAGAATATGAAAAAGATATTTTTGTTAGCGTTGTCTGTATTCTCGTTTTGTGGAATCACAGCACAGGTTTCTCCGGATTATTCTCTTTTTATGAGTCAATACGGTCTTAATGGAACTGCAAATTACATAGCTCGCTCTGGAGCAATCGGTGCAGTGGGTGGAGATATCATGGCTTCACATTACAATCCTGCAGGTTTAGGTCTATTCAAAAAGAGTGAGATGAGTTTTTCTGCGGGATTGAATTTCAATTTCACCGATGGAGATGCTCTTGTTAATGATGCAAGCAGAACAAGTTTTAATTACGGAAATTTCGGTTTGATTGGAACGATGAAAACCGGAGACAAAGGATTGAAATATGTACAATTGTCGTTTGGAATCAATCGTTTGAAAAACTTCTCCAACAGAATGACCATGCATAGAGAAGATTTGACATCTTCGTTTGTTAATGACGTAGTAATCGACGCTATTATCGATGCTCAAGATGCTGAAAACGATTTCATAAGAGCAGGAGTTGTCGATTTGGATTCAAACAACTATCTGTCTTCAATCTATGAAAGCGGAACATTTTCTCAAATAAAATCGATAAAGGAATCGGGATACATCAACGAACTTTCTTTTTCTATCAGTGGGAATGTTGATGACAAAATCTATTTCGGTGCAACGATGGGAGTGCCTTTTGCATATTACAAAAGCGTTAGTTCTTTTGCCGAAACAAGATACGATGCCGCAGGAAACGATAACGGATACTACACATACAATGAAATACAAGAATTGTCAGCAGCAGGAATCAATCTAAAGGCAGGTGTAATCTACAAACCGTTTAATGCTCTCAGATTGGGAGCAGCAATACACACTCCGACATATTATCAAATCACCGACAACTATTGCTCAGAGGTTCTCTACAATAAGGCATCGGGAACGGTAGCACCTACACTCGATTATGCAATGCAAAGTCCTTTCAGATTCTTAGGAAGTATGGCTGTTGTATTGGGAAGCAACAAGACAGCATTAGGAGGAACGATAAGTGCGGATTATGAATTTGCGGATTACAGTGCAATGAGTTATGGATTTGAAAACGATTTGCTGTACGAGACAAATATGAATAATCTTGTCGAATCGTTATTCCGTGCCGCTCATACGGTGCGTTTGGGAGGAGAATTGAAACTTGGTATGATTGCTTTGAGAGCAGGATATTCTTTGATGACAAATCCATACAACGAACCGAACGATGCAGCTATGAATACCTTGAGTTTTGGTTTCGGTTACAAGAACAAGAACAATTCTTTCGACGTTGCGTACGCCAATATCTCGGGTAATAGAAATTATCAATTCTATGACGGAGCGATTGCAAAGATTTCGAAGATGAATCACTTGATTCAGGCAACATACGCCATAAGATTCTAAGTTCTGATTCAAATATAAAAACAACGAAAACGGGAATGAAGATTCGCAAGACTTCATTCCCGTTTTTCTATTGCTATTGGTATAAAAATCAAACGAGCGTTCGTCTGAATCAAATCAAGACTTACGCTCGTTTTTCTTTTGAATTACAAAATAAAATCATTAAATATTTCGTTAAAAGTAATAAATATCTTACTTTTGCATTATGAGAAATTTAATCAGAAGCGTAGAATTTGACGAGTTTTACAGTTCTTTGCCTGCGAATGTTCAGAATAAAGTACAATATGCAATGAACGTTTTAGCAGAAATAAGAGTTGTAAACACTAAATTAGTAAAAAAACTTATTGATACAGACTTTTACGAATTGCGTATTTCAGTTGGCAACGAATATAGAGTAATTTTATTTACGATTGACCACGAAAATTTCATTGAAGCAAAAGAAATACTTCTTTTAAATGGTTTTATAAAGAAATCAACAAAGGATTACAAGAAAGAAATAGAGAAAGCAAAACAAATATTAAACACATTAAGCGATGAGGGCAAAGATTAACAGCGAGAAATTAAAGAATCTTCCTACTTTTGAGGAGGTTTTGGTTGAGCAATATGGGGAAAAGGGGAGCGTTTCAAGAGATGAATTTGACGCAAAGGCTCGTGCGTGGTACTATGCTGAGGTTTTGAAAAATGCTCGCAAAGCAGCAGGAATCACACAACAACAATTAGCAGAGAAAATCGGCAAAAAGCGTGAGTATATCGCAATGTTAGAAAAAGGAGAAACCGATATGCAACTCTCTACCTTTATTTTAATTTCCGAAGCCGTGGGACTAAAATTTGCTTTAACCTATTAGAGAGATTATTTCAAAGAAAGAAAAAACTCAAACAAAGTTTTAATTTTCTGAAATCAAGATTCACAAAAACAAAACGAGCGTTCGTCCGAATCAAATCAAGACTTACGCTCGTTTTTCTTTACTTTGGCTGTTTTTCTTTTTACCTTGGCTTTTAGCTATTGGCTTTTGGGAATATTCTACCAATACTCTACCGTGCGTGTAGTAACGGTTTTGTTTCCTTGATCGTCGGTTCCCGTTCTCTTTGTCCAATCTTGGCTCATTACATCGTAGGTATAAGTTATTGTTCCTTTCCAATCGTTACTTACTCTTTTTATCAACAATCCATTTTCGTTGTATTCATACGATGTAACAAAAGTTCCTTCTTCGAACGTTGTCTCTGTAATCTTTTTTATACCGAATTCAGTAAACTCAATAACTACTGAAGCATTACAATCATAAGTTACAGTATTTTTATTCTTATCTATAGAAAGTAGATAACAAAGTCCGTCAAATTTTGTCGCAGAGATAATTTTTCCATCCTTAAAATTAAATTCGCGAGCTTTGCAATCGGGACAACCAATCTTTGTCATTTTAATAAGTTTTCCTTGTTGGTCGTATTCTTTAATAAGGATTTCTTCCTCGGTTTTCTCAATTGATTTTTTGATAACTTTCTTTGCGGGTTTTTCAATTTGAGCTTGATCTGTTTCAACGCCGGTTTCGGGTTTGTTTTCGGTGGTTACTACATCTCTTACAGGTTTTCTGTCCGGAAACGGCACATCTCTATAAATGTATTCGGTTTCTTCGCTCCATATTCTGACGGTTTGATCTCCTGCTCCGCTTATCAGATATTTGCCATCGGGAGTCCAACAAAGTGATTCGACGCTAAAGCTATGTCCTTTCAAGGTTTGGAGATTTTTTCCGTTGTTCGGATTCCATAGAACAATGCTCATGTCCCACGAGGCACTTGCCAAATATTTTCCATCGGGACTCCAGCTTACGCAATTGACGCCAAAGGAGTGTCCTTTCATAGTTTGGAGTATTGCTCCGCCGGTTGCATCCCATACGATAACGGTTTTATCTCTTGAACCGCTCGCCAAATATTTTCCGTCGGGACTCCAACAAACCGAATTGACGTTTTTCGTATGTCCTTGCAAGGTTTTGACTTTCTGTCCGCTGTTCACGTCCCATATAACAATGGTTCTGTCCTTTGAACCGCTCGCCAAATATTTTCCGTCGGGACTCCAGCTGACCGAAGTAACGGTTTTTTCATGTCCTTCCAAGATTCTGTGTTTTGCACCGCTATTTACATCCCATATAACAATGGTTTCGTCCGATGCTCCGCTTGCTAAATATTTTCCGTCGGGACTCCAACAAATCGATTCAACGCCGAAGGTATGTCCTTTCAAGGTTCGAACTCTTAAAAGACTGTTTGCATCCCATATAATAACGCCTCCGTTCAATGAACCGCTCGCAAAACGTGTTCCATCGGGACTCCAGCTGACACATTCGACGAAAGAATTATGTCCTTTCAATGGATTGAGTCTTGCACCGCTCTTCGGATTCCATAAAATAAGGGTTGAATCGGTCGAACCGCTCAATACATATTTTCCGTCGGGACTGCAACTGACCGAAGTAACGTTTTTGTGATGTCCCTTCATCATTTTAATTTGTTTGAAATCCGTTTTAATTTTTACTAAAATCGAGTCGCTTTGAGCAAAAAGCGTTCCGAAATTCATAAACAAAGCGACAAAAATCGCAATCGATGTTAAAAATGTTGTCTTTCTCATTTTACTATCTTTTTTCTTACTCTGCCTATGTCCCAAAGGCATTTCAAATTGTTTTTCTTTTGATTAAATTAAATAAAAAAGCGTGGGACATTTTTCCTATCATAATCTGAGGTTCTCGAAACTACCTTGTACTGAAATAAGAAAAGCCCACGAAGAATCATCGTGAGCATTTTCAGCTTATCTATTGACTGATTTGTATGAAATTTTCCAGATTTCGTACGTCTTAGTATAAGTAAAAACGCTTTAATATGTTACAATTAAATTGCTAAGTCTCAGTGTAATTTATTCTTTGTCTCCTTGTATTCCTCCTTTTCAAAGGGTTAAAAACTTGAAAGCCTTGTTCCGCTCTCCGATTGCAAAGATAAAAAACTTTCATAAACCTACAAAATTATATCCCGCAAAGTCGCAAAGAACGCAAAGGCTGTTTGACTGAAGTTTAAAGTTTAAGGATGAAAGTTTAAGGTCAAAAGAGAATAGTTGAAGGTTGAAGGATTAAAGTTGAAAGGAGAAATACTTTTAACCATTCCTCCTTAAACATTAACCATTCTTCCCTAAACCACAAACAATCTTCTTTTGCGAAATTTGCGGAGACGTTTCCGAATCTGTTTCTCTTTGTGAAACAATGTGTTTCTCTTGAAGAAACAGAGTGTTTCTCTTCGTGAAACAAAGTGTTTTCTTTGGTGAAACAAAGTGTTTCACTTATTGAAACAAATCGTATCAACAAGCGGGAAATTTTTAATGCTGACTTTGGAGATTTTTTCCTGATTTACAGAAAGAATGGAAACTTTTTAGGGATTAATGAAACGGCTTTAGGATTTTCACTATCTTTGCAAACACAAATTTATTATGTAATGAGCGAACGTACGGAATTGGAAGAATTGGGCGAATTCGGCTTGATCGACAGGCTGAATCCTGAATGTGAGATTAGAAATGAAAGCACGCTGATGAAAATTGGAGATGATGCGGCTTGTATGTATTACGGTGATAAGATGGTTTTGGTATCTACTGATGCTTTAGCCGAAGGTGTGCATTTCGATATGGTATATACTCCGCTCAAACACTTGGGTTACAAAGCTTGTGTGGTAAATTTTTCGGACATTTACGCAATGAACGGACGTCCTCGACAGATTGTGGTTTCGCTTGCGGTAAGTAATCGTTATTCGGTTGAAGCCTTGGAAGAATTATACGCAGGTATGAGATTGGCATGTGAGAAATACGGCGTGGATTTGGTTGGAGGAGATACTACAAGCAGCAAGGGAGGAATGTTTATCTCGATTACCGTTATCGGAGATGTCGAAAAAGAAAAGGTTGTCAAAAGAAGCGGTGCAAAGGTGCACGATTTGATTTGCGTAAGCGGTAATTTGGGTGCGGCATATGCAGGTTTGTTGGTTTTGCAAAGGGAAAAAGCTGCATGGTTAGCCAATCCGAAAATGCAACCTGAGCTTCAAGAATACGAATATGTTGTGGGACGACAACTGAAACCCGAAGCTGGAAAGCGAACGATTGACTTTCTTGAACAGAACTCTATTATACCAACTTCGATGATTGATATTTCGGACGGTCTTGCTTCGGAAATGTTACATATCTGCAAACAATCGGACGTTGGGTGCGAAATTTACATCGACAGATTGCCGATTGACTACAGGACTTCGAAGGTTTATGAAGAGTTTAAGATACTTGCCGACACGGGAGCCTTGAACGGTGGAGAGGATTATGAGTTATTGTTTACCATATCTCAGAGTGATTACGACAAGATAAAGGATAACGAAAACATTCATATAATCGGACATATCACTGACAAGTCTATGGGGTGCAATTTGGTAACTCCGCAAAACACAACTATAGCTTTGAAGGCTCAGGGCTGGAATCATTATAGAAAAAACGAAGAATAAAAACAGAGAAAAAGGCATGATAAAGAATTTATTGTTGGATATGGGTGGCGTAATCTTGGATGTGAGCTACCAAAAAGTGATTGAGACGTTCAAATCCTACGGAATAGAGAATTTTGACAAGGTTTACACTCAAGCAAAGCAAGTTGAAATAATCGATTTGTTTGAAGAAGGGAAATGTTCTGCGGAAGAATTCAGAGATGGTGTTAGAAAATTAGTTGGAAAAGAGCTTTCGGATGAGCAAATCGACAAAGCATGGTTTTCGATGATACTTGAAATTCCTCGAGATGTTATTCAGTTGTTGGGAATCTTAAAGTTGAAATATCGTCTCTTCCTTTTCTCAAATACAAACGTTCTTCACATCGAATATCTCAAAAAAGAATTTGAACGCCAACTTGGTTTCGATTTGTTTAACTGCGTATTCGACAAAGCATTCTTCTCAAATGAAATTCATCATCGCAAACCTCATCCCGAAAGTTTCAAATATGTGTTGGAGCAAGCAGGAATAGAAGCTGAAGAGACTTTGTTTATAGATGACAGCAAGCAACATTTGGAGGGTGCATCAAAGGTTGGTTTGAATACTTATTGGCTTACAAATGGTGAGACTTTGATTGATTTGTACGATAAGAAGATTATATAAGGTATGACGTTTTCTGAATTTAAGCAAACGAAGTTTTTCAAAATCATAAAGAATAAGTACTTGATTGCGGCTTTGGTTTTCGCAATCCTTATCTTATCTACCCCCGGTTATAATATCATTTATCATAACAAATTGAGAAAACAACTGCACGAATTGGAAAATAGAAGAGATTCTATCAAACAAGAAATCAAGTCGGACAGCCTAAGAATTTTGGAACTTCAAAAAGATATCAAAACACTTGAGAGATTCGGCAGAGAAAAGTATATGATGAAAAAAGATAATGAAGATATATACGTTATCAAAGAAAAAGATACTGTCGCAAATCCTGTTTCGGAATAAATTCATCAAAAATAAAAAGACGCAACGGCTGTTTTCGATTAATCGGAAACAGCCGTTGCATTTTTTGTTTCTTTGTTTTAATTTTTTCTTTCTTTGTTTCGTCGGATTGTTTCTTTGTTTCATTTTCCTAAAATCAAGCATGGATTTTCCGAATCAAAGAAACGATTTTGCAAAATAAAAAAAGCGGACAGAAATCGTTGATTCCGTCCGCTTATTTGCTGAAATGATTTTAGTATTTAGCTGTTATACATCAATAATCTCCCAAAAGAACACTCTCAAACCTTGTTCAGGGGCTTGGTGGTCAAGTGCTTGTAGTCTTTTCTTCAATATCGGTGCAATGTAATCATCGACTACGCAAAGCGTTGCCATATTTTTTGCCGGCCAGGCGTGAGTTCCCAAATGCGGTTCGCCGTTCTTGGTTCCTCTTCCTTGAATATCCTGCCAGCGAGTGAAGCCTCGGATTGACAATTGGTGCAATATGTTCTCCACTTCTTCTACATGGGCTTGATTATATGCTATGAATGCTGCTTTCATCTTGGTTTTATGCTTTTATTGTTCTGTTATTAAATCTGAATGCGTGCTTTTTTCTGTATGATTTGACTTCTCGTGAAGCGAATACGCAGTAAACAACGGGTATAATCACCAATGTAACGAGTGTGGACACTGTAAGACCGCCGACAATTGCGACTCCCATCGGTTGCCACAACTCACTACCTTCTCCGATTCCAAGACTCATAGGCACCATACCAAGAATGGTTGTAAGCGATGTCATGAGTACCGGACGAAGTCTTGACTTTCCACCCAAGATAACTGCTTGCGAGATACCCATTCCTCTTTCGCGGTTAAGGTTTATGTAGTCAACAAGCACGATACCGTTCTTAACCACTATACCTACAAGCATCACTCCTCCGATAAGGCTCATAAGGTTGATGGAAATGCCGGTCAGGAACAATGAAAGTATGAGTCCGACAAATGCAAACGGAATCGAGAACATTATGATGAACGGATAACGCAATGATTCGAATTGTGCCGCCATCACAATGTAAACAAGCATCAATATAAGTATCAACAAAACTCCCATATCTGAGAAAGATTCTTGTTGATCTTCGATCGAACCGCCTATCTTTGTACCTATTTCGGTTGGAATGTCCATTTTGTCAAGTTCGGCTTGAATATTGGCTGCCGCAACGTCAAGAGTTGTTCCGTAAAGTGTTGCAGTTACTTTTATGACTCTTTCTCTGTCTTGACGCTTGATTGAAGGCGGTGCTTCTCTTTCAACAACTTGTGCGACTTCTGAAAGTCTCACTGCTCTGCCTTGGTTGTTGTAGATAAGGATGTTTTCAATGTCTTCGATGGATTGACGATGGTCGATGTCGTTTCTTACTTTTATCTTGTATTCTTCTCCATCTTCTCTGAAGACTGAGGCAGTCATTCCGTTCATTCTGTTACGCACGTAGGTCGAAGCAGTGGCTACGTTCAATCCGCTCAAGGCTAATTTCTCTCTATCGAAGTCTATTTGGAATTGAGGACGGTAATCTTCTCTGTCAACAAGAACATCTTTCAATCCTTCCATCTTTTCCATCTTTTCTTTCAAAGTATAAGCCAAATTTTCCGTTGTTTCAAAATCATATCCGAAGATTTCGACATTGATTGTACTTCCTGACGTCATTCCGCCTCCGCCTCCTGCAGAAACGGAATACTTTTTCACTTCGGTGTATGTGCCGATTTCCTGTCTTAATTCATCGGCTATTTGGAACATGTCTTTCTTTCTGTCTTCCAAATCTTTCAATCTGACACGGAAACTCATGTAGTTGCTTCCTGAAGTGTTCATCATGGCAAATGAGTTGTCGTCATCATCTCCCGGAACGCCGACGGTGTAGGTGAAAGTCTTGACTTCAGGAAAATCTTTCTTGATTTTGTTTTCCAATCTCTTTGCAATCTCTTTTGTCCTTTCAACATTCGCTCCGGCAGGTAGTTCCAAATTACCGGTGATTTGACCATTGTCCGATGCAGGTATGAATTCGCTTCCGATTGTTCCTGCAAGTAAAAGCGAGCCTACAAACATTGCTACTGCAATACATATTGTTATGGTTTTATGTCTTACAGACCATGTGAGCAATTTTTCATATCCATCGTCCAATTTATCCAAACCTCTCTTGATCGGAAGATATATTGTGTTGAATACTTTACTATGCTTTTTATCTTTTTCTCTCTTTAACAGCAATGAACACATCATAGGTGTCAATGAAAGAGCCGATACGGTGGATACTATCATTATGATACAGATCATCCAACCTAATTGCTTGAACATAATACCTGCCATACCGCCCATCATAGTGAATGGGAAGAATACGGCTAACAATGTAAGGGTTGTTGCAATTACGGCCACACCTACTTCATTCGTTCCGTAGATTGCGGCTTCTCTTGGTTTACTTCCTCGTTCTATATGTGTCGTTACGTTTTCCAGCACCACAATCGCATCATCGACCACCATACCAAGGGCAATGGATATGGACGAAAGCGAAATGATGTTTATCGTATTGCCTGTTATGAATAGGTAAATAAAGGATGCTATCAATGCAACCGGAATTGTTACCATGATAATAATGGTTGCACGCCACTCTCCAAGGAAAAACAAAACCACTATCACGACAAACAAACACGCCAATACGAATGTCTCAACCAAAGATGCAATCGAATTTTCTATGTTGTCGGTCGTGTTCATCACCTCCTGAAGTTGAATGTCTTTTGGCAGATTCTTTTGGATTTTTGGCAACTCTGCACGGATTTTTTCCATCACATCGACAGAGTTTGCACCAGTTTGTTTTTGTACAACTATGGTTGCACCTTTTCTTCCATTGACAAAACTTTCTTGGGCCTTTTCTTGAACAGAGTCTCTCACCGTTGCGACATCCTTTAAGAAGATTGTCTTTCCGCCATAGTTTGCCACGACTATATCATTCAACTCTTGACTTTCTTTCAATTCTCCTTCCATACGAAGGGAATAAGTTTGCGAGCCGACGTCTATGCTACCGCCCGGTGTGCTTACGTTTTCGTAGGCAATCATTGAGCCGATTTGCTCCACCGTAAGATTGTATGCTTCCAACTTTGTAGGATCACAGTTGATTACTATCTCTCTTTTTGGCGCTCCCGAAATAGAAACAGAACCTACTCCATTGATTCGATTAAGCGGATTGGCAACTCCATCATCCAAAATCTTGTAAAGAGCCGCCGTACTTTCGTCTGCTGTTGCCGAAATAATGGTTATCGGCATCATATCAGTCGATAGCTTCAATATCATTGGGTTTGAACAACCGTCAGGCAAGAAACTTTTTATCATTTCTATCTTATCTCGCATGTCATTCACAGCATCGTCAAGATCGATTCCCCAATTAAATTCTACACTTACAATCGCAGTATTCTCTTTCGAAGTTGAAGTCAATTTTTTCAAATCACTGACCGTACTTAACGCACTTTCCAATGGTTTGACTACGTTATTCTCAACATCTTCCGCACTTGCACCGGGATATGTCACCAAAACAATCGCCGTATTCATCTCTATCTCCGGCATTTGGTCGATAGAGAGCTTGCTTAACGAAAAGAGACCTAAAACAATTATCGCTATAAAAATCAGCGACGTTGTTATCGGCTTCTTTACCGATGATTCATACAATTTCATGTTTATTCTGCTTTAATGTCTTACTTTATTACTTTAACCTTTGAGCCATCCAACAATTTGGTTTGTCCTGTTATGACAACATTCTCTCCTTCGCTCACTCCGTTTATTACTTCAAATTTATCGCCAAGACGTCTGCCAACCTCAACTTTTCGATACTCTACAACACCGTCTTTTTCTACATATACGAATCTATCATTTGAACCTGATTGTTTAACAACCGCTTTATCAGACACAAGAATGGTATTAGCCTTTCCAAGATTCAATTCTACCCTTCCAAACATTCCAGGTTTCAGTTTGTTGTTTGCATTGTTTATCTTAATCTCGCAAGTAAATGTTCTTGTAGCCGGATCGATTGTAGGATAGATTATAGATATTTTACCTGTGAATTCCTCGTCCTCAAATATTTCTGTCTTTAGCTTAACCGCCATTCCAACCTTAACTTTTGTGTAAAAACTTTCAGAAATGTTGATTTTGATTTTCACAGGGTTGATTTTCATAACTTGCAATATTGGTTGTGTTGCAGCAACGTCGCCATTATCAAAATTTCTCATCGTTACAACACCATCGATTGGAGATGTAAGATAGATATTCTCCTTTAGGTTATCCGCACTCTTTTTTGCAACGTCGTATTGTACTTGAAGCTGATCTAATTGTTGCTTGCTAACACCGCCAGATGCGTAAAGAGCCTTCATTCTTTCCAATTCGGTTTTAAGGTTCTCCAATTGAGCCAAAGTAGTTATCAAGTTGGTGCTTTCCATCTTTACAAGCTGTTGACCTTTTCTTACTCTGTCTCCAACCTCTACCATAATACGTTCGATACGTGTTCCTCCTGCCGAAGTGATGTAGTTTTTCACCTCAGCATCTACTGTTGATGAAAATTCATATATTCTATCTATCTCTTCGCTTTTTGCAACTTCTATTTTGACATTGCTTATCTCTTCTTTGTTTGCTGTGGCCGTGTCCTGTTTTTTTGAACATCCTATCATCATCATTGGTGCCAATACAGCCAAGTAAATCATTCTTTTCATATATTCCTATCTTTGTTTTATATTCTTTTATACTATTACTTATTCCCTACCTAATACTTTTTCCAAATTTGTTTGTGCCGTCAAGAAATCATACAACGATTGTTGGTAATTAAGATTTGCTTGAGTCATCGATAGTTCACTATCGTTCAATTCAAGTATTGTACCTGTACCTGTTTGATACCTTACCTTTGCAATTTCATATCCTCTTTCTGCTTGATTGATCGCATCTTTGTTTACCAACAACTGCTCTTGTGCAGCTTTCATGCTGTTGATTGCAGATTGAATTTGTAATTCTATTCCATCGGCAGCGTATTGTTTTTGCAACTCCAACTCCTGCAAACTAATCTTTAATTGTTTCGCTTTATTAACTACCGTTCTTCCATTAAAGATGGGTATGCTCAATTGCAAACCTACAGCCGCACTTCCCACCCAATTGTAATCTGCAAACTTGAAATCATCTGATTGTGTTTGGTAAGAATATTGACCAAATGCAGACAACGAAGGCAAATGTTGACTGTTTATCATTCTGAGACTATGTTTCAAGCTTACTATATTCAAATCCAATTGTCTTATATCAGAATTGTTGTTAGCAGCTCTCTCACTCTCTGCAGCCGATACGGATATTATTCTATCGGAAAAGTCTTCTAAGTTTTCAACAAAAACAATCTCTTGATCCTGTGGCAAAGACAAAATCATCTTTAATTGAAGTATTGCAAGCTCTAAGCCATTCTTTGCAGAGATATAGGTAGGGTTCAGATTGTTTACTTGAACCTTTGCACGGATTAGGTCATATTCCGATACAACTCCTTGCTCAAAACTTGTTTCTGTTGTTTTCAAAGTTTCTTTTGCATTGTTTATGCTTCTCTCTAAAACTTTCAAACTATTCTTTGCCAAAAGCACTGCAAAATAAGCGTCTTTCACTTGTTTTGTCATGTCGATCTTGCTCGCTCTTGCTTTTTCCAAAATCAAGTCAATCTCATTTTGTTTGGATTTTATTTGCTCCCAAAGTGAGAAATTGACTAATGGCAAGGCTGCAGACACAGTTCCTGTATATGAATTTTTATAACCTATCTCCATATACTTTTGCCCGCCCATCATTGCAGAGAAACTCTCCGGCATAAACATGACCGATTTCATTATGCTGTTGGTATATTGTCCCGAAGCAGACAATGACGGCAACAGATTCCCCATAGCTTCTTTCTTGCTGTAGTCGACTCTTTGTATTTCCAACTCTGCAATTTTTATTGTCGGATTGTTGTCGTGAGCAATCTTGAGAGCAGTGGTCAAATCCAAGTTCAGTGGCTCCTGATTGGCTTGTTGGGAGTACCCTGTCTGAAAAACTCCTAACAAACAAACAAGAAAAGACACTCTTTTAATCTTTGAAAAAACATTCTTTCTCATTTTGCTGTAAATTATTTGTATTCTGTAATTCTTTATTTTTAATCACCTCATCTATATACTCGACCCCTTTAACGGAAGAGATACCTCGTATTATTGTGTAGAAGACTTTGATTTTTATGTTGTCTTCTCCGAAATTTCTATTTTTGTTCAAAAACTCCGAATCGGAAGAATGAACCATGTTCATCTCCATCATGCTGATGAAAAACTGTTCATCAATATCATCTCTTATGAATCCATCTTGCTTAGCCTTGTTAAAGAAGAATGTTGTATTGGTTTTAGCAAATATAACGTGCGAAGAAACTATTTGTTTGAATATTTCGGGATACACTTTTTTGATTTCATTCGCCAATATTGCAACTTCTTTAAGTCCGGATTGTATTACACCAATGCTTCTGAAGAAATAATCGAATGCATGTTTCGATTCACTCTTCATCTCTTCGCATTTGTGGTACACATCATTTGTAGCCAGATTCATACATTCCAAAATCAATGCTTTCTTATTTTCAAAGTGTTCATACAATGTTCGTTTAGAAATAGCCAATTCAGAAGCAATCTCATCCATTGTAACATTCTTGCAAGACCTTTTTGCAAGAAACAAATCCAAAGCACTCTTTATTATATCCTCTTTAACCATTTGCTTTTCAATTATTTGAAGATGCTATTCTCTTTCTTTGTTTTATTTTTTTCTTTCTTTGTTTCAGAAAATTCTTTTCAAGAAAGAAAAAAATGAATTAAAGATTCGCTTTACACCTTTTTTGAGAAAAAACGGGTGCAAAAGTACACAAAACTTTTGAAACAAAAAAAGTTTTCTGCGTTTTTAAGAATAATTAAATCCGTGATTTAACATATTTTGTGCTTTTGCAGAGACAAAACAGCGTTTTTTCAAAATAAGAGTGTGTTTTCTACATAAAAATCGTACCTTTGCAGGTGATTATTTGAAATTGTGACTTTTTATTGCCGTCTTATCATAATAAACAGGGTGGTGATTGAGTTTAATGGTTGACAAATAAGGATTAAAACAAATGAACGAAGAAATTAAGAAACCAAGTCTTGCTAAGTTTGCATTCTATTGGGGCTCCATTTTTGGTAGCGTGGTGTTCCTTTATCAAGTATTGAGCCAATGGTTGCATTTTTCGGGCAATTTCTTTCAAACACTTTTGTATTCGTTTTTCGTAGTCTTTGCTTTGATGTACGCATTGACCAAATACAAAAGAAATATTGCCACCTCATCGGTTACCTTCGGCAAAGCATTGGGATTATTAACCATAATATCATTGGTAATGTCCGCATTCTTTGCATTGTTTTATTTTGTCCTTATTGCGAAACTCGATCCGACACTCTTACAAGATGCAGTTAATCAAATGGCAACGATGATGGACCAAAACGGAATGGACACAGAGTTTCTTACAAACGAGAAAGTGTATTCCGCTATACAGATTTCTTTTTTGTTTACCAGCTTCTTTTTTGATTTTGTAGGAAACTTCTTTTATGCACTCTTTATCAGTTTTGTCTTTACGAGAAACAACACTCCGCAATTCAATTTTGACAAAGATGCGAACAACGTTCCAAAGAATGAGAACAAAGAAGAAGAAAATCAAAACCAATAGCCAAGTCATCAAAAAGCACGAATAAAAACGCAAAAACAACATTATGGATATATCTGTCATAGTACCACTATTCAACGAAGAAGAATCGCTTGCGAAGTTATCCGAATGGATAGACCGAGTTATGAAAGAAAATTCTCTGTCATATGAAATAATCATGGTTGATGACGGAAGCAAAGACGATTCTTGGAAAGTTATAGAGGGATTATCTGAAAACAATCCTTGCATACGAGGAATCAAGTTTCGCCGTAACTATGGCAAATCGGCAGCTCTTAATGTCGGATTTGAGCATGCAGAAGGTGATGTAGTGATTACAATGGATGCAGATTTGCAAGACAGTCCAGATGAAATACCTGATTTGTTCCGTATGATAAAACAAGACGGCTATGATTTGGTTTCAGGATGGAAAAAGGTAAGATATGATTCCACATTGGCAAAAAACATACCTTCAAAATTGTATAATGCAACCACAAGATGGCTTTCGGGAATAAAACTGCACGACTTCAACTGCGGATTGAAAGCATACAAGAAAAAGGTTGTAAAATCGATAGAAGTGTATGGCGAAATGCACAGATATATTCCGATAATAGCCAAATGGGCAGGCTTTTCAAAGATAGGAGAAAAGGTTGTAAAGCATAGAAAAAGAGAATTTGGCGTTTCCAAGTTCGGAATGAATCGATTTGTGAACGGATACTTAGATTTGATGTCAATAATGTTTGTATCCAAGTTTGGTAAAAAGCCAATGCACTTTTTCGGATTATTGGGCAGCCTTATGTTTTTTGTGGGAATAATATCGGCAATCGTCTTGGGAGTTCAAAAACTCATAGCAGTATCGAACGGAGAGGTGATGCGATTGGTTACCGATTCGCCATACTTCTACTTATCTTTATGTACTATCATATTGGGTACTCAATTGTTTTTGACTGGTTTTATTGCAGAACTGATAGGACGCAATTCTCCTACAAGAAACCACTATTTGATAGAAGAAGAACTTAATTTCAAATCGAATAATGAGGATATCAAACATAATTAAATCAAGCATAGATGTCAAGGAACGCATATTAAACGATGCGAATCTGCTTATTAAAATTAACGAAGCAGCAGAATTGATTATCAAAACTTACAAACAAGGTGGCAGAGTCTTTTTTTGCGGCAACGGAGGCAGTGCGGCAGATGCTCAACATTTGGCTGCAGAACTTTCAGGCAGGTTTTATTTCGACCGTCCGCCGTTAGCAGCTGAGGCTTTGCACGTAAACACCTCTTATATCACAGCTGTGGCAAACGATTATGCGTATGATGTGATTTTTTCTCGAGAGGTGGATGCTTTTTGTAAAGAAGGAGATGTCTTGGTCGGCATATCAACTTCCGGAAACTCGGCAAACGTCCTCAAAGCCTTCGAAACAGCAAAAGGCAAAGGCGTTTTAACAATCGCAATGACAGGAGAAAGCGGTGGAAAGATGGCTTCGATAAGCGATATATTGATAAACGTACCTTCAAACGATACTCCTAGAATACAAGAGTCGCACATAACAATCGGACACATTATTTGCCAAATCGTGGAAGAAGAATTGTTTCAATCTTTCAAAACAAAATGAGAACGATACAACAAGCTAAGACTTTGTTTTTAGATAGAGATGGGGTGATTAACGTTCGCATTGTAGACGGATACGTTAAGAATGTGGAAGAATTTGTGTTCATTGACGGCGTTCTTGAAGCTTTCAAGATCTTTTCTCGTTTATTTGACACAATTGTTGTAGTTACAAATCAGCAAGGCATAGGTAAGGGAATCATGAGCGAAGAAGAATTTGCCATTATTTCGAAACAAATGACCGAAGAGATAAAACGAGCAGGCGGAAAGTTGGATGCTATTTTTCATTGTCCTTCTTTGACCAAGGAAAAGCCGTTTGATAGGAAGCCTTCTGTAGGAATGGGATTGAAAGCAAAGAAACAGTTTAAGCAAATATGTTTCAAAGACAGTATAATGGTGGGAGATTCTCTCAGTGATTTAATTTTCGGCAAACGATTGGGAATGCACACGGTTCATATCGCAGATACAAATACCGAAGCAAGGAATCACCCGAAAAGAATAGACTTCAGATTTAATAATCTTTTGGAATTTGCAAAATTTATAGAATATGAAAAAAATAACACGAATAAGTAGTTTGGTATTGCTTATAAGCATGATTGCGAGTCTTGGACTTAACGCACAAAATCTTACAGACAAGAATGGTAAAAAGCAAGGGAATTGGTCGAAAACCTATTCCAACGGACAGAAACAATATGAGGGTACGTTCAAAGACGATTGTGAACAAGGAACTTTCAAATACTATAATAAGGATGGTAGTTTGAAACAAACGATTGACTATAAAGGCGACTGCAAAACAGGATATGCAAAAATATATTATCGAAAAGGGCAAGTTATGAGTGAAGGCTCTTATCTGAACAAAAAAAAGGAGGGTCTTTGGTCTTACTATTCCGTAGACGGAAAGAAGCTCAGCGAAGAAATGTACAAGAATGGTCAAAAAGAAGGTTTGGAAACAATCTGGGATACCAAAGGCAATGTTCTGGAAACAATAATGTATAAAAACGGAAAGAAAAATGGCGAGAATTACAACTTCCTTTACCAAGACGGTTATCAAACTTTCACCTACAAAAACGACAAACGAGACGGAGAATATAAAAATTACTATGCCGATAAGAAGATAAAAATCAAAGGACAGTTTATTAAAGACAAGAAAGAAGGCGAATGGTTTTATTACGATCAAGCAGGAGATGTTTTGCGTGCACAAACATGGAAAGCAAACGAACTTGTATCGGATCAAATATTGATTAAGACTCGCAAAGGTGATGTAAAACTTCTTAGCAAAGACATTGCGTACTTCTATCCTTTGGGAAAACAAACCTGTATCGTTATGTCCGATGGCACAAAGCACACTTGCTTTAATTATTTCGAACAAATATTAGATTGCATCGAGCTTGACATGTTCGTAAGACTTAATCAAAAAAACAATCTCTATGCAAACGTAGATGCTATCAAAAGTGTGATAAATCCAAATGCGGAAGAGTCTCAGGTAATTCTTGTTCCCGATACAGGAATCAAGATGATGGCAGACAAAGAAGGCTTGAAGGTAATCAGAAGCGTACTTTCCAACAGACAGAAAAAGAAATAAGTCCGACTTTTATATGAAAGAACGTATTGTAGTCGCACTCAGCGGAGGTGTCGACAGCCTTTCAACTGCCGTTTATTTGCAAAAAGACTACCAAGTCATAGGTTTACATCTGCAGATGAACGAATCAAATGAAGACCTCGAAGAGGTGCGACGCATTTGCAAAAGTTTGGACATTCCGTTCTTTGAGAAAAACATACAAAAAGAGTTTCGACAAAACGTGATTGAGACTTTCAAGAAAGAATATCTTAATGCACGAACACCGAATATTTGTACGCATTGCAATCATTGCGTGAAGATTCCTGCCTTACTTGATTTTGCGGATTCAGAAGGAATAAACAAAATTGCAACAGGGCATTATGCCGAAATCATTCAAAAAAACGGTAGCTACCTTTTGCGTATGGCAAAAGACCGTTGGAAGGATCAATCGTATATGCTTTATCGTCTGAATCAGCAACAGCTATCGCGTCTTGTGTTTCCTTTGGGGGACATCAGCAAACAAGATGTTAAGGAATACGCTGCAAAAAAAGGTTTCGATAAAACAGCAAAACAGAGGGAGAGTTACAGTCTTTGTTTCACACAAGGAAAAAGCTACAAAGATTTTTTATTGGAACAATGCCCCGAATTGAGTTCTCTCGAAAACGGAACGGTAATCAACTCTATGGGAGAGCGAATCGGCACTCACAAAGGCTATCCTTTTTATACCGTAGGGCAGTACAAAGGACTTGAAACCAAAGAAAAACTATATGTAACCGCAATCGACCACCGCCAAAACCTCATCACAGCAGGACAAAAGTCGGATTGCTATCACTCAACAGTGGAAATAAACAACCTGCACTTACATCAAGCAAAGCGAATAGAGGATTGCGAAAAATTTTTGATAAAGATACGTGGCAAAGACGAAGGAACAACAGGCTCTATCCGCCTTTCAAAACAAGAAACGCAAGACTCAACGGCATCAAACAAAGAATCGATAAAAGCAATCATAACTTTCGACAACGCAGTCTTTGCCCCTATGAGAGGACAAGACGTTGTGGCATACGCAAACGATGATACCGTTGTTTTGGGTGGTGTAATAATCTGACAAAAGAAAAGATAACGAAATTATTTCGAACGTTTGAAAGCTCCAGAAGTCGCTTTAGGAGTCCAATTCCTCAAAACACCCATCACTTTCTTCTTATCATATCCCTCACCCTGCTCAAGAAGATCTGTACTCTGCGTATGCAGACGCTGTCCCTTATTATCATAAATCAGAAGTACGGGGAAACCAAATCTATCCGCATAATCGGTAAAGCGAAGCAATTCTTCATCTTTTTTATAATCCAAATGCACAACCACAAAGTTGCTATCGACCAATTGTTTCAAGTCTTTATCCGACTGCACAAAGCTATCAAACATCTTACACCAACGACACCAATTTCCGCCAAACTGAATCAATACATGCTTATCTTCTTTCGCAGCCTTTTCAACAGCATCCTTCATTTGTATTTTCCAATCGGCTTTTTCATCATAAAGTTTCTGAGCATTGGCAAACGAGATGCTGAAAACAAAAGCCAAAAGCAATAAAATCTTTCTCATATTCCCTGTTTTTATAGCTTGCAAAAATAAGTTTTTTTTAATAAATGACAATAAAACAATAAAAAATCGTATTTTTGTCTCTGATTTACAAAATAATTGGATATGAATATGAGAACACAAAACAAAGTAAGAAGAAAATCAATCGCAGTTTTTGCAATGCTTTTATGCTTGTTTGTCGGCACAAATGCCAATTCACAAGAAACAAAACGCATATTATTTCTCGGTAATAGCTACACACATACCAACGATTTGCCGTCTATGATTTCCAATCTAGCAGAATCTCAAGGCAAATCAATATATCACGAATCCAAAACGCCGGGTGGCACATGGTTCTCAGGACATTTTAATGACGAAAATACGAGAAACAAAATCGCACAAGGCAATTGGGACATTATTGTCTTGCAGGGTCAAAGCCAAGAGGTCGCTTTTCCGGACGGACAGTTTGATTTTCAAGTCTATCCTTATGCAAAAGCACTCGATTCTTTGGCAAAAGCACACAACCCTGAAGTAAGAGTGATTTTTTACATGACTTGGGGATACAGATACGGCGATCCGTTGAATTGCCCTTACTTCGAACCGTTCTGTACCTTTGAAGGAATGGGAAATCGTTTGAAAGACAACTACCTGAAGTTTGCTCGCGATTTCTCTTCCGAAGTTTCGCCGGTCGGTGCTGCTTGGATGGAGTCTATAGCAACAGATTCCACAATAGTGTTACACTCTTCTGACAATTCGCACCCAAATGTAAACGGAACCTATTTGGCAGCTTGCTGTTTTTATGAGACTATTTTCAAGGAACGAATCGAAGAGGCATGGACACCAAGCAACGTTTCGCAAGAGGTTGCTCAATACTTGCAAGGCATAGCCAACAGAGTTGTTTTTGAAAGACTTGAAGAATGGGATTTTTCTCAAAACAACTCATCACTCGAACTTGCAAAAGAAAGCTCGATTGAGGACTTCGATGCCTTTGTTCAAAACAACGAAATCGTAATCAACACTCACAACATATCGGGACAAACAAGCGTCGAATTGATTGCAAACGATGGAAGAATGCTATCAAAAGAAAGCTATTCTTTAAGCAAGGATGAGCAAATCAAGTTAAGACTTACCAAAAACATATCAGGCGTTTGCATTGTCAGACTTTGCCACGAATCGGATTGTATCGGCAAAAAGATAATCGTTATCAGATAAGGATTTAACGAAACGAAGAAACATTTTTCTGAATCTTTGTTTTAATTTTCTGTTTCTTGATTTCAGTAAATTAAAACAAAGATTCATTTTTTTGAAACAAAGAGTTGTTTTTCTCAAATCAAGTTTAAGAAACATAATCCGAGCGTTCGCAGGGGAAAAAACCTTTGTCGGACGCTCGTTTTCCTTAGTATCAAAAAAAATCAAAGGCTTGATACTCGGGAGTATCAACAAGCATTTTTTTTGATACAGCGTTTGGTGATTAGAAAACAAATGAAACCAAATCTCGTTATAAGATAGTGCGGAATGCGAAAGATGAATCAAAGCCGATTTGTTGTCGAATCAAGATATTGCAGTCAAATGCAAAGTGTTTTCAGATTTTATTTGTAATTTCGCAGATAGAAATAATATATTGTATAACAAAAATCTAAAAATCATGAGAAGAAATATTGTTGCCGGTAATTGGAAATCAAACATGACATTTAGCGAAGCTGATGAATTGATAAACGACATAGCAGAAGGATTGAGAGAATTCGACAATACGGATGTCGATGTAGTGGTTTGCCCTCCTTTTCCTTACTTGGAATTGATCGGAGATGCGGCAGAAGATGTTGAATTCTTTGTCGGAGCTCAAAATGTTTCAAGATTCGATAACGGAGCTTACACAGGCGAAGTGTCAGCTCTTATGTTGCAATCGATGAATATGGACTATTGCATAGTAGGACACAGCGAAAGACGCAAATACTTCTTTGAAACAAATCAAGATGTTGCCGAAAAGGTTAATAAATTGTTAAGCGTCGAGATTACTCCTATTGTGTGTGTGGGAGAGGTGTTGGAAGATCGTGAAAACGGTTCTTACTTTGATGTTATTCGCACTCAAGTTTCAGAAGGCTTATTCCACCTTAGTGCGGAACAAATCGTGAAAACCGTTATCGCTTACGAGCCTGTTTGGGCAATAGGTACAGGAAAAACTGCAACAAAAGAACAAGCACAAGAAATACATGCTTTCATTAGAGCAATGTTAGCTGAAAAATATTCTGACGATGTTGCACAAGAGATATCCATTCTTTACGGAGGAAGTTGCAATGCAAAGAATGCAAAAGATTTGTTCGCACAACCGGATGTCGATGGCGGGCTTATAGGTGGAGCAGCTTTGAAAGCAAATGACTTTATCGAAATAGCACGCAGCTTCTAATATTGTTATGAATTACATAAAATTGAATGTACGTTTGTCTGTCAAAGATCAATGGACAGAAAACGATGCTTGGATAGCAGATATCTTCAAAGATGCTTTGATAGCTTGTGGTTATGATAGCTTTTCTGACAATAGCGATGGTTTTGAAGCTTATTGCCCTGAAGAATGTTTTGCGTTAGAACAAGTAAAAGCAATTGCCGAAAACGAATTCGGCTTTGTCGAGGGACTGAAAATAGAATATGATACGGAAGAAATAGAACAGAAGGATTGGAATGCCGAATGGGAAAAGAACTATCCTTCTGTTCTTTTTCCCGGTTTTTGTGTTGTCCGACCTCCTTTCAATCCTTTGGAAGATGAGGTTAAGTATGACATCGTCATAGAGCCGAAAATGTCTTTCGGAACGGCACATCATCAAACCACATCTTTGATAATCGATTTCTTATCTTGCGAAGAGCTCAAAGGAAAGCGTCTCATGGACATGGGATGCGGTACGGGAGTTTTGGCAATCTTGGCTGCAAAAATGGGAGCTGTCGATTGCGTTGCGATAGACAATGATTGTTGGGCGGCAGATAATGCAAAAGAAAACGTAGAACGTAACGGAGTGAAAGTAGATGTGTTTTTGGGAGACTCATCTTTGCTTAAAGGAGGCGAAGACTATGATGTGTTCATAGCAAACATAAATCGCAACATATTATTGGACAATATGGAGATTTATTCCGAAAGCATAAAAAACGGGGGCGTTTTATTCCTTAGCGGCTTTTATGAAAACGATATTTCAATTCTTGAAAACAAATGTGCGGAATTTGGATTCGTTTTGACAGAATCAAGAATCAAAGATAATTGGGCTGCAATGCGTTTGGTTAAAACAAAATAATAAAATATGAGAAAGATAGTTTGGGCGTTTTTTTGTTGTGTGTTCTTGTTTGGAATATTTGATTCGAATGCACAAAGGTTTAAGGGCTTTTCAGGAAGTCCCGATACCTATATGGATGAACTTAATGAAATGATTTTTTCTGACGTCAACTTAAAAGGAGACAAGAAAAAAGAATATGAAGTTCTTCTTGAGCAATACCGACAAGCGTGGAATAATTTCAACATGCAGCATCGCAAAGACATAGTCCGGCTATCACAACAGATGTTCAAAAAGAACGCAAGAGCAAGAAGCGGATTCTATGAATTCATTCAAACACAGATTGCCTTTCAATCCTCAAATCAAAGTCCTGAAAGCTATAATCAATGGCTTAAGGGTATGAGTGAATACATTGCAGAGCATAATTTGAAGATCTATAATCAGGCAGTCGTATCGACATATAACCTTTTGGACGGAGGTTTCCTTTATTTATCTAAATCGGTTCGTTGGTATATGGGCGATGCAGGGGGATATGTTTTCAGAAAAGACAGCATAAGAGGAGTATATGCCGACATCAATTCCGAAATAGACTTGTCCTACGGCACGATAACTGATTCGAATACCATACATGCAACGAAAGGGCGATTCTACCTTATGGAAAACAGCTTTGAAGGAGATGGTGGAGTTGTCGATTGGGAAAAGACCGGTCTTTCTCGTGATGATGTATATGTTGAATTAGGCAAATACACAGTGGCATTAAACAGAGCGGCAATTTATGCCGACAGTGTGAAGTTCACAAACAAAGAATTTTTCTCTCACAAGCTGTTGGGACGTCTTGAAGACTTGTGTAGCGATGGTAAAGCCGGAAAGGACGATAGTTATCCTAAATTTTACTCTTATAAAAAGGAAGAAATAATCAAGAATCTCTACACTGATGTCGATTATGTCGGCGGTTTCACTCAGCAAGGTGGCAGATTTCTTGGCACGGGAGACGTAAAGATGCCGGCAGAATTAAGATTCTACAAAGAAGGTAAGCTTTACATTCGGGCAAAAGCAATAGAGCATCCTTTCAGTCGCGAAGGTATCATAACGAAAGACTGCCAAATAACGATATATACAAACAACGATTCCATATATCACCCAAGTACTAAACTGAACTTCAATAAAAGCAATCGTCATCTTTTCTTTAATGACTATAAAGAGGGAATTTCTGCTTCTCCTTGGGTCGATTCATACCATTGCATCGACATTTACACCGAAGCAGTCTATGCAAACTTGGACGATTATAAAATAGAATTCACAGCAGTCAAAGGGCCGGCAAGAGAAACCTTTGCAACATTTGAAAGCAACAACTATTACTCCGAAGATAAGTGGAATAAATTGCAGGGAATAGACGAACAAAATCCATTATTCAGGGTTCAGGCATTCGTGAAATCAACAGGTAAGGAGCAATTTACTGTGAAGCAATTTGCCAAATTCATAAAATTAGACCCTGTTCAGGCCAAATTGATGTTGATGAATATGGCATTGAATGGATTTATTATTTACGAGAGTTACAGAGAAACGGCAATTGTCAAACCGAAACTTTATGACTATATAGCCGCCAATAGAAAGAGAGCCGATTATGACGCACTCAGATTTGTGTCTGCAACAAAAGGAGAACCGAATGCAGTACTGAACGTTTTGGATATGGAGTTGCGAATGAACGGAATCGAGAAATTTACAATCAGTGATACGCATAATGTAACCATAAAGCCAAAGAACGGAAGCATAAGAATGCAAAAAAACCGTAGCTTTGAGTTTGACGGCGATGTGATGGCAGGACGTTTCAAGATGACCGGAAAAGACTGCAAATTTTCTTACGAACAATTTGCTCTTAACTTACCAAGCATCGACAGTCTCAACTTTTACGTGCCTATGTTCGACGATTCAACGAAATTGGTTATGCTTCAAACACCGATACAACAACTTCAGTGTAATTTGTTGATTGATGAGCCGAACAACAAAAGTAGTTTGAAAAAGATAGAAGGCTATCCTATAATGTCATCAACAGGAAACAGCTACGTATATTATGATTCCCCGAAAATACAAGGCGGAGTCTACAATCGCGAACGCTTCTATTACAAATTGGATTCTTTCCAAGTGAAAAACCTTTTCAGTTTCAAAACCGACAGTGTGATATTCAGCGGAGTGTTTGTTTCGGATGGAATTTTTGAAGAGATAAATCAGCCGCTTGTTGTAATGAAAGACTACTCTTTAGGTTTCAAAATGGAAACACCATCGACAGGTTTGTCTGCTTATGGCGGCAAAGGGCAATATTACAACAGCATAGATTTGAGTTGCAACGGACTTTTGGGAACCGGATATTTGGATTACCTTGCATCAAGAAGTTATTCCAAAATGTTTACCTTTCATCCCGATTCCGCATTTTGCACTACCGACAAGTTTAATTGCTTCGAGAAAGGAGCGATGGGCAATTCCGCTGCATTCGCAAAAGCAGAAGCAGGAACGACTTCAGAAATCTGGTATCCGAAATCCGATTATATGATAGTGAAACAAAAAGCCGAACCATTTAATATGTACGATGGCAAAGCTTTTCACAGCGGAACGCTTAACGTAAGCCCGAAAGGATTGTTCGGAAACGGCAGTACAAAGAGCGAAGAAATGATAGTGAACTCGTTAAATACAAAATTCGTTCCTGATGAATATACTTCCGATACAGCCGGTTTCGTACTCAACGCATTAGATGGAAACAGCATTGCTTTCAAAGCCGACAACGTAAAAGCAAAAGTAAGTTTCACCACCCGCACAGGCGAATTCACTTCCAACGATGGCGTAAGCAAAACAGAACTTCCTTTCTTGCAGTATGAGTGTTTTGTAGATAAGTTCGAGTGGAACATGGACAGTAAGTTGTTGGCTTTGTTGGATACACAAAGTCCTAAAGTCGGAGATTTCGCTTCAAAATCCCTTTCAACGCTTGTTGATTTGGAGCAACCGGGAGCAAGATTCAATTCGGTGCATCCAAATCAAGGAGGACTGTATTTCAATTCACCGGATGCAGTGTTGGATTTGAGCAAAAATAAACTCATGGCTCACGATGTTTATATGATAAGATGTGCCGATGCTGCAGTAAGACCTGACGACGGAACGCTGACAATATATCCCGGAGCACAAATGGATACTTTGGAAGACGCAAAAATTCTTGTCGATGTAGAGAACAAATTGCACGAATACTACAATTCGAGAATACATATCGCATCATCTCAGATTTATTCCGCAAATGGTTATATCGACTACGTGGATGAGAACAAGAAAAAGCACTCTATATTCATCAAAGAGATAAATCCGTTGAGCGGACACTCGGTCGGCAAAGGTGAAATAACGAAAGAAGAAGCCTTGGCTTTGAGTCCGGCATTCAATTTCTTCGGAAAAGTTCAGATAAACGCCCAAGACACGAATTATCACTTTGACGGCGGAGTTCAAATCTCGACAGAATGTTACGACAAAGAAGCCGCATGGATCAAATTTGCCGCACAGATAGACCCACACTCGATTTACATACCGATTTCCGAAGCTCCGGTCGATATAGACAACAATCGAATAACGGCATCCGTGCTTTTCAATCCCGAAACCCTTGAACCAAAGATAGCATTCCTTACCTCAGACATAGAGGGTGATAATTTGATGCTTTCTGCCAAAGGATTTCTGACATACGACAAAGCAAAAAAACAATACATCATAGCAAGCAAAGAAAAACTTGAAGATTGGACACTCTTCGGCGACTATCTCACATTCGGCAAAACAAGTTGCAAAATAAAAGGACAAGGAAACATAAAGATGGGATTGCCGATAGACGGAGCCGTACAAATGAATAACTACGGCACAATCTCGGTTGATCAAAATAATGAGGCAGATATACAGATGAGTATGGCTATTCAATTCCCATTCTCTCAACAAGCATTGGATTTAATGGGCGTTGAATTGTACGAAGATCTTAATTTGAGCCCGATAGAACTTGAAAGTTCTGCTTACAAACAATATCTTACTTATATCTATGGTGAAGAGCAAGGTAATGAATGGTTCGAAGATTTGCTTGTAACGGGAGAATGGAAATCCATACCAAAGGAAATGACAAACACACTCTTCTTCCCCGACATCAAAATGAAGTGGGACCCTGTCAAAAGGAGCTATATCGGCACTGCAAATTCGCAATTGGGATTTGTTGGCAACTATCAAATCAACAAGAGTATAAAAACAAGAGTCCAACTCATCAAAACATCGCTTACAACCGAAGTAAGAATATACGTAGAAGCTAATCCGGATCACTGGTACTTCTTTACATATAACGGAGCTGCAATGAGTGCGTCTTCATCTAACGAAACGTTCAACTCTATCATTAATGATACTCCACGAAAAGACAGAGAAGTAAAAACAAACAGCGGAAAGGTTTATACATATCGTCTTGCAACACCGGCAGAGAAGAGAAACTTCATACGGAATATCGAGTTGGGCGAAGAATATGAAGATACAGATCAAGAAGAAACAGAAGAATAGAGATGATGACATTGAATGATTTACCCTTGGCAACAGCTTTGGCTCTCGGATTGCTAACCGCATATCTTGCAGGTTCAATTCCGTCAGCCGTATGGATTGGAAAGTCTTTTTATGGTGTTGATGTAAGAGAGAAAGGCAGTAAGAACGCAGGAACGACCAATACAATAAGAGTATTGGGGCTACTTCCCGGAATATTTGTTCTTGCGATAGACGTATTGAAAGGCTGGTTTGCCGTTTATTTGGCAAAGTTTTTCGGAAGTTCGCTTGTCGAAATGAATAGTGATTATCTTGTTTACTATCAATTAGTCGTAGGAATCTTTGCCGTTCTCGGTCATGCACTGCCTGTATTCGCCCGTTTCAAAGGCGGAAAAGGCGTTGCAACAATGTTAGGTGTAGTTATAGGTTTGTTCGATAAGATAATACCTTTGGTGTTGGCTGTTTTTGTTGTAGTTTTCATACTTACACATTACATATCCGTATCTTCGATGAGTGCGGCAGTCAGTTTCCCTATATTTTATTCAACTTGCAGTATATGGTTACATTATAATATAAATATAGTACAACTATCGTTTGCAATCGTTGTAGCATTGTTTATTCTTTGGACGCACAGAAAGAATATCCGACGGCTGATAAAGCACGAAGAACCAAAGTTCAAATTCAAGAAAACAGTCGATTAAACTTTTGTACCTTACTTTTGCTTTTGGCTATCAGCCTTTGGCAAGTAAGGTCTTTGTGTCTATTTCAAGTTCATTAAAATAGGAGTTTTCACTGTCTTTACCTCTGTCATAGGGGTTTTGTTTAGTTGTTCAAAAATAACTATTTTGTTTTCTCCTTTTTTCAACCAAACGCCCGGAATGTAAAGGGTTTGTTGTGGGCCTACTTCCCAATAACGACCAATGTTGTGTCCGTTGATAAAGACGATCCCTTTTCCCCAATCGGACATATCAATGAAAGTATCTCCCGTTTCGTTAAGAGTGAATGTGCCTTCATAGAAAACGGGACAATCTTTTAAACGATTTGCTTGTGAACTCGGGTTCTTTAACACATTTCTACTACCTAATTTAGCAAAATCAGGCATTTCATTCATTGGTAGTTGATACATTTCCCATTCACCTTTGATTTCCTCTCCCGCAATGGTGATTGGGCTGATTATCCCTTTGGTGTTGTGAACAATCTCGCTGCCATAGTTTATTCGTCCCATATTTTCCACTAAGATTTGCAAAGTAGCATTGAAAGGAATGTTAATTTGCATTTCGTAGGTCTGTGTGTTGCGATTAAGTTCTCCGACTTTTTCGCCATCGATGTAAATTACGGCATAATCACGCAAGCCATTTATTGCAAGAGTTCCACTGATTGGGTGTTTGAAATGACGAGAATAAAGCACATAACCATAACCTTGATTCAACTCTTCAAACGTCTTAGGATTATCTCCAAGAATAGGTTTTATTAAAGAAGAATAACCCAAAACATCTGCTACTTTATCTAACTTGATTGAAGGAATTTCGATAACAGGCATTGCAGAAGGCACAGCAGGAATGTCTTTTACATATTTTTTCATAACATTACGAATAGAATCATACTTTGCTGTTGCCCAACCTGCCTCACTTATAGGAGCGTTGTAGTCATAACTTGTTAAATCGGGTTGAATATCCCGTTTTTTATCATAGTTTGCACCGCTTGTAAAACCGAAATTAGTTCCACCATGCACCATATAAAAATTAAAAGACACATCATTTTTCAAATATTGCTCGGTTTGACGTGCAAGACTTGAAGCATCGGTTTGAGGAAACGGCTCAGCCCAATGAGATAACCAACCGGAATAAAACTCAGCCACCATATAAGGCCCTTGATTATTGTGATATTTATTGACAACCCTTTTCAAATTCTCAATATTGCTTTCACCGTTTGCAGTAGGAAGAGCATTAGGAGTGCTACCACCCTCGAATAACCAACTGCCATCGGAAGTAAACATAGGAACATCAAAACCTGCATCAATCAATTGCTGTTTTATCTTTGCATTATAGGCACGATGCTGCTCTAAACTAATGTCTGTACGTTGAGCAACGTAAGAGCCAAATTCGTTTTCGCATTGAATCATTATGATAGGACCGCCTTTTGTGCATTGCAAATTACCAACTTCCTTGAAAAGTCTTTCAATATAAAGCTTAGTATATTTCAAAAATTGCTCGTTATCGCGGCGAATTTCCATGCCCTCAATGTTTTGTAACCACCAAGGATAGCCTCCAAACTCCCATTCAGCACAAACGTATGGTCCGGGACGAAGAATTACCATCAATCCCTCTTCTCCTGCAATCTTTATGTACTCTGCCAAATCTTTATCGCCCTCAAAATCCCATTTACCTTGTTCTTGCTCGTGCCAATTCCAAAAAACATAAGTAGCAACAGCATTTAAGCCCATTGCTTTCATCATTTGAAACCTATGACGCCAATATTGGTGTGGAATACGTGAGTAATGCATCTCTCCCGAATAGATTGGAGTTGCTTTACCATTCAAATAAAAATCACCATCCTTGATTTCAAAAGAAGATTTCTTTTGAGCAAACAATCCAAGTGGCAATAACGCCAAAAATAGCAAAAGGTAAGATAACTTTCTCATATAAAAATTCTGATTATACCTAATTATATCGGCACAAAGATACGAATTTTTTACCATAAAGTCTCTTTTCAAAATTCACATTATTGATTTCCATATCCTTATGTTTTGATTTGCGTATCTATAACCCTTTGAAAATAATAACGAATCAAAGTCCGAAAAAGTGCAAACTTACTATCAAAAATTTTCCACGGCTTGATAATAAGATTATCACAGCGTGATAATAACATTATCACAAAGAGATAATACCATTATCACGGCGTGATAGTACCATTATCAGTAAGTGATAATACTATTATCACTTACCGGAGAAATTCCAAGAGTAAGGAAAAGCATTCGGAAACGTCTTAGCAAATCTCGCAGGTTTCTCCACGTATCTCGCGAATCTGCACGGAGGATTCTCTCGCAAAGACGCAAAATTCGCAAAAGAGACTCCACGAATCTCACGTATTGATGCGGATTTTTTATTTCATCTTTCAGACAATCCGTTGTCTGTTGTCCGAAGTCCGTTGTCAAGTTAAAAAAGGTTCGTGTAAATTCGCGTGATACGAGGCAAAGAAAAGAGAAAATTTTGTCGGTTTGTGAAAGTTTTGTACCTTTGCTTTCGTAAACTGAAACCAGATAAAAAAAGGAGGAAACGGCAAACAGAAGATTTATTATAACGACTTAGAAAATTAAAAAGACAGATAAAAGCGTTTTTGCTTATCCTTAAAAGTTTGAAACCTCGAAAATTTCAAAAAAATCAATGGATAGTTAAGTCAAGAACGCTCACGATGATTTCGTGGGCTTTTCTTATTCCATTGATTAGGTAGTTCGAGGACCTCAAACTTTGATAGGAAAAATGTCCCACGCTTTTTTATTTAATTTAATCAAAAGAAAAACAATTTGAAATGCCTTTGGGACATAGGCAGAGTAAGAAAAAAGATAGTAAAATGAGAAAGACAAAATTTTTAACATCGATTGCGATTTTTGTCGCTTTGTTTATGAATTGCGGAACGCTTTCTGCACAAAACGACTCGATTTCCGCTCAAAGCGACTCGATTTTAGTAAAAATTAAAACGGATTTCAAACAAATTAAAATGACGAAAGGACATCACAAAAACGTTACTTCGGTCAGTTGCAGTCCCGACGGAAAATATGTATTGAGCGGTTCGACCGATTCAACCCTTATTTTATGGAATCCGAAGAGCGGAGCAAGACTCAATCCCTTGAAAGGACATAATTCTTTCGTCGAATGTGTCAGCTGGAGTCCCGACGGAACACGTTTTGCGAGTGGTTCGTTGAACGGAGGCGTCATTATATGGGATGCAAACAGTCTTTTAAGAGTTCACACCTTGAAAGGACATACCTTCGGCGTTGAATCCATTTGTTGGAGCCCTGACGGAAAATATTT
>JAZNQE010000022.1:0-41193 GCA_045590015.1 Candidatus Onthomorpha sp. | reverse complement strand
CTACCAATACCAATTACCGGTACTACCTGTACCAAGAAGCGAAAAAAAATTGATACTTCTTTTGAACTTTTCAAGGCTTTGATTAGTTATCTTTTCAAAACGTTAAAATCACTGAAAAACAAAGCCTGACGATATGAAGACCACGTATTTTAATTTTGAAAACAGACCTTTGGGTTATTTGAACTGCTTAAGTGATGATTGTCCGCTTGCCGAAAAATGTCTGCGTCGAATCTCGGCAGAGTACAGCAAAGAGAACGACGAGTTTTTCAGGGTTGTGAATCATCGATTGCTTGACAAAACGAATTGCAAACATTATGTTGAGAACAAGAAAGTGGATATGGCGTATGGTATGACAAAGTCTTTTGAGAATGTGATGGCGAAAGATATTTCTCAAATAAGGAAAAGGCTGCAAAATTACTTCGGTCATACTGAATATTTCCGCAGAAGAAATGCTTCAAAGCCGATTACGCCAACCGAACAGGTGTTTATCAGGAAAGTTTTTGCGGAGTTTGGCTATCAAATTGCTTTTGATAAAATCGTGAAAGAGACTTTGTGGTAAAACGAAAGCAGGCTTTGGGTGCCTGCTTCTTTGTTTTTGTGGATTGAATATTGCTTTGCTTGCTTTCGCTCTTTGTCTATACGAATCGCTTTCCTTGTTTCTATTTCATGGCGATTGTTTTGATTATCGACCTTAGTTGTTTCTCTGTCTTGGCTGCTCCTTCGCCGAGTATGAATCCTATCTGCTGAACTTGCAAAAGGGTTTCCTTTATCACCTCATTGACTCTATGGATGATTTCTTCGGGACGTTCCTCTTCTGCATATAGGTTTCGGAAAATCATACATACGCTTTTTTGCGGTATAAGGGTGAAAATAGACACGTTTATCAAATGTCCGTTGTATTCGATGTCTTTGTTGAGAATATCTTCCGAGGTTTTGAGAACGTATTCCACCTGATTGTATAATTCTTGCGGAAGAAGACTCTTTATGCTTGCTCCTATCAATCCGGGGATTATTTCATCTATTTCTTTGGCTTCATCTCCGAGAATCTCGATAAAGCCGTTGTTCGATTCGGTTACTTTCATTTTAGAATCGACAATTGCGATTCCGGGATAGATATGATGGATTATCAAAGAGAGTGAGCGGACTAATTCTCCGTTACCGAGTTTCTGCGAATTCAGTTCTTCTTTCAAATCATTGCATTCGTTTTGCAAATCGACAAGTTCGGTTTTTGTGTTTCTCAATCTGTTGTCTGCGTCTCTGCTTCCTTTTTGTGTGTAAGCGAAACACATTTCGGGTGTTGCTATTCCTTGAGCCATCGCAATGGCAAGCTCGGTGCAGGTGTCATATCCGCAGGAGCGACAATTCGTATGTTTTCCGCCGGCTTGTTTTCCAAGTTTGGCAAATGCTGCTTCAATTTCTTCTTTTGTGGGATTAGGCAATGTTTTGTCATCTGCCTTATAGAAGGCAACCAAATCCGATTTGTTCGCATATTTATCTATGTTCTCCTGCCATTTTTCTTTGTCGAGGGTTTCTATTTTCTTCTTTGCGTATTCGGTTACAAGGTTATGACGCACAAATTTCTGTCCTTTGGTGCATCCGGGACCCATAAGACAACCTTTACAGAAGTAAAGATTGAAATGTGTGTTGAACTCGTTGCTGTGTTTCGAGAATTGTTTCAAAACATCCGGCACATCATTTTTGCCTTCCACGTTAAGGAAATGTCTATTCAGCATTTCGTTATTCATTCCGCAAGCTTCAACAAATCCTTCCGCTATGGGGTATAACGAACCCTTGTATCCCGTCGGCTCATCAAAGTCGGAGAATTCTGCAAACTCTTCTTTTATTTCATATTTCTCAAACAAGCGTCTGAGTTCCACAAAAGTCAGGAAAGCATCTATTCGTAAATTCTTTTCGTATCGTGAATTGTCTTTTTTGATTCCAAGACATGGAGTTATGTTTACTATTTTCGTTTCTTCGCCATAGTGTTTGCGAACGACCGAAGCCATAGCGACGGCGGCAGGTACTATTGGAGAAAGGCTGTTTACAAGCGACGGCTGATATTTTTCAACGTACATATTTGCCACAGGGCAATGCGAACTGATGAAACTGCGTCCTTGGAACTTCTCACAAAGTGTTGCTTGTTTGTTTGCAATCAAATCTACTCCGAAACTTACTTCGCAAACATAGTCAAAGCCGATTCGTCTTATCATTGTAACGAATTTGCGATAGTCTCTTATGTCATCGAACTCTCCTGCTATGCTTGGGTCGCATATTGCCGCAACCTTGTTTTCGGATTGTAACAATCGCTCGACTTGTTCTATGTTGCTAACCGTTTTAATTGCCGAATAAGAACAAGCAGACAAGCAATTCCCGCAAGCAATGCACCTATCATCGACAATGGTCGGCTTAGAACTTTCTTTGCACACTTGAATTGCTTTAACAGGACAGGACCTCACACAAGCATAACACTTTACGCACTTACTTTCATCTAAAAACAATACACTCTCTCCCATATCAATGTCTTTATTTCAGTTTTCAAAGATATGCTTTTTTCTTTTCATACCAACCAATTCAAAGAAAAAATCGTTTTGCTGTTGTTTTATCAGCGAATTCTGACTATCTTTGCAAACCGAAAAGAGGATGTGTCTTTTTGCTTCAAGGTTTGGAGAGAAAAACATTCTTGAATGCTTAATTTGAAATTTTGGAATATGAGATTTGAAAGGCGTTTTACCTATTGTTTGTTTGCATTGCTTGCGATGTTTCTGCTTTCGCAGAGCGTGAGTGATGTTCGCATGCAAAGGATTTCAAAATCGTCTTACGGCATTTCAATATCCGTTCTCTCTGATGCAAAACAACAGAAAAACCACCTCAACGAAAAAGAATCAGAAAACAAGAATAGAACCGAAATTGCACTATCGGAAACCCGACACTTGGTCTTTCAGCAAAACGAAGACTTTAATTACAGCAGTGTTTCCGATTTCGAATATCGCTATTCTTGCAATTTGAATATTCGCTTAAACAATCAAAAGGCGGATTTATTACTCCGCAAAGATTTATCCCAATTGCAGGTTTTGCTGATATAGTTCAGACAAATCATTTATTAGATCGGGTTCAACGAATCTTGATTTGGTTTTACCGGATCTTGATTTCGCTAAAATGAATCTTGATTTCAGAAAATTAATTCTTTGTTTTAACAAATTGTTTCTTGCATTCGACAATTCTTTGTTTTAACACCATAAATTATTTACAGATGCAGGAACAATCAAATTGGGACTTTGATACTTTTTTCAAACATAGAGAAATTGATAATTTGATAATACAATAAGGAGACTTTGAAACGGTCTCCTTTTTCTTTTTCTCAGTCTTTCCAAACCCAAATCCTATTTTTTTATTATCACATTTCCTTACATTAGAAATAAATATAGTAACTTTGCCGCTTGTTTTCAAATAAATAAATTATGGGAAAGATAAAACAATGTTTCTCTTCATGGAAAGCGTTTGGCAAATTGTGCTATAACGTTCTTCTTTATGGTTTCGCCCTTGCAGGAATGGCTATAATAGGAGCTTGGGGCGTTTATCAGTTAGGCTGGACTAAAAACAAGGGAGCGATAGATCAGAATAACCGTTACCTTGCTCAAGTTTCCGAAATAGGAGCTCAAAACAAGAAAGCCAAGAAAATCGACCATCAAAAGCTATCCGAAGAGTTTATTAAGCTGGCTGCAATCACCAAACTCTATCCTCAAAATGCGGATATGATAATGCAGGCAATCAAAACAACACAAGGAGGTGTGGATATTTCGCAAATGATTGCCGCTTGCGAGTTGTATGTAAAAAATGAGCCGTCTTACAACGATATGGTAAACAAACAAAAACAGGTTCTCGCTTCTACAAATACCAATGTTGCGAATAAGCATGCCATACTTTGGATGAATACTCCTGAATGGGAGGCTTTGAAAGTTGCCATAGTGAAAGACAAAGCTAAAATAGATAGTGCGGCTATGGTAACGGGTGTTGAGCCGAGAATGATTGTGAGTTGTCTTATCGGAGAGCAGATCCGTTTGTTCAATTCAAAGCGTGAGACTTACAAGAAGTATCTTGGTCCTGTTAAAGTTTTATCGGTGCAAAGTCAATTCTCATTCGGCGTGAACGGAATCAAAGATTTTACTGCCGCATGGGTGGAAAGAAATCTTAAAAACGACACTTCTGTTTTCTATATGGGCAAAAAATATGAACATATTCTTGATTTCAAGACTGCCGATCACGAAACCGAAAGAATAAACCGTTTGGTTGATTATCGCGATCACTATTATTCTTATGTATATACTGGTTGCATTCTTCACCAAACAAAAAAGCAATGGGAAAGAGCCGGTTTTGACATAAGCAATCGTCCGGAAATCTTGTTTACTCTTTTCAACATCGGATTCTCTGAAAGTCATCCAAGTGCTAATCCTCAATGCGGTGGTTCGCATATCACGGTTGCCGATAAGATATACACATTTGGAGCTATCGGATTTGATTTTTACTATTCGGGAGAATTGGTTGATGAATTTCCTTATCTGAAGAAACGATTCGAAGATTGAGGATAAATATATCGTTATGAAATAAAAATGGAGACGTTCTTTTGATTGATACGTCTCCATTTTTTGTTTCGTTTATTCACTACAATGATGGATCTTAAAGACAAATTGTTTTTGAAGGCTGTTTTTTCGTTTGAATAACACATAATAATAAACAGCGGTAATAACAATGGCAATCAAGCAAGATAGAGCCTCTGATAAATTCAAGCATTTCAAACAAACAACAATTGCAATCATTAAAAAGACAAACGGAAGCACAAACGCAATAAATACAGCCTTCATTCCGAGTTTTGTACTTATGCTTACCTTTACCTTATCTCCTATTTTATAATCCGCAGCCTTGTCTGTAGCAACCTCTATCTCCTTATCCTTTTTGTCAAAACTTGTGCAAGCTCCCCGCGAATGGCAATTGGCACAAGTCGATTTTTGTTCTATCTTGACAACTACCTTTTTCGGTTTCACATCTACCACAATCCCTACTTGCTCACTGCAATTCTCTACCATATCTCTTAATCCTTATTTATATAATCTTTATGTAGTCTTTGTCCAACCAACCTTCTTTGCCGTCTTCCGTTCTTACAAATACTTCTTCTCCCGTTGTGGTTTTTATTTTCACCTTCTGACCTTTGAATAACTTGGTTTGCTGAGAATCACTTTTCTCTCTGCTTTCGACAAGCACGGCGTCGGAAGAGAAGATTATTGCCTCATTTTTTGCATGTACCATATTCTGTCGATACATTCCCAAGCCAAAACTTGTAAGGCTAAGCACAAAAGCGGAGAGACAAAGATAAAACAACAGAACTTTATTATCACTATTGAAATAATAAACAAAGAACAGAACGCATGCTAAAATAAACAGCACAACAAACAAGACTGCCCATGCCAAAGGCGATAAACAATTTGCTATTGCTTTTGTCCACTTTATCAAAAAGAAATCCTGCATAACATAAACCTCACCCATAAGTCGGCTTCTGCATACCTTGTAATTACGAATCAAGGTTTCATCATTAGGAGTAAGCCTCAAAGCTCTTTCGTAATAAAGAATGCCATTTGCAAAATCACTCATTCGGAAATATGTATTCGCAATACAGTGATACAATTCGGCATTCGGGTTTGTTTTTTCTGCTTTCAGATAGATTTCAAGTGCTTTTTCGTAGTCTTTTGCTTTGTATGCCTGATTTGCTTCTTGAAGATTTTGAGCAAAAAGACCGGTTGAAAGCAATGAAAGGAGAATCAAACAAATGGTTTTATTGCTTTTGCGACTCTGTTTTTTCTTTCTGACCATATTGGTTTCTATATCAGTTATCGTTTTCATTGTTTGCTCATACAATTCTCTGTGTTTGTCGTTTTCCTTACTTTGAGAAAATCGTATGAATTCGCAATCGTTCAATGTCTTAATGGTGTTTTGCTTTATCACATCTTCCAATCCGTTGTCCGACATGACCTTTTCTATGTTTTCCAAACTCAAATCAGAAACCGCGATTTTGAATTTGTCGGACAAATAACTCCATAGAGCCTGTCCGATTTCTGTTTCAAATTCGTCCTTGCGGTTTTCTCGCAAATACATCGCTGCTTTCTTCAATCGTTTCATTGCAACCTTGTTGGCTTTTTTAAGTTTCAAACCTACCACGTCTTCTTTTTGTTTCAGCTGTTTTGTGGTCATGCGTATCAAAACAAAGAGTGCAAGCAATAAAACAAAGATTGAAATATATAAACCAAAGGAAGAAAATACCGGAATCAAGACTCCGTCTTTCTTGTTTTTTGAAACAAATACATCGGTTATGGACATATTCCTATATTTTTCCCTTTCTGACATTTGCTCCATGAACTTATTATCGTTCTTTCCTTTTTCTATTTTCAGTTCGTAGCTTTGTGTCGTAACGGTTTTATATTCGCCTGATTCGGGATCAAAATAGGTGAAATTCAATGCAGGTATGGAATAATTCCCTTCAACTCTCGGAATGATTATGTATTGAAATGTTCGACTGCCGCTTTGACCTGCCGCCGTCCTGCTTATATCGTCGGTTATGTTAGGCTCATATACTTCAAATTCATCAGGTAAGGCCAATTTCAAATTTTCAATCAAAGTGAGATTTCCTTTTCCCGATATAGTGTATGAAAGAGTTATTGCTTCATTTGTTCGACAGAATGACGTATCTATTGAAGAGCTGATGTCGAACTGTCCGACTGCTCCAAGAAAACTTTCATCGGATTGCGGCAATTCTTCAACCTGTATGCTCAAAGCATTGGTTTTAAGTTTTTTATTCACCCTTTCGAAAACCGGTATCGTGTGGGAAAAGAACGGGTCGTTGAAAAAAGCATCGAAAAACGGGTCTCCCGTAGATACTCTTTGACGACGGCTTGTTCCTGTCTGCAAATGTGCAACCACTTCCAAACCCATAGGATTTATATTCAAAGTTCCGGACTTCTGAGGATAGACTAAAACCTTCCGAAGCGTGGCCACTTGATACACTTTACCATCTATGACCTCTTTTTCCAAAGTCGGCGTGAGTTGATTATCCAATTCTTCAACCCAAAAGCCTTGTGATGAAGGGAATTTATCGACTTGGTATTCCGAAACAGGAACAAGGGTGTATATTTTGTAGGAAATAACAATCTCTTCTCCTTTTACGACTTTGCTTTTACTTGGAATGGCTCTGACGAAAACAGCTTTGTCGTCTATGACTTTCACTGTCGGTTGTTGTGTTTGGCGAGTGGAATTAGGATTATTCGCAGATCGCTGACTCATTGTGGGATTATCCTCTACCGAGATTGTGATTGGTTTTGTTGTATAAAGTTTCCCATCCACTTTAACGCGAGCCGAGGGTATTGTTATTTTCCCTGTGTTAAGACTTTGCAACCAAAAAACGAATGAAGTGGAGCTGTTATCTGTGCGTTTACCGTTTATAATGCTTATTGACGAGCTTCTTGAAGTTGAAGGGCCTCCTAATATATTTACATTTTGAAAAGTCGGAGCCTTAAACTCAGAAGGATTTGAAGAATTCACGGTAAAACTAACTCTGAATCTTTCATGCAGTCCGACAACTTTCGGAGCTTCGCATTTGAATACAATATCTTGAGCAGATAATTCAAATACGGAAAACACAATGGCAAATATCAATAAAACTATTCTTTTCATAACTACCAGTCTTTTTCGATTGAGCGTTTCTGTGCGTTGTCCTCTTCTTTTCTTTTGACTTTATTCAATGTCTGTTTTTCACTATTTTTCAACGCTTCCAACATTCGCTCCATCTGTTTCTTGTTTTTATCACTACTTTCTTTGATTTGGTTGTTATCAGACTTCTTATCTGATTTCTCATTCTGCGTTCCGGAGCTGTTTTTTTGATTATTGTTCTGTTGCTGCTGGTTATTGTTGTTTTGTTGTTGTGATTGCTGATTCTGCTGTTGCTGTTGTTGGTCTTGTTGTTGCTGTTGTTGATCCTTGTTTTTTTGTTCGTCGTCTTTCAATAGGTGCATTGTCAAAGCAAGGTTGTATTTCGCACAGCTATCTTGAGGATTCAACCTCAAGCTTTGTTTATAGTATTCCTTTGCTTTTTCAAGATAGAATCTGTATTGTTCGGATTGCTTTACCGTATCCAACTGCGAAATTTTGAAATAAGTATTTCCAAGATTATAATTAGTCGTTGCATAAGACGAAGTATCATCTTGCTTCAACGATGCTTGATAACTATCGTAATATTTTGCGGCAGTGAGCAATTTATCTCCTTTCTCTTGTTTGTAAGATGCCGATGCAAGATTGTATTCCGCCTTTGCATATGTGGAATCTACAGCAAGAGATTCTCTATATTTCTTTTCTGATTCCACAAACTTGCTTTCTCTATATTGTTTATTACCGTCCCTAAGCTTGTTCTTCTCTCTATCACAAGCAACAAACAAACAAAAAACGACAAGCAAATATATTAAATTTCGTTTCATAGATTTCAAATTATTTACCAAAGAAAAACTTCCTGTTTATGTACTTATTTTTTCTTTCAAAAATAAAATACTCCATCAAAAGCAAGAGTAAGGCAGCTATTGCAGGTATATAAAAACGGCTTTCATAGTTTTTATAGGCCAATGCTTCATATTCGTTCTTCTCCATCTTGTTTATTCTTGCCAAAATATGTTCTAAGCCTATTGAGGAATTATTTGCTCTTATGTAAATCCCGTTTCCTTTTTCTGCAATCTGCTTTAATAATTCCTCATTCAATTTTGTAAGAACTATGTTACCCAATCTATCTCTTTTATATTCGATTTGTCCGTTTCGTTTTTTTATAGGAATAGGGCATCCCTCACCTAATCCAAGTCCTATTGTGTTTATGACAACCCCTTCTGTCGCAATATCTTTTGCAACTTTAAGAGCATCTTCCTCATTATCCTCTCCGTCGGATATAAGAACTATGCTGCGTGAACGTTTCGTATTTTCATCTTGACCAAATGCAGCAAAAGCGGTTTGTAAGCTTTCTCCGATCGCCGTTCCCTGCGTAGTAATCATCTCAGGACTGATTACATCGATAAACGTCTTTGCTGCAGAGTAATCGGACGTTATAGGAAGTTGAACGAACGAAGTTCCTGCAAAAACAACCAATCCTATCCTGTCTCCTTTCAATTGATTGATAAGTTGATTTATTGATTGTTTGGCACGACTTATTCTATTAGGCTTCAAATCTTCTGCAAGCATACTATTAGATATATCTAAACATATCACCAAGTCTGTTCCCCTTCTTTCTTTTTTCCCAACAGATGTACCATACTGTGGATTGGCTGCGGCAAACACCAATAACGCAAAAGCTATATTTAACAATACAAATTTCAATCTCTGCTTTCCAATTGACAATTCAGGCATTATCACTTCTTGAACTTTGTCAGAAGCAAACTCTTTTAATTTCCTTTTTTTTGAACGCAAATAAAAATAGTGTGCAACAAAGAAAAAAGGTATCAATATCAAAAGATATAAAAATTCAGGCGTCTCTAATTTCAACATAACAAAGTTCTTATGGATTGGTTCTGAAATATGTTTTTCTCAACAGCAATTCCAACACAAGTATTATAAGAGATAAAAGTACTACTTTTTGCCCTACATCTGTGTATTCCTTATAATATGCCACATCGATTTTTGTTTTCTCCATTTGATCTATCTCTTCAAAAATCTTATTCAAAGAAGCATTCTGCGTACTCCTATAGTACTTTCCTCCCGTTGAGTTTGCTATTTCTTGCAATAAAGATTCATCGATTTTAACCTCAACATTCTGATACTGTTTTCCGAATGGCGTTTGATAAGGATAAGGAGCGTAACCCATTTTTCCGACTCCGATTGTATAAACTCTTATTCCATATTCTTTAGCTATGCTTGCAGCAGTCAGAGGGTCGATTGCACCCATATTATTCACACCATCGGTTACAAGAATTATTACCTTGCTCTTGCTCTTTGAGTCTTTGATTCTATTAATTGCCGTTGCCAAGCCATCACCTATTGCTGTACCATCATCAATTTCCCCACTTGCTGTAGATGATAAAAGTTTCTGCAAAATATCATGGTCAATAGTTGATGGACATTTTGTATAAGCTTCACCCGCAAAAACAACTATTCCCATATTATCGCTTTTGCGTGCATTGATAAACTTCTCGATAACATTCTTTGCCGATTCCAATCGATTCGGTTTGAAATCTTCGGCAAGCATAGATGTAGAAACGTCCAAAGCAAATACAATATCAATTCCCTCAACACTCTTTTCATCTTTGGAATAGTGAGTTTGAGGTCTTGCAATCGCAATAATCAACAACGCAACAGCCAAACAACGCAACCAATCAGGCAACTTGCGAAAACGTAATTTGAATGTCTTTCTTGCACCCTTGAATTGCTCCAAATCAGAATAGAACAACTCTGCATTGGTTCTTTTATCGAAGAAAATACTATACAAAACCATCAAAGGTATGATAAGTAGCAAAAAAAGTAAATATGGATACTGAAAACTAATCTGGCTCATCATTCTTCTGTTTGTGTGTTCGGTTCAATCGTTGTATTGTTCACAAAATCTTTGGATACTTTCCACGCATTTTTGTCTGCAAAATCATCAGACTCATACTTTGCGAATTTCACCAAATCCGAGATATCGAACATCTTTTTAATATTTTCAAAGTCCGAAGCAGAAATTTCAGAACACCTTTTCATTTGTTCAAGAATTTCTTCTGTTGTCATTTCGCACGCAGTTATTAAGAAACGTTCCTCTAAATAAATCCAAACAATTTCACTCAATTCACTATAATATTGTTTCTTTAACCCCTGCTCACTCAATTTTTTCAAACGCAAATCTTCTAATGATTTCAATGCCTTGATATGTGGTGGAATCTGTTTCTTTTGCACAATCTGAGGTTTATCTTCCTTAGGTCTATTTCTCAAATACCTCACCAAGAAATATAATCCGACAATCAATGCAACTATTCCTAAAATCAAATAAATCAACGGCAAAACTTCCTTTATACTGAACGGCTCTTCAACCAATGGTTTTATGTCTTTAATTTCAGTTTTCAAAGTATCTATCTGATATTGCAATATTTCTATCTCTGCGGGCTGAAGTCTGACAATCGTTTCGTTTGTATCGGCAGAATACCTCACCAATACACTATCTCCTAAAGCAATCACACCGGGAATAAAGCCCATATATGTTTGCTTACATGCCAAAAAGGTTTTCCCTTTATTTTGAACCGTATCGATTTTTGTTGATTGCAATTCCAACGTATCACTGTTTTCCTTGTTATAAATCAGATCAACGTGTTGCCCTTTTTGAATAGGAACCGAAAAAGTCAATTCTATAACATCTCCTATATTGTATTGTTTTTTGTCGCTTTTGGTTTGAATTCCCTGTCCTATGGATTCGTGCGACAAAAACATAGACGCAATAAGCAAAAACAATATTCCACTCCTTTTCATCAGCTATCTCCTTTCTCGTTTTGCAAACAACTTCACAAGCTGCTTTATATAATCTTCACCACACAACATCTGAACGTTATCAATTCCATATTTGGTCAATTCGTTCATATTGTCATTTTGTTGTTGTATGCGATAATTCTTAAAATTTTCTCGAGTCTGTCTGTCCGATGTATCAATCCAAAGACTATTTCCGCTTTCTGCATCGGTAAACTGCACAAGTCCCATATCGGAAAGATTGAATTCTTTCTTGTCATTGACAAATAAACAACTCAAATCATGCTTTCTTGCAGCTATATGCAAACTATCGTCAAATTTTCCAAAGCCATCTGTTATCAAAAAGCAAGTTGAATGTTTCTTTATCACATTGCTTAAAAACATAAAGGCTGAAGAAAAATCGGTTTTGCTGTTTGTGCGTTTGAATGTCAACAATTCTCGTATCACAGCCAAAATATGCGAAAGTCCTTTCTTTGGCGGAATATATTTCTCCACCTTATCGGAAAAAAGAATTGCACCAACTTTGTCATTGTTATTAACAGCCGAAAAAGCCAATACCGCCGCAATTTCCGTTATTACCTCTGATTTAAGATTGTTTTCCGAACCAAACAGCGTACTACCGCTGACATCTATCATCAAAACAACGGTCAATTCTCGTTCTTCTTCGAAAATCTTGACGTAAGGGTGATTGTTTCTTGCCGTAACGTTCCAATCTATATTTCTTATGTCGTCTCCGTAAGTGTATTCACGAACCTCACTGAAGGTCATTCCTTTTCCCTTGAACGCACTATGATACTGTCCAGCAAAAACATTCTGCGAAAGTCGCTTGGCTTTAATCTCAATTCTATGAACTTTCTTTAATAAGTCCTCTGTGTTCATTTCAAAATCAAGGAACGTCTATTTTGTTTACTATTTCGGTCGCTATATCTTCCGATTTTATGTTTTCGGCCTCTGCTTCATAAGTCAGCCCTATTCTATGCCTCAAAACATCCAAACAAACCTCTCTAACATCTTCCGGAATAACATATCCTCTTCTCTTTATGAAAGCTAAAGCACGTGAAGCCAAGGCAAGATTGATTGTTGCACGAGGAGAAGCTCCGTATGATATAAACGATTTCAGGTTATTCATACCGTATTCCTCTGGAAAACGAGTTGCAAAAACTATGTCTGTAATATAATTCTCTATTTTCGAATCAATGTAAACCTCTTTTACAACCTCACGAGCATGAATTATGTCTTGAGGTTTTATAACAGGTGATATAGTTTGCTTATTTGGCGATATTTGACCTCTCAATATTTCTTTTTCTTCCTCTTTATTAGGATAAGAAATGACTACTTTCATCATAAAACGGTCCATTTGAGCCTCCGGCAAAGGATATGTACCCTCTTGCTCAATCGGGTTTTGTGTTGCAAGAACCAAAAACGGCTCTTCAAGTTTGTACGTCATCTCACCAATCGTCACCTGTCTTTCCTGCATAGCCTCCAACAAAGCGGCTTGAACTTTTGCAGGTGCTCTGTTTATCTCATCTGCCAATACAAAGTTTGAGAATATAGGCCCTTTTTTCACAGAAAAAGATTCATCTTTCGGAGAGTAAATCATCGTTCCTGTAACATCGGCAGGTAATAAATCAGGTGTAAATTGTATTCTGCTGAATTTCGCATCAATACTTTTTGCAAGAGCGGTTATCGCTTGTGTTTTTGCAAGCCCCGGTACACCTTCCAAAAGTATGTGTCCGTTTGCAAGCAATCCCATTATCAAACGTCTGACCATAGTTTTTTGTCCTACAATCACTTTTGAGATTTCGGAAGTTATCACATCCACAAAAGCACTCTCTTGCTCTATCTTTTTATTCAATTCCATTATATCCATGATACTATATATTATATGGTATTACGCGTATAAGAAAACGCAGATACTTCCTTTTTATTATCTATTTACCCAATTCCTATTATAATATTGCAAAAATTAAAACTTGATTCCGTTAAAATGAAATCAAGTTTCAGAAAAATAAAACAAAGAATCGTTGCAACGAAATCAAGAGTTATTATACTCTAACAATCAACTAAATAGCAAACAACAAAATCAAATATTTCCTTACTCGAAAAAGACAATACAAAACGTTTTTTTGTAAACATATTTGGCAGTCTTGTCTTTTTTTTGTATTTTTGCCGACTTAAAGGTAAAGAATTTAATATCAGAAATTAACAAGAATAAATTATGAAAAGCAGAAAGTTACTCTTAAGTTTAGCAGTGTTCTTTCTTGTTGGTGCGTTCGTACCAACGAAAGCTTCTCCGATTATGTCAACAGAGGGAGAAGGTGATAGTGAACAGCCTGAAGCAAGAGGCTGGGTTTCGGTTGGACCGAATAACATCTCAGGACGTGTTCGTACAATTGTGTTCGACAAGTTCAATGACGGTGTAATGTTCGCAGGAAGTGCAGGTGGCGGATTGTTTATCAGCGTAAACAATGGTAACAATTGGAGAGAAATAGATTTTTCCAATGGAGAATCTTACACAGTCTCAGCCATAGCACAAGGAAATGATGGTGCAATATATGTAGGTACCGGAGAAGGATTCTATGGGCAAATGTTTGCAGCACAAAGCAACAGAAAAACCGGTCTTATGGGTAATGGAGTTTACAAAATCACACTTGGAAACTCTAATTGGGCAGAAGGACTTAGTACAGACGAAGAAAAGTACGCTTATGTCTTGGAAAACTTCAACTCTGTTGTGATAAACGGAACTCAACCTGAGAAATACAATTTGGAGCACGAGTTTGCATATGTAAACGATTTAGCGTTCGTTAATGACAAATTGTATATCGCAACAATGTTTGGCGGTTTGAAGATTTGGGATGGAAGCACTTTGTCAAATACAACAATTAACGGCAACGTTTCAGTAAACGTTACAGACATCAAGGCGAACAACAGCGGAAAGATTGCAGTTGCTTTTGACGGTGGACAAGGATTCGAAGTTGCATTAAACACATCGGACAACACATTCTCTTCAGTTAATTTCTCTACAAAAGGAGCAAATGATAAGTATGGAAGAATTGAATTGTCTTATGCAATAAAGAACAACAACATGCTTTATGCTTTGGTTGCCGATCAGAATGGTTACCTTCAAGGAGTATACAAAGCAAATGTTGACGCAGAAAATACACAGTTCGGAAACAAAATGATATCAAACTCTTTGTATTTAGGATACTCTATGAACGAGGCAATGGCAATTGCTGTTAATGACTTGGAACAAGAGTATATTTACATTGCAAGCGATGATATGCAAAGATTGTTTGATGCAAACGGAACTGATGTATTCTATTCAGAAGCTCAAACAAGCTATTCTGCACCTCGTATTTCCGGAAGTTATGTTGCTCCTGGCATTCACTCAATTTTGTTTAAGGAAAATCCACAAACTGCAGAAGATTCTATAAACATATATTTGGCAACTGATGCGGGAGTTTATCTATTCTCTAAAGATATGACTCAAACTTACTCTTGGCAACCAATTAACAAAGGATTGCACTCTTCACAATACTATAACGTAGCAGTAGGTCCTGATGGTTCTATAATGGGTGCGGCACAAAGTAATGCTATTACTTACATTGCAACACCTTCTTTGGACGGACAAAAATCTGCAGACGTTGTTTGGTCTCCAAACAGTTTAGGTTACACAAATTTTGAGATTCAAACCGACCGTGATAATGTTCCATACGATTTCAGAATTGAATCACAAACAGGTTCGAATGTTGCAGGTTCTGCGATCTATAGAAGCAAACCAAACATCCGTAAGCCATTTATCTTGATGCGTCCTTACAATGGATTGACAAGAACTTATAGTGATGGAAACGATTACACAGAAATAAACGACCAAACTTGGCATTTCGGACAGGGAAACAGCAAGTTGATGAGCCAACAATTGGTAGATAAGATGGAAGCAGCTCCTTTCATCGCTCCAATGGTTTATTGGGAATCATTCAATGGAGATACAAAAGATTCTGTTGAAGTTAAATTGGTAGCAACTGACCAAAACAACTCTATCAGTGCAACAAGAGTTATCAGAGGTGAAGAACAATTCAGACTTATTGCAGGAACCGAATTGAGAGATGGCGATAAGATTTTAGTAGAAAGCAGCAGTTTAGATTATCCTTTCTTCTATGAATTGACTGAAGAAAGATTCGGAGCAACTGATGGCGTGTTAGACTTGGTTTTTGAGGGTGATACAACATTCCTTGTTCCTTCTCCAATCAAATCAAGATTGTTTGTTGCTACAGCAAATGGAGTGTTTGTATGTAACGAAATAATGAACTTCACAAAGACTTACGACAACTCTAATAACGGATTGCCATGGGTGAGAGTTTATAACGTAAACGGAGGTGTGGGTGATGCAAATGCATTGTACGTAAACCCTGTTCACACTTTGAATGTTTCACCTGACGGAAATACTATGTTGCTTGCAGTTGACCACCTACAAGACGGTACTACTGATTTGATAAGAGTTTCTGGATTCAACGCAGATTCAATCAACTTGAGTGCAGTTGGTAGCGGTGGATTTAACGCTTCATACACTGACCCTCGCAAATTCAAAACAGATACAATAGGAACATACAACAGAAGCATTTCTTCAATCGCATTTGAATCAGATTCAGACGTTGCGTTCATCACATTCTCTGGATTGAATGGAGCAGAAGCAAACATTAAAAAGGTAAGCGGATTGAATGGCGACTTAGCTTCAGTTCAAGTTGTTGATATGAACATGAGTGAAGACAACAGAAAACCTGTTTACTCTATGTTGTTGGATGCTTTCTCTCAAAAAGCATACATCGGAACAGATGACGGACTTTATTCAACAAGCAACCGTAATGCAAGTAACATCGAATGGACAAAAGTAGCAGAAGTTCCAAATGTACCTGTTTACGATTTGTACCAACAAACTACAAACTTGCCTCAAATTTCTTACACAACATATTTGAGCAACAATGCTACCGAAAACGTATTCGAAGGAACACAATATGTAGGAGCAGTTTACGCTGCAACATATGGTAAAGGCTTGTTTATGTATAGAGATGAGCTTCAAGATGGTTTGGAACCTATAAACGTAGGTCTTGATGATGTTGTTATGGATACAAAAGTTCAAATGAACTTGTTCCCTAACCCAGCTGCTAACACAACTGTTTTGAACTACTCTTTGGCTACTTCATCAAACGTTGTAATGAACATTTATGACATCAACGGTAGATTGATATCTTCTTTGGAAAAAGGAAGACAATCAAGCGGAGCTCACAGTCAAGTAATCGATGTTCGTTCAATGCAAGAAGGCATTTACATAATTCAATTGATTACAAACAATGCAGTAAGCACAGCTAAATTGATTGTAAAGTAATAAACCGATAAACGGATTGAAAAAGGAGCAAGAGCAAAACTTGCTCCTTTTTTTTGTTTTATCTAATTCCGCAAAACTTATCATTATCTCGAATTCGATTAGCCCAGAATTCACTTGAGAACGACTTAATTTCATAGTTATTTTTCTTTGTTTTTCCGAAAAAAACAAAGAAAAATTCTAATTTTATCAAGAAATAATTTTCTAATTCTTTGTTTTATTTTTCTCTTTTCAAGAATCGATACACTGATTGCAAAAAACAAGTTCAGATTTCTAGGACTGTTTTACTCGATGTTGCAAAACACAGCAATCCAAGTTCGAAGAATTTCACTATCTTTGCATTTACAAAATCGCATTTTTTATTCAACTAATTCGCAAAAGAGTATGAATAATATTCCACAAGAATTATAAGTTGTTGAAAAAAAGATGCGAAACGAAGGAGGTTTTGCTACATTAAAGCGACTTAATAAAATAGTTGATTTTTCTTTGCGGAGGATTAAAACATCCAAATTTTGGTAAAAAGAGTCGTACAATACGAGTAAACATTTTTTCAAAATACAACCAGGAATGCAGGCACTTAAAGAGTCAAAAGACATTGTACTTAAACATTTCGAAAACATAAGAGAACGTATTGACAATTCCTAACTACAGTCGCATTGTGGAAAAGTATGAAGGTTTACTAAAAGTAAATAATTCTCTCCGGTAGTTTTTTTGTAACAATGATATTTTAGCATACAATAGAAATTAAAAGTCCGTTTATAACAGTTGAAGTAGATTTTGCAGTATGAAAGAGTTGAAAAATAGGTTTTCGTCTTCGCAGAGTGTGGATAGTTTTGTCAAGAATCTTGCTTTGCCAAATAGGAAATATGCTTTGAGTGGTTTGAGAGCATCTTCCCTTGCCTTGTTTTCTTCTTGCTGTGTAGAGAAATCAGACTTTGACACACATTTATTTTTGTTCGCAGACAAGCAAAGAGCAATATACTTCTACAATGACTTAGAGTTATTTTTTGCTCAAAGAGATTGCAAGCAAGAAGACAAAGATGTGATTTTCTATCCTGCCTCCTACACTCATCAAAACGATGCTGCAAAGATCGAGAACGCTAATGTGGTATTACGGAATATGGCTTTGCAAAAACTGATGTCTAAGAAGGCAAGAATCATTGTTTCATATCCTCAAGCCTTAGCAGAAAAAGTAATTTCTTCTTCAGTGCTACATTCCAAGACAATCAAAATAGAATGTGGTGAGGAATTGGATTTGGATTGCTTTATCGAACAATTGGACGATTTGGGCTTCGAGAGAGTATCACAAGTTTGCGATGCAGGTCAGTTTTCTCTTCGCGGCGGCATAGTCGATGTTTATTCCTTCTCTTCGCAACACCCTTTCCGTATAGAATTTTTTGGAGAGCAAGTCGATAGTATCAGAACTTTTGACATTGTTTCTCAGTTATCTTTGGAGCAAAAACAATCGGTGGAGATTCTTGCAGTGAATCATTCAACCGAGATTTGCACCAAGGAAGTTTTTCTTGGAGATTATCTACCAGAAAACTCGATTATATGGGTTGAAGAAAAGAAACGCTCCCTTGCAAACTTCGAACAATTAGAGGACTTCAACAAAGATGGCAAAGAAATCTTTACTCCAAGAAAAGAATTGGAGCAATGGCTTTCACAAAACAAATGTGTGGATATTTTAGTCGGCACAACAGATAACGTAAACCTCTATGATTTTGCTTTGAACGAAGAATGCGAAGCACAAATGCCATTCAACTCCGATTTCAAACTGCTTGTAAAGGAACTTGAAAAATGGTTTGAACTTTCTTATCGTTGTTTTTTCAGTGTTGGAGACGAGAAACAGAAGGACAGAGTCAAAAAAGTGATTGAGGAATTCACTCCCAAAGGACATGTTTTGAAAGTTGATTTCATCGATGCTGCCTTTCACGGAGGCTTTATCAATCATACAAACAAGACATTACTCTTTACAGATCATCAACTCTTCAATCGCTATCATGCAAGTCGCTTAGATGACAATTCATCACAAAGAGAGCGTCTGACAATGGAAGACTTAACCACTCTCAAACCAGGAGACTACGTTACTCATATTGACCATGGGGTTGGCAAATTTGGAGGGCTTGAAAAGATTAACAACAATGGCAAAATACAAGAAGCAATCCGTTTGGTATATAAAGACAACGACCTACTATATGTTTCAATCCACGCACTGCATAAAGTAAGCCGTTATTGCGGAAAAGATGGCACAGAGCCGAAACTTCATCGTCTTGGCTCAAATGCTTGGTTGAAGTTGAAGAACAAAACCAAGAGCAAAGTAAAGGATATAGCCAAGGAATTGATTGCTTTATATGCCCAACGCAAGCTAAGCAAGGGTTTTGCTTTCTCTGCCGACAGCTATCTGCAAAATGAATTGGAGGCTTCGTTTCTGTATGAAGACACTCCTGATCAATATAAGGCTACCCGCGATGTAAAACGCGATATGGAATCTCCTGCTCCTATGGACCGCTTAATTTGTGGCGATGTTGGCTTTGGAAAAACCGAAGTAGCGATACGAGCTGCCTTCAAGGCTGTTTGCGATGGTAAGCAGGTTGCGGTCTTGGTTCCTACCACCGTTTTGGCATTCCAACACTATAAGTCTTTTTCCGACCGTCTCGGCAACTTTGCCTGCACTGTAGATTACCTAAACAGATTTCGTTCAACAAAAGAAATAAAATCCGTATTGCAAGGCTTGGAATCGGGTAAGACAGACATTATCATAGGCACACACAGAATCCTCAGCAAGGACGTAAAGTTTAAGGATTTAGGTCTTTTGATTATAGATGAGGAACACAAATTCGGTGTTAGTGTTAAGGAGAAATTGAAATCTATGAAGGTGAATCTGGATACCCTTACCTTGACTGCCACTCCTATCCCAAGAACTCTGCAATTTTCTTTAATGGGTGCAAGAGACCTTTCTGTCATCAACACTCCTCCTGCAAATCGTCAGCCTGTCAATACAGAGATTATATCTTTCAGTCAGGAGCGTCTGCGAGATATTATCATGTTTGAGCTTTCTCGAAACGGACAAGTGTATTTCGTTCACAATAAAGTGCAGGACATAGAAGCGGTTGCCGAACTTATTCGCAAGCTTGTGCCTATGGCAAGAGTGGTTGTGGGACACGGACAAATGAAAGGCGAACAGTTAGAGGGGATTATGATGGACTTTATCGAAGGAGAATTTGATGTTTTGGTTGCAACCACAATAGTGGAAAACGGTTTGGATATTCCTAATGCGAACACCATTATAATAGATCAAGCTCAGAACTACGGATTGAGCGACTTACATCAGCTCAGAGGCCGAGTCGGAAGGAGCAACAAAAAGGCTTATTGCTATCTTATCGCACCTGATGAATGTTTGTTGAGCGAAGAATCCGCCAAACGTCTGAGAGCCATTGAGGAATTTTCGGCAATCGGTAGCGGATTTGCCATCGCAATGAGAGATCTGGACATTCGTGGAGCCGGAAACATACTTGGAGCAGAGCAAAGCGGCTTTATATCGGAGATAGGCTTCGATGCATATCATAAGATTTTGAATGAAGCCATACGAGAGTTGAAAAGCAACGACTTTAAGGAACTATTTGTCGAGGAAATCAAACAAGACGGCTACTATGTTGAGAGTTGCACAATAGAAACCGACTTGGAAATCTTCATACCCGACACCTACGTCTGCGACATTGTCGAAAGACTGAAACTATACAAACGTTTAGATTCCATAGAAGAGGACTCTGAGGCGGAGAAACTGAAAATCGAATTAACCGATCGCTTTGGCAAGATACCGAAACAAACAGAGGAATTATTCGAGGTTGTGAAACTGAAACGTCTTGCAAAGAAACTTGCTATCGAAAAGTTATTCATAAAGCGAGGAAAGATGATTGCCTATTTCATTACGGACAAAGAGAGCGAATTCTTCCAAGGAGAGGCATTCGGAAAGATTATCTACCATGTTCAATGCTATCCTCAACAGTGCTTATTGCAAGAAAGCACGGAACGACTCACGCTCACCGTTTCTCACATCAAAGACATTCACTCGGCAGTCATCACACTGCAAAACATGATTAAATAACATAAGAATCAAACTTGAAAACAAAAAAATAACTCTTTGAAAGAATTTCTTAAATCAAAGAGTTATTTAATTTTTTCTTTGTTTTATTTTTAGAAGTTAAAGAGTTTCCAGCTTACGTTAAGGTTAAACAATCCAATAGTTTGTTGTGGATTGTAGTTTGAGTAAGAAAGTTCGTAACTTGCTCCAAATCCTAAACGATAATTAGTGCAAGGCAAGAAATATTGATAAGATAACTCTGCTCCAATTTGGAAATGCCAAGATCTTTCTGTTGGTAAAAGATAAAATTCTTTATCAATATCAATCATCGGGTCTGCATATTCATAGCCATAATAATAGTCTTTATAAGTGTAAACTGCACCAAAAATTGCACTTGCTTTTAATCTGTGAGCTTTTGATTTGTTTAGGAAATTGTAACCCAAGGTAACAGAAGTTGAAGTTGCTATATCGTGATTGAAATAATTAACTTTGTAAGGTTCCATAAAATTAACTACAAAAGGATCAAAAAGTCCTACTCCTTCGTCTGCATATAAAACATTAAATCTCAATCTCGCAGAGAACTTATTATCATAATCCAATTCAAAAGTAGGTAACCAATTTAAGAAATGAAGTTTACAAGGAACTCTATTTTCGTCATCATACATGTCTATATAATAACCCGCATCGCCAAAAGGCAACAAATTTTCTTGAATGCTAAGCGTGAACTTCTTTTCTTTTTCTTTCTCTTGCGAAATTGCAACTCCGCACATAAACAGTGCGATTACTAATAACAATGTTCTTTTCATAATCTATTTATTTTTTATATTGATTTTCAGGCCGCAAATGTAAAAAAAAAACGAATCAACCAAATTTTTGAATCAAAAAACTTATTTTAATGAACCATTTTTAAGCCGATAATTGACGCAATAAGCGTAAAGGTAAACAAAAGTCTGAGGAAAGAAGCCGGCTCTTTGAAGATAAAAATTCCTATTAACACCGCTCCGACTGCTCCTATTCCTGTCCAAACGGGGTAAGCCGTTCCGATAGGTATTGTTTTTGTTGCCTTAGTTAGAAGAATCATACTTAGAATATAAAACATCACAAAGGCAGCATACCATAAAGTTGCTTTATTTCCCGAAGCGAGATTGCCTTTTCCAAGACAAAAAGTGAAAAATGTTTCACACAAGCCTGCCAAAATCAAGATTACCCAATTCATTATTGTTAAATTTGTTTTTTATTACAAGATTGCAAAAATACAAAATTGTTTTCAATTATTTTTTTCTTAATTTTGCCGTATGGAAAAACGATATAATTTTGATGAAAACATAGAAAGAAGACATTCTAACTGTGTAAAATATGACTCTCTTCCCAATACTTACGGAAGAGATGACCTATTGCCTTTATGGGTTGCCGATATGGATTTTCGCTCTCCTGATTTTGTTATGGAGGCAATAAGAAAACGTTGCGAGCATGAAGTACTCGGCTATGGCAATCCTTCAAAAAATTACTGGAATGCAGTAATCAATTGGTTAGACAGAAGATATAATATCTCTTGTCAAAGAAATGATTTGCATTTTATTCCGGGTATTGTAGCAGGTATTTCATTTGCTTTGCTTTCTCTTACAAAAGAAGGCGATAAAATCTTGGTTACAACTCCTGTTTATCCGCCTTTTGTCAATCTTCCTCAGTCTTGCAATCGCACTTTGGTGTGTAGCAACCTAAAAATAGAGAATGGCCGTTTTCTTATAGACTTTGAAGATTTTGAAAAAAAGATAGAGGGTTGCAAACTCTTTATTATGAGTAATCCTCACAACCCTGCGGGAACAATTTGGGGAAAAGAGACTTTGGAAAGAATAGCCGAAATCTGCCAAAGAAAGAATGTGATAGTTATTAGCGATGAAATTCACGCCGATTTAACGCTTTCTCCTAATAAACACGTGAGTTATAGCATAGTTTCTAAGCAAGCCTTTGAACATAGCATAACTTTTATGGCTCCAAGCAAGACTTTCAACATTGCAGGTTTAGGAAGTTCGGTTTGTTACATTGGAAACGAGTCGCTTCGCAAAAGATACTTTGGTTGGATTGATGCAATGGGTGTGGCATACGGCAATATTTTTGCTTACACTGCGGCTGAGGCTGCTTTTTCTTATGGAGAGGATTGGCTAAATCAAATGCTTGAATATTTGAAATCTAATATCGCTTTGCTTGAAAGTTTTGTTAAGGAGAATTTGCCAAAGGTAAAAATGGTGCTTCCTGAGGCTTCTTTCTTGGCTTGGCTGGATTTTAGCGATTATAACAAATCTCACAAAGAGCTATCCGAACTTCTGATAAATAAAGCTGGCGTTGTGTTGAACGATGGCACTACTTTTGCTCCAAAATCAATAAATTCACAATACAATTGTTGCTTCCGAATCAACTTAGGTTGTCCTAAAAAGACTTTAACCGAAGCCTTGCAACGTATAGCCGATTGTTTGAAAGATTAAAACAAGGAAGAAAAAAAATAAACCGAAGAAAGGATTTTCTCTTTCTTCGGTTTATGTAATTAAAGCATTAAAACATAATACATCTAATCCCCAAAAAGGTGGATTATGTTATTGGTTTGGAATTGTAGGGTTATCGTAGAACAATTTTCTTTACCTTCAGACCTTTGTCTGTCTTGATTGTCAAAAGGTAGTTACCACTTTCCAAGGAGCTAATGTTCACGTTTTGTTCGCCCATAATCGGATTCAACCTCATCACTTCTCTTCCCATCATATCAACTATGGAGATTGATTCAGCTGCTTCAGTGTTCACTATGGTCAATCTGCCATCGGTTGGGTTTGGATATGCTTCCAAGTTATCGAATTCAACACTTCTTATGCTTACGTTGCCTTTATCGCCAGCAACTATCGCTTTACCCGGAGTTGTTTCAATGGCATATTCATAGATAACAAAAGTTTTGTTTGTCTCTATTTGAAGTTTTACCCAACCATAATAGGTATTATTTCCTGCTTTTGCCTTAACTCCGACATATCCTATCGTTCTAACCCAATCTGTAAAAAGTTCACTGTCATGCAACACAGGAAACATCTCTACAGACCAAGAAGAATTACTTCCGATTGTAGTTCCCGCACTAAGAACTTTTACCAAACCTGCACTAAACACACTGCTTGGCTCCACAACCACACCTGCGCCATCACCAAAGACTGCAAAATAAGAAGCAGCCGGTGAATCTTCAAACCAGTAGTTTTGAACATAAAACTGAGGTTCTGTCGAAGTGTTTATACTTTCTAAAATATTCAATGGATAACCCATTTCATCTTGTGTTATTACCACTGCGTTAGGCTCAATGTCCCTATAAACAACTTGCCCCATTAGCAAATTTGTGCATAAAAGCACTCCTAAAATTAAAAATACTCTTCTCATAATTTTGTTGATATTTTATTATATATTCTATAGACACTGCGAATCATCATTTCGTTTTCAAAAAACAGTTATTTCTTACCAATATTATTTCTCACCAAGATTTTTTCTTACCTTTGCAAAAAACACCCGTAGTATGAAAAGAGTTTATTCTTTACTAGCAATTTTGTTTGCATTGACATTTACATCGTTTGCTCAAAAAACAGAATGTTGGAGCGGAGAGTTGGATGCAGGGATTCAGAAGTTGCCTATTACTTTGAATTTGCAGATTGGAAACGATACCGTTGCAGAAATGGGTTCTCCTGCTCAAACTGATAAGATGTTCAAGGCTAATAAGGTTGTGTTGAGGAACGACTCTCTTATGTTCAGTGTGAAATTGGGTTTGAGTAAGGTTGTTTTCAAAGGTAAATATCTTAGTGAGGACAGTGTATGCGGCATTTTCAAACAAAACGGTGCAGAATTGCCTTTATGCCTTAAACGTGGTGAAAACAAGATGGTGGTAAATCGTCCTCAGACTCCCAAGGATATAGACTATGTTTGTGAGGAGTTGAGTTTCAGAGTTAAGGACGTAGACTATGAGTTTAAGGGTAGTTTGACCTATCCTAAGAAAGGCAAGAACTTTCCTTGTGTTATATTGGTTTCGGGTTCGGGATTGCAGGACAGAAACGAGGAGATAATGCAACACAAGCCTTTTGAGGTGATTGCAGACTATCTGACAAGAAACGGAATTGCGGTTTTCAGATATGACGACAGAGGTTGGGGTACTCAGGATATGGAATTGGTGAACGGAACGACCTTAGACTTTGCCGATGATGCCGAGGCTGCTTTTCAATTGTTGAGATCTCACAAGAAGATTGACCCTAAGCGTATTGGCTTTGCAGGACATAGCGAGGGCGGTGTGATTGCTCCTATTGTGGCTTCAAGAAACAAAGATGTGGCTTTTGTGATTATGCTTGCAGGTACGGGTGTTGATGGCGAAAGTGTATTGATTGAACAAAACAGGGCTATACTTGGCAAGATGGGAGCTTCGGAAGAGGAAATACAAACTCAAATAAGCTCTCTTAAAGACAGAGATAACAATCCTGCTTTGCAAGTTCCTTGGTTAAAATGCTTCTTAGATTTGGATCCAAGGGATTATTTGAGTAAATTAAGCATACCTGTATTGGCTTTGAATGGGGACAAAGACGTTCAAGTCATTGCTTCACAAAATCTTCCTGAGATAGAGAGGGCCTTAGAAAAAGCAGGAAACAAGAACTATAAAACCATATTATTGCCAAACATGAATCACTTGTTCCAAGAGTGCGAGACTGGTTTGCCTGATGAGTATTTCTCTATCGAACAGACTATTTCGCCAAAGGTATTGGAGATAATGAAAGACTTTATAAAAGAGTATGCTCGTTAACTTTCTTTTTCCAAAACGTTGCGTTATTTGTAATTCAATCTTAGTTGGTGGAGAAAAAGATTTGTGTTTGGGTTGTCTTTACATCAAACCATATATAGGAGATCCGTATCATAAATACAAACAACACATTACATCAAAACCATTTGAACAAATTGATGTATTTCTTTCTTATGAGTATTGCAAGCTTGCTTTATGGGATTTTAAGTATAGGGGAAACATACATAAAGGTCGTTGGTTTGGTAAAATGTGGGCAGAGCATCTTAAAGGCTTCGAATGGATTAATGAAATAGATTACATTATTCCTACACCACTACACTGGAAAAAACTCAAAAACAGAGGATTCAATCAGAGCGAAATTCTTGGCAGGGTACTTTCAAAAAAGCTAAACATACCAATACGGACACGAGATCTAAAAAGACAATTAAACAATAAACCACAGGTACATTCAGATGATCGTTGGAAAAATGTCAAAAATGTGTTTAAGTTGAGAAGTCTAAAAAGATCGCAATGTCTAAATGGCAAAACATTACTTATCATCGATGATGTCATAACAAGTTCTGCAACGATAAACGAAGTGCTTGAAGCTCTCCGACCTATAAAAGCAAAAATCTATCTTGCTTTCCTTGCCTCACATTAATCAGAATCATATACGGAAGACTTTTTCAATCCCATCTATCGCTTTGATATTATCGATCAACCTATTGAGATTATCAGCATCAGAAATATAAACCATTAAACTGCCTTCAAATACACCATCACTACTCTCCATAACAAGACCTCTCATATTTATATTCCAGACCTCGGAAATCACTCGGGTAATTTCTTGTAATAATCCTTTTCTATCTATACCTATAATTTTGATTCCTGCCAAGAATGTGATTTTTTCGTTTTCTCTCCACTTAGCTTTGATAATATGATTTCCATATTTACTCATTTCATCAACAGCATGCATACAATTTGTTCGATGAACCTCTATACAATCCTTCCGAATCAAACCAACAATATCATCACCCGGCAACGGTGTACAACAACTTGCAGTTTTATATGGAAGTTTATCCGCATCCTTACCAATTAGAAGCATTTCTGGATTATTCTTTACTTGTTCTGATATTTCTTCTTGCAAAGACTTAATCTCCTTATTTCTTTTTCTTGGTGTAAACGGATTTCGCAAAAGCATCCATGATGAATTTTTCTCCGGCTTTGCAAAACAACGTCTCACTTCTGCCTCATCTATTTCACCCTTATAAACTCTGTAAAATAAGTCTGCGAGATTAGCCTGCTTGATATGCTGTCTTAATTTTTCTATTTTACCTTCGTTAAATTCGATATTAAGCGAGCCATATATCTCTTTAAGTTTCTGTTGTCCTGCTTCATAAAACCTGTTTCGATATTCCCGTATGTATTTTTTTATCTCCGAAGATGCTTTTGAGGATTTTACAAAAGAGAGCCAATCTTCTTTTGGGTGAACGATCCTAGATGTTATTACTTCGACTTGATCGCTTGCTCTCAACTGATGATTTATCGGAACAACTTTATAATTCACTTTAGCACCCATGCAATGATTACCTAACTCTGTGTGAACGTTGTAAGCAAAATCGAGAACCGTTGCTCCGGCAGGAAGACTTATTAACTTTCCTTTTGGAGTGAATACATTAATATGGTCAGTTACCACTTCCAACTTGAAGTCATTTACAAAATCGACAGCAGTCGAAGAATCATTATCTAACAATTCTCTTATCTGCGCTAACCAATTATCAAGATTTTCATCCAATCCACCTTCCTCTACCTCTTTATACTTATAGTGAGCAGCCAAACCTTTCTCAGCAACCTCATCCATCCTTTGACTCCTTATCTGCACCTCAACCCACTTTCCTTGATTGCTCATGACAGTACAATGCAACGCCTCATAGCCGTTACTCTTCGGACTTGTAAGCCAATCTCTGAATCTATCCATTCTTTGCTTGTACATAGAGGATATAATAGAATAAACAGCAAAGCAAGCTTCCTTTTCAACCGTTTGAGATACATCTAAAATTATACGAATAGCAAAAATATCATATATGTCTTCGAATCGGACACCCTTATTTTCTATCTTACCTAAAATTGACGTTATGGATTTTACTCTTCCCGACAAACTGAACTTAAAGCCTCTTTCGTGTAGTTTTTCTTTAATCGGCTCAGCAAATTCCTGAATAAACTCATTTCTTTGCTGTTCTGTATCTTTCAGTCTTGAGATTATATCATTGTAAGCCTTTGGATTGATGTATTTTGTTGCCAGGTCTTCCAATTCACTCTTAATTTTATACAAACCAAGCCTGTGAGCAAGAGGAACATACAATTGTTGAGTTTCCGAAGCTATCTTTAACTGCTTATGATTCGGCATACTATCCAATGTTCTCATGTTATGCAATCTATCACACAGTTTCAGAAGAATCACCCTCACATCATCGCCCATTGCGGTTAGCAGTTTCTTAAAATTCTCGCTTTGTATGGAATTAGTAGTATAGTCGAACACTCCTTCAATTTTTGTCAATCCGTCAATGATTTGAGCAACCTTTGCATCAAAAATGTGTGCAATATCCTCCAATGTATATTCTGTATCCTCAACCACATCATGCAAAAATGCACAAACCACAGCAGTTGCACCCAAACCCAAATCTTCTGCTGCGATTCTTGCAACTTCCAACGGATGATATATATATGGTTCTCCTGTTTTGCGTCTCACACCCGAGTGTGCATTCATTGCAACAGTAAAAGCCTTTCTTATAAGTCTCTTTTCCAAGTTCGTAGCATGATTAGACACAACACTGATTATGTGTTTGTATCTTCTCAAAATCTCTTTTCGTTCTACTTGTTCATCAATTACATACATAGCGATTATCTTTTTTCATTAAAGAAACCCTTCAAAATATCAGCACATTCATCCACCATAACGCCACCATCAACCACCGTTTTAGGATGATAAATTCTTTGATTCATTCTCGCAGCTCCTCGTTTCGGGTCATCCGCTCCAAAAACCACTCTCCCGATTTGCGACCAAAACAAAGCTCCTGCACACATCACACAAGGCTCCAAGGTAACATATAGCGTACAATCCGACAAATAACGACTTCCAATATAATCTGTAGCACAGGTAATCAACTGCATTTCGACATGAGCCGTCGGATCGTTCAAACGCATCACCAAATTATGTCCACGGGCAATCACTTTATCCCCGCAAACAATAACCCCACCAACCGGCACCTCTCCCTCATCAAACGCAAGCCTTGCCTCCTCCAATGCTATCCGCATAAAATACTCATCATCGTACTCCAAAACTCCCATAAATCAAAAGCATTTTTAATCCCTGCAAAGTTACAATAAATTCACCGACAAAAAAGTCGCGACCATGGAAAATAACACACAAAAAATATTTTGAATCAAATCCTCCTACCACAAAACATCCCCCACAGATAAAGGTCTCAAAGAAATAAAAACACAATACGCAAACCAAAAATAAGACACTGATATACAGCATCATAGTTTCGTTGTTCACAAATTATCATCTAAAAACAGCGATTTACTCAATTAAAAAGCGTATATTCGCAGACTGATTTTTATAAAAAAGAACAAACAAATGAGTAATGTAATCAGCAAAGGTAGAATTTCACAAATAATCGGTGCGGTGATTGACGTAAGCTTTCCAACCGACCAAACACTACCTAATATATACGATGCACTTCGAGTTATAAAGAACGACGGCAGTGAATTGATATTGGAATGCCAACAAGACATTGGAGAAAACACTGTAAGAACCATAGCAATGGACTCTACAGACGGTTTGCAAAGAGGATTGGTTGTTGAAAATCTTGGCAAACCTATTTCGATGCCTGTAGGTGAAGACATAAACGGACGTTTGTTCAATGTAATCGGACAAGCTATTGACGGAATCGCTCCTGTCAAGGCAGAGAAGTCTTATCCTATACACAGAGAACCACCTAAATTCGAAAACTTGTCTTCTTCCACAGAGATACTTTACACAGGTGTTAAAGTAATCGACTTGATCGAGCCATACGCCAAAGGAGGTAAAATCGGTTTGTTCGGAGGAGCCGGAGTAGGAAAGACAGTCTTCATTCAGGAGATGATTAACAACATCGCAAAACAATACTCAGGACAATCTGTTTTTGCCGGTGTAGGAGAAAGAACTCGTGAAGGAAACGACTTGTTGAGAGAAATGATTGAGAGCGGTGTAATTTCCTATGGAGAAGAATTTAAGGAAGATATGCTTAAAGGCGGTTGGGACCTATCAAAAGTAGATACAAACGCTCTTAAAGATAGTAAATGTACACTTGTTTTCGGACAGATGAACGAACCACCGGGAGCAAGAGCGAGAGTTGCTTTATCGGGATTGACCGTTGCAGAATACTATCGTGACGGAGACGAGAACTCAGGCGGTAAAGACATATTGCTATTTATCGACAACATATTCCGTTTCACCCAAGCAGGTAGTGAAGTTTCTGCATTATTAGGTCGTATGCCTTCTGCGGTAGGTTATCAACCTACATTGGCATCAGAAATGGGTGTGATGCAAGAGCGTATTACCTCAACAAACAGAGGATCCATCACATCAGTACAAGCAGTTTACGTACCTGCCGATGACTTGACCGACCCTGCACCTGCAACAACCTTTGCTCACCTTGACGCACAAACAGTGTTGAGTCGTAAGATTTCAGAACTTGGTATCTATCCTGCGGTTGACCCATTGGAATCCAATTCACGAATCCTTACACCTGAAATCGTCGGAGAAGAACACTACAACACAGCACAAAGAGTAAAAGCATTGCTACAAAGATATGCCGAATTACAAGACATTATCGCAATCCTTGGAATGGAAGAATTGTCCGAAGAAGATAAATTGGTTGTATCAAGAGCAAGACGTGTACAACGATTTTTATCTCAACCATTCCACGTAGCAGAGCAATTCACAGGCATACCGGGAGCGTTCGTATCAATCGAAGACACAATCAAAGGATTCAACATGATTATGGACGGAGAAGTGGACGAATACCCTGAAGCAGCCTTTATGTTGGTAGGAACAATCGAAGAGGCCATCGAAAAAGGTAAGAAACTGATTGCACAAGCCAGCAAAGAATAATAGGAAGGAGAAAAGGTAACAATGAAACTGAACATTATAACTCCTGAAGACACGTTATATGAAGGCGAAGTAAAGTCTGTACAATTGCAAGGCACAGACGGCAAGTTTCAACTCTTGAACAACCATGCTCCTATCATATCAGCGTTAGCAAAAGGGAAAATAAAAATCACAGACAACAACGACCAGACCATCGAATACGAAATCAACGGAGGATTGGTTGAAATGTCTAAGAACAAGATTCAGATTTTGGCACAATAGTCTCGGCGAAAAGTCGCAGACAATCTTCACAAAGACATTCGTTCCATTTGGAGCGGATGTCTTTTTTGCTTTCCTCGCTCAAAACATACTTCGTACAAAAGCAAGATAAGTCATGCTTGCAGACAAAATTCTTACCACAACGAGGGCACTTTACGTCACGCATATCTACTGTTTTGATTCTTGCAAGAAGTTATAAATCTTGCTTTTGCTTATATCAAGTTTCTCAGCAACCAAACGCACCTTGCCATTGTATTTATCGAGATAATGCTTAATTATAATCTCTTCATATTCATCCATCGTACGTTCAACGCTAAACAAATCATCATTATGCATAACCTCTTTTCTCAAAGAAAGATCATCAGCCTTTATCACATTACCTTCGCACAACACAACCGCAAGTTCCATCATAGCTTTCAGTTCTCTGATATTTCCAGGAAAAGAATAATTCTGAAGAATATTTTTAGCCTCTTTACTCAAACGACACAAAGCCTTTTTTGTTTTTATACAATAATCCTTAATAAACCAATCAGCAAGCGACAACAGATCCTCCTTTCTTTCACACAGACGTGGCAATTGAATATTCAGCCCCATCAGACGATAATACAAATCTTCTCTGAACGAGCCTTTGCAAACAGACTTCTGTAAATCGACATGCGTAGCCGTAATAAGCCGAACATCGATTTTGATTTCACGAGTACCACCCACGCGAGTTATGACACGTTCCTGCAAAGCCCTCAACAACTTTGTTTGCATATTGATGTCCATATCCCCTATCTCGTCAAGAAACAACGTTCCACCCGAAGCAGCCTCAAAGAAGCCTATCTTTCTTTGTATAGCACCGGTGAACGAACCTTTTTCGTGACCAAAGAAAGCACTTTCCACAAGTTCATTCGGAATAGCCGATACATTGACTGCAACAAACGGTCCATTTGCACGAGCAGAGAGCGAATGTATTCTGCGAGCAGCAACTTCCTTACCCGTACCCGTTTCCCCATAAATACTGACATTGATTTCAGAATCAGCCGCCTTTCTTATCATCTCTTTTGGGCGAGCCATCACCGCATCGTTCGACAAAAACACCCCATTCTCCCATTGCGACAACGATTCCAAGCGTGAACGCATCTTAAAGTCTATCGAAATCCCTTGAACGTGATTCTTAAGCATAGAAAGAAGCAGAATATCATTATCACGAATGACATCGGTAATATATACATCTAAGAGCAAACTACGCAATTTTCTTATAACCTCATCAGGAACAACCACCACGCCCTTAGAATTCGGATAGTTCGTTTTGAGTTTTTGCAAAACATGATCTGGAGATAACTTCACAAAATCATAAATAAGAATAACAGCCGCCACTTCATTATCCTTATTCTCCAATTCCGTTTCCACCCCATATTTTACCGAACAATTCCAATTTGTCCCTTGAGACAATTCAAACTCAATCTTGTTTGCAAGGAACTTATCATCCGTCAGAATCCTTACTTCTATCTTATTTCGCATAAAAACAGACTATGGTATTATCGTGTGCAAATATACAAAAAAACTAATTCAAGGATACAAACAGACAAGAAAACGCAAAAAAAATTTTTCCACCACATCCATCACCCCTCACTTTAACCATAACGATTTATGTACCTCTCCAACTAAAACACAACTAATCAAGAAGCAAACACAATAGCCACAAATCATCACAAACTATTTCTCATAACCATAGAAAAAAAAAGAATAATAGAAATTCGTTCTAAAAGCATCAGTTTTTCAAAAAAAAAAGACGACACCCGAAAGAGTGCCGCACTTAAATGTTTTCACAACGGAATAATCCTTATTGTGAATTGCTTCAATTTAGTTTTGCAAAAGTACAATATTTTTTCAAATTACAATGATCTTACAAATATTTTATAACTTTGTGGCAATATAAATTGGAAAAAATAACAATAATGAAAAAGATATTAGGCTTAGATTTAGGAACAAATAGCATAGGTTGGGCAGTAGTAAACGAAGCAGAATCAACAGAAGAAAAGTCTTCAATAATTAAATTAGGCGTAAGAGTAAATCCCTTAACAACAGATGAATTAGGAAATTTTGAAAAAGGTAAGAGTATTACTACTAATTCTGTTAGAACAGAAAAACGTTCAGCAAGAAGAAATTTGCAACGCTATAAATTGAGAAAAGAAGCGTTGATTAAAATATTAAAAAATAACAATTTCATTACTGATGATACAATCCTATCAGAGCAAGGAAATAAAACAACCTTTGAAACATATTCATTAAGAGCAAAAGCGGTAGAACAAGAAATAACTTTAACTGAATTTGCCAGAGTATTGCTAATGCTGAATAAAAAAAGAGGTTATAAAAGCAGTAGAAAAGCAAAATCAACAGATGAAGGACAACTCATAGATGGAATGAGTATTGCAAGAGAACTATATGAAAGGGATTTAACACCGGGACAATTTTTGTTAGAGCAAATATACAAAGGAGTTAAAACTGAGCCTGATTTTTATCGTTCTGATTTACAAAGCGAATTTGATAAGATATGGGAATATCAAAAGCAATATTATTCTGAATTGTTTACAGTTGAATTAAAAGAACAATTAAAAGGGAAAAATAAAGGACAAACATGGACAATTTGTCAAAAAGCATTTAATATTGAAGGTGTACAAAGGTCGGTAAAAGGTTTTGAGCAAAAAATAGAGAACTATCAATGGCGTGCGAATAGTTTAAAAGAACAAATGACTTTGGAACAACTAACAATTGTATTCCAAGAAATAAATAATCAATTAAATTCATCAAGTAATTATTTAGGTAATATAAGTGATAGAAGTAAAGAACTCTATTTTAATCATCAAACAGTTGGACAATATCTTTATGAAAAACTATCACAAGACTCTCATTATAGCACAAAGAATAAAGTGTTTTACCGCCAAGATTATTTAGATGAATTTGAAACACTTTGGGAAGTACAATCAAAATACCATAAAGAACTAACAGATGATTTGAAAAAAGATATAAGAGATGTAATAATCTTTTATCAACGACCATTAAAATCACAAAAGGGACTATTAAGTATTTGTGAATTAGAAGGAAGAGAAATAGAAATTGAGAAAAATGGTAAAAAAATAACAAAAATAATAGGTCCTCGAGTATCTCCTAAATCCTCTCCAATATTTCAAGAGTCAAAAATTTGGCAAATACTTAATAATGTTCAAATAGAGGGAAATGTTATACCAAATCTTCAGCAAGATTTATTTGGAGAAGCAGCAGGATTTAAGTATGGAAAACGCCCATTAACACAAGAAGAAAAACAAATACTATTTGCAGAACTAAATATAAAAGAAAAACTAACTAGCTCACAAGTTTTGCAAATACTTGAAATGAAAGGAGATTACAAACTTAACTACAAAGAAATAGAGGGTAATAAAACAAGAGCCTTGTTCTTTAAAGCATTTCAAGAAATCATAGAATTATCAGGACACGAAATAGAATTTACAAAAAAGAAAGCACATAAGATTGAAGAGGAATTAAAGGAAATTTTTGTAGCCTTAGGATTTAGTACCGAAATACTTACGTTAAAAACTGATTTAACAAAAAAAGAAATCAAAGACCAACAAATAGAAAAACAAGCATATTATAAACTATGGCATTTGCTTTACTCGTTTGAAGGAGATAGTTCAAAATTAGGAAATGAAAAGTTAATTCAAAAACTAATGGAACTATGTAATATGCCAAAAGAATATGCAACTATTTTATCTAATATTACTTTCCCATTGGATTATAGTAGTCTTAGTACAAGGGCAACATTAAAAATACTTCCATTCCTCAAACAAGGATTTATGTATAGCGAAGCTTGTGAAAAAGCTGGCTACAAACACTCTAAACACTCACTAACAAAAGAAGAAATAGAAAACAAAATACTAAAAGACTCATTATCTCAACTGCCTAAAAATAGTTTAAGAAATCCTGTTGTAGAGAAAATTCTTAATCAAATGATTAATGTTGTTAATTCTCTTGTAGAAGAATACGGCAAACCAGATGAAATACGCATAGAATTAGCAAGAGAATTAAAGAAAAGTGCACAAGAAAGAGATGAATTAACAAAAGCAGTAAACTCTTCTAAAAAAGACCACGAAAGAATAGTCAAAATACTCCAAGAAACACCTTTTAATATCCAGAATCCAAGTCGTAACGATATAATCCGTTATAAACTATACAAAGAATTAGAAGCTAACGGATACCATACTTTATATACGAATACATATATTTCACAAGAAAGATTATTTAGTAAGGATTTTGATATAGAACATATAATTCCACAAGCATTGTTGTTTGATGATTCGTTTGCTAATAAGACATTAGAAAAAAGAGACGCGAATATAGAAAAAGAAAGAATGACTGCCTTTGATTATGTTTTAGAAAAACAAGGTGAAAGGGGTGCTGAGTCATATAAAGATAAGATAGAATCTCTTTTTAATAGCGGAAAGATTAGTAAAACAAAAAGAAAGAATCTTTTAATGCGTCAATCAGAAATTCCAGAAGGATTTATAGATAGAGATTTGCGCAACTCACAATACATAGCAAAAAAATCACGAGAAATATTAGAACAAATAGTCAAAGTAGTTAATACAACAACAGGTTCTGTTACCGATAGGCTTAGAGAAGATTGGCAATTGGTTGATGTGATGAAAGAATTAAATTGGGATAAGTATGACAAATGTGGACAAACAGAATCCTATACTAATAGAGACGGTAATGTAATTCGTAAAATAAAAGATTGGACAAAGAGAAACGATCATAGGCATCACGCAATGGACGCACTTACTATTGCTTTTACAAAACCAAGTTACATACAATATTTAAATAACCTAAATGCTCGTGTAGAAAAATCAGTAGAAGAACACCTTGATTTAGATAATGTAGAGATTAGATTATTAGATAAAAATAAAAGAAGTTCTGCTGTTTACGGAATAGAAACAAAAGAATTGTATAGAGATAAGAATGGTAGGTTGAGATTTAATCCGCCAATGTCTTTGGATGAATTACGCAAAGAAGCAAAAAAACATCTTGAAGATACATTGGTTTCAATTAAAGCAAAAAATAAAGTTGTTACAAGAAACTCTAATATTATTAAAACAAAGAATGGAGAAAAGCAAGTTGTGCAACAAACTCCAAGAGGACAACTACATTTGGAAACTATATACGGAAAAATCAAGCAATATCAAACCAAAGAAGAAACAGTAAACGCTTCGTTTAATATAGAGAAAATACAAACCGTAGCAAACAAACAATACAGAGAAGCATTGGAAAAACGTTTGCAAGAGTTTCAAAACGACCCTAAAAAAGCATTTACAGGAAAAAACACCTTAGAAAAAAATCCAATATGGTTAAATGAATTGCATACACTGCAAGTACCAACAAAAGTAAAAACAGTAACCTTTGTAGATGTTTACACAATCAGAAAAGCAATTGATAAAGATTTGAAAACAGACAAGGTAATAGACCCTAAAATAAGAGAAATATTAGTAGCACGCTTAAAAGAATACAATGGAGATAGCACCAAAGCATTTTCAAATCTTGATGAAAATCCAATTTGGCTTAACAAAGAAAAAGGAATAGCAATAAAAAGAGTTACTATAACAGGAATTAGCAATGCGATAGCTTTACACTCCAAAAAAGATAAAGATGGAAACTTTATATTAAACGAAGATGGAACAAAGCAAGCAGTAGATTTTGTAAATACAGGTAATAATCATCACGTTGCAATCTACAAAAAACCTATAATAGACAAAAAGACGCAACAAGCTGTTTTAGATGAAAAAGGAAATGTAAAATATGAATTAGAGGAAGTAGTAGTTTCGTTCTTTGAAGCAACAATTAGAGCAAATAATGGAGAGCCTATAATTGATAAAACATATAATCAAGATAAAGGTTGGCAATTCTTGTTCACAATGAAACAAAATGAATATTTCGTTTTCCCAAGATATGAAACAACAAAAGATGTAAATGGCAACGAAATAACAATAAAGACATTTGATCCAAAAGATATTGATTTACTAAATCCAAACAACTACTCAATAATTTCTCCAAATTTATTTAGAGTGCAAAAAATATCTACAAAAAATTACATGTTTAGACATCATTTAGAAACAGTTGTTGGAGAAATTAAACAATTGAGAGATATGGCTTGGAAGTTAATTCAAACACCTAATAATTTAGATGGAATAATTAAAGTTAGAGTAAATCATATAGGGCAAATAGTTGAAGTGGGAGAATATTAAAATAAACAAACCTTATGATTAAGCGCACGCTTTGTTTTTCTAATCCTGCGTATCTTTCTTTGCGAAATAGTCAATTAGTAATAAAACTTCCGGAAGTGGAAACAAATTCCTCGCTTCCGGAAAGTTTCAAAGCAGAGGCAACTAAAACAATTCCTATTGAGGACATAGGAATTGTAGTTTTAGACAACAAACGCATAACAATCACGCAAGGAGTTTTAGAAGCCTTGTTAGAAAACAATTGTGCAGTTATCACATGCAACGAAAGCCATCTGCCAATCGGTATGCACCTTCCATTGGTTGGCAATAGCACACAAACAGAACGAATGCGTCATCAAATAGAAGCCTCTCTCCCTCTCAAGAAACAACTTTGGCAACAAACTATATCGGCAAAGATTCTCAACCAAGCCACAATCCTCAAACAGATTCGCGGAACAGAAGTTCGCAATATGCTTAAATGGGCAAGCGAAGTAAAGAGTGGAGATAGCGAAAACCTTGAAGCAAGAGCTGCGGTTTATTATTGGCAAAATGCTTTCCCGATGATTGAAAACTTTTCCCGTTCGCGTGAGGGTGTTTCGCCTAACAATCTCCTCAATTACGGTTATGCAATCCTCAGAGCAATCGTTGCAAGGGCATTAGTTTCGAGCGGCTTGCTTACAACATTAGGAATACATCATAGAAACAAATATAACGCTTATTGTTTGGCAGATGATATTATGGAACCTTATCGTCCATATGTCGATCGTTTGGTAATGCAACTTTATGACAAATATCCCGACTGCAAAGAACTAACAAAGGAGCTAAAAGCAGAACTTCTACAAATACCTGTCTTAGATGTAATGATTTCAAACAAACGAAGTCCGCTTATGATTGCCGTAAGCACAACAACCTCTTCGCTACAAAAATGCTATGCAGGCGAAAGCCGAAAAATCATATACCCGATAATAAACCAATAACAAGTGCAACGATTCAGCGAATATAGAATTATGTGGGTTATGGTTCTATTCGATTTACCGACAGAAACAAAGAAAGACCGCAAAGAGCACGCCAAATTTCGCAAACGCCTTTTGGAAGATGGTTTTACGATGTTTCAATTTTCGATTTACATACGTCATTGTGCCAGTCGCGAGAATGCCGATGTGCATATCAAACGAGTGAAAAACAGTTTGCCGGAATATGGAAGTGTAGGGATAATCTGCATAACCGACAAACAATTTGGCGAGATTGAACTCTTTCATTGTGGCAAACAAGCCAAAGCCCAAGTCGGCGGACAGCAGTTGGAATTATTTTAATGTTTTAATCCTTTCAAATAAAACAAAGAAACAGGAAAATATTCCTTTGTTTCATTTATTTTTTTCTTTGTTTTATTGAATTATTTCTTTGTTTTATCGAATTATTTCTTTGTTTTATTTTACCACTTTCAAAAACACTGCAAATCAACATATTACAACAAAGGTTTTGAAAGCAAATTCTCACAAATCTATATTTAGAAAAATCACACCGAAAAGCCAAAACCGAGAAATCAACCGCCTGTTTTTTCAATCCTATTACATAACACAAACAACAGAATCTGAGTCACTTACCCAGATTCTGTTGTTATTGCTATTTGCAAAGATACTAAATTGAAAGCAATTCACAACTCATCTGTAAACCAAGTAAAATTATAAATGTTGTTATTGCTATTTGCAAAGATACTAAATTGAAAGCAATTCACAACGCTACTCTTAGATTATTACGGAACTTTTAAGTTGTTATTGCTATTTGCAAAGATACTAAATTGAAAGCAATTCACAACCCAGCAGGTTATGGAAGAATAATAAGTACAGTTGTTATTGCTATTTGCAAAGATACTAAATTGAAAGCAATTCACAACAAATGGATTCTGATTTAGAAAATTATGATTGTTGTTATTGCTATTTGCAAAGATACTAAATTGAAAGCAATTCACAACAATAATTTTCTTTCATATTCTTTTCTTTTTGTTGTTATTGCTATTTGCAAAGATACTAAATTGAAAGCAATTCACAACAAATGGATTATGATTTAGAAAGAATAGAAAGTTGTTATTGCTATTTGCAAAGATACTAAATTGAAAGCAATTCACAACTGTGCAGACAAGAATGCGTTGCGATGTGCAGTTGTTATTGCTATTTGCAAAGATACTAAATTGAAAGCAATTCACAACAATGTTGATGCCGTAAAGTCTGTAGGTACGTTGTTATTGCTATTTGCAAAGATACTAAATTGAAAGCAATTCACAACCGAGTCGCTGAACACTATTCGACCGTTAGAGTTGTTATTGCTATTTGCAAAGATACTAAATTGAAAGCAATTCACAACTAAAAGATGCTACGGAATCGGTTAAAAATAGTTGTTATTGCTATTTGCAAAGATACTAAATTGAAAGCAATTCACAACGAAGCCGTCATTGGGTCTAACTGAATAGGGTTGTTATTGCTATTTGCAAAGATACTAAATTGAAAGCAATTCACAACGAACACGTTGAGGATATACGTAAATATCCGTTGTTATTGCTATTTGCAAAGATACTAAATTGAAAGCAATTCACAACAACCATCTCCAATAAATAGCGTTCGTTTTTGTTGTTATTGCTATTTGCAAAGATACTAAATTGAAAGCAATTCACAACAACGGGAGTAGTTTTGTGGGTTTTTAGCTGTTGTTATTGCTATTTGCAAAGATACTAAATTGAAAGCAATTCACAACACTATAGACTTACATCAAAAAATTTGAGCAGTTGTTATTGCTATTTGCAAAGATACTAAATTGAAAGCAATTCACAACCCCGAAACAGTCTGCGAGTCGCTGAACACGGTTGTTATTGCTATTTGCAAAGATACTAAATTGAAAGCAATTCACAACAAGAAGCTCCAATAAATAGCGTTCGTTTTGTTGTTATTGCTATTTGCAAAGATACTAAATTGAAAGCAATTCACAACGCCGTGATGAAGATAGAGTGCAACAGGTTGGTTGTTATTGCTATTTGCAAAGATACTAAATTGAAAGCAATTCACAACAGAAATAATACTTTGATTGATAATAATTTAGTTGTTATTGCTATTTGCAAAGATACTAAATTGAAAGCAATTCACAACGTTCAGATGATAAAATAGTCGGTCAAATGGTTGTTATTGCTATTTGCAAAGATACTAAATTGAAAGCAATTCACAACAGAAACCGAACTATTCTAATGAAAGGTAACGTTGTTATTGCTATTTGCAAAGATACTAAATTGAAAGCAATTCACAACTTATTATTGTGATACTTATAAAGCACTTGAGTTGTTATTGCTATTTGCAAAGATACTAAATTGAAAGCAATTCACAACAATCTATGGTTATATCATAGAAAACGAAATGTTGTTATTGCTATTTGCAAAGATACTAAATTGAAAGCAATTCACAACCTTATTAATGATTTTGCTTTACTCGTTGTGTTGTTATTGCTATTTGCAAAGATACAAAGAACTTGCGTAATAATGGCAGGATGAGGGTGAAATTTGATAAGTGGTTGGTACATATACCATTTTTGTGTTACCTCACCATATTGTTAATTTCGGCAGAAGGAGCCGTATATGGTGGGTATTAGAGAAAGAATTGCTACCTATCCGTTGCCTTTTTATGGAAGGGAAAGTTGGTAGAAACAGCATCTTTAATCTCTTGCACATACCCTACAACAGCCACAAAGAACGCTTGTTTTTCCTATCATTGCACTGACAAAGGTAATCATTTTTTCTCG
>JAZNQE010000021.1:0-128183 GCA_045590015.1 Candidatus Onthomorpha sp. | reverse complement strand
CCACACAAAACATGGATAACGCTAACATAAAAATTACTTTCTTTATCATTTTACCTATTTTTTATTTTTTTCTATACAATTCTTCTAATCAGTGTTCTCGCCTTACCAAAACGACACAAGAGATGCAAAAACTTTGCAAAGTTATATAAAATTCCCCCCCCACAAAATTTCTTGCATTAAAATTTAATTATATCCTTATTTTATTTTCTTCGATTTTGATTTCCAACAAGTTAAAGGAAGAAAAATTTTGCACGATTTAGGAGTGTTTTCCCCCTGCAAAGGCTGAAAAAGCTCAAAGGCTGAGGTAAAAGGACAACAAGTCAACGAGACTACAAGACAACAAGACTACAAGATTTGCGAACTTTGCGTCTTTGCGAGAGATTCTTCCGTGCAGATTCGCGAGATACGCGGAGAAGGGGTTTCCGATTAGAGGTATTGTCAGTACCGGTTAGTGGTACTACCAGTACCAGTTAGTGATACTGTCAGTACCGGTTAGTGATACTACCAGTACCAGTTAGTGGTACTACCAGTACCGGTTAGTGGTACTATCAGTACCAGTTAGTGATATTGTCAGTATCAATTAGAAAAAAAAATCTGATACTAAGTTTCGGATTCTGTTCGGGCTGTTTTGCTTATCTCAAAACAAAGAATCAGCCGAACGATTCTTGATTTCGCTCGGCTGATTCTTGATTTCAGAAAATTAAAACGAGGAATGAGAAAATTGTTTCTTCGTTTTATTTTCGCTTAGCACAGAAACGGAGAATAAAAAAAGGCACTCCCGATTTTGGAAATGCCTTTACAATTAAAAAAACAAAAGTATGATTTTTCTCTTTCTTAACTTCCGAAGTTGTCGTACAAGATATTTTCAGGTGGAACTCCAAGGGAATCCAACATCTTGATAACTGCCGCAATCATTGGTGGCGGTCCGCACAAGTAGTATTCGATTTCTTCAGGTTCTTTGTGGTTTTTCAAATAGTTGTTGTAGATAACATCGTGAATGAATCCTGTATATCCTGTCCAATTGTCGCCTTCATCAGGAGCGGAAAGGGCAACGTGATATTCGAAGTTCGGATTGTTCTTTGCGATTTCTTCGTATTCGTCCATATAGAACAAGTCTTTGATTGCTCTTGCTCCATACCAGAATGTTGCTTTTCTGGTTGTGTGATGTGTTTTGAACAAGTCGAAGATGTGTGAACGCATTGGAGCCATACCAACTCCTCCTCCGATAAACATCATTTCGTTGTCGGTGTCCTTAATGAAGAATTCACCGTATGGACCTGAGATTGTAATCTTGTCACCCGGCTTTAGAGACCAGATATATGAAGAACAAATTCCCGGATTTACGTTAGCCCAACCGCCTTTTTCTCTATCGATTGGCGGTGTTGCGATACGGATATTCAACATTATGATGTTGTTTTCTGCAGGGTGGTTAGCCATAGAGTAAGCTCTGAAACATGGTTCCGGATTCTTCATTACCAAATCCCAAACTTTGAACTTATCCCAATCGGAGTGATATTTCGGATCGATGTCCATGTCTTTGTAGTTTATGGTACAAGCCGGTACGTCGATTTGAATATATCCTCCACTGCGGAAATTAAGTGTTTCTCCTTCAGGTAGCTTAACTACGAATTGTTTTATAAATGTTGCTACGTTATTGTTGCTAAGCACTTCGCACTCCCACTTCTTTATACCGAAGATTTCCTCAGGTATTTCGATCTTCATGTTTTCTTTCACCTTGACTTGGCAACCTAAACGATAGTTTTCTTGTTGTTGTTTTCTTGTAAAGTGAGGTTTTTCTGTCGGAAGCATCTCTCCGCCTCCTTCTATCACTTTACATTTACACATTCCGCAAGTTCCTTGTCCTCCGCAAGCAGAAGGAAGGAATATTTTTTCGTTTGCGAGTGTCGCCAATATGGAAGATCCTGTTTGAACTTCAATATCTTTTTTGTCGTTAATGTTTATCTTCACGTCTCCTTGCGGTACCAGTTTTTTTCTCGCATAAAGCAAAATTGAAACCAGCAATAGAACTATCAATAAGAAGACTAATACACTTATTATTACTATCTTTCCCATCTCTTCTGCTGTTTTATAGTTTTATACCTATGAAACTCATGAATGCAATAGCCATAAGTCCCGTTATTATAAAGGTTATACCTAATCCTTTCAATGGTGCAGGAATGTGTGCGTATCTTACGCGTTCTCTAATCGCTGCTAATCCTATTATGGCAAGCAACCAACCGATTCCGCTACCTAAAGAGAATGATATAACTTCTCCTATGTTGGCATATTCTCTTTGTTGCATAAACAAAGACGCACCCATGATAGCACAGTTCACTGCTATAAGTGGTAGGAATATACCTAACTGACTGTAAAGTGAAGGAGAAACTTTCTCGATGAACATTTCAACCAATTGAACTATCGCAGCAATAACGGCAATAAACAATATGAAACTCAAGAAACTCAAATCAACGTCTGCAAAAGAAGGACTCAACCAAGTCAAAGCTCCTTCTTTCAAAATAAATTCATTGATAAGATAATTTATCGGCACAGTGATTGCCAACACAAACACAACGGCGATACCTAATCCCATAGATGTCTTCACTGTTTTACTAACAGCAAGGTATGAACACATTCCCAAAAAGAATGCAAATACCATATTATCTATGAAGATCGACTTTACAAATATATTTATTATTTCTTGCATAAATCTATCCTTTTATTAGTCATTTACTTTTCGCACAAGTCTTTGTTGCGACTTCTGTGAATCCAAATTATTACTCCGACCAAAATCAACGCCATTGCAGGCATGGTCATCAAACCATTGTTTACATAGCCGAATTCAAAGAATCCTTCCGGCACAACTTTGTATCCCCACAACGAACCTTGACCAAATAGTTCTCGAACGAAACCTACGATTATCAAAATGACTGCATAGCCCAAGCCATTACCAATACCATCCATTAAAGACGGAAGTGGTTTGTTTGCCAATGCGAACGCTTCCAATCGTCCCATAACTATACAGTTTGTAATAATAAGTCCGACAAACACACTCAACTGTTTGCTTACGTCATACACGAATGCTTTTAAGAATTGGTCGACTAAGATTACCATCAATGAGACTATAACCAATTGAACAATGATACGGATTCGTGAAGGTATGGTATTTCTCAACAAAGAAACGATTACGTTCGACAAAACGACAACTACCGTTACAGACAAAGCCATAACAACTGCCGGTTTCAATTGTGTTGTTACTGCCAACGCAGAGCAAATACCTAAAACCTGCACTGCAATAGGATTCTCCTTACTTAAAGGATTCTTTATAAGTTTTAACATATTTGCCATCTCTATTCGGTTTTTAAGGTTTTGAAATACTCAATATAATTAGACAAACAATCATGCAACATATTTGAAACACCTTTTGAAGTGTTGGTTGCACCTGTTACAGCATCAGCTTGGAATTTCTCATCTGACTTTTTGCCTTTTACAACTGCAAGTTTCACTTCTCCGTTATCAAAAATCTGTTTGCCCGCAAATTGTTTTGAGAAATTAGGATTTGTAATCTCTGCTCCTAATCCGGGAGTTTCTCCTTTGTGGTCAAATAACACTCCTCGAATTGTGTTCAAATCCTCTTCAATCGCAATATTTCCCCAAATAGCATCATACAAACCTTTTCCGTGAACCGGAACGACATAAACTGTCTTGCCGTCCTGCTTGCAGACAAAAAGAGGCAACATTGCATTTTCTCCTTTGCTCAATTCCTTTGACAATTCTATACCAAAAGGTCTTAGTCTTACATCGCCTGTTACTTGTTTACCACCTTGATAATCGGAAACAACGTCCCCTTTTGGTGTTACTGCCAATTCTTGAACGAAATATTGATTGTACAATTCTTCTGCATTGTTTACATCGTTTGCAATACCGACTGCTGAAAGAAGTTGTTGCATTTTTTCAATCTCTTGGTTCTTTTTCTGGAACGGTCTCAAGCCTACTGCCGCTATAGCCAAGACTGCAGCCGCCACAACAACCAAGATAGTTGAATACATAAATATATATGAATTACTCTCTTTATTTGCCATCTCTCTTTGTTTTATTTGTTACTAACCAATTTAGCTCTCTTCGCTCTCTTTCTTATGTTCGCATCAACAACATAGTAATCTATCAACGGTGCAAACACGTTCAAAAGTAATATTGCAAGCATCATTCCTTCCGGATACGCAGGATTAACAACTCTAATCAAAACTGCCATAACTCCTATCAAGAATCCGTAAATATACTTTCCTGTGTTAGTATGAGCAGCTGTAACAGGATCTGTTGCCATGAATACAGCTCCAAACATAAAGCCTCCCATTAAGAAGTGATAGTAGAAAGGCATAGTCATATATTCGTTTGCTCCAACAGCATTAAAGATCAATCCCATCGCAGCACCACCTACAAATATAGAAAGCATGATTCGCCAAGAAGCAACGCCTGTTACAAGAAGAATCAATGCTCCAATCAAAATTGCAATAACAGAAGTTTCTCCAACGCTTCCGGGCATGAATCCTATTATCATATCCAAAACAGAAGCTGAAGGTTGAGCTGCACCTGCTATCATTTCTCCAAGCGGTGTTGCTCCTGAGATAGCATCGCCTTGAGCTGCAATCCAAACCGTATCACCTGACATCTGTATAGGGTAAGAGAAGAAAAGGAATGCTCTTGCAACCAATGCAGGGTTCAAGAAGTTATATCCTGTTCCTCCGAACACTTCTTTGCCTATTATAACCGCAAAAGCAACTGCCAAAGCTAATTGCCACAATGGCACATCAGGAGGACAGATAAGCGGAATCAACATTCCTGTTACGAAATATCCCTCACTGACTTCATGCTTACGAACTTGTGCAAAAATACATTCAATACCCAAACCAACGATATAGCTGACAAGTATCATCGGCAAAAGCTTCAATAAACCGTAACCGAAGTTTCCCCAGAAGTTTGCGCAATAATCACCTGCCGCAATCACTCCTTCAGAAAGATAATGCTGATAACCGATATTGTACATACCGAAAAGCAAAGCAGGAATCAAAGCTATGACAACGGTAAACATAGTACGTTTGTTATCGACTGCATCTCTGATGTGGCAACCGCTTGTTGTGGTAGCCTCAGGCGTCAAGAAAAACGTATCCATCGCGTCAAACAAGGAATGAAAAGCATAGAACTTTCCGCCTTCCTCGAAGTTAGGACGCATTTTATCCAAAGTATTTTTTATAAATTTCATTCTCCCATCTCCTTTCTCATTAAGTCAAGACCTTGTCTTATTATCGATTGAACATTGGTTTTAGAAGAATCGACAAGTTCGCAAAGTGCGAAATCTTCTGCCTCAACCTCATAAATACCTAATTGTTCCATCAAATCAATATCCCCGATTACACATGCCTTTATCAATTGCATAGGATAGATATCCATAGGGAAGACTTTTTCAAACTCACCTGTGAAAACCAATGGTCTTTCGCCACCGTTCAAATTAGTATCCACTTTGTAAGGTTTTGTTTTCGAACAATTCTTCATAAAACCTGCCAAGAATGTTCTCGAAACACTGAATCTTCCACAGCCGGGAGCAAGCCAACCAAACAGCTTTCTTTCGTTTCCTTCCTTGATAACAGTTATTTGATTATCATAGAACGAAATGAAACCATCTGCTTTGATTGTTGTTCCGGTCAAGACATTACCGCTTATGTAACGAAGATTGTTTGCCGATACATTATTATATATAATAGAAGCAATGTTTGCACATCTTTTCACTTTGTAATATTGAGGATGAGAAACCTCTTCTCCTGTCAAAGCGATGATTTTGTCGGCTACATACTTTCCTTCAGTAAACAACTTACCGATTACAGCCAAGTCTTGTGCGTCCAAATACCAGATTCTTTCACCTTTGTTTATCGGATCCAACTTTTCAACCTGAACGGAAACGTTTCCGCAAGGGTGTTTGCCTTCAAAGGTGTTGATTTGTACGTTTTCCAACTTCAACAACTCATCTGTACGGCTCAATGTCGAATGAACATTCAAGTGAATCTTTCCATCGGTCAATTTTCTCAAAGCCTCAACACCGACTTGCATCGCATCTCTTTCGCCTTTCAACAAAACAGAATAGTCGGGAGCAAGCGGAGCAGAGCTGAATCCTGTAATGACTATGCACTTTGGCGTAGTTGCAGGATCAGGAACAACAGAATAAGGTCTTTGACGAAGAACCGTCCAAACCCCTGAAGCAAGCATCTTTTCTTTTACTTGCTCTGCGTTCATGCCACTGAGACTTTCTTTTCCGAAGTCCTCATACTCGTTTTGTCCGTCAGGAACAATTCGTATGGCTTCAATAACTCGTTTCTCTCCTCTTTCGATTGCGGTTATCGTTCCGCTGACAGGAGATGTAAACAGAAGGCGTTCTTTACCTTTAGCGTAAAAAACAGGCGTACCGGCTTTAACTTTGTCTCCTTCCTGCAACAAAAGCTTAGGAATCAATCCGACAAAGTCCTTTGGTTTTATTGCATACTCGCCCACGGTTGTTTCAACAACATCAGGCTTTGCCGCACCCAAAAGACGGACGTCCAATCCTTTAGTAATCCTTATTGTTTTTGACATAGCTTTGTCTTGTTTTTATTCTTATAATTAAAAAAACGTCAAAAATGAATCCGCAAAAGTACGATTATTTTTTGAATTAACAAATCCTATTCCCGCATAAATATTGTTTTTGCCTGCAATCGGCAGTGAGCGATAAACTTTCAGCTGTCGTTTTTCTTACTTTGGATTTCAGCTGTTAGCTTTTGGCTATTGGCAGTCAGCCTTTGGCTTTCGGCTGATGAGGGTTTATTTGTGCCAAACGCCTGAAAAGCAAGCGTTAAAGCTCGTTTTTGAATCCCTAAAAGTCGTATCAAAAAATTTCAGCTTATTGGTACTGCCAATATCAGTTAGTGATACTACCAGTATCAGTTAGTGATACTACCAGTACCAGTTAGTGATACTACCAGTACCAGTTAGTGATACTACCAGTACCAGTTAGTGATACTACCAGTACCAGTTATTGTTACTGCCAGTACCAGTTAGCGATACTGCCGGTATCAGTTAGCGGAAAAATTCCGAAAGTAAGATTCAGGAGTCTCTCGCAAAGCCGCAAATTCCGCAAATCTTGTTGTCTTGTTGTCTTGTTGACTTGTTGTCCTTTGAAATCAGCCTTTGCGACTTTGCGAACTTTGCGAGAGATTATTTTGTCGTATAAGAAAGTTTTTATATCTTTGTCGCCGAATTTAGAAATGAACTTAAAAAAGGAGGAAACGGCAAACAGAAAAATTATTATAACGACTTAGTATTTTAATACGACATATAAAAAGCGTTTTTGCTTAACTTTGGGCGTGCGAAATCTCGACAATTTCAAACAAACTCACCGTAGTAAAGCAGTAAACGCTCACGATGATTCTTCGTGGGCTTTACTTGTTAGGTGAGTTAGGTAGTCGAGAACCTCGCATCCCAGATAAGAAAAAAGTTCCACGATTTTTTTATGTCCTTAAGTCAGGGTTCCTATTCCCTTAAATCAAATCTCAAAAAATTGTATCGCCATTTGGGACTTGGGCAAAAGAAAGTAAATAAATATTTAACAAAAACTTAAATTTTAGAATCATGAAAAAAATCTTTTTAATTCTTTTCGCAGTAATAGGAATTTCAGCAGTAGCGAATGCACAATGGGGTTATTATTATACACCAACGTATTATCCAACATATACACCAACGTATTATCCGACTTATCCGTCATATAATAGTAGTTATGATTATTTGTTAGATCCGAATTATGCTATTCAACAAGTTTATCAACAACAACAATATTTTCAAAACGTTCAAGAAAATTTAATAAATACTACAATTAAACAGGTAGAAGAACAAGAATATAATGAATATCTACTTTTTAAGAGTTTAATCGGTGAAGATATTTCGTATAACGAATATCAAAGAATAAAAGCAGAAGCAATGAATTCTGCAGAGGGACGAGAAATTTTCAGAGAGTTGAAGAAAGAATCAGAAAAGCAAAATAAAGAATTTCGAAATAACATTGATAATGATAGGAAGAATAGAGTAAATAAAATAAAGGAAGATAATAAAAGACGGGCAAATAATTACGAAGGACCTAAATTCGGTTTGTAATGAAAAAAATAATTCTTTTGGAATTATTGAGTCTTTATATTGTAACTTTTCTGTCTTGTTCTACAGAACAGATAGCAGGTTATAATATAGTAAATCTTGATAATAATATTTTCAATCATATTGAAAATATGGCAGAAAACCATTTTGAAGAACTTTGTAGGTTTGAAAAAATTGGAAAAACGAGAGAATTATCGGATAAGGAGAAGTTTGATTTTTTTGAATTAAATGAATCAATAAATGATTTCGTGATTTCATTATCTCCGGAAGAACAAAAAGTATACTACGACACATTGTTCAGATTAAAAAGCCAACAATAGGTTGGTTGTATTTTATTTTAATAATTTAGAAGTTGTGCCCGACACGAATCAGGGTAAAGAAAAATGAGAAAAAAAGTAATTATTGCAGTTGCAGCTCTTGCTGTATCTGCTGTAGCAATTGCAGGTTTGAGCACTTTTAGCTCACAAACAGAAACTTCTTCAAAGGTTGAATCTCACAAACATAATCATGGAGATTGTCAAGGGGAACATTGTACTTATACAGTAGGATGTGATTGCACTGGATTCCAATGGGGCTCTGGAGATGAGTGGGAAAAGTATTACTGTAAGAAATGTGGTCATCACAAAAAATACCACAGATAATATAATCTGAAGTAGTAGTTAATTAAATAGTGCATTTAACGAGCGTTCGACTTGCTTTTGCATTTGCGGACGCTCGTTTTGTTTTTGCCGAAAGACAACGGAAGACAATCAACGGACGACAGACAAAAGCCCAAAGTTCAAGGCTCATAGCTCAATGCTCACCGCCCACAGCCCAAAGCGGGCTATCGTTTCGGTTAATTGAATCTTATGTTTTTTACGGGGTCGATTCGGCTGATGCTTCTTGCGGGAATAAGTAATGCTATCAAAGATACTGCTATCACAACGAGGTTTACAATCACTATGCTCAGCACATCGAGTTCCATTGGCACGCAATCGAGATAATAACTCTCTTGATCCAACTTTATAAGTTTGTATTTGCTCTGCACAAGGCTCACAACGATTGCGATGGCATTGCCATAGAGTGCGGCTTTCCCTACGATGTATGCCGCTTTGTAAAGGTATATCTTGACGATGCTTCGGTTTTTTGCTCCGAAACTTTTCAATAATCCTATGTAACTCTTTTGTTCAAAGACCATAATCAAGAGTGTCGAGCCTGTTGCGGTGATTGTTACAAGCGTCATAACGATTATGATCAATATAACGTTGGAATCCAAAAGGTCAAGCCACGCAAACAATCCCGGTTCTATCTCTTCGATTGTCGAAAGTGTCTTATCTTGTGGCAATTCGGCGTATAATTCCGTCGCACTTTGGTCTAAATGCGAAAAGTCTTTGAGTTGCACTTCGTAACCGCTGTATTGATCTGCTTCCCATTTGTTTAGTTTTTGCAAAGGCTTGCAAGAGGACAATATGAATTTGCTGTCATAATCGCCAAGTCCTGTTTCGTATATTCCGACAACGATAAACGGTCTTGCTCTGTAGGATTGTTCGATAAAGAAATAGACTCTGATTTTCTCTCCCAAGGAAAGATTCATTTTGTCTGCGATTGTCTTCGATACAAGCACCTCATTGGAATTTGCTTTCTTGAAATCGGGCAAACGACCTTCGCATAAATTCTCCTTAAAGAAGGTTGTGTCGTATCCGCTTTCGACTCCCTTTACGATAATGCCCTGAAAACTTTCTTTGGTCTTGATTGCACCTGCTTGAAGTATGTATGGATTTATCCGAACTGTGTTTTCGTGTGAGCGAATCTTGTTTTGTTCTTCTTCGGACAGGCTGAAGGCTTCGCCGCTTTCGTTTTCGTTTAGCGAATAGGGCAAGATGTGAATGTGAGAGGTGAATCCGGTGATTTTTTCCTTTATTCCGTTTTTGAATCCTCCCAATACGGCAACCGAAACTATCATTACGGCAATCGATAAGGCTATGCTGACGGTTGCAATCCTTACTATGGGTTTGGAATAAGAGTGTTTGTCTTGTTTCAGAAGCCGTTTGGCTGTAAAAAATTCAAAATTCATATCTGCAAAGGTAAGTCTTTTTTGTTTCTTACCGCATTGCGACATATCAAAAGTGAGTTCAAAACACAGAAAAACATTATTCCCTGCTGATTATCCAAAGTATCCTCGCTCAACATCGAGATCAGCATTATCGCAAAAAAGCAAAGATAATACGCATCTTTGATTGCATGGGTTGCAACCGCAGGATAAATCAACCAAAAGCCGAAAAGCAAAACTCCAATCACACCAAAGGTAACGTATATCGTCAGATACTGATTGTGAGGTTTGAGGTTGTTGCCCGCCAACTGCGAATCGCATTCTTGAAGTTTGCCCTCGAGTGCGTCTTTCAAGTCTCCCGTACCCACTCCGCAAAGGGCGTTGCAATCATCTTTTGAAAGCAAAATGCTTTTGTGCCACATTTCCAACTTCTGAACAATGGATGAGCCTTTGATTTTGCCTTTTTTGCGATAGGATTCAAGTTCGAAGAATGTTTTATAAAGCCTTACTTTCAACGGATTGCTTTCTGCATATACATAGTTGGGGATTCCGTTTCTTATGTTCTCTTTGTCTTTGTCCGTAAGACGGTTCCAATTCTCCAAGTTCCTTTCCAAGCCTTTCGAATTGAAGTATCGGACTGCAATATCAAGATATGGATACTTGTATTCTTTGTCTTGAAAAAGGCTGTCGGCATTTATTCCGAGTGTTTCCTGCATTCCTTTTGCCATTTCGGCATATTGTTTTTCTTTGTTCTTGTCATCGGTTCGGTAACAGTAATATCCGTTTTCGATAAAGCAGTCTTTGCACGTTGTTTCTTTGGGAACGAAATAATCTTCCGCACATTTGAAAACATAAAACGCAAGTCCCGACACCGAAAAGCAGATAAGGATAAGCATGGAATGAAATACTGTTTTTGAGAAATGGCGTTTGACAAAAATAAGACCTATGGGCAGGATGATAAGCAAAAGAATGGCAATTCCCGTAAGAGAACTTGACAAAACGAGATAAGCAACAAAATAAATCATACAAAGTATTGCAAAAACCAACTCTGAACGTGTTATTTGTTTACGGTGATTCGTTATGTATATTCCTAAAAAGCCTATCGCACAACAAACGAACAGTGCAAAGCGAATGTGAGAACCAAAAGGCAAAGCAGTGCGTATGTCTTGAAAATCGAAGATATAAAGCCTTATCAGTGCGATTACGCTTTCCACAACAAGCATTGCGACAAAGGCAAAGGCGAGTGAATGTGTTTGTTTTTTGTTTGGTAGCGGTATAGCAAAGAAATAAAGCGGTACAATCAGGAAAGGCAGGTTTTTGTTCAGCTGTTGCAGTGCTTCGGCTTTGTTTTCGCTCCAAAGAATACCCACAAGAATAAGTGCAAAGTAAGAAAGCAACACTGCCAACAAGTCTTTGCGAGATTCTTTCAGCCTTTTTTTATTCGCAAACAAAGTTCTCACAGCCATAAATGCCAATGCAAAGGACATCAAAGCATGAGAAAACACCATGCCTGCAAGAGCAAGCAAGATGATTGCGAAATCCACATATTCGTTTGCATACTTTTTCAGCATACTTTTCAAACTCAAAAATAACGAATTTATTGTAACAAACCCTCGAATAGAGACTAAAATGTCGCAAAATAAGGGTTTATTTTTACAACTGTGTATCAGAGAATTATGAAACAAAGATTCGTCGTAGCGAAATCAAGATTCAGTAAAATGATTCTTTGTTTTATTTTTCTGAATCTTGATTTGAGCAAATCATAGCTTGACTCTGCAATTGGGGAATGTTTGTTGAAGTGAATCGAAATCGGTGTAAATCAAAAAAAATGTCTATCTTTGCCCTTTATTTTGAAATTTAATCAAATTGAAGATAGGATGAAAAAATTGGCAGTTGTGGCTTTTGGCGGTAATGCTTTATTGAGAAGCGGTCAAAAGGGCACATATCAGGAACAAATAAAGAACGTAACAGAGACTTGCGACTCTTTGGTAAGTCTTTTGAAACAAGACTACAACCTTGTAATCGGACACGGAAACGGTCCTCAAGTTGGAAACGTTATGTTGCAACACGAGGCAGGTAAAAAGAAATTCGACATCGAAGCAATGCCTATGGATTTCTGTGTTGCCGAAACTCAAGGCTCTATTGGTTACCTTATCGAGCAAGGATTCAGAAACGTGTTCGCCAGAGAAGGATTGGACAGAAACGTATTGACACTTTTGACTCAGGTTGTTGTGGATAAGAACGACCCTGCTTTCAATAACCCTGTTAAACCGGTAGGTCCATATTATACAAAGGAAGAAGCAGAGGCTTTTGCAAAGGAAAACGGATGTACTTACGCAAAAGATTCTAAGAGTGATAAGTATCGTAAAGTTGTTGCTTCTCCTAAGCCTTTGAAAGTTACCAACATCGACATCGTAAAGCAATTGGCGTTGGATGGAAACATTGTTGTAACTGTCGGAGGTGGCGGAATACCTGTTGTGGAAGAAAACGGAGTGAAAGGAGTTGAGGCTGTAATCGACAAGGATTTAGCTTCTGCTTTGACGGCTGTTGAAATCGGTGCAGATGAATTTTACATCTTGACAGACGTTCCTAAAGTCTATATCAATTTCCGCAAACCGGGAGAGTTGGCTCTTGACGTGATTACCGTTAAACAAGCAGAAGAATACTTGGAACAAGGACAATTCGGTGAGGGATCAATGGCTCCGAAAGTCAGAGCGGCACTTCATTTCGTTAAAAACGGAGGAAAAGAGTGTATAATCACCGAAGCAGGACAATTAGGTAATGCAAACTGCGGCACACGCATAGTTTGGTAATAGTGAAAACAAGAATTTTTTGAACCAAAAAATAAGTGAATCATGGGATTTAATTTAAGAAACAGAAACTTTTTGAAGTTGTTGGATTTCACTCCAAAAGAAATTCAATACATGTTGGACTTGGCTCGCGATTTGAAAAGAGCAAAGTATGCAGGAACAGAACAACCAAGATTGAAAGGTAAAAACATTGCCTTGATATTCGAAAAAACTTCTACACGTACAAGATGTGCATTCGAAGTTGCAGCTTACGATCAAGGAGCTCACGTAACTTATTTGGGACCTTCAGGATCTCAAATCGGTGTTAAAGAATCGATGGCAGACACTGCAAGAGTACTTGGAAGAATGTTTGATGGCATCGAGTACAGAGGCTTTAAGCAAGACACAGTTGAAGAATTGGCAAGACACGCAGGCGTACCTGTATGGAACGGATTGACTAATGAATTCCACCCAACTCAAATCTTGGCAGACTTCTTGACTATGAGCGAACACGTAGATAAGCCATTGAACCAAGTAAGTTATGCTTACATAGGAGACGCTCGTTACAACATGGGTAACTCTCTTATGGTTGGTGGAGCCAAGATGGGAATGGATGTAAGAATCGTTGCTCCTAAAGGCTTGCAACCGGATGCTGAATTGGTAAAGACTTGTCAAGAAATAGCAAAAGAAACAGGTGCAAAAGTAACTGTTACAGATAATGTGGCAGAAGGCGTAAAAGGTTGCGATTTCTTGTACACAGATGTTTGGGTGTCAATGGGAGAACCTGCTGAAGTTTGGGCAGAAAGAATCGCATTGTTGAAACCTTACCAAGTAAACAAAGAAATGATGGAGATGACAGGCAATCCAAAATGTAAATTCATGCACTGCTTGCCTGCATATCACAACTTGGAAACACAAGTCGGAAGAGACGTTCACGCACAATTTGGTTTGGACGGCATAGAAGTTACGGAAGAAGTATTCGAATCAGAAGCATCGATAGTGTTTGACGAAGCAGAAAACCGTATGCACACAATCAAGGCTGTGATGGTTGCAACTCTTGGTGACTAATCTTCGAAAGCAGAAGTTTGATTGTCGTTTGAACAATTTGATACTTTGCTTTTTGGCAAATAAATAAAAATTAAACGGGCGTTTGTCTTGTGTTACAAGTTCAAACACCCGTTTCGTTTTATCAAAATTTTGATTAGAAAACTCAAAACTTAGTTTTCAAAAACTCTTTCTTATTTTGAAAGTTTGCTTTTCCCTACTTTATATCCTGCAAGTCCGTAATAAAGTAAATAGATGTATGAGATCATTGGCACAATGAATGAAAAACGGATTCCGATTGCGTCTGCAAGCATACCCTGTAAAGGAGGCAGTACCGCACCTCCAAGAATCATCATTATAAGTATTGAAGAAGCTTCTGCAGTACGATTTTCCAATCCATCGATTGCAAGAGTAAAGACATTTGACCACATAATCGAATTAAATAATCCTATGGCTAACAATGACCAAACGGCGATTGTACCACCTGAAAGCATAGCCGTACAAATCAAAACAACATTCAATAATGCGAATATGGCAAGCAGACGTGATGGCATGCCTTTTCCGAGATGGAATCCCAAGAAGTTAATAATCATAAAGGCAAGAAATACCACTACTTGACCGAATGACAACCCGTGTAACAAATAGTTGATGACATAGATTACCGCAAAACCCGCCGTAGCCAAAAGAACCATGCTAGCAGTCTTCTTTCCACTACTCATATTACTAAGACTTACCGAACCAAGAAAACGTCCTATCATCGCACCTCCCCAATAGTATGAAAGATAAGCAGCTGCCAAGGCCTCAGGCATTTGCATGCTTTCTTTCAAATAAGAAACGATGTTGCTTCCAACAGCCACTTCTGCCCCTACATAAAAGAATATTCCTAACGCTCCCAAGACTACATACGGATAAGAGAAAATTGAACGGCTGTGTTCTTCGTTTTGTTTTTCTTCAGCTTGAATATTGATTTTTACAAAAGCAATAAAAATCGCCAAAACAAGCAACAAAAGCGATAAGAAAAGATAAGGAAGAATTACTCCTGAGGCTGAGGTTGCGTTCTTATCCATAAAATATTTAAAGATAAGGTATCCACCAATTGCAGGCCCAAGTGTTGTTCCCAAAGAATTGAATGCCTGTGATAGATTGAGGCGTGAAGATGCTGTTGCAGGATTTCCGATAAGTGCAACAAAAGGATTGGCTGCTATTTGCAAGAATGTCAATCCCAATCCGAGCATAAACAACGCCATAAGAAAGACTCCAAAGCCCATCTCAAGGTATGCTGAAAGTGCGAACACACAACAAGCTATTGAGGATACGCCAAGACCGATAACAAGCGTTGTTTTGTACCCCCAAAGTGTTATTGTATCTTTGCCTTTTTTCGATAGCAGGTAAAAGATTAGTGAACCTACGAAATAAGCTATGAAGAAAGCAAACTGAACTATGTTTGCCTCGAAATGTGTCAATGAATAGACAGATTTCAAATAAGGAATAAGAATGTCGTTCAAAGATGTGATAAATCCCCACATAAAGAACAGAATTGTTACCGAAAGCATGGGTAACAGGTTTTTCATTTGACTCGTTTTCATTTTTTATTTATTTTTCAAGTAATATAATTTCGAATATTTATTTTCAAGAAACATCTGCGTTGCTGTTTGTTGCAGTGTTGCGATTGTTACATCGTTGTAAATCTTTCTTTCTTCGTTGATGAGGTTTGTGTTATCCAGATGTGCAAAATAAGCAAGATTCATTGCCTTGTCAAGAATCTTCATATTGGAAAAAGTAGCTGATGCTTCATTTTTGTTTTTCATCTTTTGGAGTTCTTGTTCAGTTATCGGGTCTTTGCAAATGCTTTTAAGTTCTTGCCAAATTGCATCTTCGCCTTCTTGAATCGAAACTCCATCGCAGTATTTTCCCATTACGATAAACACACCTGCATCATCATCTCCGCTTATAAACGCATTGATTTCAGTAAACATTTTCTGCTCTACAACAAGCTTTGTGTACATTCTGCTGCTCTTACCATTGGAAAGCACATCGCTCAATAGATCTTGGGCATAATAAGCATTGCCTCTTCTATCACTCATCGGGAAAATAAGACAAATCACATTGGAAGGAACATCCCGATAAACTGTTTTTTGTCTTATCTCTGTTTGTTCTGCTTCTTGTTCGTATGGAATAAAGACAACTTGTTTGAAACCAATCATTCCGAAAGCTCGTTCTACTTCTGCTTTGGCTTTTTCAAGGCTGACGTTTCCTGAAAGAGCCAATATCGCATTTGAAGTTTGATAGTAGTTGTCGTAAAACGTTCTTACTTGCTCTAAATCGGCGTTCTCTATGTGCGAAATATCCATTCCGATTGTCTGCCAGCGGTAAGGGTGTGTTTGGTATGCCAATTCTCTGATTTCTTTCCAAAGATCGCCGTACGGTTGATTGATATAGCGTTGCTTAAACTCCTCAATAACAACTTTACGTTGCACATCAAGGCTTTTTTGGTTTATGTTAAGCGACTGCATTCTGTCTGCTTCCAAGTCTAATGCGTGTCCGAGAAATTCCGAGGGCAAAGTGATGTAGTAATTCGTAAAATCGTTGTTGGTAAATGCGTTACTTTCGGCTCCCATCATCTGTGCGGCATCGTCATAGCTCGAAAAATTTTTACTTCCTGAGAACATAAGATGTTCAAACAAGTGAGCAAAACCCGTTGCCGAAGGTTGCTCATTTTTAGCCCCTACATTATACAAAAGGTTTACGGCAACCAAAGGCGTTTTGTTGTCTTGATTGACTATGATCTGCAATCCGTTATCCAAAGTAAAAGTTTCAAATTGTATCATCTTCGTTTTCTGTTATGTTATCAGGGCAAAGAGTTTTGTAATCGCAATATTTGCAAATATTTTCCTTAGGTTGAGGTTCCCAAATGTTGGTATTATCTGTATCGAACAAACTTTTAACAAGCCTTTTCATACATTCATCAAATTCTTTGTGAGTCTCAGCATTATATTCGTAAGTTTTAACTTTGTATTTTGGCGATTGTAGTTTGTGGACGTAGATTATTTGAACCTTTATTTTCTCTTTGTTGAAATGAATTTTCTTTCCGCCTGTGTTGATTTCCGGTTTATCCCGAAGCAACCAAGCATAGAAAAAAATCTGAAAAAGATATTTGGCTCTCTTTTCTTTTTTTGAATCAAACAAGTCTTCAATAGATTTGAACGACTCTTCATCTCCACCGGTCTTGTAGTCGCTAAGAACAAGCGTTTCGCCTTCCAAATCTATTCTATCTATAATTCCTCCGAATTTAACTTTAATTCCGTCGATTGTTATGGGATTACAGATTTTCACTTCGGCGTTTTGGAATTTCCTTTCTTGATATTGTTTATCGTACTCTGCCAATCCAAAAAGATAATTCTTTACAAGGTCTTTGTGAAATGACTTTATGAGAACCTGCTGTTCAAGATCTATCTCTTTTAATCCCTCTTCTATACAATCATCATAAGATTTCTCTCTATTGCTTTTTTCAAACGATTCGGCAGCATTATGAAACAGTGAACCGAAAACAAGATATTGTAAATCCGACTCTTCTTCAGATGGTCTTAATCTTTTGATTTTATCATAGTAAAATTGAAGTGGACAAGTCAAATAGCTGTTTAGGTAAGATGGAGACAGATAAGATTCTTCGTTCTCCATATCACATTTCTCTGAAATAATGTCTTCTATAGTTGATTTTTCTTTTGCAGGAATTGTTATTTGTATTTCATTCCTCGGAGTTTCAAATGATAAAGTCTGCATTGAGACTTGTTTGCCTAATTCCAATCTTAGCTGTTGTACAAAGCAACTTAATTCTTCGTTATCTTTATTTGCAGATATTGAATTGTAGATTATATCTATTGTCTTTACGTTATGGAGCAGGCGATAAAAATAATAAGCATATACTGCAAGCTTTCGATCGTCTGTTGTCAAACCAAAGGCACGTCTTAAGCTGTTTGAGATAAATGTCGTAGAGTTTATACTACCCGGAAGTTGTGTTGCATTTGCCGAAAGCAAAAGAACGTGGTCAAAATCCAAGTTTCGACTCTCCAAAAGCCCCATTATCTGAATACCATTTATGGAATCTGATTCAAAAGGAATCGATTGCTTTTGTAGTAACCTCAATATGGTTTTGCGAATAAAGATCTCAGGCAATTCTTCTCCTATAAAATCTATTGTTTGTTTGAAATCCTCAAGTTTTTCTATGCTTCTGAAAGCCGATTCCTTGATTTCATTGGAGCAATTCTTGCTTTTGCCTTTCTCTTTTAAGAAATCTATCAACTTATTTATTTGTTCCCTTGCAGTCAAACTTTTATTCTCCGAATTGTCCATAAAAATGGATATTTCCTCATAAAGATTGGTAAACTTGAAAGGATAACCCATTGTGATATTTACCTGAGTCGGCTGATTGTTTATTGTATTTGGCAAAGCCTTTACAACATACGGTAAAAGGTTTTCATTAAGTAGTATTATTGCAATTTGATTTTGTTGCAACCTTTCACCATATTGTTGCTCTAAATCTTTAATCCATTTTTCTATATAAAGGACTTGAGAAGTTTCGTAAGAGGTTTTGATTATATTTATCTTATTTCTATTGTTTCGAATCTGCGAAAAGTCATTTTGTCTGAAAGTCTCATTACAAGGAAACTTCGTGATGTTTTCTCGCATAAACAATCCGGCTTCCTGTCTTTTGTCTTCGGTATAGTAAGTATCGTAATCCCAATAGAAGAATGCAGAATTGCTTTCTTTGATTTGTTGAAACAATAGAGTTTCACTTCGATTCAATACATTAAAGCCTACAATGGCATAAGCGTTTCCGCCAAACAAATCTCTATTGTTTGATTCTCTTTCTACAAGTTCTCGATATATCATTCCGCCGTAAGCAATCGAATTGTCGGAAAGTCGTTTCTTGAAATCGGAATAAATATCGAACAAACAATTCCAAATCTTTACGAAATTGTCTTTAAGTTTGCTATCTCCGGAATAAAGTTTCTTGAAATCGTTAAAGTATTGCAATAAGACTATCTTTTGATTCTCGTCAAGGAAATCAAATAACTCATCAATCTCTTTTTCTTCGCTTAAAGTAGTGTAAAGTTTTCGAGCATCAACAAGGTTTTTGTCTATATCGTCATAGTCTCCCAATATTGTCTTCCCCCAAAAAAAGAAGTTCTCAAAAGATTCCGCTTCTTCATTCTCAGATAAAGGATTCTTGGAATAGTAAACCGATATATAGCTTTTATAAAGCAGATAAACCAAACTTAATTCGTCCGCCTGTTTGTAAGGAGACAAAGAAGTAACAAAGTCATTTATCGTCGTGCATTCAGGCATCATAAAGACTCCGTCTTGCAAAGATTTGTATTCTTGCAAGAAAAATTTTATCGCACGGCGGTTTGTGAAAATCAGATTCAAGTCTGATAATTGTTCTTTCGGCATTTTGAATACATCTTCTGCAACTTTGCGAAGAAAGCTCCTTGTTTCGATTTGACTGTTTTTCATACTCTCAAACTGCATTACAATTCCACTTTGATGATTCTTTGATTCATTTCACCGAAATCAAGAGTTAATTTACTGAAACTTGATTCTACTCCCCACAAATAAAGACTTATTTTTTCATATCCCATTTTTGAGAAAAGTTCTCCGTATTTTAGTATCTGCTTTTCGTATTTCTCTAAATCGTTCAGGTCTTCTAAGAATTTGTAATCAACAACAATTACATCGTTTCCTCGAATCATTATTCTATCAGGGCGTTTTGTCTCAGCTGTTCCTTCAGTCGATTTATCTACAATGGACTTTTCGTTTAATATTTTATAAGTTCCATCGAACCAATGTTGCGATTGAGCAAATTTGAACATAGATTGTATAACCTCATTCACTCGTTCCCTTTTTTCGTTATCTACTTTCAGTAAAGCGGTTTGAAGATTGCTTTCGGTTTTTATTTGAGAAAGAACAGAGTGGACTAAACTTCCCCAAGCTGTCTTTTCGTTTTCATTGATTGTTTCTTCCGATTCAAAAAAATCTTTTGCCGATTTGGAAAGAGCATATTTGATTCCCGTGAAATTAAGTTTCACATTGTTTTCAATGCTTATTGATTCCAAATCTTCTTTAAAAGGATTGAATGATTTCTTCTCTTGTTTTATCGAATTGTTCTTTGGATTTGGTGAGCCGATTGCAAAATCCTCACAACCGAAATCATAAATCGATTCGATTTTTTCACTTTTCAAATAGTCGTATATTAGCTTTGATATGCTGATTGTTTCTGATTTTTGAGCAGGTTTGGGAGATATTACGGACAAACAATGTTTTGCACGAGTGAAAGCAACATAGAGTATATTGATATTGTCAATCATCTGCAGCTCTTCTTCTTTTGCGACAATATTCTCGTAATCCTTTCCCATGTTATGAAGATTCTTTAGCTTGGAAGGAAATACCCTTACCGCAGAATTTGGATTCAGGTTCTCAAACCAAACATCGTTTTTGTTATCTGTAAGTTTCCAATCACAGAAAGGAAGTATTACCACATCTTTTTCCAACCCCTTTGATTTGTGTATTGTTTGCAATTCGATGCAACCTCGTTCCACACCTATCATGACGGCTTCTTCTCTCATCGTTTCATTCCAATAGGAAAGGAATCCTTTGAGAGAATTTCCCATATGCAAACAACAATTTGTCAGTTTATCACAAAAAGCAGATACAAAGGTATCTTGAAGATTTATTTCAAAGTCTTCAATCAATTGAAGCACCAAATCGATAAGAGAAATCGAAGAAGGATTATATTTATTCAAAGAATCAAGATCCTCTATCTTGTATGTATATTGCAGAGAGTAGCTTGCAATGGAGTCTTTCTTGTCAGCAATATATTTTAACAAGAATATGATTTTTTGAACCTCGGTATTAGATTCCAAAAGAAAAGCAGTCGAGGACGAAGGCTTGAACTCAGTTTTTTCTCTCAAAAAATCAGCCATTTTTTTCGCCTTTCGATTATCTCGGAAAAGCAACATAATATCGTCTACTTTATAACCCAATTCGATGTAACGGTAAATCTCCTCAACCGTTTTTCTCATTATCTCATCGGATTTTGTTAACGTATCGTACTTATCGGCAAAGCTGATTCGGATTTCTCCTTTTCCTGAATTTTTCTGAGGTTTTTGTTTATCGATTTCTAACTTTCCATAATCTGAAAAAAGCTTAGAGAAAAATTCATTGTTAAATTCTACAATTTTTTCGTCAGTTCGCCAGTTTTCGTTCAAAGGACAAGAAATTGTATTTATGCCATATTCGTTGCTTTCTTTGTCTTGACTCAGCGTTTTCAAGATTTGCCAATCTCCATTGTTCCATCGGTAAATTGATTGCTTAATATCACCAAATACAGCACAGTTTCCACCATTTGCAATGCTTTCTTTGATAAGATGAGTGAAGTTTTGCCATGCTTGAATCGAAGTATCCTGAAACTCATCTATCATTATATCTTTTACTTTCGAGCCAATCTTTTCGTAAACAAAAGGAACGACAGTCTCATCTTCAATCATATCGTTCAGTAACTTGTTAGTATTTTTCAGTAAGAAAAGATTGTCAGACTTTAACAGCTCTTGCTTACGCTGATTTATGAATAGCAACAAGCATGTTTTGTATGCAGAAGAATAGATTGTATGTAATGCTTTTGTCTTTTGGTAATTTGCTTCGTAGTAATCAGAAAAGCGGTTGCTCAAGTTTTCGAATCGTTTGCTTATATCTTTGAAAGATTTTTTTGTTTCTTTGCTTAATTTTTTCAGAATCTTACTATCAGAATCCCTTCCGACATCATAGCCGTTTATAAAGGCAGAATATATGAACTTTTGGAGACTTTTAGTTTCGTATTCCCCACTTTGTGCACCATACTCTTGGCTTAGTTTCTTTGCTTCTTTGATATAGTCGTTTATCTTCTGTTCAAATTCTGCTATCTTTTCAAAAGCCTCTTTTGTTTCTTGGGAAATGGTATCTAAAATATGATTATCGTTTAGCGAATAGGCATTTGCAATCATATCTTCTTTGGAATGTTTTACGAAATCGAGCATATCGGTTTCGTAATTCCACTTTTTGCCTTCTTGTATTCTGCTCTGGATTAAATCATTCAAGCATTTCTTCAACTGAGGATTAACCTCGGCATCTTCTTTCAACTCTTCAACCGCACGAACTAAATATTCCTCATCATTCAACAAGATTTCAAATCCGCTACTCACGCCAACCTCTTTCGCCATGTTGCGAAGAACTCTTTGAAAAAAGCTATCGATGGTTTCAATCCAAAAATGATGGTAATCATGTAAGATAAGGTCAAGGGCTTTCTTCGCATTGTCTTTTTCCGATTGAGAAAAGCTATGTCCCAACTCTTTTTCTATTTCTTTGATTTCATCTTTTACTTCTTCAGGATTAAAGATTATGCTCCACAAAACAGAAAGAATTCTTGTCTTCATTTCGTTTGTGGCTTTGTTTGTAAAGGTTACAGCCAATGTATGTTTGTAAGCGTATGGGTTTTTCAGCAATTTGCTGATATATTCCACCGTTAGGCGAAATGTTTTCCCGCTGCCGGCAGATGCAGTGTAAGTTTTTAGTTTCATAATCAACCGAATATTGTTCTGAAGATTAGTTTAATATCCCCGAAAAAGGATCTCGTTTCTATGTATTGAAGATTCAATGCGAGCTTGTCTTGCATCACAACATCTATATAGTATTGTTCGGGATTGTCTGCAGCTGCCAATAAATCATTCTCGTTTCTGTACTTTATCGAAGCAAGGTCTGTAATTCCCGGTCTTACATCGAGAACTTTTAACTGACGTTCGGTGTACATATCAACGTATTTCCTTACTTCGGGTCTTGGTCCGACAAAACTCATATCTCCTTTCAATACATTGAGCAGTTGAGGCAGTTCGTCCAACTTATATTTCCTGATGAAGAATCCTGCTTTCGTAACTCTGCTGTCTTTGCCTCCGATAGTCAAAAGCCCTTTTTTGTCTGCTCCGACCCTCATAGAACGAAATTTGTACAAAGTAAAATCTTTGTTAAACCTGCCCACACGTTTTTGTTTGTAGAATACACCTCCTTTACTTCCGAGTCCGACCCATAGAGACAAGAATACAAACAACGGAGACAGCACAAGCAAACCGAAAAACGAGCAAACAACATCAAATAACCTTTTCATATTCTCTTCAATTACCGATTGCGTGATTTCTAAGCTTTATTCATTACCTTATAATAAACCTCCACCAGATTGCGAACAATATATTCGACTTGCAAATCGCTTAATTGAGGATAGATAGGAAGAGTTATCTCTCTCTTATAAGTTTCCAAACTCTTGGGATAGTCCTCTATCTTGTAGCCTGCTTGTTTGAAAAGCGTAAGACAAGGCATAGGAATATAGTGAACGTTGGTTGCGATTTCTCTTTGAGCCATTTGAGCGATTATCTCATCTCTTTGACTTTCGCTTACGGAGTCTATTCGGAGCGGGAACAAGTGATAGGCAGATTGTTTGCGGTCCGAACTTTTCGGAGGGAGGATTGCCCAATGGTATTCGCCCAAAAGTTTTCGGTAAAGCTCGTAAACACGTTTGCGTTCCGAAAGAAGGTAATCGTATTTCCTCAGTTGAGCCAACGCAATCGCCGCATTGACATCGGGCATGTTGATTTTCATTCCGTGAGCCACAATGTCGTATCTCCAAGCCCCTGCCTGATTTTTCGTAAACGCATCTTTGGTTTGTCCGTTCAAAGACATCATTTTGAACCACGCCTTTTCCGCTTTGTTATCGAAAGCCTCGAGAGAAAAACACACCGCTCCGCCTTCCGCACTCGTTATATTCTTGACCGCATGAAAAGAAAGCACGCAAACATCGGCAAGTTCGGCAATATTCTTTCCCTGCAACTTTGCACCGACAGAGTGAGCCGAGTCCGCCAAGATAAGGATTCTGCCCAATTTCTCCTGAACAGGACTTTCCGCAACGAACATCGAACGTATCTCTTCGCACTCTACAATTTGTCTTATCTTGTCATAATCGCACGGCCAGCCGCCTAAATCCACCGGAATGACGGCTTTGGTTCTCGGAGTGATGGCTTGGCGTATTTTTTCGACGTCTATCGTCATTTCATCGTTGATATCGACCATCACAGGCTTGGCTCCTGCATCCATGACAGCCATTGCCGTTGCACAATAGGTGTAAGCAGGCACTATCACTTCGTCTCCCTCTTTCACACCGAGCCATCGCAACACCAAAGTCGCACCGCTTGTCCACGAATTGACGCATACACAACTCTCGACGCCCAATCGATTTTCCAATTCTTCTTCCAATGCTTTCACTTTCGGACCTGAGGTTATCCAACCGCTTCTTAGCGAATCTTCAACCAAGGCAATCACGTCCTCATCTATGTACGGAGGAGAAAAACTTATCTTCATAATACTTCCATTCTTTATTACTGAATCTGCAAAGTTACGAAAACAAATCTTATTTTACGATTGGCAGTCCCGCTTTCTGCCATTCGATTATTCCGCCTTTCATATCGAAAACCTTAAATTCCTCTTTCAGCATTCGATTTGCCGCCTGATTACTTCTGCGTCCGCTTCTGCAATAGAGGTAATAAGTTTTCGATTTGTCCAGACCTTGCAAGCCTTTGTCGAATTCGGCTTTGTCGAGAAAGTTAAGCAGGATTGCTCCTTGCAGATGTCCGCTTTCGAATTCCGCTTTCTGCCTTACGTCCAACACAACCGCAGACGAATCGGAAGCAATCGCCTTTGCAAAATCTTCGGGACTAATTACCGGAACCTTGCTTTGAGAGTTGCAAGACAGGCAAAGCAATAAACCTGCCATCAAACCAAAAAATCGCATCTTCATATCTAAGTCTTTTTTAATCGAATGCGAAGTTACGAATTTTTATCCGAGCGGAAGGGTTTGACGGCTCTTCGATTTGCAAAAAGCAGACAAAGAAACAGAAAAACAAAACGAGCGTTCGCAAATGCAAAAGCAGGTCGAACGCTCGTTTTTCTTTACCTTATTATATTATAAGGCTGTTTTGATTAGTTGCAAGCTGCACTTGTTACTTGAATACCCCATACTTTTGTTACCTCTGAATCAAAAGTAACAGAATACGCTCTTGATTCCACTCCATTACCGGGAGCTGCTCCGCCACTTTCTGCTGTACAAGTTGTAGATGAGCAGTCTTTTGTATCTGCAGTAACTCTAACCTGAGCATTTACAGGTTTACCATACTCTGTTGTAAGAGTGAAATAGACTTTGTTTCCGTCTACATACGTTACTACTGCTTGAACTGTTTCATAAGCAGCACCGCTTATTTTACAGCTACCACTTCCATTAACTACAGGAACATCATTATCTGCCATCGCTGCGACTGAGATTCCTACTACAGCCAACAGCATTAAGAAAAATTTTTTCATCTTTTAATAATTTTAATTTAACTTTAATAATCCGTTTAATTTACTTTGCCCAAGTTCCAAAGGCGATACAATTTTTTGAAAACCGATTTAAGGGAATAGGAACCCTGACTTAAGGACATAAAAAAGTCGTGGAACTTTTTTCTTATCAGTTTTCTGAGGTCCTCGACTACCTAACTCACCTAACAAGTAAAGCCCACGAAGAATCATCGTGAGCGTTTACTGCCTTACTACGGTGAGTTCTAAGAAACTGTCGAGGTTTCAGAAAACCAAGTATAAGCAAAAACGCTTTAATATGTCGTATTAAAATACTAAGTCTAAATTATAAATTTTCTGTTTGCCGTTTCCTCCTTTTTTAAGTTTGTTTCTAAATTCGGCAACAAAGATATAAAAACTTTCTTATACGACAAAATTCTCTCTTTTCTTTTCCACGAATCACACGAATCACGAGTATTTTTTCTCTCGCAAAGTCGCAAAGAACGCAAAGAGTTTCCTCGTATCACGCGGATTTACACGAATCTTTTCTTTACTCGCTCGGGCAATCCGTTGTCTGTTGTCCGTTGTCCGTAGTCAAATTTCAAAAATCCGTGTCGATACGTGAGATTCGTGGAGCCTCTTTTGCGAACTTTGCGTCTTTGCGAGAGCCCCCTCCGTGCATATTCGCGAGTTTCGCGGAGACGTTATGAAATATTAACATTAAATTTAACATTCTTTAAGTTGCGTGTTTTTGGGCTGAAATGACGTTTGAAATCCTCGAAAAGGCGTTCGAAAGGTCGGAAATCGGGTTTTTGAAAATCCAAACGCCGTTTGAATTTCTCCGGACGCCGTTTGAAAATTTTTGAACGCCGTTTGAAAACGCTCAAACGGCGTCTGAATAGAGCGAAACGGCGTCTGAATTGTCCAAAATCAGGACAAAATTCTCTAAGACTTTGACTTTCAACTTTCTACCAAACTCCCGATAAATCGCATCCTTGACGGCAATTGCTCACTCGCCGACAAATTCGCGAATTCTCAGGTTAAAAAAACTTAAAAGTTCACGCGAAAAAAACAAGCCGCCGGGTTGTCATTCCCCGACGGCTTTTTATGATTTGCTTACAAAGTCTTGTTATTCGAATGTCTCGCTCAGTTGTTCCAACTCGTTACTTGCCGATTTTCCTTCGTACAATATGCGATATACGGCTTCGGCTATAGGTATTGAGGCTTTGATTGCGAGATTTGCCTTGTGTATGCAGTCTGCCGCATAGAAGCCCTCGGCTACCATTGCCATCTCTAATTGTGCCGAACGCACGGAATAGCCTTGTCCGATCATCTGTCCGAATGTGCGATTGCGGCTGTGTTGCGAGTAAGCGGTAACCAAAAGGTCTCCAAGATAGACAAAATTTGCTGTCTCCCGCTCTTGAGGTGCCACTGCTTGAAGAAACTGTTTCGTTTCCCTTGCCGCATTTGCCATAAGCACAGCAACGTAATTGTCGCCGTAGCCTGCACCGCGTGCAATACCTGCCGCAAGGGCATAGATGTTCTTCATAACCGCTCCGAACTCGATTCCTCTGATGTCATGCGAGGTTCGCGTTCTGACAAACCTGCATTCAAAGGCCGCAGCCACCGTTTCGGCAAGCCGGACGTTGCTCGAACCGACCGTAAGGTAAGTAATACGTTCCTGAGCTATCTCTTCGGCATGCGAAGGTCCGCTTACAACGGCCTGACTCTCCGCTCCAAGTGCAAAAACATCGCTCATGTAATCGGCAACTATCTGATTGGTTTCGGGAACTATTCCTTTGGTTGCGCTGATAAGGTACTTGCCTGCAAAATCTTCTGCTTTGAGTGTTTGCAAACTTCTTACCACAAACGCAGCAGGAATAACCATAACGATATGGCTTGCTTTGAGAATTACCTCTCGAAGGTCTGTCGAAATATGTATTCGTTCCGAGTCAAGCTCGCAAGCTCTGAGATATAGGGGGTTGTGTCCGAATCGCTCAACCCCTTCAACTATCTCTTTTTCTCTTACCCACCAATGTACTTTGCTGTGGTTTTGGGTCAGTATCTTAACGATTGCCGTTGCCCAACTGCCACTGCCTAATACTGCAATCTCCATTTCTATATTATAATCCTAATACTTTTCTTCCTTGTTCAAATCTTATGTCTTTCGGAATGCCGAGTGAGTTGATTTTATCCAAAGATTTTTGCAGGCTTGGGCGGATTTGTCCGTTTTTCTCTGAGTAAGCTTTTGCTTCTGCAAGGTCTCCCATTCCTTCTACTTCCAATATTTTTGCTGCCCACGCATCAACGGCTTTTCTTGCTGCGGTAAAATCTATCACATACAAACCTTCTTCGTTTTGAGTAAAGGCTTTGTGGTCTTCAAGGAAGTTAAAGCACATCATATTGGCAACTCCGTGTGCTGAAGCTGCTCCGAAACGTACTGAACGCAAGATTCCTGCTATGAAAGTGGCAACTGCATCGTCTTTTGTTATGCTTGTGATTTCTCCCTTCTCGATAAGAGTGCATACCATGTACAATCCCAAGATGTCTGCCTTTGCTTCTTCCCATGAAGAGTAGTAATTAGACAAAGCTTCTCTTACATTACCTTTTCCGTTTACCGTTTCCTTGATTCCCAAGCCGTGTGCAACTTCGTGGAAGGTTACATTATAGAAGAAAGCCTCGAATTTAACGTTCGCCAACTGCTCTTTACTCATCACATTGTTTGCAATAGGTTGAAGAATCTTGTCAAACTTAGCTTGCATCGCGTTTTTCAACTGCAAACGTCTTGCTCCCTTTTTAAGTTGTACTCTTTCGTCGTTAGGAAGATTGATTGCAATAGTTTTACTTCCTGAGTTGCAATCTCCGGCATAGTAAATCGCATCGTAAACATTAAGATCTGATTCTGTTCCAGGCACTTCTTGTTTGAATTTTTCATCGCAAGGCAATCCTTTTTGCAATTCAGGCAACATCGCAGTGAACTTTGCCAATTTTGCACTCTCTTCTTCGTCCTTTACCAACACGAATGCTTCGTATGCGGCTTTTCTTCCGAACAATCTGTCTTCATAATTTTCGATTGGTCCTACGACAAAATCCAAGCGACTTTGCTTCATATCCATCCAAGCCATGTCTGATGCGAAGTAATCATCGGTTTCGAATGCTTTTTTGCGTTCTTGAAGATATTTTTTCAAACCTGCATCTTCTGCAAGTGCGATTGCTTTATCCAAAAGCCCGCATACTTTTCCTATTTGCTCAGCATATTCTTCTCTATACCACTTTACGATAAGTTTTCCTTGCTCATCTCTTCTCAAAACGGTATAAAGGCTGTTCTTATCTTCGTTTTGCAACGCATTAAACTCTTCTTCGGTCATATCTTTCGGATAAAAACCTGCTCCAAGTGGCTTTTCACCAAATCCTGCAACGAAAGGCTTCATCGCATTCAATCTTTCCCATGGTCCATAGTTAATCATGGCAAATTCTTTTGCGTATTGGTCTGCTATGGTATCCATATCCGCTTTGTTACCATAAGATTGCAACCAGAACAAATCGTCCATTATTTCTGCAATGTCAAGGAAAATACCAACCAATTCTTTTTCCTTGTCAGTCAATTTGCTCATATCGGTTGTCAATTTGAAACTTGCAAATTCCTCTACTTTTGTTTGCATTTCCGATTTCGTTTCTTGTCCGTTCTCTGCACCGCTTTTGCCACATGAAACAAGGGCTGCACAAGACAGAGCCAAGACTGTCAATAACACTTTTTTCATTTTGTCTAATTTATTATGTGAATAATTTTCTAAAATCAATCTGCGAAGATAGCACTTTTTAATTGATTGGACAAATTTAAGGTTAAAATATGCCCGAAAAAGACTTGATTTTACGCTCGCAAAAGTCGGCCGTTTTCTTTCTTTGTTTTAATTTTTTGAAATCAAGAAACAATTTAACGAAATCAAGAAACAAAAAATTAAAACAAAGATTCGTCAGAGCAAATAAAACACAAAGTTCTTTGCTATTTTATTTTGCTATCTTTTTCTTGGCACAAAGAACTGTCAATCAAAGTCTTTCTAAAACATTTTCAATCAGTTCTTCCATCGAACGGTGATAATCTTTTGCGAATTCGCCGGAAGTTCTTCCTGCAATAACGTTACAAACGGTCAGAGTCTTATGTCCGAGCAAGGTTCCTAGTGCGTAGAGTGCAGAAGTTTCCATTTCGTAATTCATTGCTTTGAGTCCGTTGTACGAAAGTTCTTTCAGGCGGCTGTTTATCTTGCTATCGAGAGTCTGCAATCCTATTTGACGACCTTGAGGTGCGTAAAAACCGGGAGCGGTTATCGTTATACCTTTGTGAGTGTCGAATGCAATGCGATTTAACAACTCCTCATCGGCTTTGACTGCGTAAGGATATGGCAGTTTCTTGTCCCAAGAGGTTTGTTTCAAAAACTGTTCGATGAGTTTTTCGTCATTTATCTTTTCTAATCCTTTATAATAATATGCCAATCCGTCTATGCCTATTGCATAAGCAGAAGCGACATGTGTTCCTACTTCCAAATCATCTTGCAAAGAGCCACATGTGCCTATTCTTATAAGATTCAAACTGCGGTGAACAGGCTTTGGCTCTCGCTTTTCCAAATCAACATTCGCACAAATATCCAATTCGTTTACCACAATGTCGATACAGCCTACTCCCATGCCGGTTGAAAGAACCGTTATTTGCTTTCCTTTGTACTCTCCTTTGCAACTGACTATTTCTCTATTACTTGTCCTATCTACCACTTTATTCAATTTCGATGCAATCAAATCCACTCTCGCAGGATCACCGACCAAAATGACGTTATCTGCAAGTGTCTCGGGGCGTATCCTGATATGATACGGCGTTCCATCTGTTGCCGTAACCAATTCCGAAGGTTCAAATTGTCTGTTCATTATTCGTGTCGTTTTTTGCTTCTAACGAAATGTGCCTTGCATTTATTTTTCAATCTACTTCGCAGCTTATGTTTTATTTCACTAACTTTGCAGTTTGTAAAACTTGGATAACGATTATTCTTATGGCAAAAAAAAATAATATAGAGGTAATGTCTCCTGTCGGTTCTTATGAAGCGTTGTATGCGGCAATAGAAGCAGGATGTAACAGTGTGTATTTTGGAGTTGAGGGTTTGAATATGCGTTCTCGATCTGCAAACAATTTCACCATAGACGACTTACGCAAGATTGCTTCAATAGCACAAGAACACGGAGTTAGAACATACCTTACACTAAACACCGTTGTGTATGATTCAGAAATGGAATACATGAAACAGATTGTGAATGCAGCAAAAGAAAGCGGAGTTACAGCAGTAATAGCTGCTGATTTGGCTGTCATTCAATACGCGAATAAAGTCGGTCTTGAGGTACATCTATCAACTCAATGCAACATTACGAATAGTGAAGCCGTAAGATTCTTCTCTAAATTCGCCGATGTGATTGTTACGGCAAGAGAACTGAGCCTCAAACAAGTGAAAGCGATTACTCAATGGATAGAAGAAAACAATATAAAGGGACCAAGCGGAAGGCAATTGGAGATTGAGTGTTTCGTACATGGGGCTTTGTGTATGGCAGTCAGTGGAAAATGTTACATTTCTTTGGATAACGCAAACAGCAGTGCCAATCGAGGAGCATGTTTGCAGTTTTGCAGACGACCATATAAAGTTACAGACTTAGACGGTGGCACAGAACTGATGATAGATAACCAATATATTATGTCGCCTAAGGATTTGAAAACACTGGATTTTTTAGACAAGGTGTTGGATGCAGGAGTCAGGGTTTTGAAAATTGAAGGTAGAGGCAGAAGTCCCGAATACGTTAAGGTTGTAACAAGGGTTTACCGTCAAGCAGTTGATGCTTGGTTAAACGGAGAGTGGAGTTCGGAAAAATTGGAGCAATGGAACAAAGACCTAAGTAGCGTTTATAACAGAGGATTCTGGGACGGATATTATTTAGGTCAGAAAGTAGGTGAATGGAGTAAAGGTTACGGCTCTCAAGCCACCACAAAGAAAACTTTTGTCGGCACAGTAACAAACTATTTCAAGAACATAGGAGTTGCAGAAATAAAGATAGAGACAGGAAATTTGACTGTGGGCGACAGAATCTACATAATGGGAACGACAACCGGTGTTTACGAAGACACACTGGAAGAAATAAGAGTCGATTTGAAAACAACAGACAAAGCAATCAAAGGAGAGTTTTGTTCAATCCCAACAAAGTCGTTGATACGTCGCGGAGATAAAGTGTACGTTATTGAAGACATCATTCCCGAATAATCATTCGATTTGAGAATATGAAGAGATTTAACTTGCATTCTCACTCTCTGTTTTGCGATGGCAAGAATAGTATGGAGGAAATGGCACTTGCCGCTATCGAAAAGGGCTTATATTGTTTCGGTTTCTCGGCTCACGCTCCTATTCCTTACGATAATGACTTTGCTTTGAAGTATGAAGAACAGGACGCTTATCTACAAGAAGCTCGACGTTTGAAAGAAAAGTATGCAGATAAGATTCGTCTGTTTGTTTCCATGGAATTCGACTACATAACAGACATTGAGGAAGACATAAGACAGAGAGCAGATTCTCTTGGTTTGGATTATATGATTGCTTCTGTACATCAGGTTAAGGAATCGGGCAAAGAAGGACATTGGTTCATAGATGGAGGAAAGCAAGAAGTGTGGGACAAAGGTCTTGTCGAGTATTTTAACTCTGATATAAGGAAAGGAGTTGAATGCTTTTACTTTCAGAGCATCGAAATGTTGAAAAAATCCACTCCCGACGTAATCGGACACTTCGATAAGGTGAAAATGCACAACAAAGAGAGATTCTTCTCTCAAGAAGACTTGTGGTATTGCGACCTGGTAATGAATCTGCTTGAAGAAATAAAAAAACAGAATTGCATCTGTGAGGTTAATACGAGGGGTTTATACAAAGGGCGCAGCGATGATTTCTTTCCGTCTGTCAAATGGATAAAACAAGCAGCTCAAATGGGCATTCGAATGACTGTTTCCACAGATTGCCACAACGTAAACGAAGTTGACACGCTTTTTGACGAAGCAGTAGAAACCTTAAAACAATGCGGACACGACTATATCTGGTATTTTGACGACGGATGGAAAGCAGAAAAAATCCGATAACAATAATCGAAACAGAGGATGGAAGTTTCAGTTTGAAGCGTCAAGATTTGAATGAAAGTTATCATTCATCGCATGGAGCATTATCTGAAACAAATTTGATTTTCATTGAATACGGATTCAATCATTGGTGTTCGAAAAATCCAAATTCCGAAGTCAATGTATTGGAAATAGGTTTTGGTTCGGGATTAAATGCTTTGGCCACATTGAAAGCAAGTTCCACAAAAGTACATTATGAAACGCTTGAACTATATCCTGTTCCCATCGAACTGATACGAGAGTTGAATTACGGAAAGCTTCTTTCCATGCAAAAAGAATTTGAAAGTATACATCTATGTGCTTGGGAAGAGGAAACAGATATCAATCCTGATTTCTCGATTCTTAAACATCATACCGCAGCTCAAAACTACAACTATGGCAACGAACGTTTCGATGTCGTTTATCTTGATGCCTTTTCTCCTGATAACGAACCCGATTTGTGGACAAGCGATTTTCTAAAAAAGATTTACGATTCTTGTCGGACAAATGCCGTTTTGACAACATACTGTTGCAAAGGCAGTGTGAAAAGAGCCTTAAAAGAAGCAGGCTTTCAAATAGAGAAACTACCTGGGCCAAAAGGCAAAAGAGAAGTTCTAAGAGCTGTAAAAATCTAATCTAAGTGTATATCTGTTAGCTCAACTTCACACCTATCAAGTGCATGAATTCTTCTCGGGTTTCTTTGTTCTTGAGAAATGCTCCCGTAAAATCGGAAGTCGTAGTCAAAGAATTCTGCTTCTGAACTCCACGCATGCTCATACAAAGGTGGCGAGCCTCGATAACGACTGCAACACCTAACGGATTGAGTGTGTTTTGTATGCAATCCTTTATTTGTTGCGTCATTCTCTCTTGCACTTGTAAGCGTCTTGCAAACACGTCTACGACTCTTGGAATCTTACTCAATCCGACTATATGCCCGTTTGGAATATAGGCAACGTGGGCTTTGCCGACCATAGGTACCATATGATGTTCGCAAAGTGAGTAAATCTCGATATCTTTTACCAAAACCATCTGCTTGTAATCTTCTTTGAACATGGCAGAACGAAGTATCGATTCAGGATCAAGGTCATATCCATGAGTAAAAAACTGCATCGCTTTTGCCACTCTCATAGGTGTTGCAAGCAATCCTTCTCTCTCGGTATCCTCTCCTAACAAGCGGAGAATTTCTTTGTAATGTCCTGCCAACTCTTCTAAAGTTTCAGGATTGTAACGCTCAATCTTCTCGTATCCGTAAAGGTTTTCTTTTTCCATATCTTTATAAGAATTACCCATTTGTCGCATTCGTCTTTTCTGACTGCAAAGGTATGAAAATAATCTCAAAGTAAAGAATCGGTACAGTAAAAGAAAGCATTTATCAGATCTTGATTTCGTTAAATTGTTTCTTTGTTTCAGTAAATTGTTTCTTGAAAAGAATTTTTTGTTTCTTGATTTTAATTTTCGGAGTCAAAATCATAGAATTGTTACTATGGAAAAAGCAACTTCGTATCAATGAAGAAGAAATTTTTTTCAAAAAAAAACAAATATGCTTTTTGGGAATATATCGGTCGAAATAATAATCCGTCTTATCGTTTCGATTCAAAAAAGAAACATAACTAATAGAAAAATGTCTTTTTTTGTTGTATCTTTGCCAATTGATTAAGACAAATTGTAATGACAGGAGTAAACAAAGTTATACTTATAGGAAACGTAGGGAGGGATCCCGAGATAGTGTCTTTCGAACAAATAAAGAAAGCAACATTTTCACTTGCCACCTCAGAGGTTCATAAATCTAAAGACGGCTCTAAGGTAGAAGAAACAGAGTGGCACAACATTGTTTGTTGGAGAGGCTTAGCCGATATAGCGGAAAGGTTTTTGAGGAAAGGGATGCAGCTTTATGTTGAAGGTAGAATAAGATCGAGGATAAGAGAAGAGAAAGAGGGAGGACGCCGTCGAATAGTTGAAATCATAGCAGAGAACTTTGAGATCTTGAATCGTCCGTACAATGCAACCGTATCACCAAATGAGATTACAACTCAAGGAACAGAGGTAGTATATGGAGAGATTGTAAATGATAGATTTAGAAATACAGAGCGGGAAGCTGATTCCAATCTTTCAAAATTGCTTAGTGAAGATACTGATATAGAAAAATTGGGAGATCTTCCTTTTTAATTTTAGAATCAAATCAATAACTAAATACGTATGGATATGAAAAAAATTATTTTCAAAGCGTTTTTCTTGCTTATGTTGTTGTTCTCAAGTTTTGGAATCTTTGCCCAAAGTAGTGGAAACAACTATATAAAGGTTCATTACATCAATCCGATGGGTCAATATGGCGATTTCTATTCTCAAGGTATTGGAGCAGAATACGGACACTCCTTTTACTTTGATTTAGTTATGGGAGAATTGATTTGTCCCGGCATAGATGTAACTTTTGTTGAGCTTGGAGTTAATGCAGGTAAAAAATACAGCTATGCAGAGAACTATCCGACAGTATTGACTAACGGATACGATTATGTAACCGAAGGAGGATTTCTTGCAACCTTTGGTCCGAAGATCGGACTTATTGCTCAAATGGAATTGATTGACGGATTGTTTATAGAAACTTCTGCAAAATATTGTCCGACATTGGTTTTCGGTTCAAGAACTCTTGCCGAGACTCCTTCTAGTTTGAGAGATGAAACTGCTGGTTGCTTTGCTTTCTCAAACAGATTATCAATCAACTTGGAATTAAAGTACAATTGGTTTTCATTCGGTGGCGAATTCCTTTTCGGAAAAGCCAAATTGGATTACGCAAAAGAAATTATACCTGATTTAGACAATGATTTGGTTCCGTCAGATAAAATAGAACTCGGAATGAATACGTTTAAACTTTACGTCGGTTTTAATTTTTAACAACCGATTATTGTAAAGAAAGAATTTGTCTGAGTAAATATTTTTCTGATGCCCAAAGTCGATGTTCAGACTGTAAAAAAGCAATTTCGGATTTTTGGAGATAGTCCATTGCTTAATCGTGCCATTGACATAGCGATAAGAGTTGCAAAAACAGATGCAAGCGTCCTTATCGTAGGAGAAAGTGGTGCAGGTAAGGATGTTTTTTCCAAAATTATACATCAAAATAGTAGTAGAAAACAACGAAAATACATAGCCGTCAATTGTGCAGCCATTCCAGAGGGAACAATAGAGAGTGAATTGTTTGGTCATGTCAAAGGCTCGTTTACAGGAGCTGAAAAAGACAGACGAGGATATTTTGCAGAGGCTGACAAAGGCACAATTTTCCTTGACGAAGTTGGTGAACTACCTTACACAATGCAAGCAAAACTTCTAAGAGTTATCGAAAACGGTGAGTTTTTACCTGTTGGAGCTTCAAGTGCTGTAAAAGTAGATGTAAGAATTGTTGCCGCAACCAACGTAAACCTTTTGAAGGCTGTTGAACAAGGACGATTCAGAAGCGATTTGTATTATCGTTTGAACCAAATAAACATCAGCGTTCCTTCATTGAGAGAACGGAAAGATGACATTCCTTTGTTGTTTCGCTATTTTTGCAGCGAAATTTCCGAAAAGTACAATATTCCAAGGATAAATCTGTCCTCGGATGCCTTGACTTACCTAAGCAATTATCCATGGCGTGGAAATATAAGAGAATTAAAAAACATTGCAGAAAGAATTTCTCTGTTGGAAATGGACAGAGAAATTGATGTTGTAAAGTTAAAAACTTACATTCCGCCAATTGAGAGTTTACCTGTACCGATTGAATCCGGAGAATATTACGATGACAAAGACGATATAATAAGAATCATTCTTCAAAACAAGAAAGATATAGAGGAATTGAAAGAAGAGGTTCACAAATTGAAGTCTGTTGTTATCGGATTGTTCAATTCCTCATCTTCAACAGCGATGCTTGTCCCTCCAACAGAAGAAGAAGTTCCCGAAACAGTGATTGATTATCCCGAAGAAACTGTAAAGAAGGAAGAAAGCGTTAATCTGCGAGAACTTGAAAAGAAAGCAATAATTGCGGCTTTGGAAAGAAACGGCGGAAAACGAAGTGCTGCTGCAAAAGAACTCGGATTCTCTGAACGGACTTTGTATAGAAAAATGATAGAATACGACCTAAACACCAAAAGATAATGCACTCGTTTGCAGTTATCAACAATCGAAAATTACAAAAAGTCGATTCGATAGAGCTACCTTTTTCAAAGAGTTTATCGAATCGGCTTTTAATCTTACGACATCTTGCAGGCAGTTCTCTGCAAATAAGAAATTTATCTTCATCCGATGATACCGTTTTGCTGAATAATGCTTTGGATAAAGTAAAACATTATTCCTTCGCAGGTAAAACAAAATATGAAACTAAAAACACTGAAAACGATTTTGTGGAGTTGGAATGCAAGAATGCAGGAACAGCGTGTCGTTTTCTTTTATCCTTACTTTCAATTACTTCGGGCAAATGGATGTTGAAAGCAGATCAAAGAATGGAACAGCGACCTATCATTCCGTTGATAGAGTGTTTGAAATCGCTCGGTGCAGATATAGAATCAGTTTATCCAAACAAAATATTTCCATTACGAATCAGAGGTAAACAACTAAAATGCAGTGGATTGATTACAATTCCTTCTAATTTGAGCAGTCAATTTATAAGTTCACTTGCAATGATTTCTCCTTATGTTGATGGTGGTTTGAGAATTTCTCTTCCTTCTTCTCAAGTTTCGCTTCCTTATATAAAGATGACTCTTAAGCTTATGCAAGAAAACGGAGCAGAGGTTAGAATCGAAAACAATGTATTGACTATCGGACAAAAGCAATACCGATTCGATAAAACCGATATAGAAGCCGATTGGTCTGCAGCTGCCTTTGCATATTCCATTGTCGCATTAGGAAAGATTGAATCGTTGAAAATAAACGGATTAAACAATAATTCCTTGCAGGGAGATGCCATTGTAGCAGAATTGTTTTCAAAATACTTCGGTGTCCAGACTTTGTTTAATAATTGCGGTGTTTGTTTGTATTATGATGAAAATTCATTTCGCAAAAAAGAAACAATGGAAATGAGCTTTTCTTCGTGTCCCGATTTATTTCTTCCTTTGGTTGTAACGGCAGTTTGTTTGAATAAATCTTTTATTTTCAACGGTTTAGAAACTCTTTCTTACAAAGAGTCCGATAGATTGAACAATGTGATTGAGGAAATAAGAAAAGAGGGAATGGATATTTCGTATGAGAATGGAGAACTGAAGTTTAAGGCAATGGATTATTGCAAAGAGGTTTCCTATGACTCTTTCGAAGCAAACAGTTATAACGATCACCGAATGGCTATGGCAATGTCATTATTTGTTTTCAAATATAAGAGCGTCAAGATCAAAAATCCAGATTGTGTAGATAAATCTTTCCCAGATTATTGGAATATGTTATCGCATTTTTTTGAAGTAAGCCTTATTTAATTTCCTTGTGTCTCAAGTCATAGTATCAAACAATACCCAAGTTATCAAACATCAATACATTTTAACAAAGCCTGAAAATCAGCATTCTAAGACTCTGAAAATTAAAACAAAGAATCAATAAATTCTTTTCAAGAAACAATTTTCTAAAACAAAGAAATAATTTTTTGAAATCAAGAATCATTTTTGCCAGACAAAGAATCTGCACACAAAAAGCACTGAAAATAAACATTTTTCTTTGGAAATCAGTTTTTTTTCGTATCTTTGCACCCCCTATGACGGAGTTTTGGTTGTTTCCAATTGCGGAATCAGAGGTTCGTTTTGAGGATAAACAGAATTATTTTATTACGCAAATAACTTAGAAAAAGAGATGACAAAAGCAGAAATCGTTGCAGAAATTGCACAAAGAACAGGCATAGAAAAGATGACAGTACAAGAAACTGTAGAAACTTTTATGAGCGTTTTGAAAGATGCCTTGACAAAAAAAGAAGCTGAAAACGTTTATTTGAGAGGCTTCGGAAGTTTTATCGTTAAGAAAAGAGCAGAAAAAACTGGTAGAAACATATCGAAGAATACAACGATAATAATCCCTGCTCACTACATTCCATCATTCAAACCTGCAAAGGTATTCATGGAATCTGTTAAGAAGAACGTAAAACAAGTAAAATAACAATAAATATTTAGAATTATGCCAAGCGGAAAAAAGAGAAAAGGCCACAAGATGGCTACTCACAAACGTAAAAAACGTTTGAGAAAGAATAGACATAAGAAGAAATAATTCTTCCGTTAGACTTTGTGTCTAAAAGTATTATTGCGAAACATTTAGACAAATAATCGTAAGTGTTTCGCAATATTTTTTGTTAACCCATCCAAATACCAAAAAATCGAATGGATAAAGATTTGATTATAGATGCAGAAGAGGGCGGTGTCGAAATTGCATTACTCGAAGACAAACGCCTTGTCGAATTGCATCAAGGTAAAACGGAATCGACACATATTGTAGGTGATATTTATCTTGGGCAGGTTAAGAAAATTCTTCCCGGATTAAATGCAGCCTTTATCGATGTTGGTTCCAAAAGAGATGGTTTCCTACATTACCTTGACTTAGGTTTATACTACAATTCCGTTAATAAATTCACCAAAATGTGCATGGCAAATAGTTTGGACGATGCAAATTTTGCCACACTCAAAGAACCGAAATTAGAAAAGAACGGAAAAATAAGCGATATCCTAAAGCAAGGACAACTAATTCTGGTGCAGATAAGCAAAGAGGCAATCTCGACAAAAGGACCTCGGCTTTGCACAGAAATATCCTTTGCAGGACGTTATCTTGTTCTTGTTCCATTCTCAGATAAAGTCTCTGTATCACAAAAAATCAAGTCTGTGGAAGAACGAAACAGGCTTCGCAAACTGATAAAAAGCATCAAGCCAGACAATTTCGGAATAATAATTAGAACAATAGCAGAAGGTAAATCGGTAGCAGACTTAGATAACGATTTGAAAGACCTACTCTCAAAATGGGAAAGCCTTAAGAAAAAATTACCTAAATCACTTCCGCCAACGAAATTAGTTTCCGAATTAGACAAATCTTCAGTCATTCTAAGAGAAATGCTTACTGAAGAATTCAATAACGTATATGTAAACAACACTGAGCTACATGAGGAATTGAAACATTACATCAATTCCATATGTCCTGAGAAAGAAAACATCTTACATTTATACAAAATGCAGACTCCTATTTTCGAACAGTTCGGAGTTGCAGGACAAATAAGAAATTCTTTCGGGAAAGTTGTTACAATAAGAAGTGGCATATACCTTATAATAGAGCAGACGGAGGCTATGCACGTTATCGATGTCAATAGCGGAAATCGAACAAAGTCTTCCCAAGATCAAGAAGAGAATGCTTTGATGGTGAATTGCGAAGCTGCGGTTGAGATTGCTCGACAAATGAGACTGAGAGACCTTGGCGGGATTATCGTTATCGATTTCATAGATATGAATCTTGCTTCCAATAGAAAAATTCTTCTTGACAAGATGGAAGAAGAGATGAGCAGAGATAAAGCCAAGCATACAATACTTCCATTGAGTAAATTTTGTCTTATGCAAATCACAAGGCAGAGAGTACGACCTGCAATCAGCGTAGATCTTTCCGAGATCTGCCCTGTATGCAATGGAACAGGCAAAATACAATCTTCTTTGACTGTTATAAACGAGATAGAAAGCGACATCAAATATCTATCTCAAGAACAGAACGAAAAGAGTCTTACGATTTTGGCACACCCATTCGTATGTTCTCATATCACAAAGGGAATTTTCAACTCACAAGTAAAGAAATGGAGAAAACAATACAAGATTAAGCTCAAGGTTACTCCATTACCAAACATCGGAATTTTGGAATACAACTTCCTTAATGCAGATGGAGAAGAAATAAAGTTGTAGGAAATCAACTAAAACAAAAAAAAGCGAAACATTATTTGGTGTTTCGCTTTTTTGTTTTGTGATCTAGTCAGGATTCGAACCTGAGACCTACTGCTTAGAAGGCAGTTGCTCTATCCAGCTGAGCTACTAGACCATCCCAAAAAAAAGAACCAAGCAATTGGTTCAATTTGTCGGGGTAGCAGGATTCGAACCTGCGGCCTCCACATCCCAAATGTGGCGCGATAACCGGACTACGCTATACCCCGTTTCCTCATTCCCCAATCCTCAATCAGGAAAGTCTGCGGAGAGAGGGGGATTCGAACCCCCGGTACCCTAATCGAGTACGACAGTTTAGCAAACTGTTGGTTTCAGCCACTCACCCATCTCTCCAATTCCTCAAGCCATAAGGCTTTATCGTGAATTGGGATTGCAAAAGTACGCTTTTTTCGCAAACGAACCAAATAATTTTGCATAAAAAATCAAATTATTTTCTTATCATACAATAAATCAGATGATTAAAATCAAGAAAATTATTAACAAAATCAAGAGAAAATTCCTTCCATTCAAGTTTTAACAGCTTAGAATCAGCTATGACATCCATATTTTTGATGTTTTTTCTGCAAAATTCAAAAAGAAACCAAGGTGTTATCAACGTTTTTATTATCGTACCCTTTAGTCTCTAAACCGAATAAAAAGAAAAAAAGACAGAGAACCTAAATTTTACGATTCTCTGTCTTGGAACGAATAGCATATTGTCTAAATGGGCTGTTTTCAATTAAAAAGATACAGTGAAGGAATGTATCTTTTTTACAATTGTATCGCCGTTTGGTTTTACAAATGTGCTATCTCGGAATCTCAAATTCAAATCCCACAATGGCGTTTTGTTTATTCCTTCGGTTACAAACAAAGGCTTGCCTTTTTGTTTTGCTGTTTCAAGAGCTTGATTGCCCTTATAGTCGGCATATAATCCTAATCCTATTAAGGAAATCAATAAAACGAATGATGCAATTATCGTTGCGAGTGTTGTCTTTTTAAGTTTCATATCTCTAATGTTTTATAATTCTTTTTCTTTTAGGTGAAAATAGGTAAGGACTATAAAGAATAGTGAAGCGATTCCAAGAATCACACAAAGTCCATTGTACATAATTTCCCCGCTTACTTGATAATAATCATAGAAACAAATATTTTGTGTCATATTGTCTAATATTATTGTCCCTTTCCAAGGAGAAAGCATTCTCAATCCAAATAATGCTCCACCAATTGCTACAAGAGTCCCGATTAAAACGAAGGCTCCATATATTCCAAACCTCAAAGAAAAGTAGAAACCCAAAGCAGAGGCAAACAAAAACGCGAAAACAATAAGACACGACCACGTTCTAGGATTAAGATCATTTAGTAATATATTTATGTCTGTAAAAACTTGCTCTGGGGAACCAAGTAATAAATCGATGGAAATAACACTTAAGAATATGCTCGCAAGCAAAATAATGTTGTTTATAATAAATGTGGAAATGAACTCTGCAACAAATCTCTCCAAAGCAGAAACGGGCTTAGTCAGAGTAAAAAATTGCATATTCTTTATTTTGAATCCGGAAAAAGAAGAGAAACAAAGGGCTATAAGAAACATAGTAATGTATACAGAATATAAGCCTCCGTCCTCAACTAAATACATTCTGAAATCTTCTTCCATGAGATAAGTAAGTAGCATATAGGAAAAACAACCGCTGAAAAGCCCATACATCATTCCATTTGAAAGGCATATTCCTTTCAACAAATAAAATACTCTTTTGAAACTAAATTCCATAATCGTTAATTTTAAGATTTGTATTTTCGACCATTGGTTTCACTTCTTTGGAAACCCCTTCTCTTGCTTTGATTATTGCAATGTAATCCATAATAATTGAAAGCATTAAAATCAAAACAACAAATATTATCGTCATTATTGTAGTTCGTCTTATTTTCATAGGGTTTTATTTTTGGTTTTCATTATATTGATTAAACAATTCCATGACTTGCTCCATGTTTATCGAAAGTTGGTTCATTGTTTTGAAGACTAATGGCAGGTATTCTTCGGTAAACTGTCTGCGTTTCATGTTTAAGATATTTTCAATGGCGTTTTCTGCAACGAAATAGCCTATTCCGCGTTTGTTGTAGATGATTTGATTGTTTGTAAGCAACTCAAAAGATTTTACAACCGTGTTCGGATTCACCTCACACAAGATTGCCAATTCTCTTGCTGAGGGTATGCGTGCGTTTATTTCGTATTTGCCCGCCAGAATCTCATCACACAACTTCAATGCAAGCTGATAGAAAATCGGTGTTTGATTATGATTCATCATGACGCCTCTTCCTCCTTCATTCTTAAATAAGTAAGCAATAGGAATCCTATTATGATTATCACTTTCAAAATAAAGTTGTTCTGAATCTGATAATCGAACAAGGAATCGTTTAGTTGAATATTCTGAATTGAAGTTAAAAGCAGATTATAGCAGAAATCACGCAATGAATGGTATAAAAAGATACAGATAAAAGCCAATCCCAAGGCTTTTTCCTTGAAGAGAAGTGAAGCATAGAAAAGAAACACTATCGTGGATGCAAAATTGATTAAGACACTATAGTAGTCTGATTGTGATTCTGTGGAAGGCTCTGCAATGAAAAAAGGAAAATACACTATGTCTCTCAGAGTTATTCCACTATCTTGAAAAACAAAAGAACCGCATAAAAGTCCTAAAAAACAGGAAACAAACATCAACAAGATAATTCCAAGAACGTTCACAATGAACAAGGCAATGAATTTCTCCAATGTTGATGTCGGTAAAAGAATTGTATGAATCTGTGAATTGGTCTTATGATATGACGCAAAGGAATAATGACACACCGCAGCGACAGTAATTCCCAATATCACCATTTCTGAAGTCGTCATTACGAGATCATTACTCATCGATGCAAAACCAAGCAAGAAAAATACAGAAAACAGTATCAGAATAAACATACTTCGTTCTTGCAAAAGTTTTTTCAAAAGATGATTTAATCTTACGAAGCTAAATTCCATTTTCTTCTCCTTTCGCTTTATCGGTTTGAGGGAATAGTTCTTTGATTCTTGTTTTGTTGGAAAAGGCTGCGTTAAATAGCAGTTCTATATTAAGTTCGCTTTCTTCGTTTTCTGTATTCTCTTTGACAAATTGCACACCGGTTGCACTATCCTCCGTGTACAACAACTTCTCATTTGATTGTACTTTGTTGCTTGTACCAAAGAATAACTTATTACAAATTTCCAAGCCGTCGGCATTTAGCAATACGTTTGTATCATCAAGAATCAATACAGAGTCTATAAGATTGTGCAAATCCCTTACTTGATGCGTTGAAATAACTACGCAAGTCTCGTCAGTCATTGCCTGTAACATCACTTTCCTGAACTGACTCTTTGACGGGATATCAAGACCGTTTGTCGGCTCGTCAAACAATAGCAACTTACAATGGCAAGCTAATCCAAAGGATATAAGAACCTTTTTCTTGGTTCCATAAGATAGCTTTTTCAACTTTTGTTTAGTATCGCTGATTTCAAATTCTTGCAAATAGTTTTCAAAATCCGATTTAGAGAAGTTTGGATAAAACACAGAGTTAAGCTTAACAAATTTATCTATTGTTATATTTAACTCAAACAACTCTTCGGGTAAGAAAAACAAATCGGACAAAAACGCCACTTTTCTTTCGGAAGGCTTAAATTCTCCAACCTTTATCTCTCCTGAATCGGGGAATACCAATCCTCCAATCAGCTTTAACAATGTCGTTTTGCCGACTCCATTCTTCCCAAATAAACCATGAATGCAACCTTTCTTCAAATAGAGATTAACATTCTCCAAAACATTTTTGCTTTTCTTGTATCCAAAGCAAAGATTCTTAATTTCTATCATAACTTTTCTTTAATGTGTATTAGTGTAATAGTACACTGCAAAAGTAAAACGTTTTTTCGATATTGCAAATACTTTTTTCAAGTTTTTTTCTCGAAATAATGAATCACGGATATTAGCTATTGTTTAACTGATTGAAAATAAGGCTTTACTGAAACAAAGTTTTAATTTTTTCTTTCTTCGTTTTAATTTACTGAATCTTCGTTTTAGAAAACTGAAACAAAGTTTTAGTTTTTCAAAAGCTTACAAAATAAAATAAAGACTTAATTTTGCAAATATTAAACCTTTGTTAAGATGAGAAGGATTTTACTTTTAGTGGTTTTTGTCTTTGTTTGTGCGTTTTCTTTTGCACAAGAAAGGCTGTTATCTATGAAGATAGTTTATGAGGTGCCGATAATGAAAGCTACTATTGAGCGTTCGCCTCTGCGAGATTCTATTGTGTATGATTATCTTGTTGATAAGAGATTCTGGTGGCAAATGATAGACAAGGTAAATGCAATGGCAAAGAATCGAAAGTTGGAATTGAGAAACTTTAAGGGAAATGCCCTAAATTATGATACGGTTTTGGCAAAATTAACTCTCGCATTGGAAGATAAATACAAAAAGAAATTTACTCCAAATGAGGTTCAAAAACTCATAGAGGAAGAGGTAAGGGTCTTGAAGTTCGAAGAACAATGGTACTACGACGAAACAACGATGTTGATTCAAAAGAGAGTATTGGCTTTCAATCCTGTGATAATTCGAGATACCATTTTGTTTGAAGAAGATGAACCTGTGGTTAAAGAAAACTTCCGTTACGAGTTGGGTTGGGTGAAACCATTGGGCGAAATCTTGCATAAAGATACTGTAGTTGTCGCAAGAAATATAGAATTCTCGATTCCAATTTACAATAAGGAGCCTTACCGTTGGTGGGATTCACATTTGGAGGCAGAATACTCTATTCCGTTTCTTGATGCTTTGATTTCAAAGGTTGATAATGGTAAAATAAAAGCCTATGAAGACCCTTCGTCAAGCCAAGAGCTGATAAAGCCGGAGATACTTAAAAGAAGACAATTCGACGTTTTGGAAACATTGGTTTTAGAGCAAGATGGGAACACTATAGAGAAGGATACGATAATCAAATCCTTTTATGAGAGTGAGCGAATCGACAACTTCAGATTTGGAGAAGAGTGGTTGTTTGACCAAATCAATATAAACATTATCAAAAACACCAATTACTTTGCTCCGCTTGTTAGAATAATAGGCAAGCAAGACGATTTCAGAGGAATGTATCCTTTATACTATATTCGCAGGAGGTAAGATGAAAAAGATATTCTTTATTATAACATTTGTTTGTTTGCTCGCACCTGTCTATGGTCAATATATGACACATTCGATCGAGCATGAATTTCATAAAGTCGGGGTTTTCAATCCGCAATGGGAAGTTGAGAGAACGTTAAACCCTAAAAAGTATGAACATATCACCGCTTACTTTCGTGAAGAGGCTGCAAAGATAATCTTCTCCGCAGTAAAAGAAAAGCGTGTTAAAATTTACGATGAACGCAAACGCGAATTGAATGTAGATACAGTTGCAAAGGCGATAATCGATTTCGAGAAACGCTTTTCGGGGAAGACGATTACCAAGGATAGCATTTGGGATTATATTGTTCCTTTTGTGGGAGCGTTTCAGTTTGAGGAGTTTGTAAATTACACATATCAAGACATAGCTTTGGAAAAGAAAGTAAAGGCTTATTGTCCTTATATTGTAAGATACAGAGAGTTTAATGGAGAAAAAAATGACAGCGTTCAAATGCCGTTATTCTGGCTTTTCCCAGAGGAAAGTAAAGATTCGCTGAATTGGTTTCATATTCCAGACACGGTAATCTCTGTTCACCAATTGCGTTATCCTAATCAAATGCCTTTTGCAACCAATTTGTTTTCCTTAGTCAAAGAAAACAAAATCAAAGTCTATAAACCGGATGGCGAAGACTTTACTACATTTAAGCAGATAGAAGATTTGTTTGTCGTAAAGAATGAATATGTGTTCTATGATGAAGAAACAGAACAAGAGGTTACTAAATCGGCATATTCGGATATTGTTCCCGAAGATTTGATTGCAATAAGGATAGGCGAATGTTGGGATTTGAATAAGGAAACCTTGGAGATAAGAAAAGAAATTCAATATTACTTGCCGCTTTATCAATATGACAGCGAGCGTTTCGGGCAATTAGGAATCCGAATCTATAATAAAAATCAAAGACTTAAAAATAGATAGAAATCTTTCATGGAAACAAGAACTAAACTCACAGTAGAAGAACTTGGAAGGAAAACAGTAGAAGAATTTAAGCAAGCAAAAAAGTTTCCAATCATTGTCGTATTGGATAATATTCGCAGCATGAATAATGTGGGTAGCATATTCAGAACTTGCGATGCTTTTTTGGTGGAACGCATTCTTTTATGTGGCATAACGCCTCAACCACCTCATCGCGACATTCAAAAAACCGCTCTTGGGGCAACAGAAAGCGTTGAATGGAAATATGAAAAGAATACTGTAGATGCAGTAGAGCAATTGAAGAAAGAAGGATATACTGTTTTTTCTGTTGAACAAACTGAAAACAGTCTTGCTTTGAATGACCTGAGACTAAATCCTGACGAAAAGATTGCCCTAATCATGGGAAACGAAGTTGATGGCGTTGCACAGGATGTGATAGACATAAGCGACAAATCAATAGAGATTCCACAGTTTGGAACAAAGCATTCACTGAATGTTTGCAATAGTTGTGCGATTGTGCTTTGGCAAGTATTGTGTCATTATTTGAAATAAGCGGATAAAGATTACGAATGTTGCTTATTCAAGTAAGGAATCAACAACATTCGTAATGCTTTCCTGGAAGTGCTGTTATATAGCCTTTTAATTCGAGATTCATCAAGCCGATACTCGTTTTTGCAAAGTCAAGAGAACATTCCGCTATAATGTCATCAATGTTCGTTTTACCAGATTTGCTGATGAATTCGTATATTTGTCGTTCTGTTTCACTTAGTTCGGCAAGAGATTTTTGGGGCTTTGGCTTTTCGTCTTGTGAAAACAAATCTTTGACTTTTTCTTTCTTGTTTTCGCCCCAACCCATTGTTGATTCTATTTCACTGAAATTTGATAACATTCCGGCGATATTTGAAGCTATTAAATTGTTACAACCTTCCGAGAGGACATCTCCAATTCTTCCCGGAACGGCTAAAACTTCGCGATTGAATTCTCTTGCATATCGCGGCGTAATCATTGAGCCTGATTTTACACCTCCTTCAATCACTATGCACAAATCGCATAATGCCGCAATGATTCTGTTTCTCTGTGGAAAATTATAATTATTGGCTACTGTCTTTGTAAAGAATTCGCTGACCAGACCTCCATTGGCTAACATATTTTGGGCAAGTGGGTAGTTTTGTGCAGGATATACCTTATCTAAACCGTGTCCCAACACTCCAAATGTTGAAAGGCCTTCGTTTAATGCACTGATATGGGCAATCGAATCTATGCCATAGGCTAACCCACTAACGATACAAACATCAAATGCTTTAAGTTCTCGGACTATATTGGCTGTTACCCACTTTCCATATTCACTTGCTTGACGCGAACCAACGATTGAGACTATTCGTTTCTTATTCAAATCCCCCTCACCCTTGACAAAAAGACAGGTAGGTGGAGAATCGATTTGTTTAAGTCTGAATGGGTAAGCCTCATCCTTTATAAAATAAGCATTAATGTTATTTTTGTACATATATTCCAGCTCTTGCTCGCATCGAGACAGCATAGGACGATTGATAATATCGCTTATGGTTTGCTCTTTTTTGCCAAACAATTCTGTCAAATTGGAATGAGATTCATTGAAAAAGGCTTCTGCCGATGGGTAAACTTCCATCAATTTTTTTGCAATGGCAGGACCGATTCCGTGAACCTGAGTAAGAGCTAATGAATAAATGTCTATCATAATTAGTTGTTTGTTTTCATGTATCCTTCCAAGCGAAACACCCAAGCACCTATTGTTTTAACATCGGCAGGAGTTAATTTAGATGTGTCGATTGTAAATTTCTTTGTACTAATGTCATAAGACCAATCCAAATAGATTGCTTCCTCTGCAAGCAAACAAACTTTCATATCTTCATCTGGAGCATTCTCCAAAGTGAATTCAAATTGCTTTGAAAGAGGTTCTAATGCTACGGCATACAAATTTCCATTGTTTACAGTGAAACAAACATAGCTCTGTTTCCAACTCATTTCCCCGGTCCAATTGTCAAGAGTTCTTACAGGCTGTTTTGACATTGTGGAATTTTCCCAAAATAATTTCACAACAGCTTCATGAGTCTTTTCTTGGTAAACAAGTTCGAAGGTGTATTTTTTGCCTTTTTTCAATTTTACTTCAGCTTGTACTTCTTCTTTTTCAGCAGCTAATTGGAATACAACCTTGTTTTCTTCATCCAATATTTGGAATCCTGCATTCTCATCGGCATTTAAGTAGAATTTATACTTATCTGTCTTTTCCGGAGTGAAGTTTGTTTGCCAGTTAATAGCGAAATGGTCTGTCGGCATTTGGTTTTGAGGAGCGTTTCTTACCCAATCGAAGTTGATTTCTTTATTTGAGCATGGCAAAACAACTTCATAAGTTTCCATGTTTTTATAGAAAGGTTTGCTTGCGTAGATTGCCTCTCCATTAATTTGCAACCATTCTCCTAATTCCAACAAACGTTCTTGTTGTAACAAAGGAATACTTCCGTCAGCTGCAGGTCCAACGTTTAGAGTCAAACCTCCACCGCCGGCAACCGAGCGAACAAAGTGCTTAATCAAATCCTCACTTGTAAGATAGCTTGAAAGATCAGCATTTCTGTTCAATCCGAAAGAACGACTCAAGCCTCTACATTCAGCCCAAGGACGATTTGTAACCATTATTGACTCGCTATATTCCGGTGTAAGGTAACCATAGTTGAATCCATGCCCCCATCTGTCATTTACAATTGCTTCTTCGCCAACAACGTCATAGTAATACGTTACAAGCTCATCGCTTTTGAATGTTTTGTAATCAAAATCCCAATCACCGTCTGAAAAGATTAGCGATGGCTTAAACCTATCCACCAATTCCTTAAACTGAGGGTGAAGATGCTTTTCAATGTATGGTTCTATGCTTTTATTGGTATCAACCGTCCAACGGTACAAAGGATTTGTCCATTCGGTAAGAGAATAATACAAACACATCTTCATATCGTTCTCTCTCACCGCTTTGGAGAGTTCTTCGCAAAAATCTATTTTCGGACCGGTTGTTGCAGACGACCAACCCTCAGCATAACGGCTGTCATACATACAATAACCATCGTGATGCTTTGAAGTGAATACTACATATTTTGCTCCTGCTTTCTTGAATAGTTCAGCCCATTGATTGGCATCAAACAATTCAGCCTTGAAAAGGTCTTTGTAATCTTCGTATTTGAAGTCTTCCCCAAATACATCTTTCTGAAATTTTATTCTTAGGCTGTCTTGAGAAATCAAACCTTTGTAAAACCACTCGGCATACTGTTCTTTATCACTGTAAGACGGAATGCTATAAAGCCCATAGTGGATAAAGATACCTAATTTCGCCTCATTAAACCACTGAGGATAAGGTCTGCTTTCTAATTTCTTCATTAAATCGCTTTGAGCTTGCAAACCAATGCAGGCAATCAAGCAAATAAAAATCGCTGTTACTCGTTTCATCTTATTCTATTGTTATTTCATAAATTTTACCAACTAAATCCTCTTTTGGGAAAGGCACATTGCCTTGTTCAAACACCTCAGGAAGCCACCATTTCGAGTAATGAAATTCTTGAGTTACGATAGGAGTCATTTGATTGTTAGGAATAGAAGTCTCTTTCTCAGACATATATCCCACAACTTGCATATTTTCAGGATTAGGTCCAACTCTCCAAATAATCTCTGTTGGTTTCCATTCAATCTCATAGTAATAATAATCTTGTGAAAAGATGTTTGGATTCAGCCCAATGCGAGATGTGAGTGCCCGATAGGTGTCGCTCCATCGGTGAAGCTTGAAAGACTGTCCCTGATATTGAATCGACTTTATTCCTCCGAAGTTAAAATCCAGCGGAGTAGGACATGCCAAATCCCAATTAGTGCATGCAAGTACGAATTCTTGATTTCCGAAAGGATTATAACCATTTTGGTGTTCTCCGGGCCAAAGAACAGAAGTTTTAATCATCTCTATATCGATTTCAGAGTAGTTTGTAGTCTCTTGTCTTTCGGTTTCGTTATCGTTTTTGCTGTGTTTGACATAGCCTTTATTTGAACACACACGTCTCTGATTCCAAGGCGACTCACTCTGATAAGCTAACCAGAAAGCGTTAGTAAGACCGCACCATACTCCATCTTTGTTTACCAATTGCGGAAACTTGATTTTAGCTCTGTATTTGCCGTATGAGAAACCTATTCTCGCTCTTATGCCGATGTTTTCTTTTTTTGCATTATTCAAATCATTGTTTCCGGGGTTACTTATCTGAATATAAGAACGATTCTCGGCAATTTGTATTCCTTTGGCAGGGGATTCTGTATTTGAAGGGTGGATTTGCAAACGGCTTTTCTCATTATATTTTGCCTTATTGCCGATATAATCTTCCAAACTATAATTTCCACCTTCCACATCTGCAATCAAAGGAATCTGATCTATGATATGGTTGCGATTTATGTCGTGAAAATATTGTTCAAACAAAGCATTCTCGAAAACATAATGAGAAATCCCTACAAGACTATCAGAAGAATGTATTTCAAAATCAGGTTTCAAATAATGTAAACGGTCAATATAAACTCCTCTTGTGCCATCTAAAACGGCTCGAGTTTGCAAAACTTTATCCGAAATTTTAACATCAATGCCTTTTATCTTGCAATCGGCAAAATATGAAAAAGGATTAACAAATTCATCTTTGCTGTTACGTTTCGAAATGTCCTTTATATATTCCGGAATCTTGCTTAGAGCGTCTTCATCTGCCACAACCAGCATGAATTTGTAAAGACCTGTTCTTGGGTTTCTTCTTTCTCGTCTGTTTACATCGCCTTCTTGTTGACTGTTATAGGAAGAAATCCATAATACATCCATAAAAAGCTGTTCTTCAACCGAGACTCCGTTTTCTTCAGCTTTCTTTTTAATGTCATCAAACCACTTTTTATCTTTGCGAGCATTGCGAATATGATGTTCTATTTTCTCTTGAGTAATTTGTTCTGGTTTATTGATTCCGTAATATATCTTTTCGTTACGCGGATTTCCAACAATTTGAAAACTATCTCTTACTTCCGATAATGTTATTTGCTTGAATCCGATTTCTGTTTGTTGCCAAGAACCATAAAAATTCTCGTTTGCCTCTGCTCTTTTTTCATCGAATTTATAGCTTTCATTCTGATAGTAAATCTTATAGAAGAGTTGCTTACCCTTTTCTTGCTTTATTTTTGCTGAAAAACCGAAATATTTATCCTTTGCAGGTAATACGATTCCCTCAAATACGGAATTATCCAACTGCATATCCAATTTGACGGTATCAGATTGCGAGTAGTTACTCATAGGATCAAATGTCTCTATATACGAACCATCTTTGCAACCTGTCAAAAGACATGAAAATACAATGAAAAGAAGATATTTTATTTTGTTTGTTCGCATCAGACTCCTATATTTTTCAATCTGTAAAATTAAAACAAATTTTCGAATTGACAAATTATGAAATTAAGCCGACAAATCAATGTTTATGTTTCGGCGTTAATTGGAAAGGAATTTATACCTTTGCAAAACACAAAATATGCATGGTATGTCGATTGTTTTGAATTATGTATTGTTTTATTGTTTGTTGGTACCATTATCATTGTTGCCGATGAGAATTTTGTATGTTTTATCGGGGTTTATCTGTTTTTTGCTAAAAAAAGTAGTGAAATACAGAAAAAAAGTCATCGTTGAAAATTTGCGAAATTCCTTTCCCGAAAAGAGCGATTCGGAAATAGAAAAAATTACAAACGAATATTACTCACATCTTGCGGATCTTCTTGCAGAAGCAGCAAAAATGCTGACTATTTCGAAGAAACAACTTTTGAAAAGATACAAATGCACAAATGCCGATATACTCCTTGCATACAAAGAAAGAAATCAAAGCATAATCCTAGCTTCTGCCCATTATAACAATTGGGAATACATGGTTGCAAGTCTTGATCTGCAGATTCCTCATCTTGGAATCGGAGTCGGTAAACGTATGAGCAACAAAACATTCGAGAAACTCGCCTTTCAGAAACGCACTCGCTATGGAACGCAGGTTTGTTATGCCGATAACGTAAGGCAAGTTATGGAATCGAACGTTCAAAACAAAGTTTGCTGTGCCTATATGTTGCTTTCTGATCAGAGTCCAAATGATTCGAAAAAGTGTTATTGGACAACATTTCTCAATCAGCCTACTGCAATGATTTATGGTGCAGAATACTTTGCCAAAAAGTATGATTTACCCATATTCTTTTACAGAACCAAAAAAGTGAGACGAGGATATTACGAAATAGAATTTGAACTCGTAACCGACAATCCTCAATCAACACCTTATGGATTCATAACCGAAAGCATCGCTTCCAAGACTGAAGATATGATTTGCAAAGCTCCTCAATATTGGTTATGGAGTCACAGACGTTGGAAACTCAAACCCGAAACTCAAAATCAGTGAGCATCTAACCAATTCTCTCCACTATTCATCTCTACCACAATTGGAACATTCAGTTTCATTGCATTGACCATTTCTTGTTCTACAATGGTTCTCATTTTTTCCAATTCGGGTTTATAGACATCAAACACCAATTCGTCATGAACCTGCATTATCATCTTGGATTGCAATCCCTCAGAAAGCATTCTTCGATAGATTCCAATCATTGCAAGTTTTATCATATCGGCACTTGAAGCCTGCACAGGCATATTAACAGCATTTCGCTCGGCAAAGGCTCTTAGGTTTCCATTTAACGAATTTATATCTTTCAAATAGCGACGTCTTCCGCAAATACTTTGAGCAAAGCCCTTTTCTCTTGCACTTTGCTTGCATAACTCTATATATTGCTTAACCTTAGGATAACTTTCAAAGTATTGTTCTATCAAATCGGAAGCCTCTTTTCTTGAAATATTCAACTGCTGAGATAACCCGAAAGCAGATATTCCGTAAATAATTCCAAAATTAACGCTTTTTACGTTCGCTCTCATTTCCTTTGAAATTTCGGATTTATCGACTGCATAAATCTTTGCAGCCGTTGCAAGATGTATATCTTCTCCTGCTCGGAAAGCATCGCACAAATGCTCATCTTCACTCAAAGAAGCAATTATCCTTAACTCGATCTGGGAGTAATCCGCCGCTAAAAGCACAAAGTCTTCGTTTGCAGGAATAAAGCACTTCCTTATTTCCTTTCCCAGAGTCGTCCTTATGGGTATGTTTTGTAAGTTTGGATTGTTTGAAGACAAGCGTCCGGTGGCAGTAACCGCCTGATTATAGCTCGTATGCAGTCTTCCTGTTTTCGGATTTACCAATGCAGGCAGAGCATCCACATAAGTGCTTTTCAATTTCGTTATTTTCCTATACTCAAGTATCAAAGGAACTATCGGATGTACAGATGCCAATTTCTGTAATACATCTTCAGCCGTCGATAACTGCTTTGTGTTCGTTTTTTTCTTCTTCTCATCGCCAACTATCTGCAAACGAGTGAATAGAATCTCGCTAAGTTGTTTTGGAGACGAAATATTGAATTTTTCACCAGCAAGAGCATGTATTTGGTTTTCCAATTCTGTCTTATGAGTTCCGAGTTTCTTGGAAAATTCTGCCAATTCTGCAGAATCAATCCTGACTCCGTTTTGCTCCATTGAAAAAAGAACATCAACCAAAGGCAGTTCCATATCCGTAAACAAAGAATATAAGTCATTGTTTTTAAGTTCTGTTTCCAATATGTCTTTAAGTTGAAACAACACATCTGCAATCTCCGAACAATAGTCCGAGAATTGACTCTTACACATCTTCAAAACACTTGTTTGCAACGATTTAGCAAATTCTTTAGTCAAAGAATCCCCATCCGCCATTCTGTAACTCAGATATTTCTCACTTAGAAAATCCACCTTGTGAGAAACTTCTGAATCAAGCAGATAATGAGCCAATTGAACATCAAAGCAATTCCCTTTAATGGAACAAGCATAGCGTGAAAGGATATGCTTTTCCGTTTTCAGATCATAAACAACCTTTGTAATATTCTCGTTTTCAAAGATTTCTTTCAGAAGATTCAATCTCTCGATGTTTTCTTCCGATTTTCCGTAAAGAGGAACAAAATCAGCCTTTCCCTTTTCCGATGAAAACGAAATACCTATCAATTTTCCTTGAACCTCATTACAGTGGAATGAAATTAACTTACTTGTTTGCAGATGTTTGACAAGATTTTCCAAAGCACCGAAATTATCAATAAAAACATAGTCTTTGTTTATCGTTTCAAAGCTCTGACAAGAAGAAAAGTCAGAGAACAAATCCGGTTGCATGGATTGAGCAGGCTTGTTCTTGACAACGGATTTTTTAATCGCAGTCTCATCTATTCCGAAATGCTCGAAGAATTTCTTGGAGAAGGTTTTGAATTCCAGCTCTTCAAACAAGCGTTTGCAACTTTCAAAATCCGGTTGTTTTACTTCAAATTCTTTTGCATCGAATTCAACAGGCACATCGAGAACTATCGTTGCCAAAAATTTAGACTGCAATGCCAATTCCTTGTTTTCAGATATTGCATTTCTAAGAGACTTAGATTCAATCTCATCACAACGTTCTATCGCATTTTCTATAGAACCGAATTGTTTCAAAAGAGCTTTCGCTTTCTTCTCTCCAACTCCCGGCACTCCGGGTATGTTATCCGAACTGTCGCCCCAAAGTCCCAAAATATCTATCACTTGTTTCGGATGTTCGATTTCAAACTTCTGCAAAACCTCATCAACTCCCCATATTTCCGCATCAGAACCCATTCTACCCAATTTAAGAATCTTCACATTCTCCTCAACCAATTGAGCATAGTCTTTGTCGGGTGTGACCATGTAAACCTCAAATCCCTGTTTTGCAGCTTGTTTTGCCAACGTTCCTATCACGTCATCAGCCTCGTAACCCTCACTTGAAAGTATCGGAATGTGCATTGCGTCGATTATATCCCTGATGTAAGGCTCCATTTGCCTGATTTCGTCGGGTGTAGCCTGACGATTAGACTTGTAATCAGCGAATTCCTTATGTCGAAAGGTCGGTCCGTGCAAATCAAACGCTATTCCGATATGCGTAGGCTTATATTGCTTCAACAGACTCAGCAATGTATTGAAAAAACCAAAAGCAGCGGAAGTGTCCAATCCTTTACTGTTTATTCTCGGACTTTTATTCATCGCATAGAATGCACGGTATATCATCGCCATCGCATCTATCAGGAACAGTTTATTTTTTTCCATATCTTCGAAATCGTGTTAAAATAATCGGAAAGCAAAAATACAAAATATAAATCGTTCCGCGAAACAATGCAAACGAGCTTTCAAGAAATTCTTTCTTCGTTTTAGTTTTCTGAAACTTCGTTTTAATTTTCCAAAACTTGAATTCGTCCACACTGAAACAAAGTCTCACAAAAACAAAACGAGCGTTCGCAAATGCAAAAGCAAGTCGAACGCTCGTTTTTCTTTACCTTATATATATAATAAGGCAGTTTGAATTTTTCCAATCAATGAAGAATCTTATTTTCCTTCTTTTACCAATCGGAAGAAAGCAGAGATTTCTTCTTGGTCGAGAATCATTCGTACGTTAAATTCCTTTTCTTGCGGATAGTATCCTTCTTTTTCGCAACGCAAGATAACACGTACATCTCCGGAGTTCTCGTAACTGAGTCCGCGAATATCCAAAGATTTTGTCGCTTCGTAAGGAGTTGTTTGCAAATACTTGTTGTTTGTACTCTTAACGCTTGGAGTCTTTGACACAACCCTCCAAAAAACATCCGCTCCAGCAGGACGGGATTGCACATCCCAACGAAGAATTGTATTTTCCAAAGCTGTATTGCCATATCCCTCAACTTGTTTTCTCGGTTCTTCCTTTGCAAGTTGTTTCGGTTCACTGCTTTCTTTCAAGAACGAAGCAATCTTATGCCAATTTATTTTCTCTAAAGCTTGTGTGTATGCTTCATTCAAAGTTTTGAAGTGACTAAACGTTACATACTCAGAAGATGATACAACTTGTTCAAAGATTACTTCACCATATCTGTTAGTCATTTCTATTTGAAACTTAATATCAACAGAACTAGGCTTTAAATTTGCATTTATTGTCTTTAAATAAATATTTAAAGTGTACTCATTTTTTCCGGTATCATCAAATCCCATACTTTTAATATAGCTTACTGTCGGCATAATAAAGCAAGTAGAATTTGATAGCAAAATAATATCTTCACTTTGACTATACTCTGCTTCTGTTGGCTCTATGTTAATATTTAATCCTTTTAAATTTTGAAATTGAAACTGTGGTGCACGTACAATTTTAAAATTTTGACAATCTCTAAGGCTACGATTTAAAGATTCAATAGCCATTTTTTTATTTGCAGCTATTTGTTCTGGTGTTTGTTGTACATAACAACTTGTAAATAACATTGGCATTAAGATAGCCAATAAACATAATAATTTTTTTACTTTCATCTTTTTAAACTTTTTATTTTCTTTGCCATAGTCCCAAATGGTGATTACTTAATTTCTATTTGATGGTTTCAGATTTAAAAACTTAAAGAAAATCCTATTCCCGAAGTGAATTGCGGACTAAAACCACCGCTCGGCATCATCATATTATTGTATGAGAACTCCGGACGAACGCCCAAATAACTTCTTTCTCCAACTTTAAATGAGAAATATCCGTTCTCGATATTTGTTTCTTTAGCCAAACCAACTGCTTTTATTACACTATAAACTCTAGTTGCAAACGTAATAATTGATGTAATAGAAGATAAGGTAATCCCCACATCACTTTGAATATATATAGGAACTAAAGCAGTAGCACACGAAGTGCCTAATCCTATACAAAGCATACCCCAGCCTTTTTTCCAATTTGTTGCATATAATTCTCCTGTTCCCGGGAAAATGAATGAAAGAATACCTGCTACGATAGGGAATTTTCTCGAAGGAAGATAGTTTGGATATATTTGATTAAAGTTGTTTGTTGTAGTCTTTTCAATAGTTTCTTTTGCCATTTTTATACTTCCATCTTGTATGCCATCAGCTGTTAGAGTATTTAAACTTACTCCCGGAAATTGTTCAACAATAAATCCTTTTACCTTTCCGTCATTTTTCAAATAAACTACGTCTCTCATGTTTGTTCGAGCAGACACTGCCAATCCTATAAAAAGGATTGCAAATAAAATACTTAAATTTTTTGCCATTTTAATTTAATTTTAATAATATTTAATCCTAATTTGCCCAAGTCCCAAATGGCGATATGTTATTTTTTTCTTTGACTTCAAGGCATAAAAAAACGTGGAACTTTTTGTCTTATTGATGTATGAGGTTCTCGACTACCTATCTCTCAAACAAGAAAAGCCCACGATGTTACACGTGAGCGTTTTCTGCTTTCCTTTTGAGAGATTTTTATGAAATTGTCGAGATTTCATACATTCAAAGTATAAGCAAAAACGCTTTAATATGTCGTTAAAATTTAACTAAGTCTTAATAAAAATTGTTCTGTTTGCCGTTTCCTCCTTTTTTATTTGGTTTCAGTTTCAATAGGCAAAGGTACAAAACTTTCAAATACCGACAAAATTTTCTCTCGCAAAGTTCGCGAAAACGCAAAGGAAGTTCCACGAATCACGCGAATTTGCACGAATCTTTTTTGTGAGCTTTGAGAATCATTTAAGCAACTTTCGGCTCGCTTCTCACTGCTCATAGCTCATCGCAAGCAAGATTTGCGGACTTTGCGTCTTTGCGAGAGACTCCTGAATCTTACTCTCGGAATTTTTCCGCTAATTGATACCGGCAGTATCGCTAACTGATACCGGTAGTATCACTAACTGGTACTGGTAGTATCGCTAACTGGTACCGGTAGTATCACTAACTGGTACTGGTAGTACCACTAACTGATACCGGCAGTATCAACAAGCGGAAATTTTTTGATACTGACTTTGAGGATTCGAAAACGAGCTTTAACGCTTGCTTTTCAGGCGTTTGGCAAAAATAAGACCTCATCAGCCGAAAGCCAAAGGCTAAAAGCCAATAGCCAAAGTAAGAAAAAGAAGCCTACGTGTAAACCTGCGAATCAGTTAAGGAAGTTCCAACTTAATCCCCAGCGGAATGAGAGTCCTTCGTTGGGATATAGCGGGGTCGGAATGTAGTTGTAGCCGAACAAACCTGCGTATGGGTGTGTCAAGGCTAAGAATACGTTGCATTGATCGATGCGTGCATTTACGAAAAGGTCGCAATAGACGTAGTTTCCGTACTTTTCTTTGTCTTGATATGCGAAAACGCCAAGCTGCGGCAGGTATTCGTCTGCATGATACGAAGTGTTGTATCTCAGATCCAAGCCTGCGGCGGTCTCCAACTTACCTCCGAAGAGTCCGAACTTGACATAGATGCTTTGTTTCGCCATAAAGACAGGCAGATGCAGGTATTTCTCGTTGTCGTTATGCTGTAAGACGCAGATGTTTTTAAGCCCTAAATGTTTCCATTCCTTGTTTAATGTCATGTAAAGCCGATACACGTTTATCAAGTCGCTGTATGAGATTGACAAGTCTTCGCTTGAAATTTTCGGACGGTTGTCAAATTGCAACCAATCGGCGTTAAACGAAAACATATCGCCAAAAAGATACGACAATTTGAGGCTTGACTGAGTCATCTTCTCGCTCGGAAGATTCCATTCTAAGTTCTCGTTTGCAAAATGTGAGTAAAAATAATGGTTGCTTTGCTTATCTCTTTCTGCCGTAAGGTTTAACATGCTGCGACCGAAGAACAAGGTTGTCGAAAATCGGGTTGAATAATCTCCTGCGTAGAAATCGGAGCCGAATGTCTTGTTTGCAAACAACGAGGCTGTGATAAAAGTCGAACGGAAGCTGATTTCGGCATAAGGAGTCATTATATTGAATATCGGAGAGTTTACTTTGTCGGAATACATCAAGAGTTCGTGTTTCAATCCTATGCTTACGGGAAGAGCGGTTGCGTAATCGACAAAATTTGTCCAAGATATGTTGTTGCGAAGCGAGCGTGTGGCAAACGAATCCGCCGCAACGAGATTTTCATCTTGGTATATACGTGCGATTTGCGAGAAGTCGATTTTGTGAGACAGCTTTCCTCGGTTGAAAATTCCTATTTTATCTTTTTCGTCCTTGCACAGGTTGAAACTCTGATAAAGAGAATATTCTGCGGTCTTGTATTTGGAATATGCGTTTTGAAGGTTCACGGGGTAGGTTTCAGGTTTTGAAAACAGTTGACCAAGAAAGAGCGAATCGGATTCGATACCTCCGTTTTCCAAAACGTATGCCCGGTTTCTGATGAAAGAAGCTGCGACGATGTATCTTTGATTCGGACTTATGTAATTTGAGGTCAGATTGAAGAATTGGTTCATTACCTGAGATTTTGCAAAGGTTCCGTCGGCGTAATTCACGTCATAAGTCAATCCGATGTTCCAATTACGAATCAGATTCTGCGTATGAGAAATGGTAAAGTACTGAGATGAATTTATGTCGCTTGAGTATCGCAGATTGCTGTGAGGTTTGCTCACTCTGTAATAGTGAATGTTTTCGTCGGAATAGGTGTACGGCTCGAACAAATCAGGTAAATAACGATGTTTGTCGGCATTTTGAAGTCTCAAAAACAAGTTCCTGCTCGGACTTCCCGGCGTTGAAAGATATTGATAGAAGCCTTTGTGCGTACGCATCGCCTTATCGACCTGATGAACGCTCGAAAGAGGATTTGCAAATACGCTATCGACTTTCACAAAACCATAATGCGGAATCAACACAAGGCTTTCCGACACGTCCTTGGTTGAGTCCGCTTCATGCTTTTGTGCATTCGCTCCTTTGAAACAAAGAATCAGCGAAACGAATGCAAGAAACAAAAAAATGTTTCCTCGTTTCAATTTTCTTATTCTGCTATTGGATTTTCTGCCAAAAACTTTTCGCAATCCATTGCCGCTCTACAGCCGCTTCCTGCTGCGACAATGGCTTGTCTATACAAAGGATCCATAACGTCTCCCGCCGCAAAAACTCCCGGAATGTTGGTTTTGGAAGTCTTTCCTTGGGTTTCGATGTATCCATGTGAATCCAAATCTATCTGTCCTTTGAATAAGTCGGTGTTAGGATTGTGTCCTATTGCAAGGAACACTCCTGTCAATTCTACGTCTCTTGTTAATCCGCTTATTGAGTCTTCCAATCTTAAGGCGTTTACTCCGTTTATATCTCCTAAGATTTCGTTTGGCTTGCTGTTCCACAAGACTTCGATTTTCTCATTCTCGAAAACTCTTTCCTGCATCGCCTTTGAAGCTCTCAATTCGTTGCGTCTGACAACCAAATATACCTTTTTGCAGATCTTAGACAAGTAATTGGCTTCTTCACACGCAGTATCACCACCACCAATCACCGCAACGACTTCGTTTTTGTAGAAAAAGCCGTCGCAAGTCGCACATGCAGAAACTCCTTGTCCCATAAACTTGCGTTCACTTTCCAATCCCAACCATCTTGCACTTGCTCCTGTTGCAATGATTACGCTTTCCGCTTCAATCTTTGCTCCTGATTCTGTCTCGATACAAAATGGGCGCTTGCTTAAATCAGCTTTTATTACGCTATCTGCTCGAACTTCTGTTCCAAAACGTTCTGCCTGTTCTCTGATTTGAGACATCATTTCAGTACCTGCAACTCCTTGAGGGTATCCGGGGAAGTTTTCGATTTCTGTTGTAATGGTTAATTGTCCTCCTGATTGCATTCCTTCAAGCACAACGGGATTCAAATCTGCTCTTGCAGCATAAATAGCTGCTGTATAGCCGGCAGGGCCTGAGCCTATGATAAGGCATTTTACTCTTTCTGTGTTCATATATTTTGTTTTTTGATTCCAGTTTTGTGAAAGCAAAATTAAAAAAATTCTTTCAAAGAAAGAGTAAATCGGTTTTTTTTCTGACACCTCCAAAATAATTCAAAAAAAAATCATACCTTTGCTTTCATAAAAGGTAAGTCCGTTTTTGAAAATGAAATCAAGCTTCTTATCTGTTGTAATACCGATTTTGTTGATTCTTTGCATTGTTCCTGCAATCGATACAAAGGCTCAGGAAATTACTGCAAAAGATATAGTGAATCCAAAGAAGATTTGCTCATCTTGTTATGTGTCTGATCAAGATGATTTATTGGATAATGAAACTGAAAATGAGATAAACAACTTGCTTTCTTCTCTTCAGAAATCCACAACTGCAGAAGTGGCGGTCGTTGCGGTAAATGGTACTGACAGAACCTCGGCTCGGGATTTGTCGATGGAGCTTTTCGATCTTTGGGGCGTCGGAAAAAAAGGCTCGGACAATGGTTTGATAATTCTTTTGTGCGTTGAATCAAGAGAAATCTTCATGAGGACCGGATATGGTTTGGAAGGAGCTTTACCTGACGCACTTGCAAGTCAAATTGTCAATGAACGCATGGCACCATACTTTAAGCAAGGCGAGTGGGGTAAAGGTTTGTTGATAGGAGTCGAGATTGTGTGCGGAATATTGTACGAAGAATATCAACAAAACGGTTATGCAGAACATGAAAACTTCGAATGGACTCCCCTTTTGTTGGTTTATTTTAATTTATGTCTGGTTTTCTTTGTGGTAGCTGTGATTTTTATAAATATGAAAGCTGCAAAAGTTGATCCGAACAACAAATTGGAGAAGATAAATGTTGTCAAAAAAAGTTCCGTTGTTTGGTTGTGTGTGGGGATACTTTTCTTGCCGGCTCTGTTTTTGTTGTTGATTTGGGTGTATCGAATAAAGATTAAAAGAATTCGACGACAAAATATAGTATGTCATTGCGGTGATAAAATGAAACGTCTTTCTGAATCTCAAGAAGATAAATTCCTCGATATGGTTAAGCAATTGGAAGAATCGCTTGGAAGCAGGGATTATGATGTTTGGCTGTGTGATACGTGCAGGAACACGATTATTTATCCTTATGATAAGATATTCTCGGGCTATGACAAATGTCCGTCATGCGGAGCAAAGACTTATAAAAAGAAATACGACTCCGTAGTTCGCGAACCTTCAGTTCATCATGATGGATTGGTGAAAACGGTCTTCGAATGCAAGAATTGCAAATATAAAGATGAGAAAACGAAAGTTCTTCCCAAAACTCCTCCCGTGATTATCTCCGGAGGAATAGGCGGAAATAGGGGCGGCGGAAGTTTTCCGGGTAGTTGGGGTGGCGGTTTCTCAGGTGGAGGCGGCGGAGGCGGTCGATTTTAATTGTAAAATACGAAATATTCAATCTTTTATAAACTAACGAATCATGAAAAAGAAGAATCTTGTAATCATTATCATTGTTGCACTTGTGGCAATCATCGGAATATATGTTTTTACTGCGTATAACAGCCTTGCGAGTAAAGATGAAGCTTGCTTAAATCAATGGTCAAAGGTAGAAAGTCAATATCAACGACGTTTGGATTTGATTCCAAACCTCGTAAGCACTGTTAAAGGCTATGCAAAGCACGAAGAAGAAACTTTAATCAAAGTTATAGAAGCACGAAACAATGCAACGCAGGTAAAAGTCGATGCAAATAATTTCACGCAAGAGCAAATGGAGCAATTCCAACAGTCTCAAGATGCGTTGAGTTCTGCATTAAAGGGACTTAATATAGTGATTGAACGTTATCCGGACTTGAAAGCAAATCAAAATTTCTTGCAATTGCAATCTCAATTGGAAGGAACAGAGAATCGTATCGCTGTTGAAAGACAACGATACTCAGACATGGTAAACGAATACAATACAAGCATAAGACGTTTCCCGAAAAACATGGTTGCTTCTCTTTTAGGCTTTGAACGAAAAGCCTATTTCGAAGCACAAAATGGAGCAGAGAACGCTCCGCAGGTTGAGTTCTAATCATACAAAATCAGAAATGGAAGAAAACAAACCAACAAATAACGAAAGCACTATCCACAAAACAACATCTATAAGAGGCATGTTTCAAGATTGGTTCTTGGATTATGCTTCTTATGTAATACTTGAACGCGCCGTTCCTCACATTAACGATGGACTAAAGCCCGTTCAACGACGCATTCTCCACTCTATGCGAGAGCTAGAAGACGGAAGATATAACAAAGTTGCCAATATAGTCGGGAATACGATGAAATACCATCCGCATGGTGATGCATCAATCGCAGGAGCCTTGGTAACAATGGGACAAAAAGACCTTTTGATAGATTGTCAAGGTAATTGGGGAAATATACTTACGGGAGACGGTGCGGCCGCTCCTCGTTATATTGAAGCACGTCTTTCAGAATTTGCATTGGAAGTTGTTTTCAATCCAAAGACTACCTCTTTCCATCCTTCGTATGACGGAAGGAACATGGAGCCTGACACATTGCCTATAAAATATCCGCTATTGCTTGCTCAGGGTGCAAAAGGTATTGCCGTCGGATTGGCTTGCGAGATATTCCCTCATAATTTCAACGAACTGATCGATGCTTCGATAGCAATATTACGAGGAGAGGAATTTTCAATCTATCCTGATTTTCCGACAGGTGGGCTGATGGAAGTCTCAAAATACAACGACGGACTGAGAGGTGGAAGATTGAGAGTGAGAGCTCGCATAAAGCAAATCGACCAACGTACAATCTCCATAACAGAGATTCCATTCGGCACAACGGCTGACAGTTTGATAGAATCGATAATAAAAGCCTGCGACAAGGGACAGCTTAAAATCAAAAAAATTGACAATAACACAGCGGCAGAAGTTGAAATTAACATATCGATTCCAAACGATACATCGATCGATCAAACAATCGATGCACTCTATGCTTTCACCGATTGTGAGCTTAGCTTGTCTCCAAACTCATGTGTCATCGAAAACGAAAAACCTCGCTTTGCTCCTGTAAGCGAAATCTTGAAAATATCTACCGAAAACACAGTTCAACTTCTGAGAAGAGAGCTTGAGATAGCCTTGAATGAGCTAAACGAAAAATGGAATTGGATTTCATTGGAGAAAATCTTCATTCAAGAAGGCGTTTACAAAAAGATGGAAAAATGTACGACCGATCAAGCCATCGACGATGCAATAATGAAAGGATTACAACCTTTTGTTAAGAATCTGATTCGCGAAATCACATTGGAGGATGTGCATCGCCTAAGAAAGATTCCTATCGATAGAATCTCAAAATACAATAGCGACAAAGCAGATGACACACTCATAGCCATACAAGACGATATAGCTTCCACACAAAAAGATTTGGATAATCTCATCGACTACGCCATAGCATACTTTGAAAGAATCAAGAAAAAATATGGAAAAGACAGACAACGCAAAACCGAAATCAGAAACTTCGATATAATAGAAAGCACGTCTGTTGCAATAGCCAACGAAAAGCTTTACTGCAATTATGCGGAAGGATTTGTTGGTTACAAGTTGAAAGGCGAAGAATACGTTTGCGATTGTTCGACAATGGACGATGTTATCGTTATTAGAAAAGACGGAATCTTCTCAATAAGAAAAATACAAGAAAAAGAATATGTCGGTAAGAAGATTCTCTATGTCGGAGTCTTCAAAAAGAATGATACCCGAACAACATTCAATGTTGTTTATCAAGATGGGGCGTTCGGTAAGTTTTATGTCAAGAGATTCAATATAACAAGTATCATCCGCTCAAAAGAATACGACATAACACAAGGAACAAAGGGGTCGAAGATTGTTTATTTGAGTGTGAATCCTAATGGAGAGGCAGAGGTGATTAACGTATCCCTCAAGTCAGCTCCAAGAATGAAAACCAACAGAATGGAATACGATTTTGCACAACTTGCAATCAAATCTCGAAATGCCAAAGGTAATACTCTGACCACAAGAGTCGTTACTTCAATCAGCAGAAAAACCGAAGGTGTTTCAACATTGAGTGCAATTCAAGTTTGGTTTGATTCATCTGTAAAAAGGCTTAACACCGACCAAAGGGGCATATTGCTCGGAGAATTTGCATCTGGGGATAAAATCCTTACTATTTACGCTTCAGGACATTACCGTATTACCAACTACGATTTAAGCAATCACTTCGACGACGACTTGATTAAGATTGAGAAATTCAATCCAGAAAAGCCTGTTTCTGTGTTCTATATCGAGAAAGAAAGCCAAAGCATTTATCTAAAACGTTTTCTCGTCGAACCGAGCAACAAAAAAATAAACATCTTCGAAGAACAAGAAGGAGCAATCCTTAAAGAAGTTTCCACAGATTGGCTTCCACGCATGGAATTTGAGGGAAAAGAATATGAAATCAGTGAATTGTGCGACATATTCAAGTGGAGAGCGAAAGGGAAAAGGGTTTCGAAAAACAAAGATTCAGAAATAAAATGGTTAGAGCCTACTCCTTATGAAGAAGAAAAAGAAAGCGAAGTTCCTTTCGATAATGAAGATGATTTTAAGAGTGAATTTAACGACAAAGAAACCGTACAGGGTTCGTTGTTCTAAAAATAGGAAGATATGAGAAAAGATTTGTTTTCAGTACTTTGCAGCTTTATAGCACTTTTTTGCGGATTTAGCTCAATAGCACAAAGTCATGCGGTTGAATTTATTGCAAACCAACAAGATACTTCAACATCTGAACTTGTGTATGTAAGCTTCACCCAATCGATATATCATACCAATTCGACAATTGGCTCAATGCCTGGATTCGAAGCACTTGATGAGGAAACGAAAGCAGATTTGAAAAGCAAATATTGCCTTGTGCTCGATTACGTTAGCGATAGTATTCTGTTATCTACTTTCAAGAGAGCATTTATTTCCGAATTGCAATCATACGGATTCAGAGTCAGAGAATGCAATTCGGAGAATTTCCCAACCGAGCTCAAGTCTAATGAGCATACAATCAATATTGCACAATTGGAATTGGAAGAATTTGTAACATACGACACACTTCGAAGTCAAGGTTCTCAAAACCCGATTCTTTTCACCAAGCTTTTGAACGGAGTAAGGTGGAATACATGGCTTAGATACAATGATTCGGATTCGGAAAGCAAACAAATCTTCTTTGCAAGCGAAGAAACAACCGATGAGATGTTTGGATATGTCGAGAGAGAAAGAGGGGAATATTATGCTGATTATGATTTAGTGAAAATAAACCCTAACGATGCCTATCTCCTATCTTATTCGGCTGCGAACCTTTGTGGAAGATATTTCTTTAATTTTCTGATAAACAGATATGTTTGGATAAAAACTCAAGGCAATCCGCAAAAGTATTACTATATTGATGAAGAAAAGAACCTTTCAATCGACAATGAGGCGGTTGATAATTTTGACATAGTCGAAGAAGATTAAGTGTTAATTTTCAGACACAAAGAGATGAATTAACGAAACAAAGAAACAGAAAATCAATTCTTTGTTTTAGAAAAATAACTCTTGATTCTATTTTATCCAAATCAAGAGTTATTTTTTTGTATTCAAACAATGGGGTTACAAGTCTTATTTGCAGTGATATTCAATCATTCTTTGGATTTCTCTTGTGCAAACCGGACAAAACGGCTTATCACTTCTCATCAAACAATCCTGATAAGGTCTGTACATTCCTTTGGTTTGATATGCCGCACCCTCGAAAACACCTACTTTATTCTCATATTCAGCAGTTTTAGGCGTAGGAACAGGGATATCTTTCTCTATCATATCACCCCATTTGCCCGAAAAATCTTTCATCGATGTGATATTCCGTTCCCAAGGTTCAATCTCCGATGAAACCATTCCTGCATCGCTGTCATTCGATGAGTATTCGTCTGCCAATCCTGCAAAGGAATGACCGAACTCATGCACCAAAACAAAACCATTTTCTTTGTTCACATAGGTCGAAGCATAGAAATTGTAAATTCCTCCGCCACCATAAACATCTGAATTGCAGAGAATCACAATCTGATCATAAGCTACGCCCAGTATTTCGTCGTGAAGATTCCACAATTGTTCGGTCATCAAATATCTTTCCGAGCCGAAAGTGTTGTAATGCATACCTAAATCATTGAAATCAGCCGTTGAGGTTTTCAATCCGGGAATACCGCTTTGGGAATCAAACCTTTCAACCGTCCAAACATTGATTTTGTCTTTTGCATCGGAGAAAGGCGGTTTTGAAAACAAATGCTCCGAACAGGTTTTCAAATCTGCATACATCTTGTCTTTATCTTGCAGAGAATATCCAGCAGGAACAATAACCACATCAAGACATCGATTGCTTTCTCCTGCATTATGCAAGGATATTGCTGAGACCAAATCTTCTTTTTGTGCATATTCCAATAGGCTTTTGTCGAAATCGATTCTGCTTATCTCTTTATATTCGTTTCTTTCATCTCTTGTATAAAATACTATTTCGACATCGACCTTTGGAAAGGGCATCAACATAACCTCTTGAAAGTTTCCGCATGAGTTTTTGGCCTCCGGCATTGTCAACCACTCTTCCATAAGTGAGCAATAACCCTTTGAAAACAACAACTTTCCGCTTGATTTCTCTCTCATTTCGACTTTGTGAACTCCAAGTCCGAGTGTATCAACCAGATTCAACTTACTTCCTGCCCACTGCGGAACATGCAAGAATCGTTCTATTGTAAAATACTCCACTCCCACTCTTCCCGAATGTGAATAGTCGATTCTCAAACCCGCATCTTCGAAATACTTGTCAAATTGTGCCAAACAAACAAAAGGCAGCAAAGACATAATTGCAAAAATCACTTTCTTCATATCTCTTAAATTTTGATTTACCGATTTGCAAAGGTATTATTTTTTGCAGACTCTTCAAATAATTGCATCTTAAGCAAATACCAAAAAATTTTCTTTCTAACAGCAAAACACACATCTTTTTACTATCTTTGCAATCCTTTATTTCATATCGAAATATATACAAAAACAATATTTTATTATTTCACAAAAAAGTAACATTTATGGAAACAGAATCAATTGAAAAAGAAAACGAAAGAGCGAAAATTGAATTCACTCATCTGCATGTTCACACCCAATATTCCATTCTCGATGGTGCAGCAGACATCGGCAAATTAGTAGCAAAGACAAAGGAATTGGGAATGAAGTCGATAGCCATTACCGACCACGGAAATATGTTCGGGGTGTTGCAATTCTACAATACTTGTCTTAAAAATGAGATCAAACCCATCTTAGGTTGCGAAATGTATGTCTCACCTCAAAGCAGATTCATAAAAGACGGTATTCACTTCAGCGGACATCACTTGATACTGCTTGCAAAGAATGAAAAAGGATATAAAAACCTTATCAAGCTGAACTCTCTCTCATTTGCAAAAGAAGCAAAGTACAGAACATCGCGAATAGATGAAGAATTGTTATTTCAGTATGCGGAAGGGTTAATTTGTTGCTCTGCATGCTTGGGAGGAGTCTTACCAAAAGCAATTTCGGCAGGCAAAACCGAAGAAGCAGAAAACATTGCACAAAGATACAAAGGCGTCTTCGGCGAAGATTACTATATAGAATTACAAAATCACGGCTCTGAAGACCAGCTGAATGTACTTCCTGAGTTGGTAAGGATTGCACGAAAGTTCGATATCAAAATAATAGCGAGCAATGACGTGCATTTCGTCAATAAAGATGACTTTGAAGCACACAAGATTCTCATTTGCTTGAACACAGGTCGAAAGTTAAGCGAGTATGACAAGGTTGATGAGAGAGGAGTCCGCGTAAATCAAATGGCATATACGGGAGAAGAATGGTTAAAATCACCCGAAGAAATGGCTGAAATCTTCAAAGACTATCCCGATGCAATAAGCAACACCATCGAAATTAGCGATAAGATTGAAGTTTACAAGATGGAACGCGATCCGATTCTGCCTGTATTTGACATTCCTGCAAGTTTCGGCAGTTTCGAACAATACTTGGAAAAATATCCTCTTGAACAGATTGAAGAGCAACTTTATTCCGAAATAATAAACAATCCGAAGGCAAAAGAGGAAGACAAACAAGAAGACAGGAAACGAGAAATCATAGATAAGGCCCTAAAATCTAAAGGCGGATATGAAAAAATAGTAAGAACGAAGTTCGATGCCGACTATCTGCGTTACCTAACCTTCGAAGGGGCTAAGCAAAAATATCCGACACCTTTTGAAGACAAAGTTTTGGAACGAATCGAGAGCGAATTGAAAACAATAGAGTGGATGGGCTTTCCCGGTTATTTTCTCATCGTTCAAGATTTTATCAATCACTCAAGGGAGAATCTCGGTGTGATTGTAGGTCCGGGCAGAGGCTCTGCTGCAGGTAGTGTTGTGGCTTATTGTTTGGGAATCACTGCAATCGAGCCTTTGAAATATGGATTGCTATTTGAGAGATTTCTAAACCCCGATCGAATTTCCCTTCCTGATATAGACGTTGACTTTGATGATGAAGGACGAGCAAAAACCTTGGCTTACGTCAGAGAAAAGTATGGAGCGGATCACGTTGCTCAAATAACAACCTTCGGATCGATGGCTGCAAAAATGGCTATTAAAGATGTGGCTCGCGTTTTGGAGCTTCCGATAGATGAAAGCAACCGTTTGGCGGGATTGGTTCCTGCAAAGCCCGGTACAACTCTTGAAAAGGCTTTTCAAGAATCGGAAGAACTGAAAAACGAATTAGAAAATGGTTCGATTTTAATCAAAAAAGTGTTGAATATGGCAAGGAAACTCGAGGGTTCGATTCGAAATACGGGAATCCACGCCTGCGGAGTAATAATCGGACCTGATGATATATCGAATTATGTTCCCGTTGCAGACAGCAAGGATTCGGATATGATGGCAACGCAATTTGAAGGCAAACTGATAGAAAGCGTTGGCATGATAAAAATGGACTTTTTGGGATTGAGTAATTTATCGATTATCAAAGATGCTTGCGAGAATATCCGAAAGAGTACAAAGATTGAAGTCGAACCAGAGAACATTCCGTTAGATGACAAACTTACTTTGGAACTATTCCAAAAAGGATTGACGATGGGGACTTTTCAATTCGAGTCCGACGGAATGAAACAACACCTTCAAAATCTGAAACCCGACAAATTCGAAGACTTGATTGCGATGAATGCTCTCTATCGTCCGGGGCCTATGCAGTACATTCCGAACTTTATTGACAGAAAACACGGTCGCGAAGAGATAGTCTATGAATTTCCTATAATGGAAAAATATCTTTCCGAAACGTATGGAATCACTGTTTACCAAGAACAGGTCATGCAACTCTCACAAGCCTTAGCTGGATTCACACCCGGAGAGGCCGACAAGCTGAGAAAAGCGATGGGAAAGAAGCAAATCAAAGTCATGGAGGAACTTCGCGAGAAGTTTATCAATGGTTGTTCTGCCAATAACTACGATCAAGCCAAGGTAGAAAAGATTTGGGAAGACTGGAAAAAGTTTGCCGAATACGCTTTCAACAAATCTCACTCCACATGCTATGCCTACGTTGCTTTTCAAACGGCTTATCTGAAGGCTCACTATCCTGCGGAATATATGTCTTCGGTTTTGACTCACAACCTTTCGGATCAGAAGAAGATTACCATATATACGGAAGAGTGTAAGAAGTTAGGAATAAACGTATTGGGACCTAACGTGAACGAATCCGACATGAATTTCATGGTAAACAAGAACAAGGAAATTCTTTTCGGATTGGCAGGAATCAAAAACGTTGGAGCGGCGGCGGCAGAAGAGATTATAAGGGAACGAGACGCCAATGGACCATACATAAGTCCTTTTGATTTTATCCGAAGAATAAATCCGAGAACAATCAACCGTAAATGTATCGAGTCCTTGATTAAATCGGGAGCATTCGATTGTTTTTCCGACACTCACAGAGCTCAATACTTTCATATCACAAAAGGAAAGGATGAATCGGAATTTCTTGACCAACTTATCAAATACGGAGCCAAATATAAGGAAAACCAAATGGCATCGCAGATTTCGCTTTTCGATTCAAACGATGGCACAAGCATGTTGGAAGATCCTGTTATTCCCGATTGCGAACCTTGGTCGCAAATGGAAAAACTGAAATTCGAAAAAGAGATGCTTGGATTCTGGTTTTCAGGACACCCGTTGGATATGTATCGAATGGCAATCGACAATTTTGTAAATACAGAAATCAATTCCCTTTCCGAATTACAACAATACGAAGACAAAGAAATCTGCATTGCAGGAGTGGTTTCAAACGCAAGAATCGGAGTAAACAAAAACGGAAAGAACTATGCACGATTCACAATCGAAGACGAGAGCGGATCATATGAGTTTTTCCTCAGAGGTAAAAACTATGTGGAGTATGCCGATTTTTGCAAAGACAATCTCTACATCATAATTAAAGCCGTTGTAAAGAAGGGCTGGATAGATGCAGATCGGTTAGAGATAGTCATAAACAAGATAGAACTTCTGGAAGACATCACTTTGAAATATATCGATGGCCTATTGATAAACATCGACATAGCAAATCTGAATGAGAAATTTTTGAAAGACCTTACCGATGTTTGCAAACAATCGAAAGGCAAAGCAATTCTGTCTATCAAAATCACAGATATAAATAACAGCGAAGTAGTTCTGAATCTTAAAAGCAGGAAATACAAAATCAATATCGAGAAATTCATCGAAGAAATGAAGAAAAAACAACTTCTCGACAGTATTTCATACGAGTTTAACAAGAAACCGTTTTAATGAATAAGCATATCCCACTTGATTTTGTAAAAAGCGAAGCGTTAAAACTTGGTTTTCAAGACTGTGGAGCGGCAAAGGCGGATTTATGTGAGCATTCCCGTTTGAAGGAGTGGCTTAGCAAGAATTACAATGCCGACATGGCGTATATGGCTGAAAATTACGAGAAAAGAATCGACGTAAGGAAATTGGTCGAGGGGGCAAAGACAGTTTTTTCTTTTTTGATTTCGTACAACAATTCGGACACTTATGCCGACAATGGCAGGATTGCATCATACGCAATGGGCAAAGACTATCATAAAGTCCTAAAAACCAAGCTTTATACTCTGTTAGAAATTATCCGCACAAAATATCCTGATTTTGAAGCAAGGGTTTTTGTTGACACTGCACCGATATTGGAGCGTCAATGGGCGGTTGAAGCAGGCTTAGGTTGGATTGGCAAAAACTCATGTCTTGTAAGCAAACACCTTGGTAACAAAGTATTTATAGCAGAATTGGTTTGCAACTACACAAGCGATTATTCCGAGAAACAGAGCAATGCTTGCGGCAACTGCAACAAGTGTGTGGAGAGTTGTCCTAATGATGCGATTGTTGCCGATGGGGTAATCGATTGCCGCAAATGCGTTTCCTACCAAACAATTGAAAACAAGCGTTCTATCCCTTCAAACATCAATCTCGGCGGATACGTTTATGGTTGCGATATATGCCTGAATGCCTGCATTTGGAACAATAAAGCAGTGCAGTGTAACAACGAAGAATTTTTGCCGACAGAGGAAATGAAAAACCTTTTGCAAAAGATAGAGGCTCGTACTCTTGAGAAATCCGACTTCAACAAAGCAAAAAAGACAAGCCCCATCGAGAGAATAAAGTTCGAAAAGCTTATCGACAACCTCAACTTTTCGAATCGCTAACCCACTGCAAAACAGCATTTCAACGAAACCTGATTTCAGTAAATTCTTTCTTTGTTTCAGCAAATTGTTTCTTGAAAAGAATTTTCTGAAACGAAGAATCAGTTTGCCCAAAGCAAAGAAACGAATCCTCCGAATCAGTATCAAAGATTTTCCGCTTCTTGATAATATCAATATCAGTTAGTGATAGCACCATTATCACTTACCGGTAGTGCCATTATCAGTAAGTGGAGAATTCTGCGAAAGAAGATTGTGTGTGGTTTAAGGAAGAATGGTTAAGGTTTAAGGAAGTATGATTAGTCTGCAAGTCAACGAGACAACGAGACTACAAGTTTCAAAGTCCACAAATCTTGTTGTCTTGTAGTCTTGTTGACTTGTTGTCCTTTGAAATCAGCCTTTGCGTTCTTCGCGAACTTTGCGAGAGATTATTTTGTCGGTTTATGAAAGTTTTATATCTTTGTGAAGTAGTTATTAACCTTTGCAAAAGCAGATGAAAATGAATAAAATAAAGATTTTTAGTTTGATTGCAGTATTTACTTCGTTATTTGTTGGCTTTGAAAAATTGAATGCACAAGATGTAAGTAAGTTTAAATGCCTTAAAACCTTGGAGGGACATATAAAACCTGTCTGGTCCGTAGCATTTAGTCCCGATGGTACAAAAATAATCAGCGGTTCAGGGGATACAACCATTAAGATATGGGATGCAAACACAGGACAATGCCTTAAAACCTTGGAGGGACATTCAGATGGTGTCAAATCCGTAGCATATAGTCCCGACGGCACAAAAATTATCAGCGGTTCAAGAGATAATACTATTAAGATATGGAATGCAAACACAGGAGAATGCCTTAAAACCTTGGAGGGACATTCAGATAGAGTCCTTTCCGTAGCCTATAGTCCCGATGGTACAAAAATAATCAGCGGTTCATGGGATGAAACCATAAAGATATGGGATGCAAATACAGGAGAATGCCTTAAAACCTTGAAAGGACATTCAGATTGGGTCTATTCCGTAGCCTATAGTCCCGACGGCACAAAAATTATCAGCGGTTCAAGAGATGAAACCATTAAGATATGGGGAGAGAAATAAGCTCTCTATATATAAGGTAAAGAAAAACGAGCGTTCGACTAAGGTTTATTCCTGCGGACGCTCGTTTTGTTTTTGTGAGACTTTGTTTCGGTGTGAACGAATTCAAGTTTTGGAAAATTAAAACAAAGAAAGAAAAAATTAAAACGAAGTTTCAGAAAATTAAAACGAAGAGTTGTTTTGGTCAAATGGGATAAAAGAAAACAGGAATCCGGTTTTGATGATTGGATTCCTGTTTTAGTATTTTCTATTTTATGCTTATCAGATATGGAATCCTTGCTTGGACTCCCTGCATTTGACATATTGATCTGAGTTCCAAGAAGAATGAATATGGTTTACCGAGTTCTTTCGTGAATTCCTCCATATCGTTTTCTCCAGACACTGCCTCCATGAGCTGTGTTGCGATATCCTTGCTCTTAGGATAAGCAATGATTCCGTATTCTTTCATATCTGCCTCTTTTGCAGCGATTTCAATTGCCTTTTTCAAGCCTCCGAACTCATCAACCAAACCAAGAGTTTTCGCTTGTGAGCCAATCCACACTCTGCCTCTTGCAATCGAGTCGATATATGCTTTATCTTTGTTTCTGCCTGTTGCAACCCGTGTTATGAAGTTGTCATAGAAATTCTCGACATTGCGTTGCATCATCATCTTAACGTCTTGAGAAACAGGTGTTGTTAGGCTTAATCCGACTGAATTCTTATGTGTTTTGACTGTATCGAAGGTTATGCCGAGGTTTGTTTTGAGTGTGCGTGCGAAATTAGGCATCACTCCGAACACTCCTATGGATCCGGTTATCGTAACAGGCTGGGCTACAATCTTTGTCGCATTCGAACTCATCTCATAGCCTGCCGAAGCAGCCACATCGCCCATAGAAACAATCACAGGCTTGATTTTCTTCGCCTTAATCACCTCGTTGGTTATCAATTCCGAAGCTATGGCATCGCCTCCCGGGGAATTGACTCTTAGAACGATTGCCTTAACACTCTTGTTTGCAGCAGCTTTGCGAATGGATTTAACTATGGTTTCACTGCCTATCGACAAATCAGAACCCTTACCTTGATTGACATCTCCGTAGGCATATACTATTGCTATGTTTTCTTGTTTTACGTTAAATATGTTTGTAAGCGTTTTTCTGTATTTTGCATACTTGACAAAGGTTATTTTATCGCTTTTGTCGAGTTTGTGTTTTGCTCGCACTTCTTTGGAAATCATGTCTTCGACATCGGTTTTGAATGAAACCTCATCAATCAGTTTGTTTGCCAATGCGTCTTTCGGCAGACAGAGTTCAAGATTCGATATTTTGTTTTCAAATTCGGCTGCGTCCAATCTTCGTTCCGAAACTATGTTTTTGGCAATATGTTCCCATATTGCACCAAGATAGGCTTTTATTTGTTCGCGATTTTCGGCTGACATCTTGTTTGTGATGTATGTTTCGCCGGCACTTTTGTATGAATTGTTTTTCGGACGTATCAACTCCACATCTACGTCGAACTTATCAAGCAAATCTTTATAGTACATCACCTCTGCACCGAGTCCTGTCATTGTAAGCATTCCCGCAGGATTCATAGAGATTTTGTCTCCTGCACTTGCAAGATAATAGGCCGACTGAGTAAGCATATCACTGTAAACATATACTTTTTTGCCTGAGGTTTTGAAGTCTTTTATTCCTTGACGCATCTCTTCGATTGTTGCCCAGCCGTTTGCCTGCAAAAGAGTTATGTCAAGCATTATTGCTTTTATTCTGTCATCTGTTTTAGCTCGCTCAAGCACATACAGAAATTCTGTCAGTCCTATCGAGCTTCCGATTTCGCCTTCGGCAATTCCACCAAGCATTGACAAGTCGCTGACTTCTCTGTCATAAATCGGTTTGTCTAATTTTATGTATAACACCGAGTTGTCTTTGATTTCGGGAACACTTTCTTCGGTGCTTACCAACGAACCGAGCATCGAAACAAGAAAGATAATGACTAATATGCTTGAAATCAATACTCCGAGACACGAAGCAAAGGTAAATTTGAAAAATTGTTTCATCTTAAATCACAAGTTAAAAAATAAGGAGGAGCAAACGAACATCCTCGTCCTTCCTCCTCCTTATCAATTTGACAATAAGTTATTAAAATATGCTGTCTATCAATGAATCATCTGCAATGTTTGGCATGGTTACTTTGAGTTTTGGTTCTACTTCCATAGCTCTTTTGATTGCAAACATGGCTCCTTCGTTTCTTGCCCAAGAACGACGACTGATTCCGTTGTTTACGTCCCAGAACAACATGCTTCTCAATCTTCTGTCGGCATCTTCGCTTCCGTCTATGACCATTCCAAAACCGCCATTGATGACTTCTCCCCAGCCTACACCGCCTCCATTATGTATGGAAACCCATGTTGCACCTCTGAAACTGTCTCCAATACAATTTTGAACCGCCATGTCAGCCGTGAACGAGCTTCCGTCATATATGTTTGACGTTTCTCTGAATGGTGAGTCTGTTCCCGAAACATCGTGATGGTCTCTTCCCAATACAATCGGAGCAGATATTCTTCCATCTTTTATAGCCTTATTAAACGCTGCGGCAATCTTTGTTCTGCCTTCTGCATCTGCATAAAGGATACGCGCTTGTGAGCCAACAACAAGTTTGTTTTCTTTAGCTCCTTTTATCCAAGTAATGTTGTCGTGCATTTGTTGTTGGATTTCCGCAGGCGAATTATTGGCTATTTCTTCCAAAACTTCCATTGCAATGTGGTCAGACACGTCTAAGTCTTCCGCTTTGCCTGATGTACAAACCCAACGGAAAGGTCCGAAGCCGTAATCAAAGCACATAGGTCCCATGATGTCTTGAACATATGACGGATATTTGAATGTGCCATCTTCTTTCATTATATCGGCTCCTGCTCTTGAAGATTCCAACAAGAATGCGTTGCCATAATCGAAGAAATACATGCCTTTATCTGTCAGTTTGTTGATTGCGGCAACATGTCTTCTCAATGACTCTTGAACCTTTTCTTTGAATAATTCAGGCTGTTCTGCCATCATCTTTTGGGATTCTTCAAATGTCAATCCGACAGGGTAATATCCGCCTGCCCATGGGTTATGCAATGAAGTCTGGTCTGAACCCAAGTCAACGTTTATGTCATGCTCTACCATGTATTCCCACAAATCGACAACGTTTCCTTGATATGCAAAAGAGACTACTTCTTTTGCTTCTCTTGCTTTTTGAACTCTTGCCATCAATTGGTCTAAATCCGAATAAACTTCGTCAACCCAACCTTGAGAATGGCGTTTGTTTGTAGCCGCAGGGTTAATCTCGGCAGTGATTGAGACAACGCCTGCAATGTTTCCTGCTTTTGGTTGAGCACCACTCATACCGCCCAAACCGGCTGTAACAAACAATTTTCCGCCTAAGCCATCGCCACCAATCTTTCTTCCTGCGTTCAAAACAGTTATCGTTGTTCCGTGAACGATTCCTTGAGGACCGATGTACATGTAGCTTCCTGCTGTCATCTGTCCGTATTGGCTTACACCCAAAGCGTTAAAACGTTCCCAATCATCAGGTTTTGAGTAATTAGGAATAACCATACCGTTAGTAACAACAACTCTTGGAGCGTCCTTGTGAGAAGGGAACAAGCCCATTGGGTGTCCTGAATACATAACAAGCGTTTGCTCGTCAGTCATTTCAGAAAGGTATTTCATGGCAAGGCGATATTGTGCCCAGTTTTGAAATACTGCTCCGTTTCCTCCGTAAGTTATCAATTCGTGAGGGTGTTGTGCCACGGCAGGATCAAGATTGTTTTGAATCATTAGCATGATTGCAGCTGCTTGTTCGCACTTTGCAGGATACTCTTCTATTGGTCGAGCATACATTTTGTAAGTCGGACGATAACGATACATATAAATACGTCCGTACTTTTCCAATTCCTCTGCAAATTCTTTTGCTAAAACAGCGTGGAACTTTGGATCAAAATATCTCAAAGCATTTTTCAATGCAAGTTTCTTTTGATCTGTTGTAAGTATTTCTTTACGCTTAGGAGCATGACTTACATTCAAATCATACTCTTGCAATTCCGGCAAATAGTCGGGAATACCCGCCATTATCTCTTCTCTAAATTCCATCTTATATCTTTTATTTATTAAATTCCTATTAAGATTGGCAAAATTACCAAAAAACTTTGAGAAAGCTATCCTTTTTCTCGACAAATCAACTCTTCAAGCTACTCAAACCTTAGTTTGTATAGACTTGATTAAGCTTTTTTGCAATTTTATTTCTCAAATCAGTATATTGCTTACTCTCCGAAAGCAATATGAAGCACTCCCCTTCATCCTTTTCTTCTTTGATTTGAGCGTTCAATTGCTTTATCTTCGCATTTATCTTGTGCAGTTTGAATCTGAGTAAAGTCTCATTGACCAATCTGTTTATCACCTCCTCGCTGTCAAGACTTGGAACCGAAACATTTTTCTGCTCCCACAGAGGACTGATTTCACGTTTCTCGACAAGCAACTCGGCAGATAATCTCCTCACCTCTTCATCAGGATTTGACACAAGCATACTTAAAGACGGCATCTTATTGTTATTCAGAATCTCATCTTTGTATAAATCGAATATCTTGGCAAACAAATCATCGTTAAATTTGATTTCATCTGCCGCAATATCGCATACGATGAACGAAGCGACCAACATATCTTTTTCAACCAAGTTTCCCTCTTCGTCAAACACCTCTTGAGTCGTCAATCTCTCACCATACTTCAACAGAATGCTGATTATGCTTTTTTCTTGCTCGTAATCTGGATTGGCAACGACCGAATCGATTTGTTGTTTAGGCAAAACAGGTTGATCTGTCGGCAGATAGATTTCGATATTCTCTTCTTGCGATTGTCCTTTCTTTGCTTTATCGAAACTGTTTTGACGCAATTGTTTTTTCAAAGCATTACTCAAAACAACCTCATCAACTTGCAAAAGATTACTGCACTGTTGCAAATAGGTGCTTCGCTCCAACAAATCAGGCACAAGTGAGATTGTGTAAACTATGTCTTTGATCATCTCCGCCCGCTTAATGGGATCGTTTCCTGCCTGCTTGACTAAGATGTCTGTTTTGTAGAGAATGAAGTTTCGAGAGTTGTTTGAAAGGAACGCCTTAAACTCATCAGCCGTCCGAGAGCGGGCAAACGAATCCGGATCTTCGCCATCGGGAAACAAAACCGTTCTTACGTTCAGCCCTTGTTCGAGGAAAAGATTCACAGCCTTGAATGTCGCTTTTATTCCGGCACTGTCGCCATCGTAAAGCACGGTTACGTTGCGTGTATATCGCTTTATGAGGTTTATTTGTTGCACCGTGAGAGCCGTACCTGAGGTTGCGACAACGTTTTGCACGCCGCACTGACTCATCATCACCGCATCCATGTTTCCTTCCACCAAGTAACACAAATCTTCCTTGATTATCTTTTCCTTGGCAAAGTGAAGACCGAACAGAACATTGCTTTTAGAATAGATAATGCTCTCGGGAGAATTCACATACTTCGCCTTGGACTTGTCGGACGAAAGAATGCGGGCAGAAAACCCCAACACCCTGCCACCGATGTTGAAGATAGGGAAAGTAATCCTTGCTCTGAATCTGTCGTATATCGTTCCGCTGTTTTCATTCCTTATCGCAACGCCTGCTTTCACCAATTCCTCATCGGTATATCCCTCCTTGCGAGCGGCAGAGCAGAAGTCGTCCCACGAATCCTTGCAATAACCCAATCCCCAACGGCGAATCGTTTCTTTTGTCAGGCATCTCTCTTCAAAATAACTAAGCCCTATGCTTTGCCCTTGCGGATCGGAGAAAAGCAAATCTTGAAAATAGCGTTGTGCAAACTCGTTCACGTGAAACAATCTGTCCTTTTCGCTTTGAGCCTTCTTCTCTTCGGGAGTTTCTTCTTTTTCTTCTATCTGAATATGATAGCGTTCGGCAAGCCATCGCAAAGCTTCGGGATAGGTATAGTGCTGATGCTTCATAAGGAAAGCAACACTATCGCCACCCTCTCCGCAACCGAAGCATTTGAAAATGCCTCTTGCGGGATTCACATTGAACGAAGGAGTTTTTTCATCGTGGAACGGACACAAGCCGATAAAGTTCGCACCTCTTTTTTTCAAGGGAACAAACACTCCGACAACGTCTTCGATGCGTGCCGCTTCCAATATCCTGCTTATGTCTTCGCTTTTAATCATTACGACAAAATCAACGGTTTTGCAAAGTTAAAGAAAAAAAACGAAAACGAGCGTTCGCAAATGCAAAAGCAAGTCGAACGCTCGTTTTTCTTTACCTTATATATATTATAAGGTAGTTTGAATTTTTCCAATCAAGGAAGAATCTTATTTTTCTTCTTTTACCAATCGGAAGAATGCAGAGATTTCTTCTTGGTCGAGAATCATTCGTACGTTAAATTCCTTTTCTTGCGGATAGTATCCTTCTTTTTCGCAACGCAAGATAACACGTACATCTCCGGAGTTCTCGTAACTGAGTCCGCGAATGTCCAAAGATTTTGTTGCTTCGTAAGGAGTAGTTTGCAAATACTTGTTGTTTGTACTTTTAACGCTTGGAGTCTTTGACACAACCCTCCAAAAAACATCCGCTCCCGCAGGACGAGATTGCACATCCCAACGAACAATTGTACTTTCCAAAGCTGTATTGCCATATCCCTCAACTTGTTTTCTCGGTTCCTCCTTTGCAAGTTGTTTCGGCTCTTTTACTGGTCGTTGTTGAATTGGTTCGTAATAATTTTGTTGTTGATATCCAAATGTATTCATATTTGTTGCTGCTATAAATTTTTGCATATTGGTTTTTTTTGTTAAATTTTGTATTTGAAACCAATCTATTATAGTCCATACACCAAATCCTCCAAATGTTACCAATTTAAGTAAACCATAGGTATTTTGACCAAGCATAAATCTATCAACTCCTATCGATCCCAATAAAATAGAAACTATCTGCGAAACAGAAGGATCAATAATATAATTAGTAGAAGACATTATCACTTCAAGTTCGTGATAAGATTTCGTTCTTAAAAATCCTATAACATTGTTAAAGTCAGATGCTAAAAAATATTTTTGATATCTAATCGCAAAATCACTTATCAACATCTCTTTCATTTTCTCTTCATCTTCATCTAACATATTTATTTTGATAGAATTATTTTCTGATTGTTGAATTTCTTGGATTTCACTACTTTCAATCAATTCAAATTGTTGATTTTCCTGAATTTCACTATTTTCTATTAATTCTTGTTGTTTTATTTCTTCATTATCGTTTTCTGCAAATAATAGATTTGCATTAAATGCTAATAGACACAGCATTAAAGTAATACATTTTTTCATCTTTTTATAAATATTTATTATTTTTTTAATCTACTTTGCCCAAGTCCCAAATGGCGATATGTTATTTTTTTCTTTGACTTCAAGGCATAAAAAAACGTGGGACTTTATTCTTATCGTTATGTGAGGTCTTGGAACTACCTAATATCCTAAATAAGAAAAGCCCACGAAGAATCATCGTGAGCGTTTTCCACTTTTCTTTTAGGATATAATATGAAATGTTCCAAGTTTCACATAACCAAAGATAAGCAAAAACGCTGTTTTATGTCGTTAAAATTTAACTCAGTCTAAACTATAATCTTTTTGTTTGCTGTTTCCTCCTTTTTTAAGTTCGTTTCTAAATTCGGCAACAAAGATATAAAAACTTTCTTATACGACAAAATTCTCTCTCGCAAAGTTCGCGAAGAGAGCAAAGGAAGTTCCACGAATCACGCGAATTTGCACGAATCTTTTTTGTGAGTTTTGAGTAACTTTCAAGCAACTTTCGGCTCGCTGCTCACTGCTCATAGCTCATTGCAAGCAAGGTTTGCGGACTTTGCGTCTTTGCGAGAGACTCCTGAATCTTACTCTCGGAATTTTTCCGCTAACTGATACCGGCAGTATCGCTAACTGGTATTGGTAGTATCGCTTACTGGTACTGGTAGTACCGCTAACTGGTACTGGCAGTACCGCTAACTGGTATTGGTAGTACCGCTAACTGATACCGGCAGTATCAATAAGTGGAAATTTTTTGATACTGCGTTTGGCTTTCCTCTCGCAAAGGTCGCAAAATCGCAAAGAGTTTCCACGTATCACGAGTATTTACACGAATCTTTTCATTTCGGCTTTGGGCTTTGAGCAACGAGCTTTGAGCCTTGAGTTGTGGGCTTTGAGGATTTTTTAAGCAACTTTCGGCTCATTGTTCTCTGCTCATAGCTCATTGCAAACAAGGTTTGCGACTTTTGCGTCTTTGCGAGAGAAAAATACGTGCTGATACGTGAGATTCGTGGAGCTTCTTTTGCGTGCTTTGCAATTTATTCCGGCGGTCTGCGACCTTTGAGAGAGAGTAACGATTCTTTGATTGGGAAAAAGAAAAATACGCCGACGTATCACTACGGTGGCGTATTCGAAAAAGAATTGTATAAGTAGTATAAAATACTTTTGCGATCAAAGCAGGAAAACAAACATAAACCAACCCAAAGTGAATTCCGAATAGATCAAATCCCCACTTTGACCACTTTGCAAAGGTATATAAAAAATCCACCCCCCCCCCCAAATTTTTTTCAAAAAAAATCACACGCCTATCAATTCAAATTATCTTTCTCCTTAATACTCAGTTTATTACCACACAACTTTTTTTTCGTGATATTTATCCTAAAACAACAAAGTCGCAGTGTTTATTCTGCGACTTCAAATCGTCATCACGATTTTTCATTCATTCTTTTTATTTGTTTCAATCGTGGTTTCGCTCTCCGTCAAGCCGGTTCAAGTGTCAGAAACTCAACGATATTCCCAATCCTGAGGTGAATTGCGGGCTTAATCCGCCGTTTGGCATGACCTGATTGTTGTATGAGAATTCGGGACGTACGCCAAAGCGTGTTTTTTCGCCGATTTTGAATGACAGATAACCGTTTTCGATGTTTACGGCTTTGGCAAGGTTTACCGCATTGCTTATGGAATAAACCCAAACGACGATATGTGCCGTTCCAAGTACGCACCAGGCAGGCAACCAAAGCATCGGATCGAGTACAAGCGAATAAACGCATAATGTGGGAAAGCCTAAGACACTCCAAGCAAGGTATCCCCAACCGCTACGCAGGTTTGAAGCGTACAATTGCCCTGCTCCGGGAATCAATGCAGAGAGTATGCCGGCTGCAAGCGGCGATTTTCTCGATGCAAGGTAAGGATTGCCGTATGCGGACGAAGTCATAGGGGGATGAGTCTTGAATCGGGGTTCTTCGGGGCTTGGCATGATTTCTTTTTCTATTCGTTCCACTTCTGCCATTTGGTAAACGAAGACGCTCCCGTCTGCCATCTGAATTTTCAAACTTTCGTTCGGGATTTGTTCGAGTATGATTCCTTTTGTTATTCCGCCGTTTTTGAGATATACTACGTCTCTCATGTTGTTTTGGGCGTTGAGTGCGAATCCTGCAATAAGGATTGCGAACATCACAAATAGCTTTCTTGCCATTTTCTTTTTGTTTTTATTTGTTATCGTTGCGTTTGATTGTCTTGAAAAGCGATTTCGGCTTTCCGATTGCAAATGTATAAAGATTTTTTCTTTCGGACAAGGATTTATTTTCAAAAAAAGCGAATTTGTTTTTCGGCTTTCGAAAAACAAAGGTAAAAAGGCAAATAAATGCAAAGGTGATTGAAACGAAATATTGTGGGAATTGAGAAAAATGAAACGAAGAAAGAAATGAATCTTTCTTCGTTTCGCTGTATTCTTTCTTGATTCGAAAAAGTCCGATTATCTGTTTATGCTTATTTTCTTTGAAGTTATTCCGTCGTTTGAAATAATCTTAACGAAATATGCTCCATTGCTTAGAGCAGATGTGTTTATTTCGAATACGTTTTTGCCGTTTGCCAAATTAACATCGCCAAGCTTTATCACTTCTCTGCCTAACATATCGACAACTGTTATGTTTGCTTGAGAGGATTGAAGTGTTGATATTTCCAAATTGACTCTGTCTTTTGCAGGGTTTGGATAAGCCAAAGTCTGAAGAATAACTCCTGCTGCTTCTTCCAATCCTACTGAAAGAAGTTTTATGTCGTAACGAGCAACGTCTGCGTATGATGTAGCAGATCCGTAAACAACTCTGTTGCCTGCAAAATCGTAAACAGAGTGTCTTGCACCGCCGTCTCCGTAAGAGTCGGTTATTTCAAAGGTATAGCAACCCAACTCGGTAACATCTATGTACACGGTGTCTTTCTTTATGCTTTGTCCGCTATATCTTTTAGATTTTATCGTGCTTCCGTCAGGTCCGTACATCTTCCAAGCAACCTCACCTGCGTATTGGTCTGTTACAATTACAACTTTGAATTGTGCTCCGTTCGCATCCTTAGGTGCTTTCTTGGTTATTGAAACTGTTTTTGCTTCATCTTCGATTGCAGTTCCGTTTATGCTCAATATCTTTGCTGAAACTTGAGTTGCACTTCCCACATTTGCAAGAACGTTAGGCAATTGTATTTTTAGATCTTGTTCGAATCCCAAATTACCTGTCCAAGTGAAAGTTTGTGCAGGACTGACTGAAGAAGAATATTCTATATCCATTGTTGTAACAGGAGTTTCTCCTGCTCCGGATACAGAAATGTAAGGTATAATTTCTTCAGAACAACCATATATGTTTTCAGCTTCCAAAGTTGTACTCATTGCTCCAAGTGCAGGAATATTCAAAACAGTCGGTTTGCACTCTGAACCTGTGTAAATCTCTTGGTGATCTCTTGTTACAAATACAACCAAATGCAATTGAGAAAGCTTAACCAAAGCATCGCTCATGTGTGCAGGGATTGTATAAGTGTATGTCTTTTGGAATAAAGTTCCTTGAGGGATTACAGCACTTCCTTCCACTGTAAGTTCTTCTCCCCATTGACCTGTCAACAAATCACGTAGCATGTGCATGTGAATGTATTGTCCGTCTGCCGTAACTTGTTCAGGATTTCCACTTGCACCTCCTTGAGGGCCTATGATGCTGTCTTGCAACAATGCAACGTTCAAGTAGTTTGAGCCTGTCTCTGCATCTCCTGTGTAATAAACTTCAACATTTACGGTCAGTGTTCTTGTTGCCGCATCGATACTTGCTTGAGCTGCAACATTGACAAACGAAGGCATTGCCTTGATTTGGTTTCCGCAACTTACAAAATTAGCTCTGCTCAATCCTGTTATTCCATCTGCAAAAACATGTCTGTTAATTGTTCCTGAAGGATAAGAACCTGCCATTCCTGTTTGGTTATTCAATGCATCTCCCCATTGAGTTGTGTACATTGCTGCAAAGCCTCCCTGATGTATGTTTATACCAAAGACTCTTCCGGGGTTAGCTTCCATGTATTCTCTTACGATTCTGTGTCCGTCAGGGCAATAACCGCAGTTGATACCTGTGTACTCCTCGATGATAACATTTCTGTTTGCCGGTTCGGTTGAAACAAATTGCGGTGTTTGTGCCACAACTGCAAAACCTGCAACCAAACCCAAAATTGATAATACTAATTTTTTCATAGGTTTAATTATTAAATTATAAATTCATCTTCACGGCACAAAGATATAAATATTTCTTGAAAAAATACTTATCAAAGATATTTTAACTCTTATTTATGTGTTTTTTACACGAAATCAAGACTTATTCCAACGATTCTTTATTTCGCTTTGACAAATCTTTGTTCTAATTTTGTAACTTTGCAATCGGAAATTTCTAAATCGTGGTGATGGATACACAAAACGTGAATCAAGGAGAGTTGTTACAAAAAATAAATAGTCCAAGCGACATAAAAGATTTCTCTATCGAGGAACTTTCACAATTGAGTAACGAACTCAGAGAATATATAATAGAGGTGTTGTCAGAAAACCCCGGACACTTGGCCTCAAGTCTCGGTACGGTGGAACTAACCGTCGCTTTACATTATATATATGATGTTCCAATGGATTCTCTTGTGTGGGACGTCGGACATCAAGCCTATTCACACAAAGTATTGACCGGAAGAAGAGATGCATTTGAGAACATAAGGAAGTTTAACGGCCTTAGCGGATTTCCACGCATGAAAGAAAGCGAGTATGACTCCTTTGGAACGGGGCATTCCTCCACTTCGATTTCGGCTGCTTTGGCTATGGCGATTGCAGATAAGATTAACGGAAAGAAGAATCATCACATTGCTGTTATAGGTGACGGTTCTATGACCGGGGGTATGGCTTTCGAGGCTCTGAATCACGCAGGCAGTACCGACGCAGACCTTTTGGTTGTGTTGAACGACAATGGTATTTCCATAGATAAGCAAGTCGGGGCTTTGAGTCAATATCTTACAAAAATAACTACTTCTGCCACTTACAACAGACTAAAAAACAAGATTTGGAATCTTATGGGTGGCAACTCGGGGGCTTACTCGAAACGAACAACTCTTTTTAAGAAGATTGCCTTTGCAACAAAGAGTTTGTTTTCGGGCAAGAGTAATTTCTTTGAAGCTTTGAATATAAGATATTTCGGACCGATTGACGGCAATGATATAAAGAGTTTGGTTGATACTCTTTCGGATTTGAAAAAGATAAAGGGGCCTAAACTTCTTCATATCATAACCAAGAAAGGCAAAGGTTTGAATGCTGCCGAGAATAATCCGACTAAATATCATGCTCCGGGAGTTTTCGATCCACAAACGGGAGAAACTCCAAAGAAAGATAAGAGTGAGAATGCTATATTGAAGTTTCAAGATGTCTTTGGCGAGACTTTGGTCGAGCTCGCAAAGAAATACGATAATATTGTGGGAATTACGCCTGCTATGTTGAGCGGTTGTTCGATGACAAAGCTGCAAGAGGTGTTCCCAAACAGGACTTTCGATGTGGGAATAGCCGAACAACATGCCGTTTGCTTTGCTGCAGGAATGGCTGTTCGCAATACGATTCCGTTTTGTAACGTTTATTCTTCCTTTATGCAAAGAGCCTACGATCAGATTGTTCATGACATTGCTTTGCAACAGCTTCCTGTCATCTTGTGTCTTGATCGTAGCGGATTGGTTGGGGAAGATGGAGCTACACATCACGGAGCTTTCGATTTGGCTTACCTAAGGTGTGTTCCGAATCTTACTATCGCTGCTCCGGCTGATGAACATGATTTAAGGAATCTTATGTTTACGGCGGTGAAACAAAAAAAGCCGTTCGTGATACGTTATCCAAGAGGCAATGGTTACCTGAACGATTGGAGAAATCCAATGACTGAGATTGCTATAGGAAAAGGCGTGAGAGTGAAATCAGGTAAGGATATTGCAATTCTTTCTCTCGGTACAATGATTCACAATGCCAAGAAAGCAATTGAACGTTTGAGCGAAAGGGGGCTTGATGTTGCTTTGTATGACTTCAAGTTTCTGAAACCTTTGGATAAGGATTTGGCAAATGAGGCTTTGAGTAATTATAAGTATATCTTGACTGTGGAAGACGGTTGCAAAGATGGCGGATTTGGTTCTGCAATTGCGGAATATGCATGCGAGAATGGCTTCTCTAATTCCATAAAACGAATCGGTATTCCTGACAATTTCGTAGAACATGGCTCTGTTTCACAGTTGCAAAAGCTTTGCGGAATGGACGCAGAAAGCATTGCGGAAGAAGCAATCAAAATGATAGAAAAATAAAACTTGATTTTAGAAAAATAAAACTTGAATTCAGAAAATCGATTCTTCGTTTTAATTTTCTAAAACAAAGAATTAAAAAAGGGAAAACAAACTTTCGATTTGTCTTCCCTTTTTTCTGTTTGTGGACCTGCAGAGATTCGAACTCTGGTCCAAACAAGTAACAACTTGGCTTTCTACATGCTTATTTTGCCATCTATTTTCGAGAACAGCCTAAGAGGCAAACGTCCCGCCTGTTCCTTATCTTCCTAAAATTTCGCTTGAAGTCGGAAGAATGCTTCAAACTATCCCCGTTTTGCTGCACCTCTTAATCCTCAACCACGGAGAAAAGGTTTCGGAGAGATGTCCCGCTCGCTGCACTTTGCAGCGATTAGCTTCAATCTACTGTGCTTCGATTAAGCGGCAAGAGCGTAGTTATTTTCGCCAATTATCGTTTTGTAACCCTGTTCAAGGCTTGTGTTACCTTAGCCTGCATGCTTACCAAACCATTATCCTTGCTGTCAAAACCAAATCCAGGCCCATTTTTTTCAGTTTGCAAAGATACAAAAATCAAGTGATTAGACAAAACTTTTATTAAAAAAAACATTTTTTTCATATTTTTCTTTGGTAGTTTCAAAAAAGGTTGTATCTTTGCAAACGCAAACGAGAGGATGCAGGTTATTTGGTCCGGTAGTTCAGTTGGTTAGAATACATGCCTGTCACGCATGGGGTCGCGAGTTCGAGTCTCGTCCGGACCGCTGAAAAAAAGAAAAGGTTTCAACGAATGTTGGAACCTTTTTTGTTTTTAGTCCTATCGAATAGAATAAAAAAGTCTGTACCAAAAATATATATCGACACAGACTTTCTATCTTCTTATTTTTCTAATTCTTTGAGTTTCTTTTCCAAAGCGTCTATCTTCGCTTGCATCTTGTCTAATTTGCGGAAATAAACGAAACTCTTCATATAGCTTTTCGCATCTATCGCAGGAGCTCCCAAAAGTTTCGATTCGTCTTTCACATCCGAGATTATTCCTGATTGTGCCCCTATCGAACAGCGGTTTCCCACCGTTATATGTCCTGCAAATCCTACTTGACCACCGATAAAGCAGTTATCTCCTATCTTAGTGCTGCCTGCAACGCCGCCTTGTGCCGCCATGACGGTTGATTTTCCCATTACGACATTGTGCCCTAACTGACAAAGATTATCTATCTTCGTTCCGCTCATCACTCTTGTCGATCCCATGGTCGCTCTGTCTATCGTGGCGTTTGCTCCTATTTCCACATCGTTTTCTATCACCACATTACCGATCTGAGGTATCTTTTTGAAGGTGCCATCTGCCAAAGGTGCGAATCCGAAGCCGTCTGCTCCCAAAACTGCTCCTGCATGTATTATGCAGTTGTCCCCTATCACCGTATCGTGATAAAGTTTCACACCTGCGAAAATGGTGACATTCTCTCCTATCTGCACGTTTTCGCCTATGTAAACATGAGGATAAATCTTCGAATCTTTGCCTACTTTGCTCCCGGTACTCACAACGGCAAACTCTCCGACATAAACATTTTCACCAATCTCCGCCTGCTTATCTATAAACGCCAAGGAAGAAATGCCGGTCTTATTCAAACGATATGCGTTATAAACTTCCAACAATTGTGCAAAGCAACTATAAGCGTCTTTCACCTTTATCATTGTCGTTTTCACCGTTTGCTCGGGTTCGAAGTCTTCATTCACAATGACAATACTTGCCTCTGTGTCATATATGTATTGATTGTATTTGCTGTTTGCAAGGAAAGACAAGCCGCCTTTTTCTCCTTCTTCAATCTTACAAAGCTTGCTCACAACGGCATTTTCATCTCCAACCACCGTTCCTTGAAGCATTTGAGCTATCTGTTTTGCCGAAAATTCCATATCTTGTTCTGTTTTATCGATTGCAAATTTAGTTAAAAATTATTCAAACTGTTAGCCTTGTAGCTCTTTTTTTGACTTTCCTAAAGCTTGCTTTCGTTTCATTAAAACCAAGGTTTGAGAAATTAAGTCTTGATTACAGAAATTTCAAACTTCGTTTTCCGAGTGTTAAAGGCTTATTTCCAACAGCCAAAGTAAGGCAAAAAATTCCCAAATACCGTTTCAAAAAATTTCCGCTTGTTGATACTGCCGGTATCAGTTAGCGGTACTACCAATACCAGTAAGCGGTACTACCAGTACCAGTAAGCGATACTACCAGTACCAGTAAGTGGTACTACCAATACCAGTAAGCGGAAAAAATTTGAGAGTAAGGGAAAAACTAAGAAACCTTGCTTGCAATGAGCTATGAGCAGTGAGTAGCGAGCCGAAAGTTGCTTGAAAATTCCTCAAAGCTCACAAAAAAGATTCGTGCAAATTCGCGTGATACGCGGAAACTTATTTGCGATTTTGCGAACTTTGCGAGAGATAATTTTGTCGGGTTGCGAAAGTTTTTATATCTTTGTTGCCGAATTTAGAAACGAACTTAAAAAAGGAGGAAACTGCAAACAGAAAATTTATAATTTAGACTTAGTATTTTAATACGACATATAAAAGCGTTTTTGCTTATACTTGGTTACATGAAACCTCGAAAATTTCATAACATTTACCGAGAAGATAAGTCAAGAACGCCTACGATGATTTCGTGGGCTTTTCTTGTTTCGGTAAATAGGTAGTTCGAGGACCTCATGTAACGATAAGAAAAAAGTTCCACGACTTTTTTATGCCTTGAAGTCAAATAAGAAAAAAACATATCGCCATTTGGGACTTGGGCAAATCAATTAAAAGATTTATTTAATTAAATTAAAATTCAAAGAAATGAAAAGTTTGAAATTTTTAGCTTTGATTGCAGTATCTGCAATCTTATTTGCGAGTTGTGATAATACGATTTCAGGAAGTGGAACTCACTCTTCAGGAGGAGGATTTGGTAATACAACAAGTGATTGCGAATGTACTATAGGATTTGAAGGAATCGCAGGAATTGCTGTTGAGGTTTTAGATTTTGAAGGAGAGTGTTCAGAAATTTCAGCAGAAGACCTACCACCTGAATGGCAGGATATAGAAGTTTTAGGAGGATACATTAGTTGTACAGAACAATAATTAAATTATTAAACCAAAAAAATTAAAAATCATGAACAGAGTATTAAAATGTTTAACCTTGGTTGCGGTGCTTGCAATCTTTGGAATTAATTATTCAAAAGCACAAGGAGATTTTTCATTTCACGCAGGATTGGTTTCGCCTCTCGCTTCGTTTGCCGATTCTCGTGCTTCAAATGGTCAGATAGCTTGGATGGAGAAAACAGGTCGTGCAGGTGCAGGATTGGGATTTGAAGCGGGAATGAAATTTCGTTACGGTATTCCATCGATACAAGGTTTGGGAGTCATTGTAACGGCGGATTTGTTTTATAATGGTCCGAATACTGACGTTAAAGATTTCTGGCAAGACGAAGTAGACGAGATGTTAGACTATTCAGACGTTGAAGACGTTAATCTAACCTTGCCTAAATATGTTAATCTTCCCATTATGATAGGTGCAAACTACAATCACCAACTCTCAAACTCTGTCAAAGTGTATGGAGAAGGTGCCTTGGGTCTTAATATCGGTATGTTGACAAATTATAGAGCACAAGTGATAGGAGATGACTTTGAGGACATTACCGGGGTTAACTACGAAACAAACACAAGTTTTGCTTTTCAAATCGGAGCAGGCGTATTGTTCTCGGATAGATTCAGTTTAGGCGTTCATTACTATGCTCTCGGAAATCAAAAGATTAAAGGTAAATACTCACAGGAAGAGATATACGATGGAGAAAGTGATGTTGATGAAGATATGTTAAATCTCAGAAGCATAAATCCAACGATGTTTGTCGTTAAGGCAGGTTTCCATTTCTAAAAACGATAATCCTATATAAAAATAAGGCTGAAAAACGAGCGTTCGACTTGATTTTGCATTTTCGAACGCTCGTTTTTGTTTTTCTGAACCTTGGATTTGATTTATCGTTTCAAGGCTTTACGCAATTCGAACCAATATGCCACGGCTGCAAAGGCAAGCAATAATATGCTGTTCACAAATAATTTCAATGGTATGTTTGCTATTGTGTTGTTATTCATTAGCAAAAACAGTCCGAAAGCAAGCATTGTGTAAAGAAAAAGGCGTTTCAATGGATATTTAACGGGATAATATTTTTGTCCGAACGCCCAACAGATTACCATTATCAAGAAGTAGCATATCAATGTGGTGTAGGCTGCTCCCATATAGCCGAATTGAGGTACCAAAAGGTAGTTCAAAACTAATGTTACCACGGCTCCGATTATGGAAATGTAGGCTCCGTAGATTGTTTTATCGCTTACTTTGTACCAAATGGAGAGGTTGTAATATACTCCCAAGCATAGGTTTGCCGCCAAAAGTATCGGTACTACTTTCAAGCCGCTTCGATATTCTTCTCCTACAAAGTATTGCAATATGTCCATGTATGCGATGACTCCCAAGAAGATAAACAATAGGAATATGAAGTAAACTTTCATTACATTGGAGTATGTTTGTTTTGCATCGGCGTTTTTCATCTTTGAGAAGAAGAACGGTTCTGCCGCAAATTTGAATGCTTGTATGAAAAGGCTCATTATGATTGACAGTTTGTAGCATGCTCCGTATATTCCTATGTTACTCATCACATAAGCGTTGCAATCGTTTTCTGTTTCCGGGCATTCGAGCAAATGTCTCAAAGCTATACGGTCGAAGGTTTCGTTTATCATTCCTGCCAACCCTCCTATCATAACGGGCAATCCGTATAATAGCATTTTCTTTAGCAGTTTGAAATCTATCTTAAGGCGAAACTGTATGTATTCGGGAAGTAACATCAGCATGGCTATTGCACTTGCCAAAAGGTTTGAAAGGAAGATACATTGGACTAAGTCTTCGGGTTTGATGACAAAAAAGAAGAAGAGGTTGAAAGCTATGTTTGAGAATATGTCTATGCTTTTGATGAGTGCAAATCTTGCGGCTTTGTTTTCCTGACGAAGTTTGGCGTATGGTATTGCCCTGAGTGCGTCTAATGCTATTATGAACAGAAACATTGTTATGTAGTTCTTGTGTTCTGAATAGCCCATTAAATCGCTTATTGCACCGAGATTGGACATTGTTATCAAGAGAAAGAGTGTTGTTGTGCTGAAAAGCGAGAGCATTGCGGTATTAAAGACCGTTTTTTTGTCGTTATGGGTTTGCGAAAAGCGGAAAAAGGCTGTTTCCATGCCGTATGTGAGCAGTATCATAAGGAATGAGACATAGGCATAAAGCTCTGAAACCACTCCATATTTGTCTGCTGTCAGCGAATAGGTGTAAATAGGAACGAGAAGGTAGTTTAAGAATCTTCCTACTATGGTTGGTATTCCGTAAATGGCGGTTTGTCCCGCAAGTTTTTTCAAATCTCCCATTATATTTTGGATTTATTTTGTTGGTTTCTTATTTGGATTTACTCTTTCTTTGTTTTAATTTACTGAAACAAAGAAACAAAAAACTGAAACTTGATTTCGTTTTTTCAAAATCAAATTTCAGTAAATCCTTTCTTTTAATTCGTTATAACCAATTGAAATTCAAATTATTTAATACTTAATTTTGTTTTGTTGCCACGTGAAACATTGCTTTGTAAATCTAAAAGTCCACAAGTCTACAAGACTATAAGACTACAAGCACTCGTTGTCTTGTTGACTTATTGTCTCATTGTCTTATTGACTTATCGTCTCTAATACCTCTTAATAAATTCTTTCAGCAAATTACAAAAGTCAATGTGTTTGGTGAATGAAAGTTCTACGCCATCGTCATAAACAGTGTGATATTCGTTATACTCACAACCGTAAGTGAAAAGGAAATGTGCAGGAACGCCTTTTTGAACGAACGGACAGTGGTCGCTATTGCAACTCTCCTCCCCTAACACTACTTTGCTGAACCAATGATTCTCTTCGTTTATTGTTTGCAATAACTTACCTGCCTCAGGTTCTTTCTTGCCGTTTATTACCGCCACTCCTGTAGAACCTGTTCCTACCATATCCAAATTAAATAAGAATTTCATCTTACTTAAATCGACCAATGGATGTTCCGCTGCATATTCACTGCCTACAAGTCCTATCTCCTCCCCTGTTGCGAAGATAAAAACTATAGAGTGTTCTGCCGGGTTTTGTGCATAATATTTTGCCAAATCCAAAAGAACTGCCACTCCGCTTGCGTTGTCGTTTGCTCCGGGAAAATGAACCGAGCCAATCTTTCCAAGATGGTCGTAATGGCAAATGAAAGCAAAGCAACTATCCTTATGTTTTGTTCCTTCTACTTTTGCCCATACGTTTTGAGATTGGTAGTTTTCGTGAAATTCACTCTTGATTGAAAGTTTCAAACGATTGATTTTCTTTGAGAATATTTTGTCTCTGAGTTGCACAACAGGAAAAGACATTACATTTCTGCCGGTGTAATATTGTAGTTTATCTTGTCCTTGAATTATAGCTAACTTTGGAGTGTTTGATTCTTCTTTCAATGTACGCAAAAATCTTATTGCTGTATAGTTATCTATTTCTCCAAGGTTGAAAACCAAAACTTTATCTTTTAATTTGTGAGGTTTTAGTTTTTCCAATTCTGCTTTTGTGGATATGACTTTTGCTTTCTCGTTTTTCAAAATCAAATTGCAAGATGGCGATGCTCCCAAAACAAGAAATTCTTTTCCTAATTCAAGTTTTCTATTCTTTATTCCAACATAAAGATTTGCTTCTAAGATGTTATTCACCTTCAGAGGAACTGATTGAAATCCGTCTTCACCCAAAAGTTTTACATGATTCTTTTTCAGTTCTCCGCGAATGAATTCTGCTGCTTTTTTATCTCCGTTATCAATATATGCTCTGCCTGCCATATATTTGCTTGTCAAAGTATCCTTACAAAATATAGCGTAGTTGTAAGACTGAGAAAAACTTACTACACTGATAAACAGTGATATAATTAAACATAAAACTCTCATAAATTTACATTTGAATTAATTAAATACCTATTATTTTTCCAGTTTGATTTCCATTCTTCTTCCTTAATGACATTACCTTCTTTATCTAAGGAGTTTTGATTTTTGTCTTTTGCTATTATTTTAACATAACCTTTTGAAATCAAGTCTTTTATGTTTTCGATAACGATTTCTTTTTCTTGTTTACCGATTTTTGCAAAAAGAGAAATACCTACTTCATTGTTATATTCGTCCATCGTTCTGCCTGCTTCATCATAACCTGAAAGAGGTTTGGTCAAAAAAACATATTCGTTATAATCTTCATATATTACTCCTATCTTTCGAGATTTTGTTTCGCCGATTTCACTTGAAAGCGAATACATCCAAAACACATGTCGGAAAGCATCATATCTACTACCTTCTGCATTAGTTTCAAAATTTTTTGCTTGATATAAACTATCCATTGTTTGCAAAACTTTTTCGGATATATCAAGTGCTTTGGTCAGGGTTTTTGCGTTCGCCACTGCCCAAATCTTATTTTGAATATTCATGCTTTGGAAAAGTTCTTTGGTATTTTGTGCTTGCAAAGAATTTTGGGAAAAATAAAAAGACGACAAGATAACAAGACTTAAAGACAACGAAACACTTGTTGTCTTGTGGACTTGTTGTCTTGTGAACTTTTTTAACCCTTTTTTTCTCAAAAAAAACGACCGAGACATCATAGATGCTTATTTTTTTGCACTCAGTATGTTAAAAGTAAAACATAAAATTCTAAAATAATAAACTAACAAATTAAATAACAATTAAATATAATTATATAAATCTTAATTTTTAGTTTTGTTTGTTTTTATCCTATTTTAGTATTCCAAGCTGTTTTGAGATGTCAAGCATACGAATTATCGGTTTTTTTGCCTGTTCAATCATCTCATCCGACAATACTATCTCATTACACTCCTTTTCGAGAGTTTCTAACACCTTTTCGAGAGTATTTAACTTCATATCCTTACATTGGCAAGGTGAATTGGCATCAGTAAGTGCAATTATAAACTCTTTATCGGGATTATCTTTTTTCAATTTATGACTTATACCCTCTTCGGTTGCTACAATGAAATGTTTTTCATCTGAAGAAGATATGTATTTTATCATTGCAGCAGTCGAACCAACAAAATCTGCCAACTCCAAAACTCCTTTTTCGCATTCAGGATGTGCAACTACCTTATATTGTGGATGTTCTGCTTTCATTTTTGCCAACACTTGAGCGTTAAGTTGAGCATGTACATTACAACAACCGTGCCAAAGTACCATTTCTCTACCACTTATCTTATTTATATACCCTCCGAGGTTCTTGTCAGGAGCAAAAATTATCTTCTCATCCTCAGGCAAGGACTGAACGATTTGAAGTGCGTTTCCACTTGTACAAATAATATCTGAAAGCGTTTTAATTTCTGCAGAACAATTAATATAAGAAATCACTAAATGGTCAGGATGTTGTTGTTTGAATTGTTTGAATTCTTCGTATTGACAACCTTCTGCAAGTGAGCAATTTGCGTTCAAATCAGGCAATAAAACTTTTTTTGAAGGATTCAAGATTTTGGCAGTTTCGCCCATAAAGTGCACTCCGCAAAAAAGGATAATATCAGCATTGGAATTCTTTGCCACTTCTGCCAAATTTAAACTGTCGCCAACATAATCGGCAATATCCTGAATTTCGGGCAAGCAATAATAATGTGCGAGTATTACAGCATTTTTTTCTTTTTTTAGTTTTTGGATTTTGTCTTTTATTTCCATTTTTTTTATTTTTGTTCTTTTTTTTTGGACAAAAGACTAAGGACTAAAGGTTAAAGTTTAAGGTATAAGGTTTAAAGTACTCAAACTTTCTACATTAAACATTAAAACTTTGTCGTTTATCTTTCGTCTTATGAATTAATTAATATATTTTTTAATTTAATTATTATTATTATTATTCATTGTTGAAAGTGTTGAAAAAGATTGTTGTTTTTTTCTTTTTTTTTGCAAATTTACGACTTTTTATCTTCATAACTCACATCCTTATCAACAATTAAAATTCTTAAATTTCAATACATTTATAAAGTTTTTAACATTTGAATTAATCTACTTTGATTTCTGATGTATTTTCTGTGTTTTTTAGGGTAAAAAAATGTTGAAAAAGATGATAAAAACTTGTGAAAAAGTAGTTTTTTATTGACAACAAAAACTTATTAACATTCTTTTTTATCTTCTAAAAACACTTGTTAACTCATTTTTTAACATTTTTTGTTAAAAAGTCTAAGGTTTAAGGTTTAAAGAAAAGTACATTAAACTTTCTACATTAAACATTAAAACTTTTTTTTATTCATTATCAGAAATAATTTGTTATCTTTGCAAGTGCTATTTATAAACTATAAAAAACGAAGAAAATGGGTATTATTCCGATGGCGTCAGACCACGCAGGTTTTGAATTAAAAGAGTATTTGAGAGAGAAATTGACCGAAAAAGGTTATCAAATCAAAGATATGGGTACTTATTCGGCAGATAGCGTGGATTATCCTGATATGATTCATCCTTTGGCAAAGGCGATAAACGATGGGGAATATGAGTGTGGTATCATCATGTGCGGTAGCGGAGAAGGAGTGTCGATGACGGCAAACAAATATAGTGGTGTTCGTTGTGCTCTTTGTTGGAGGGAAGAAATCGCTACTCTTGCCAAACAACACAATAACGCCAACATAATCGCTTTGCCCGCAAGATTTATAACATCCGAGCAGGCATTGAGCATTTGTGAAGCGTATTTTGCAGCACAGTTTGAGGGTGGAAGACATCAAAAACGTGTGGAAAAAATCGCAATAAAAAAGTAGAATGAACACGAAAGAGTACAAAACGTTTTTGAACGATTGCAAAGATTCGATTGATGAAAAACCGTTGAATCTTTCTTTCGACGATTTTGACGATTTGTCTCACAGTGTTTTTTCTAATCCACAGAAAATAAAACAAAAAGCATCAGAAATAAGAAAAAAATTCATCGATAATATTGATGAAAATCTTTTGATTTTTGAGCGAAAATTCACCGAAAACGGTGGAAAAGTTCATTGGTGCGTAAGTTATGATGATTTTATTGACTCTTTATCTGCTTTGCTTGCAAAAAACAAAATAAAAGCAGTAAATACTTTCTCTTCTCGCTTTAATACCGAACTTGGTTTGGACTTTTCGCTAAAAAACGAGAAGATAGCAACTCTTGCAACAGATGGAAAGTGTGCGATTTTTGAACCAGAGTTTGGTATTGTGAACACAGGAAGTTTGTTTTCAATTTTCAATTCGGCATACGATATGGAAATTGTAATGGGTTCAAAATTAAAGATTTTCATTATTCCAATCAATAAATTCGTTTGCAATATTACAGAAATTGACACAATCTCAGCACTTTTGAGTATTTATCGCAATCAAAACGATTCTCCTTTTTTGTCTTCGATTTTTACTCCTCATTCTCACACCGATAGTGCTTCACATGTGTTTCTGATTGATAATGGAAGAAGTAATATTCTTGCATCAAAAACTCATCGTAAAGCGTTGTGGTGTATCGATTGCGATGCTTGCAAGAGGGTGTGTTGTGTCTATAATACGATTGGCGAAAAACCCTACAACAATGTTTTCACAGGTCCTTATGCCAATGTGGTGTTGCCTTTTTATGAAAACTTTGACAGTTATAAACATCTGAGTTTTAATTCGGTAGGTTGTGGTTCTTGTGCAAGGGTATGTCCTGTGAATATTCCGCTTACGGATTTGATGATTGAAAATCGCAGGTTCTTTTTTGAAAAGAAGATAATGGATTTGGGTGATGAGCTTTTGTCTTCTCGCTTGAAAAAGTTTTTGTTTTCACGCAGCGAGATGAACAAGAAAACGTGGTTGAAAAAACGCAAAATAAAAGCGTTTATTAAGTCTTCTGTGCTAAAAAATAGAATTACTCCACCTTTTGCAAAACAGTCGTTTAACGGCCTTAAAATACAAAAATAAGATATGATTTTGACATCATTGCCTACAATCGAAAACGAGCATCTTCTTTGTGAGAAGATAAAAAAGAACGACACCGATGGTTTTAATCAAATCATTGACTCTTGTTTTGTAAAAACTGATACGAAATGGCAGAAAGAAGATTTGCTGGGTTTGATAAAATATTTGGATTTAACTTCCTTATCGTCAACAGATAATAACTATTCAATTAAATCTTTGATAGAAAAATCGGAATTTGAGTACAATGATATAAAGCACTTGGTTGCAGGAGTTTGCGTGTTTCCTAATTTTTTACCGCTCATAAAAGACCTTTGCAGAGATAAAGGTTTGAAAACTATCGTTGTAGCAGGTGGATTTCCTTTTTCGCAAATGCCGCTTGAGGTTAAAAAAGAAGAGGTGAGATATGCTTTGGAGTTTGGAGCGGATGAGATTGATGTGTGTATAAATCGTGGAATGTTTTTAGGAGGTGATATTCAGGGTGTTGCAAATGAGATAAGAGAGATAAAAAATCTGATAAAGACTTATTCGGATGATGTGAAGTTGAAGGTTATTTTGGAAGTAGGGGAGTTGAGAACGTATTCGAATATATATTCTGCAGCAAAGGTGGCATTGGAAAGTGGAGCGGACTTCATAAAAACTTCGACAGGCAAGTCGCAAAAAGGTGCGGATGTTTATTCGGTTTGTGTTATGTTGTTGGCATTGAGGTTGTTTTACAAGAAAACAGGAATGCTAAAGGGGTTGAAAGTAGCTGGGGGAATCAGAAGTTGTTTCGATGCTTTACAATATAAGAACTTGTTCGATAGGTTTATGATCAAGGGTTTGAATGACAATAAGTATTTTCGTATTGGCTGCAGTAAGTTGTTTGAAAACATCAAATCGGAGATATTGAATGGTGAAAATGATAAAATAAAACATAATTTATGAAGAAATTACGGGCGAAATTAGCTCAATATCAAGAACCTCAGAGAGTGAAAGCCTTAGGGGTTTATCCTTATTTCAGGGCAATTGAGAGCGAGCAGGACACAGAAGTGGTTATGCGTGGAAAGAAAGTTTTGATGTTTGGTTCCAATAGTTATCTTGGCTTGACTAACCATCCGAAAATCAAAGAAGCAAGTATTGAGGCGATAAGAAAGTATGGTACAGGTTGTGCAGGTTCTCCTTTTCTCAACGGAACGCTTGATATTCATATAAAGTTGGAAGAAAAACTTGCAGATTTTGTTGGAAAGGAAAAAGCGATTGTTTATTCGACTGGTTTTCATACGAATATCGGTGTAATTCCAACAATTGTCGGTAGGGGAGACCATATAATTGGTGATGAACTGAATCATGCTTCGATTGTCGAAGGACGTCGTCTTTCGTTTGCGACTTATCACAAGTACAAGCATAATGACATGTCTTCTTTGGAAGATGTATTGAAGAAGATACCTTATGAAAGTGTGAAATTGATTGTGATGGACGGAGTTTTTTCTATGGAAGGAGATGTTGCGGATTTACCTTCGATAATCAAACTTGCAGATAAATACAATGCATCTGTGTATGTTGATGAGGCACATAGCTTGGGAGTGTTCGGAAAAGAAGGAAGAGGTATTTGCAATCACTTTGGTTTGACGGATAAAGTGGATTTGATAATGGGTACTTTCAGCAAGTCTTTGGCGACGATAGGAGGGTTTATTGCAACAGATGCCGATACAATAAACTTTTTGAAACATCATTCTCGTTCATATATTTTCTCTGCTTCAATTTCTCCTGCAGCAACTGCAAGTGTAATTGCGGCTTTGGACATAATCAAGCAAGAGCCTGAAAGATTGAAAAACTTGTGGGAGATAACCAATTATTCGCTATCGGCATTCAGAAATCTCGGATTTGAAATCGGACCTACAGAAACTCCGATTATTCCTTTGTACATAAGGGATATGGATAAGACGTTCATGATTACACAAGAATTATATGAGCAAGGAATATTTGTCAATCCTGTAATTCCTCCTGCATGCTCTCCAAACGACACATTGATTCGTTTCTCTCTCATGGCAACCCATACAAAAGCTCAAATTGATGAAGCGGTAGAAAAACTGACAAGGATATTCCGCAAATACGAGATAATAAAATAATAGATAATATTTAGAAAAATGAGAGACATAACCGTAAAAGAGGTAATCACAAAGAAAGATTTCAAAGCGTTTTTGAAGTTTCCGTATGAGCTTTTCAAGAATGACAAGATGTGGGTACCGTCTTTGTTGATAGATGAAAAGACAACGTTTGACAAAAAGAAGAATCCTGCTTTGGAATTTTGCGATTACAAGATTTTTATGGCGTATAAAGATGGTAAAGCGGTAGGGCGTATAGTAGGAATAATAAACACCAAATCCAATACCATTTGGAAAGAAAACAGAGTAAGGTTTGGTTGGTTTGATTTCATCGATGATAAGAAAGTAAGTGAAGCATTGTTGGATTCTGTCGCTCAATGGGGAAAGCAGAATGGTTTGAACGAGATAGTGGGTCCTATGGGTTTCACCGATATGGACAAGGAAGGAATGACCGTAGAGGGGTTTGAAATAGATACTCCCATGGCATGTTATTACAATCCTTCTTATTATCCTGAGCATATGGAGTATCTTACTTATCGAAAAGAAGTTGATTGGGTTCAATACCAGATTCCAGCAAGTCAGGCAGTGCCTGCCAAAGTTCAACGTGTGAATAACATGATTAAAGAACGATATAATCTCAGAATAGTTGATGAATTAAGCATGTCCAAAATAGCAAAGAGATATGGCATGAAGCTGTTTGATACCATCAATGAGTCCTTTTCGCATTTATTCGGTTATGTTCCGTTGAATGATGCTCAGAAGAAGTTTTACATTAATCAGTATTTCCCTTTTCTCGATAAAAGACTCATTTGTCTGATTGTTGATGATAAAGACGATATAGTTGCTTTCGGGGTGTCGATGCCTTCGTTGAGCAAAGCGTTGCGTAAATGCAAAGGTAAACTTTTCCCATTTGGTTGGATTCATGTTTTGAGAGCATTGAAGAATTTTGAGAATATCGATTTGTATCTCAATGGAGTGAAACCCGAATGGCAAAATAAAGGAGTTCATTCTATTTATTATTCCGAAATGAATAACCAATATATCAAGTTGGGAGTAAAGATGGCGATTGCAAATCCTCAGTTGGAAACCAATCAAGCTGCAAACATTTGGGAAAAATACGATAGTCGCATAGCGATAAGGAGAAGAGCTTATATAAAAACGATAGAGTAGGTTTATGAAAAAGGTTTTGGTAACGGGAGCAAGTGGTTTTATCGGAAGTACTCTTATAGACAGATTGCTCGAATTGGGAAATTATGAAGTTTATGCAGGAGTTAGAAAAAGTTCAAGCAGAAAATATTTGCAAAATCCCAACATAAAATTCATGGATGTTGCTTTTTCCAATCCCGAAAAACTTAAGGCTCAATTGGAAGAAGAAAAGTTCGATTGTATATTCCATTTTGCAGGATTGACAAAAGCGAAGAATCTGAAAGATTTTGATACGGTTAATTTCGAACTTACGAAGAATCTTGTCGATGCGATAGATGATAAAATCACTAAATTGATTTTCTTGTCTTCTTTTGCGGCTCATGGACCCGGAGAAGAGGTGAATTTTACCAAGGCAAAGGTTTCTGATGAGAATAAGCCCAATACTGCGTATGGTCGCTCTAAACTGAAAGCAGAAAATTACATTAATTCTAATTTTAAGGGGAAATATGTGATTCTTCGGCCGACAGGAGTTTATGGTCCACGTGAAACAGATTATTTTGTTTTCTTTCAAACAATTGATAATCACATAGAACCGTATCTTGGTTTTGTTCCACAACATCTGACTTTTGTTTACTCCAAGGATTTGGTCGAAGTGTGTATCAAGGCTTTTGAAAGCGAAATTTCAGGTAAGACATACTTTGTCAGTGACGGGAAAATGTATTTGGATTCCGAGTATGCGGCAATTTCGAAACAGGTTTTGAATAAAAAGACTTTGAAATTGAAATTTCCGCTCTTTATAGTGAAATGGATTTCTTCTTTTTTGGATGCTCTCGGTGGTTTGATCGGCACTCAATTTACCTTAAATAAGGACAAGTTTTCAATTCTTGCAGCAAGGAATTGGGATTGCGACATAGACGATTTGAAGAAGGATTTGGGCTATGAACCGAAATATGATCTGCAAAGGGGAGTGGAAGAAACTATTGCATGGTATAAGAAAGAAAAATGGTTGTAAGCAGATTTTGTTTTTAGAAAGGAAATGAACATTATCGTGTTTTGAATGTATTGTTTTAAGGAAATATGAAAATGAATCTTTGTTTGAAAAAAACGAACTCAAGTTTTAGTGAGTCGAAATCAAGAAAGAAAATCAACAAAAATAAGTTTCTCGGAGCTTTAATCATGAGTTTGTTGATCTTGTTTTTTGCAGGCTGTGACAGAAAGACTGAAACGAAAGAATCGAAAAATAAAGCAAATATGGAAACAATGCATTTGAACAAATCAGGTTTTGAAAAATTGTTCGTAAAAGATGATTCATCGAATTATGGATTGACTTACAAGGGCGATATGCCTGTAATAATTGATTTTTATGCTTCTTGGTGCGGACCTTGTAAGATGCTGTCTCCTGTTTTGGAGAAATTGGCAGGCGAATATAAGGGTAGGGTTAATGTATATAAGGTTGATGTGGATATGGAGCGGGAATTGGCATCGGAACTTCGCATAATGAGCATTCCGACTCTGCTTGTCGTCAAACCTGATGGAGAAATGAAAGTCTTGCAAGGAGCAATGTCTGAGACGGAATTGAAAAAAATCATAGACGGATTTTTATTACAATAGGGAAAACAACCAATGTGTTTTTACGGACTTTTTGTTTTGATATTCATGAATGTTATTTCAAAATGAAAAGTCTGTATTTCTTTTAGTTATATCATTATCTCACGTGAAACAATTCATTTTCTCGGCGGTGCTTTCTTGAACTGAAAAAAAATAACTATCTTTGCAAGGACATAAAATCAAAAATAAAAATACTATGGCTAAGGAACAAGATTTGGCAGCAGAGAAATTGGAAAAATTAAAGGTATTGCAAGCCGCTATTTCCAAGATAGAAAAGAATTATGGAAAGGGTTCGATAATGAAATTGGGAGATAAAGCGGTTGAACAGGTGGATACGATTTCCACGGGTTCGATTGCACTTGACTCTGCTTTGGGAGTGGGTGGTTTTCCCAAAGGAAGAATTATAGAGATTTACGGACCGGAATCATCAGGTAAAACAACATTAGCCATACATGCCATAGCAGAAAGTCAAAAGAATGGAGGATTGGCAGCGTTCATAGATGCAGAGCATGCTTTCGACAGCAATTATGCAAGGAAATTGGGAGTTGATGTGGATAATCTCTACATTTCTCAACCTGATAACGGAGAACAAGCTCTTGAAATAGCAGATAATCTCATCTCTTCCGGTGCAGTAGACATAATAGTCATTGACTCTGTTGCTGCACTTACGCCTAAGAGCGAGATAGACGGAGAAATGGGAGACAGTAAAATGGGACTTCATGCTCGTTTGATGAGTCAAGCCTTGCGTAAAATGACTGCTACCATAAGCAAAACCAAATGTTGTTGCATTTTCATCAATCAATTGAGAGACAAAATAGGCGTTATGTTCGGTTCTCCTGAAACAACAACGGGAGGGAACGCCCTTAAATTCTATTCCTCAATAAGATTGGATATAAGGAGAATACAATCCATAAAAGACGGAGACGCAAACATAGGTAACAGAGTGAGAGTTAAAGTTGTTAAAAACAAAGTTGCTCCTCCTTTTCGCCAAGTTGAGTTTGATCTTTTGTTTGGACAAGGAATCAGCAAGATGGGAGAGATGGTTGATATAGGAGTTGATGCGGGTATATTGAAAAAGAGCGGTTCTTGGTTCAGCTATGGAGAAACCAAACTCGGTCAAGGGCGTGAAGCTGTTAAGCAGTTGTTGGCAGATAATCCTGAGTTGCAAGAAGAAATCACCGCTCAGATAAAAGAATATCTTACTCAAAACGAAGAATAGTTAAGAATAGATTTTTGAGGTAAAAGACCTATTGATTTAATCAGAATAATAGTTTTGCCCGATGAAGATAGCATTATCACAAATCAACACCAAGATAGCTGATTTCAAGAATAATTTTGACGTTCTCAAGAAAGAATTGAACGAAAACAAGAATGAGATACTGACAATCTTTCCCGAGTTGTCTCTTTCTGGTTCTCCGCTTGAGGATTTGACGTTGTACGAGGACGTTTTCTCGCAATCAATGAAATATGCCGAAGAATTGAGTGCAGAGAAAAAAGATTTCATTTTCGGATTTCCCATAAAAGAAAACGGAAAAGCTTACAATGCACTTGCTTTCGTAAAGAACGGAGAGTTGCAAGCAATTTCCACAAAGAAGAATCTCGGACGCTTTGACAAGGGATTTAGCAGTGGAAATGGTTTTGAGCGGATAGAGTATAGTCAAACTTCAATTGCTTTCGGGTTTCTTGAAGATTTGGAAGATTATGTAAAGCATTCGGATAAGGCTGATTTGGTAATATGTTCGGCAAACATAGTTTTCGAAGTGAACAAACAGCAGGAAGTGATAACGAAGTTGCAACCGCTTGTGCGTAGGCTTGCCTGTCCTTTGGTGGTTGTTAACAGATGTGGAGCAGAGGGGCGTTTCGTTTTTAATGGAGGCAGTTTCGTTTTGCAGTCTAATGGAAACATGGCCGAGGAATTGCCGTTGTTTGAACCTCAAACTAAGGTTGTTGAAACGCAAAAGTTGAAAAATTTACAGAAGAACCCGATGTCGAAACCTGAGAAACTATATCATGCGTCAATTTTGGGAATAAGGGATTATTATCACAAAAACAACATAAAAAAAGCAGTAATCGGACTTTCGGGAGGAATAGATTCCGCGTTGGTAGTCGTACTTGCAGTTGAAGCATTGGGAAAAGAAAACGTGGTAGGAGTGCTTTTACCGAGCGAATATTCGACTTCGCACAGCGTAAGCGATGCAAAAGCGAGTGCAGAGAACCTTCAAATCGAACATTATACCATTCCGATAAAAGAAAGTTTTACAACGATACATTCGGCATTACAACCTGTGTTCAAAGATTTGCCTTTTGGTTTGGCAGAAGAGAACTTGCAATCGAGAATACGCCTTTCCATCATAATGGGAATAGCAAACAAGATTGGTGCTGCAATGTTGAATACAACCAATAAGAGTGAAACTGCTGTCGGATATGGGACATTGTATGGCGATACTTCGGGCGGAATAGCTGCAATCGGAGATATGTATAAGACAGAGGTGTGGGAATTGTCGCGATGGATAAACCGCGAAAAGGAAATAATACCCGAAAATTCCATAATAAAGGCTCCTTCTGCCGAACTGAGACCGGATCAGAAAGATAGCGACTCTTTGCCCGATTATGATGTGCTTGACAGAGTGTTGTATTTGCACATAGAACAAGGAAAAAGCAAAAGAGAAATCATCAATGAAGGATTTGACGAACAAACTGTTGAAAAAATTCTGCGATTGGTAAAAATAAATGAATGGAAACGCCATCAAGCGGCACCGAGTCTGAAAGTGTCATCGAGGACTTTTGGAATCGACCGCATAATGCCTGTTTCCTGAAAAATTGATTATAACTCTGAAAAGAACAAACAAAGAATATGAGTGAACAAATAAAACACGAATGCGGTATAGCAATGTTGCGATTGCTCAAACCGTTGGAATATTATCAAGAAAAGTACGGTAATGCATGGGCTTTGAACCGTATGTATTTGCTAATGGAAAAACAACACAATAGGGGACAAGATGGGGCAGGTCTTGCTAACATCAAGTTCGATACAAAGCCCGGAGAACAATACATAAACATAACCAAAAGCAATAGTTCAAAACCTATTCAAGACATATTCAACGATGCGTTTGCCGATATGAAGCGTCTGCAAAAAGAATCACCCGACAAGGTAAGTGATGTGCAGTGGTTGAAACAAAACGCAAGATTTGTCGGAGAACTTTTCTTGGGACATCTTCGTTATGGTACTTTTGGTAAAAACGAATTGGATAATCTGCATCCTTTTTTGAGAGAAAACAATTGGAAAACTCGTAATTTGGTTTTGGCGGGCAATTTCAATCTGACCAATATAGACGAGATGTTAGACAAGCTTATCTCTTTGGGACAGCACCCTGTGAAAGTGGCGGATGCAGCTATTGTTTTGGAGAAAATAGGCAAGTTTCTGGATAGAGAAGTCGAAAGAATATTCAAGCAATATAAAGCTCAGCGCATGCCGAACATAGAAATCTCCGAACGTATAGCAGAAGAATTGGACATAGAAACCATTCTAACTTCCTCGGCAAAGAAATGGGATGGAGGATACGTTATGGCGGGATTGATAGGTCATGGAGATGCTTTTGTGTTGAGAGATGAAAACGGAATACGTCCTTGTTACTATTATTATGATGATGAGATAGCTGTCGTCGCTTCGGAACGTCCGGTGATAATGACATCATTCAATAAGCCTTTGACTGCAATAAAAGAACTCGAACCTGGACACGCGATAATCATTAAGAAAAACGGTCAAATATCCATAAAACAAATCAAAGAACCTGCTCAAAAACCTGCAAAATGTTCTTTTGAGCGTATATACTTCTCAAGAGGAACCGATGCCGATATTTACGAAGAAAGAAAAGCTCTTGGAAAACTTATCTGCCCGAGAGTATTGCAGGCAATCGATTATGATATAAAAAACACCGTTATCTCATACATTCCAAACACTGCCTCAGTTGCTTTTCAGGGTATGGCAGAGGCGTTTACCGATTATGCAAACGAAAAAAAGATAAAAGCGATACTCGAAAACAAAGACAGATTGGATGAAGCGGTGCTCAAAGACATTTTCAAACTTCATCCTCGCAGAGAATACATTGCGGTAAAAGACGTGAAACTTCGTACCTTTATCACCAAGGATAGTGAAAGAGATGATATGGTTGCCCATGTTTACGATGTAACCTATGGACAGGTCAGAGAATATGTCGATAATCTTGTTGTGATAGACGACAGCATTGTAAGAGGAACTACATTGAAACAATCCATTGTCAGAATCCTTGACAGATTAGGACCAAAGAAAATAGTAATTGCTTCATCCGCACCACAGATTCGTTATCCCGACTGTTATGGAATCGATATGTCGAGAATGGGAGAGTTCATTGCGTTCAACGCAGCAATATCTTTGCTGAAAGAAAGCGGACAACAACACATCATAGAAGAGGTTTATCGCAAATCAAAAGCACAAGAAAATCTTCCGAAAGAAGAAGTCGTGAACTATGTAAAAGAGATATACGCTCCATTTACCGACGAACAAATCTCAGCCAAGATAACCGAATTGGTAACGCCTGAGAACATAAATGCAGAGATAGAGATTGTTTTCAACACTATCGAATCGTTGCATAAAGCTTGCCCCGGCAATACAGGCGATTGGTATTTTACGGGAAATTATCCTACACCGGGAGGCAACAAAGTAGTTAATCGTGCTTTCATAAACTATTACGAGGGTAATAATCAGCGAGCATACTAAGTCCAAACGAAATTAGAACGATAAAAACGCACATATCGAACGGATATACCTGAGCAATCAAAGGTGTATCCGTTTTTTTTGTATTGTTCTTCTGAAAATCAGAGTGAAATGAAATGCAGATTCAAAAAAATCTTTCTTTGCTTCGTTTGAGCGATTCTTTGATTTATTTTTCTAAATTCAAGAATTGTTTTTTGCTGATTTTTTACGGTAATTTATGTTTTGATAATAGATAACAATCAAAACATGGGGAATAAGTATGAAAAGTAAGAAGAACCTATTCTTGTCGAGATAAGAGAATAGTGAAAACTTCTTTGAAAAAATTTTGTCAAATGGGGAAAGTTTTCTATCTTTGTAGGCAGAAATTGTCATAAAATTTTCAATCTTTAAATTAAAAACATAAAAAAATAGCAGGAGACAAAGAATATTAGTTATTAAAAAACAGTAATTTACAGCAAGATATAACAGCGTTTTTGCTTATCCTTGTTTTTCTGAAATCTGGAAAATTTCTAAACAAGTTAGTCAATAGTTAAGCAGAGAACGCTCACGACTCGTCTCGTGGGCCTTTCTTATTTGACTAACAGGTATTCCAGAACCTCAGAAAAACGATAAGATGCAAGTCCCTCGCTTTTTTATGTCTGCAAAGTCGATGAAAAATTAAATTACAGCCCTTGGGACTTAGGCAGAATCTAAAAAAACATATTCAAATGAAAGTATTAAAATTATCGGGCATTGCTTTGTTGATGGCAATTGTCTTGAGTTCTTGTACAAACAAGAAAGAGTGTTATTGTGAAGTTGTTGCATACGAAGATGAGTACATTCTGGGAGTTCTTTACGAAGATGTGTTCTATACCGAACGCAATGAAATTGTCGAAACTGGCAAAGAATGCTATGAAATCAATGAAACGGATTTCTCTGACGGCACTCAGGATCTGATGTATGAAGCTTCACGATACTATTACAATTGCCAGGAGTTTTAGCTTTAACAAAAAAACGATTGACTATGAAAAAGATTTTAATTACAGTAGCATTGGCGTTGGTATCTATTTGCTTTACTTCTTGTGAATTGGTTTTCCAAGAGTGTGAATGTTTCGTCAAATTATATGATTACAACGACAACATGACGGCAATCAGGACAGAGCTCAGAATAGATCCCGACAGAGAATGTCAATACATAGAATTCGAAGAGTTTGATGAAGAAATAAAGAATCTATACAGAGAGGCATATTATGCTGAGTATGTTTGTGATTCAATTTATTAATAATTAAAAAACTTAATGTTATGGTAAAAAAATTATTGGTGCTTTTGGCGGTCTTGTTTGCAGGATTGACAATGTACGCACAAGGACAGATGAAAGACGTTGTTTATTTGAAAAACGGTGGAATGGTAAGAGGAATCATTGTTGAACAGGTTCCCGGAGTAAGTATCAAGATTCAAACCAGCGATGGTAATATTTTCGTTTACAAAATAGAGGAAATAGAAAAGATGACCAAAGAGATGGTGCAATCTCGTGCTTATAACATGGGTTATGGTCAAGGTTACAAAAGTGTCGGAGCTGCCGGAGTACTTTCGTTTTTCTTTCCGGGAGCCGGACAGTTGTATGCAAGTAATTGGCGTTCGGGAAGCGGTTGGATATGCTTTGGTTGGACGGTTGCATTTGCTGGAGCATTTACAACAATTCTGATAGCAGATCCTTATTATTTGTTTGTACCAGTCGGACTTCCGCTTTTGGGAGCACATCTCGGGATGATGATTTATTCCATTGTCGATGCAGTGAAGATAGCCCGTAATGTGAATATGCAAAACGGTTATGTATGTTTCCCAATAGGCAAAAAAGCATCTTTGGGTTTCCGTCCGGAGGTTTCTTATAACAACCTGCTTTCTCCAAACGGTAATTTGTCATCGTCAGTTACCACAGGAGTCGGAATTTCTTTGAATTTCTAACACAGATAATTTATGAAAGTCGCAGGGTTGATAACTTTGCGACTTTCTTTTCAACTCTATATTTCGAGTAATAAAAAGAAAAATTCACAATCACAAAAAAGAAATTACGCTTATGAAGAAATTATGTTTTTTATTTTTGCTTTGCAGTTCTGTAGCAATGTTTACTGCCTGTGAAGATGGGGAAGATGACAGCGTGAATAATGGAAACACTAATCAACATCAACCTATATGTTTACTGACTTTGGAAGGACATACTGATCAAGTTAATTCCGCATTCTATAGCCCAGACGGAAGTCGCATAGTCAGTGCTTCGAATGATAAATCTATCAGAATATGGGATGCAAACAGCGGTCAATGTTGGAATGTTTTGACTGCACATGATAGTTATGTAGCATCGGCAAATTATAACTTTAATGGCACACGCATAGTTTCTGCTTCGTGGGATAAGACTATTAAAATTTGGGATGCGAATACGGGAGAGTGTTTGAAAACACTTACTGGACATACTGATTATGTTAATTGGGCAGATTTCAGTCCCGATGGCAGTCGCATAGTTTCTGCTTCGGATGATGGTACTCTTAAGATTTGGAATGCAAATACTGGAGCGTGCCTAAAAACTTTGACAGGACATACTCACGAATGGGTTCTTTGGGCAGGTTATAGTCCTGACGGCAAACTGATAACTTCAACTTCGTGGGACAAAACAGTTAAGATATGGGATGCAAATACAGGACAGTGTATCAGAACCTTGTATGGACATAATAATTATACTGAAACAGCTTATTTCAGTCCTGATGGTAAATATATTGCATCAACAGGTTGGGATAATTCTATTAAGATATGGGATGTTAATAGCGGACAATTATTGCAAACATTTTCCGATTGGGAGTGCTGGACTATGCGTTTTGCAAAATTCAGCCCCAATGGGAAACTTATCGCCTCTGCTTCAGATGATGGATATGTGAGAATCTGGAGTGTTGATAGTGGAAAATGTTTTAGAACCATAGAACAGTTCTGCGATTTTATTTGGACTGTAGATTTCAGTCCGGATGGGAATCATATAGTTGTGGCTTTGGACAATGGGAAGATTAAAGTATGGAAAGTAAATTAAGGTTTGGTTTTCCTGAAAGCAATTTAGCTGCTTTTTAAGTAATGACAAAAAGAATGGAGAAGAAAAATGGGAAAATTGTCATTTTGCCGGCGATTGTTAAGTTTTTGATCGGTTGCCATGAATCTTGATTTCAGAAAATTCTTTCTTTGATTCGTTTGAGCGATTCTTTGATTTATTTTCGAGAAATCAGAAACCGACAAGTCCATAGGCAACAAGATATATGCTTGTAGTCTTGTGGACTCTCTGTTCTGCAGATTTAATACCTTGTATTTATCAGAATTGGAAATAAATAAAAGCTTGTATGTCTGCCGTCTTGAATTGATAAAGCAAAACAGCGGTGATGATTGCTGCAAGTAGTTGCGGTGCGATTGGAGTCTTGATGAAACATTCACGAATTGCATCTTTGGCTGTCTTAGGAAGCCAATGGATTATGTAGCCTGCAAGAATCAAAAGTAGCGGTTTCCAATATGAGGTGAGTATTGCAGGAATGATTTCGACGTTATAAGGACTGAAGATGTTTGAAATGATATTCAAGGCAGTTGTTGTGTCGTTTGCCCTAAAGAATATCCAACAAAAGCATACGAAGTTAAAGGTTATAAAAAGCGAGATGAATTTGAAAAATGTTTTTTTCTCGAAAATATCGGTCAGTCTTTTAATCAGTTTGTCGAAAACCAAAGCCAAACCATGCAAACCGCCCCAAATGATAAATCGAAGGTTTGCTCCGTGCCATAATCCACCGATTAACATTGTAAGCATTAAGTTTATGTAGCGTCTGAACTGTCCTTTGCGATTTCCTCCAAGACTTATGTAAAGGTAATCTTTGAGCCAAGCCGACAGACTTATATGCCAACGTCTCCAAAACTCGGTTATGTTGAACGATTTGTAAGGAGAATTGAAATTCTGTGGCAATCTGAATCCGAATAACAAAGCAACCGCTATCGCAATGTCCGTATAACCCGAAAAATCGCAATAGATTTGTAATGCATATCCGTACACAGCCAAAAGATTCTCGAAAGAAGAGTACAATTGTGGCATTTCAAAAACTCTATCCACAAAGTTAGCACTTATGTAATCCGAAATTATTATCTTCTTTACTAGACCGTTAAGAATGAAAAACAAACTCCATGAGAATTCTTTCTTACTTAGCGAATATGGTTTTTCGAGTTGCGGTAAGAATTCGTTAGCTCTGACTATCGGACCTGCAACAAGCGAAGGAAAAAAACTGAGATAAAACGCAAAATCAACAAATGAGGGTTGCTTTTTCAATCTTTGTCGGTATATATCCACAATGTAGGAAATCGCTTGAAAGGTGTAGAACGATATTCCTGCGGGCAGTATGATTTTATCAATGGAAAATTCTGTCCCGAAGCTGTTGTTGGAAAATAAAGCAAGATAATCCACAGCCTTTATGTTGGTTGCAAAATATGTGTTTATTATATCGACAATGAAATATGTGTATTTGAAATAAGCAAGAAAGGCGAGACTGATAACGACACCCAATGAGAGAAAAAACTTTTTGAGACTTTTCTTTTTGAAACGGAAAATCGCTTTTCCCGAAAGGTAAGTCAGGATTGTTGTTATGAGTAAAAGGATGACGAATTTACCGCTTGACAGATAGTAAAAGAACATACTGACGGCAAAAAGGTAGAAATGTCGAGCTCGAAATTTATTCTTGATTGGAGAATAGAAGAGTAAGACAACTGCAAGGAATATCCAAAAAGTTGCTTGAGCAAACGTGAGCGGATTGTCGAAAGAAAAATCGAACAGATTCATTGATTGCTTTTTTGCTTTTGATAAATCATTCATACGAAAAAAGCATCTGCGAATTTACACAGATGCTTTGTCTTTTCGTTTGTGGGAGTATTAGGATTCGAACCTAAGACCCTCTGCTTGTAAGGCAGATGCTCTAAACCAGCTGAGCTATACTCCCTCTCTCGTTTGCGTTTGCAAAGATACAACGCTTTTTTGATTCCACCAAATTTTTTTGAGAGATTTTTTGATTTTTTATATTTTTACTCCAAATTTTGCTTCTGAAACTTTGCCGTTTTGATAAACTTTTTCACCATTAAGATATGTTGCAACAATCTCGTTGTCAAATGTTTCTCCTTCGAATGGTGACCATCCGCATTTTGAGAACAAAGATTCTTTTGTAATATGTGTTTTTTTGTTTGAATTTATCAGTACAATGTCTGCAAAATAGCCTTTTTTGATGTATCCTCTCTCTTTTATGTCAAAAAGTTTTGCAGGATTGTGTGCCATTTTTTCAACTAATTTTGTCAAAGAAAGTTCTTTTTGTTTGACTAATTGCAGCATTATGAGCAAGGAATGTTGTATTGAAGGTATGCCTGAAGGTGCTTCGAAGTATGGTTTGAGTTTTTCTTCTTTCAGATGAGGTGCATGATCTGTTGCTATGATGTCGATTTTGTCGTTTCTCAGTGCGGCTCTCAATGCCTGTCTGTCTTGTTCTGTTTTCACGCTTGGATTACATTTGATAAGGTTGCCGTATTTCTCGAAATCCTCATCGCAAAACCAAAGATGAATTGGAGAAACTTCGGCAGTGATTCGCTTGTTCTCGATATTGCCTTCCGTAAGCAACGACAATTCTTTTTCTGTTGTCAAATGGGCAATATGAAAGCGTGTATTGTTTTCCTTTGCCATCTGAACGGCAAATGCAGAACTTTGATAACAACTTTCCGAACTTCTAATCAAAGGATGAAGTTTTGCTGTTGCTTTATCTCCATAGCGTTCTTTGTATTCAGCTGTGTTTTTTCTGATGATGGATTCATCTTCACAGTGAGCGGAAATCACTTTGTCGGTTATCGAAAAAAGTTCTCTCAGACTGTTTTTGTCATCAACCAACATATTGCCTGTAGATGAACCAAGGAAAAGTTTTAGTCCGCAACAGTTATCGCGAGCTATTGTTTTAGCTGTTGAATAGTTGCTATTTGTTAGACCGAAGAAAAAACCATAATTGCAATACATATTTTCATTTGCAAGTTTGATTTTGTCCTCTAAACTTTTTTCGCTTGTCGTTGTAGGATTTGTGTTCGGCATTTCCAAAACGGTGGTAACTCCTCCTGCCAAAGCAGCTTTGCTTTCGGAAGACATATCTGCTTTATACTCTAATCCCGGTTGGCGAAAGTGAACATGAGCATCGATAATTCCAGGAATTGCAATCAGTCCTGTACAATCTATATACTCGGTATCTAAAGGCAAATCGGATAGAGGATCATTGCTGATTGCCTCTATCCGATTTGCTTTGACTAATATGTTACCATATTCTTCTCTGCCTTCATTTACAATCAAGGCATTTGCAAAATATTTATACATTTTCGTTTTTCAATTCGTCTTCTACTTCAGCTGCTATGCTTTGGTCAACTAATATTCTTCCGCAATACTCACATACGATAATCTTTTTGTGCATGCGTATATCCATTTGACGTTGGTGAGGAATTTTGTTGAAACATCCTCCGCAAGCATCACGATCCACAGTAACGACAGCTAAACCGTTTCTAGCGTTTGAGCGAATACGTTTGAAAGCTGTAAGGTATCTTTCTTCGATAAGTTTTTCGTTCTCCTCTGCTTTTGCAACCAATACCTTTTCTCTTTCTTCTGTTTCTTTGATTATTTCATCGAGTTCAGATTTCTTTATTTCAAGATCTTTTATTTTTTCATCGAAGATTTCGGTGTATTTTTCTATTTCACCCTTATAGTTTTCGATGTTAGCTTTTGCTTCTCTGATTCTTTTTTCGCAAAGTTGCTTTTCAAGCTCTTGAAACTCTATTTCTTTTGCTAAAGATTCGTACTCTCTGTTGTTGCGAACGTTGTTTTGTTGGTCAGAATACTTTGCAATCAAAGCATCGCTTTCTTTTATCTTTTGTTTCTTTTCTTCTATCGATTCTTCGCAAGCAACTATTTCATCCTTAAATTTACCTATTCTGGTTTTAAGACCTTCTGTTTCGTCTTCCAAATCCTGTACTTCCAATGGAAGTTCCCCTCTGATGATTCTTATTTTATCAATTTGTGAATCAATTTGTTGCAATCTGTAAAGAGCAATCAATCGCTTCTCTACCGCCAAATCCGCTTCTTCGCTTTTGAATACGGGTTTCGGAGTCTCTGCTTCTTTTACTTTCTTTGCCATCTGTATATGTTGTATTTATTAAATATTCTTTACCTTATTAGGAGCTGAGTCCATGAATAGGGGTACAAAATTACAAAATTTTTCTGATAATAAAGCAATAAGGTGTTCTTTTATAAATGATTCGCTTTCAAAATGCCCTATGTCTGCCAATGCGATTTGTTTTTCGCAGTCTAAAAACTGATGATATTTAATATCTGCTGTAAGAAAACAATCTGCATTGTGTCTTAAGGCGTCATCGATAAATTCAGATCCGCTTCCGCCACAAAATGCTACGGTTTTGATTTTATCTTTTTTCCCTTCAATATATTTGATGTTGTGAATATTGAGCGTTTTTTTGATATGCAAAAGATATTCTTTCAATTCAGTTGCTTCATCCAATTCTCCAATGCCACCAATTCCGAAGAATCCTTCTTCATTCGTTCTTGTATCCTCACATAACGGCCTTATGTTTCTTATTCCTAATTTATTCGCAAGAATAGTATTTACACCCGGATTAGATGCATCAAGATTTGTGTGGGAGGAATAAAGGGCAATGTTGTTTGTTATGGCTTTCAGTAGTGTGGTCGTTACATTGTCTTTGCTCGTAAAGCGTTTCATCGCTCTGAATACCAAGGGATGGTGGGAGACGATGAGATTGCAGTTGTTTGCGATTGCTTTTTCGACTACCGATTCGCTGATGTCGAAACATACATATATGCCTGTACATTTTTCTTCTTTGTTGCCGCATAGCAAGCCTGCATTATCGTATGACTCTTGCCAGCTTAGTGGGATTGTTTTGTCTAAGTCTGTGATTATTTCGCCTATGGTGATTGTTCGCATTTTGATTGGGTTTTACTGATTTATTGTATAGAAACTTTTTGGTGCTGATATGTGTAGTTTGATTGTTGCTTTTGTTATTGGATGTTTGAATTTCAAGCCTACAAGACATAGTTTCATATAGTTGTTCTTGTATTTCGTTTTTCCTATGTTTGTATCTCCAACTATCGGATTGCCTATTTGTTCAAACATTTTTCTGCAATCGAATACATCTCCCTTTGTTTGATTTATTTCTATCAAGTGAAATGTTTCGTCTTTTACTGCTATGTCTTCTTTTAGTTCGTATTGCAAAGAAATAGTTCTCGCCTCCGATTGCTCGTTTTTTTGTTGTGTTCCTTGTATCTCGTAGTTTATGTATCTCTTTTTGCTTTCGATTAGTGGGTTCTCTACTATGCCGAGATATTTTTTCTCTACTTCTCTATCCCATGCCAAAGTCATTATATTTGCTGTGCGTTTATCTCTTGCCAATATGCTCAAACCCGATTCCAAATCATCGACCCTGTAGATTGCATAAGCATTCGCTCTGTCCCCATGCTTCCTTTTCAAATACGATTTTACCATACTGCTAACCGTTTGCCCTTTGTAGGAAACTTTTGAAAGGAAACGTAACCCACTCGACTTGTTTACTATTATCAAATTCGGATCCTCATAAATCACGGGCAAACTTGTTTTTTGTTTCGCTATCTTTGCCCCTCCCTTATATTTGGTATATTCTACCGATTCGCCTTTTGGTATTATCAATTCCAAACTTTTAACAATTGCTCCTTTATAGCTTACGCTCCCATACATTATTATTTTTTTCAACTTCGTTGTTGATGTTTCTTGGAAAAAGTCTCCAAGTAATTCAAGTAGGTTTGAATCTTTTTTTGCCGTTATTCTCATAAATTCTATCTAAGATTCTGCAAATGTACGTTTTTTTTGCGTAATTTCGCACTTCAAAAGAGATTAGAGTATGTCGATTGTAATTAAAAACATCAGCAAAGTATACGGAACGCAAAAAGCATTGGACAACGTTAGCCTTTCAATTGGTGAAGGGGAGATTGTCGGATTGCTTGGACCTAATGGAGCAGGGAAATCAACAATGATGAAGATTTTGACATGCTTTATTCCACCCACAGAGGGCAGTGCAGAGATTTGCGGATATGATATTTTCGAACATCAAATGGAGATAAAACGTTCGGTAGGTTACCTTAGCGAACAGAATCCTCTTTATTATGATATGTATGTTCGTGAATTCCTTTTGCTTGTTGCAGGAATCCACAAGATAGAACGAAAGTTAAGAAAAGCGAGAGTAGAAGAAGTGATTGCTCTTACCGGACTTGAAAAAGAGGCAAACAAAAAGATAGGAACGTTAAGCAAGGGTTATAAGCAACGTGTCGGTTTAGCACAAGCTCTTATTCACGATCCGAAGGTGTTGATTTTGGATGAGCCGACAACAGGTTTGGATCCGAATCAGCTGTTAGAGATAAGAAACCTCATAAAGCAAATAGGACAATCAAAGACCATACTTTTATCAACTCACATCATGCAAGAAGTCGAGGCAGTCTGCTCAAGAGTAATCATAATCAATAACGGACGACTTGTAGCCGATGATAAAACGGAACAGTTAGCTGCGGGCGGAAGTTTAGAAAAGAAATTCAGAGAAATAACAGCCAATATATAATGTTGAGGTTGCGACTTGTTTTGTGTTTGTCCCTGATTTTGGGGTCACAATTGGGTTTTGCTCAGCTAAAACAAGTAGGCAATTATTCGTTTCTTAATATCGAATCGAACCTAATTACGTATTACGGTAATTCCTCCTTACAATTCGAACGCATTTACAAGAAATTTTCCCCTATGATAAAGCTGGGAAAAGGACAAGTAAGAATACTTCATATCGGAGATTCGCATTTGCAGGCGGATTTCTTTTCAGGCAGAGTCAGAGCCAATTTTCAGAGCATTTTTCTCGGATTACAAGGAGCAAGAGGTATGATTTGTCCCTATATGAAAGGATGCCCCGATAGTTATAAGATAACTTATGGAACTCAATGGCAGCATTACAACATCCTATCAAAAGAACAAAGTACCATCTTCGCAAACACCGTTTATACAACAGAGAAAAATGCCAGCATAAGGATAGCCGTAAATCATCGAAATCCGATAAAATATGATTTTGACAAGGTTCGGATATATCACTCTCCGCTTAAACCACAAGAGAGAATAGATATAGATTATCCTTCGTATAAAAAAGTCGGCGTAGAAGACGGATATACAGTTTTCACTCTTAACGGTTATACGGACACAATAAACATAAGCGTGAACAAAACTTCAAACGATACGTTGTTTATCCATGGATTTTATTTCGATAACGAAGATGCGGGCGTTGTGTATAACGTTACGGGTGTCAATTCTGCCGAAGCACGTCATTATTTGAAGATAAAATCGGATGAGAGTTTGAAAACACTTGGTCTTGATTTGATTATAATAAGCCTTGGGACAAATGATTGCTATGAAGCAAGCGGAGTGGAGAGTTTTGCAAGCAATCTGACCGAGTTTGTAGCTAAAATCAGAGAACAAATACCCGATGTGGCGATATTGCTGACAACACCTTCGGATTGTTGGTATAAGAGAAAACATGTAAACAAACGAATGAAAGAAGCAAGAAACATTATAAAAGAAGTGGCAAAACAAAACAATTGTGCGGTATGGGATTGGTATGAAGTAATGGGAGGAGAGGGTGCTTCGAGCAAATGGGTAGATCGGCAATTGATGCAAAAAGACAGAGTACATTTAACGCTGAACGGATATTATTTACAAGGTGATTTACTTTTCAATGCGCTGTGGTCAGAGGTTGAGAAAAAGATATTCGTTCAATAAATGTTTGTTCATAACGAAATAAAGTACTATCTTTGCAAAAATATTTTCAGTAAAATTTTAATACATAATAGTTATGGTTAAAGTAGCAATTAACGGATTTGGCCGTATTGGTAGAGTTTCTTTTAGAAACATCCAAAAGAAGAAGAATGTTGAGGTAGTGGCAATAAACGACTTGACAGATGCTTCAACTCTTGCACATCTATTGAAATATGACTCTGTTCACGGACGTTTTGACGGAGAAGTAAAGGCAGATGGCGAGTACCTTGTTGTTAATGGAAAGAGAATAAGAGTTTATTCTGAAAGAGATCCGGAACAATTGCCTTGGGGAGAATTGGGAGTTGATATCGTAATCGAATCAACAGGTATCTTCAAGACAAAAGAAAAGATGACAAAACACATCAAAGCAGGTGCTAAAAAAGTGATACTTACTGTTCCTGCAGACAAAGCAGAAGATGTTGATGCAACTGTGGTATTGGGTGTTAATGACAGCATATTGACAAAAGAAATGACTTGTGTATCTAATGCATCTTGCACAACAAACTGCTTGGCACCGATAGCAAAAGTTTTGAATGACAAGTTCGGTATTAAGAGAGGTTTGATGAACACTGTTCACTCTTACACAAACGATCAACACATCTTAGACCTTCCACACAAAGATTTGAGAAGAGCAAGAGCAGCAGCATGTTCTATAATACCTACATCGACAGGTGCAGCAAAGGCCGTTGGTTTGGTAATCCCTGAATTGGCAGGAAAACTACACGGATTGTCAATGCGTGTTCCTACACCTGATGGTTCTGTTGTCGATTTGACGGTTGAATTGGAAAAAACAGCAACTGTAGAAGAAATCAATGCAGCAGTAAAAGAAGCAGCAGAAGGTCCTATGAAAGGAATCTTGGAATATGTAGAAGATCCTATCGTAAGCTGTGATATTGTTGGAAATCCACATTCATCTATTTTCGATTCAAAACTTACAATGGTTATGGACGGAAATTTCGTGAAAGTTGTATCATGGTACGATAACGAAAACGGATATTCAAACAGAGTTTGCGATTTGGCAGAAAGATTAGCTGAGCTTATCTAATAGCGAAACATATTCTCAAAGTAGAAAAATACTACAACCGAAGCAAGATTGGAATTATCGAAATCTTGTTTCGGTTTTTTTTATTTGTTATCCCCGCAGAACGATTCTTTGTTTTGCAAAATTCTTTCTTGATTTGGGTAAAATGAATCTTTGTTTCAGAATATCCTTTCTTGATTTGAGCAGAATGTTTCTTTGTTTTATTCTCGTAAGACGAATAAAGAGAATTTGCAGAATATTTTCTTTATAGAATAGTCTTGTAAAACTTGTTTGCGAAAAGGAAGAAAAAGGCAATTTTGCCGAAATATACTCGTTTTACTCCGTCCTATTTGTATTTTTTTTCTTTTAATTTGTTTAGCTGTATTTTGTAAGAATATGAAAATCTTAAGTTTTTGTATTTCAGATGAGAAATATGATATATTTTGCTAAGCAATTTGCGTGCCATTGTTAAAATGAATTTCCTTTTCTTTTTTAGGGGATAAAAAGTTATTGTAAAATTTGGATAATAAGTTTTTTCTTGGTAATTTTGGACCTTCAAAGTAAAATTAGTATTAACTTAAATAGTGAATGTATGAAAAGATTACTTTCCTTTTTGACGATGGCGATCATATTCGCCATGCAATTGTCGGCCCAGACGACAGTCGTCGTCGGTGATACGACAACATCAACAACATCAAGTTATGTTCCGATGTATATGTTGTATCAAAATTCGTTTACGGAATCTCTTTATCCCGCAAATTCCTTGCAGTCGGGGATGATAACAAGCATCAGTTACTATGTTTCCTCGAACTCATATAGCAATGGAACTTTCAAGATTTACATGAAGGAAGTGGATAATTCTACTCTTTCATCTTTTATGGTGGGAAATGATTTTACAGAAGTATATTCCGGTCCTGCAAGTTGGTCTGTCGGAACAAATACTTTTGACTTGACAACACCGTTTCCATATACCGGAGCAGGCAATTTGCTTATTGCGGTCATAAGAGATGGAACTGCTTGGGCTACGGGTCCGACTTTTAGACATGTTTCTAATGGAGGTTCGTCGAAGTATGTTTATAGTGATGGAACCGAGTATTTTATTAATACTAACCCGGGTTCCGGCTCCTCTGCCACGAGTGTTCCTGTGATAAAGCTTGAAATGAACTCCATGGAAGGCTTCTGCTATCCTCCTTCAGACATAACTTATTCTGGTCTGGGACAAACGGAAGCAACAATCAATTGGGCAATAGCTGATGAAAACATTACTACATTCGGTTTGGCTTACAAAACAACGACCGAAGAAGAATGGACTATTGCAAGTGAAAACATAACAGACTTTTCTTATTCTTTGTCAGGTCTTGAATCGTACACAGAGTATCAAGTAAAACTTTGGTCGGTATGTGATGAAGAAAACAGCAATGAAAGAATTATTTCTTTCTGGACCCTTCCTCAAGAAAGCGATATGATAGAAATTCCATACGAACAAAATTTCGATGAGTTGGAATCTTTGGAAAACTGGGATTTATGGACGGTTTCAGGCACGGGAGCAAATCAATGGTACTTGGGACCTTTGGGTTCAAACGAGGCTGTTGAAGAAGGAGAAACACCGATGGGTCAAGGCCTTTACATAAGTAATGACAACGGAGTAACGAATTCTTATGATCCTGACGGAGATGCTGCAGTTGCACATCTTGCTACTCTTATAAACATAGAAGATGATACATACTATGGAATTGAATTTGACTATAAAGCCGTAGGGGAATTAAGTTGGGACGAAGTTGTTGTGTCTTTATTCCCGCTTGGAACAACGCTTCCTACGACTAATGCTGTACCTTCTTCCATGATAGGAAGAAGTGCTTCAAATGCCAATCAGTGGGTAAGGGTTGCCATACCATTCCCTAATGATATAGCCCCCGGAGCGTATCAATTGGTAATTTCATGGAGAAATGATGGTGGTGGTGGAGAAAACCCTGCTGCATCAATCGATAATCTTTACATTTTCTCTACACCTTGTGCAAGAGTTAATGAATTTACTACAACAATGGAAGACGCAGACGGAAGTGTTACGATGAATGTTGAGGTTACAGATGAATTAAACGAAGATGCTGAATATATTGTATCATATAGATATTCAGGTGATACAACTTGGTACACAGCAGAAGGAACAAGTCCTATTGCAGTAACTGATTTACCATACTCTTCAAGAGTAGAGTATAAAGTAACAGCAAATTGTGGTGGAAGTGAACTTGCAGTTACCTCTGACACTTATGTTGATTGGACTCTTTGTAATTCAATATCAGAATACCCTTACGTTGAAAACTTTGATGTAAATTCATTTATCGCGATCCAAGATTCAGCAAGAGCAAATAGAAGTGCTCTTAATTGTTGGTATAATGTAAATGGAGGTTCTTCTTCTTATTATTGGTCATCACTTTCTTCAGGAAACGGATTAGAAGAATCAAAAGCGTTGTATTTCTATGGTACAACTTATACTTACGATTTTTCTGATTGGATGATTACTCCTATATTTGAAATGACAGGAAACGAAAGATTGAATTTCCAATACAAAACATCTTCAACTTCAAATGCTCCTGTAATAGATGTAATGGTGCTTGATGCAAGTGAAACTGATTACACCTCAATGGCAGATACAGCAAACTTTACATTGCTTACATCAATCAACACAGCAGGTCAAGCAACAGGTGAATGGAATATGGCAGAGGTTTTCTTGAATGAATACACTGGAAATATTCGTTTGGCTCTTGCAGTAAGACAAAAGTCATCTACATTCTATATTGATGATTTCTCAATTAGTGAAATCCCTGATTGTCCTGATGTTTATGGATTGACAGTAGATGGTGGAGATCATTCTGCATACGTTAGTTACAATACAGCAAATATTGGAGAAGCAGGCGTTACAGTAGCATACGCAGAGGTGATTGAAGGAGAAGAATTTGATCCTGAAAGTGCACAAACTGTTTCTATTGCTGCTGATGATGAATTACCATTCCAAATAACAGATTTGACAGAAGGAACAACATATATCTTTGCTGCACAACAATCATGTGGCGGAGCGTGGACAGAACCTGTTACTGCAACTATTCCTATCGTTTATGCTCTTCCTGTATCATTTGATTTTGATACTCCTGAAACAACTCCTGTTTTATCATATACTTCAAATAGTTCAACTAATAGTTGGGTAATAGGAACAGCAGATAATAATACAGTTGATGAATCAGGTACTCCAACAGGGGGTGGTGCTTTGTATGTTTCAAATGATAACGGAGCAACAGTAAACTATACTACTTCTCCATCTTCAACAGCATTTGCTTCATTACCTATCTCTATTGAACCAACAGGAGAAATACATATTTCATTTGATTGGAAGTGTGTAGGAGAATTCTATATATCTTCATCTTCTAATTCTATATATGACTATATGGAAGTAAAACTTGTTCCTAATGGTAGCGAATTTACAGAAGGAATTACTGTAACAGATAGATTGTATAATAATTCAACTTGGCAATCATTCAGCACTGCTATTCCTGCAGGAGAATTGGAAGGAGTTTACAACTTAATGTTCCGTTGGTATAATGACTCAGGTAGTACAGATGGTATCCCTGGTGTTGTTGATAATTTATCAATTACAGCAGCTACTTGTACTTCTACTTCATTAGAAACAAATGTTGTATTTACAGAAACAGAAGAAAGCGAAACAGGCGGTGTATTGGTTGTTGAAATGACAGATGAAGTAAACGAAGGGGTTCCTTATGTTTTGAGATACAAAGAAGCAACAAGTGGAGAATGGATAGAAATTCCGGATCTTACAATAGATGATTTCCCTTATACAATAAATGAAATTGCTTTCCAAACAGAATATCAAGTTCAAGTAGGTGTTATTTGTGCTGATGGAGAAGAACCAGCATTTGCAAATCAAGTAAATGTTTATACTCCTTGTCAATCATTACAAACTCCTTGGTATGAAAACTTTGATGTAAGTCCATATACAGAACCATCTTGTTGGGAAAGAAAAGCTGGATTACTTCCTGCAAGTGGAACAATTCAAACAAGTCAATTAACAACATCAACATCAACATATTGTTGGGGTTGGGTAAGTAACTTTGCTTGTGGAGAAACTACATCAAATATGCTTCGTTCAGAGCTGTATTCTACATCAGGTTATATTTTCTGGGCAATATCTCCTTGTATCAATTTGGCAGACGATGGAGTTGCAAAACAAATAGCATTTGACCTTGGATTGAGAAAATATGGTACTAACACAGCCCCTGGTGCAGCTTCAGATGATAGAGTTATGATATTAGTTTCTCTTGACAATGGTGCATCTTGGGATATTGCAAATGGTCTTGTATTTGCAGACGGAGATGAAGATACAGAACACAACTATTCTGATTTAGGTCTTCAAATGCAACGTTATGTTTACAGACTTGTAGATGAAAATGAAGAACCAATAGTTGGTACAGTTCGTTTTGCATTCTATTCTGAAAGTACAGTATCTAATGCAGACAACTATGTTTGTATTGACAACATAGCAGTAGAAGATTATTCTGCGTGTCCTAATCCTTATAATATTGAAGTATCTGATGCAACTATTACTTCAACAACTGCAACTGCAACATTTGGTTATTATGGTGATGCAACAACATGGGAATACGTAGTAGTAGAAGGAGAGGATGCAGATCCTACATCTGGAACTTCTGTAGAGGTTACAACAACAGACCCAATTGAATTGACAGACTTAAATCCTGAAACAACATATACATTTGCTGTAAGAGCAATTTGTGAAGATGGAGAATCTGAATGGGCAACAGCAACATTCACAACAATATCTGCTGCGGAACTTGTTCCTTACGAAACAACATTTGATGAAGGTGTTTGGAGTGAAACAAGTGCAGCAAACACAGCAAATGTTTGGGTTGTAGGAGAAGCAACAGGTAATGAAGCACCTGCAGCATACATTTCAAATGACGGAGAATCTTATGCAGCAACATTATCTTCTTCACAAACAAAGTCTCACCTATGGAAAGACTTTGATTTCGGTGAAACTGAAGACGAATTTGAACTTACATTTGATTGGAAAGTAACAGGTCGTCAAGAAGGAAATAGTGTTTACGGAGGTATAGCAGCATATCTTGTAGATGTAGCACCTCTTGCAACAGGTTTATTAAACTCTGCTGATATGATAGCAGTAGTTACAGGTTCTGACGAATGGCAAACAGAAAGAGTTTATCTTGGAAATGTTACAGGAGAAAAACGTTTGGTATTCACAGCACTTGGTTATACAATAGATGCTGAATTAGTAACTCCTGCGGCTATTGATAATGTATCATTGATTGTTTCTCCTTGTTCTCAAGTTCAAGGCGTAACTGCAGAAAACATAACAACATCTACAATAGACGTTGCTTGGACAGAAACAGGAGCAGACAGTTACACTATTACTTATAGTGCAGAAGGCTCAGAAGAAGAACTAACAGCAACCGTCACTGAATCACCATTTACACTTACCGATCTTACATCTGCAACAAGATACATAATCACAGTAACTGCACATTGTGGCTCAGAGCAAGCAGTTGTATCTAATGCAATAGCAGCAACAACACTTCAAGAACCTGTTGAAATACCTTACACTTGCGACTTTGAAGCAGAAGGAGCAAATGGTTGGTTATTAAGAAACTCTACTTGTACAAATCAATGGTATGTTGGAACAAGAACAGGCGGAACAAGTGGAGAATTATTTATTTCATCTGACGGCGGAACATCTGCAACCTATGCAGGTTCTGCAGGAGTTGTTGTAGCAGAAAAACTATTCCAATTAGGAGCGACAGACTCGATAAGAATTAGTTTTGATGTAACAGTTAATGGAGAAGGTAGTTGGGACTATTTGAAAGTATTCTTTGTTGACCCTACGGTTGCAATTGACCCTACAACAAATTATTCCGTTGATTATGCTTCAAATTCTTATTCAACAGGAACAATAGGTGGAGCAATAATCAATCAACAAAGTGGAACAGTTCACAAAGATATAACAATAGAAAATGTTGCCCCTAACGGATTACAAAAACTTGTATTCTTGTGGAGAAATGACGGAAGTGTTCAAAATAATCCACCGGCAATAATTGACAACGTAAGCGTTGAAGGAGCGGGAGAAGAAATAACTTGTCCAAAACCTACAGCAGTTGTTGCCTCAGCAATAACAACTACATCTGCAACAATTTCTTGGACAGACAATGATGAATCTCACTCTGCATGGAATGTATATTACAAAGCAGCAAGCGAAGAAGAATATACTATGGTTTCTGCAAGTGAAACATCAATTGAATTAACAGATCTTAGTGCTTCAACAACATATTCTGTTTATGTAACAACAGATTGTGGAGACGAAGAATCAAACCCTACAACTCCAATTACATTCGCTACACTTTGTGATGCTATTACTGCTTATCCTTATGTACAAGACTTTGAAGCAGGAGCAAATTGCTGGTCAACAGAAGCTATTCAAGGAATGTCTTATATTTATGATGATGCATGGGCTGTAATAGATGAAAATGAATTAGGTGTTATTACATTTATTTCAGGAAATGCAATTTGGCATACTTATGAAGAAGGTGTATCTGGAAGATTGATTACTCCAATGTTTGACCTTACTTCATTAACAAATCCATACATTAAATTTGATTATGCAAGACTATCTGATGGTGTTGTTGAAGGCTTAACTGTTCATTACAAAGCGAGTGCAGAAGATTCTTGGACACTATTGGCTACAATGAACGGACCTACAGACCAATGGGTATTAGATTCAATAGCATTGCCTAACCCAAGTGAAACATATCAAATAGCATTTGTTTCAGAAGGTGTTTATGGATACGGAGTTCTTATTGATAACGTAACAGTTTATGATGCAGAAGGAAGCGGAGAAGATCCTGAACCAGAACCATGCGATGCACCAACAGCTCTTGCAGCAAGCAATATCACACAAACAACTGCAGAAATCAGCTGGAACGGTACAGCAACAAGCTATGAGTTCAAGCTAAACGGCGAAACAGCAGAAGCACTTACAGCAACAACAAAATCATTGACAGGTTTGACAGCAAACACTCAATACACCGTTGAAGTAAGATCAGTATGCGACGACCAAACATCTGATTGGGTTACAATAACATTCACAACCCTACAAGAATCCGGTGGAGAGGTTATAGCACCTGTTGTTACTACCCTTGCAGCAACAGCAATCACACACGAAAGTGCTACTTTGAACGGAACCATCACAGTAGGCAGTGAGACAATCACAGCACAAGGATTCATGTACAAAGCAACTGCAGCAGCAGATTGGACAACCGTTAATGCAACAGGAACAACAATCACTGCAACTGTTGCAAACCTTACAGCAGAAACAGCTTACACATTCAAAGCATTTGCAACTACTGCAAGCGGAACGGTAGAAGGAACAGCAATGACCTTTACCACAACTGCAGCACCTATCGTAGCACCTGTTGTTACAACATTGGCAGCAACAGCTGTAGATCACGAAAGTGCAACATTGAATGGTACAATCACAGCAGGCAGTGAGACAATCACAGCACAAGGATTCATGTATAAAGCAACTGCGGCAGCAGATTGGACAACCGTTAACGCAACAGGTACAACAATCACTGCAACACTTACAGCTTTGACTGCTGAAACAGAATACACATTCAAGGCATTTGCAACAACAGCAAGTGGAACAGTTGAAGGAACAGCAATGACCTTTACCACAACTGCAGCACCTATCGTAGCACCTGTTGTTACAACATTGGCAGCAACAGCTGTAGATCACGAAAGTGCAACATTGAATGGTACAATCACAGCAGGCAGTGAGACAATCACAGC